>JAIXOU010000122.1 GCA_027486585.1 Verrucomicrobiaceae bacterium | reverse complement strand
TTCCTCCTTCCTCCTTCCTCCTTCCTCCTTCCTCCTTCGCTCTTTGAGCTTTCATCCTTCGCAATCTTGCTATGGAGAATGGAATGGAGGACACGTCTGACGTCTGTTCTCTGTTCTCTGACTTCTATCCGCCATCCTCCATCTTCTTTTTTTCATCTTTCACACTTCATCCTTCATCCTTTTCTCATCTCTCTGACCTCTGTTCTCTGACCTCTGTTCTCTGTTCTAGGGTTCTTTCTTCTTTTTGCCCTTCTTTCCGGCTTTGGGCTTTTGTTTTGGGATCACTTTATCCCAGGGCTCGACGTTGGCGCGGGCGGCGTAGGCGTCATAGAGGGCGGCCATTTGCTGGACGCGGCCGGGCTCCTGCTGGCTGAGATCATGCTGCTCGGAGCGGTCCTGGGCGATGTTGTAGAGCTCCCAGGGCTTGCTGTGTTCGGCAACGAGTTTCCAGTCGCCCAGGCGCGCAGCACGGTTGCCTTCGTGCTCCCAATATATGGCTTCGCGCTCGATCTTGCCGCCGGTGAAGAGGGGGGCGAGACTGCGGCCTTCCATGGGTTTCACGTTGGCGGGATAGGTTGTCTTGGAGAGATCGACGGCGGTAGCCATGAGGTCGATGAGGTGGCCGGGCGTGCTTTCGAGCTGACCCTGACGGGTGATGCCCGCAGGCCAATGAGCGATGAGGGGTGTGCTGATGCCGCCTTCATGAGTCCAGTGCTTGTGCTTGCGGAAGGGCGTATTTGAAACGGTGGCCCAGGCCTCGCCATAGCCGATGTAGGTGTCGCCAGCCCCAGCCATCACGCCTTTGCCTTGGCGCATGGGAAAGCCATCGCGCGTTTGTTTCGGGATCATGTCGGGCTGGAGGTAATCCTTACCCAACGGTGGGAGAGAGGGCGTTTCGGCACGTGGTGCGCCTTTGCCGACACGGCCGATGTTCTCAGCACAGCCGCCGTTGTCTTGAAGAAAGCAGATGAGCGTGTTCTCATATTGGCCTGACTCTTTAAGCGTCTGCACGATACGGCCGATGCCTTGGTCCATGCTGTCCACCATGGCGGCGAAGACTTCCATGTTCCGCTGATCCCACTCCCAGAACTCTTTTTCGCCCAGGTCGGAAGGCAGCGGCCAGTTCGTGGTGCTACCTGCGCTGATGACGCCTTCTTTGAGCATCTTTTCGTAGCGAGCCTTCCTCACGGCTTCATAACCGGCGGCGTAGCGGCCTTTGTATTTGGCGATGTCTTTTTCTTTGGCGTGCATGGGCCAATGAGCGGCCGTGTAGGCCACGTAGAGAAAGAACGGCTTCGATTTGTCATGCTCCCGAACGAAGCGCGAGGCGTGGTCGCTGATGGCGTCGGTGTAGTAGTAATCGTCTGCCGGATACTCGGGATCGGTGAAGGGCGAGATGTATTGGTTGTCACGCGTAAGGGTGTTGGGGTCAAAGAAGCTACCCGCGCCGTGAATGGTGCCGTAGAAGCGCTCGAAGCCACGCTGGAGGGGCCAGTTGAACTTATCGGCATCGGTCTTCGGATGAGTGACGTTGGTGACGTGCCACTTACCGACGACGTAGCTCTTGTAACCTGCGGGCTTGAGCGCCTCGGCAATCGTGACGCAGTTTTTGTTGAGGTTCCCCGTGTACCCTGCGAGCTTCCGATCCTCCATCATGTGGCCGATGCCCGCCTGATGGGGATACAGACCCGTGAGCAAAGCCGCGCGCGTGGGGCAGCAGCGAGCGGTGTTGTAGAACTGGGTGAAGCGCAGTCCGCCCTTGGCAAGCGCATCGAGATTCGGCGTGTCGATCTCGCCGCCATAACAACCGACATCCGAGTAGCCCATGTCATCGGCCAGGATGTAAAGGATGTTTGGCGGAGCCGAAAAAGAGGATTGAACAACGAGAAAAGACGAAAGGAAGATGAGCAGGCGCTTCATGACTCATTAGAACGCAGCCATAGGGGCCACCTTCCTCCTCTTTTTGTTTTCCTTGATGGATGAAATTTGAGATCGATGGCGAAGGATTTGATCTGCGTTTTTAAACGGCAAGGACAGTTCGGAAGATTTGTCGCTGGTGATGCGATGCCTTTCTGTGCCGTCTAACACTTGCCAGAAGGCGTAATCCAGACGAAGAAAAGCTCCCATCCTTCCCCACCATGTCCATCTGGAACTACGCCAACCCACAGCTTAAAGACCTTGTCGCCTACGAACCCGGAAAGCCCATCGAAGATGTGGCGCGTGAATTAGGATTGCAGCCAGAGAACATCATCAAGATGGCCTCAAACGAAAACCCCCTCGGCCCAAGCCCAAAAGCCATCGAGGCCATGCGTGATGCGGTCAAAGATGTGCACATTTATCCAGATGGCGCGTCTTGGAAACTTCGGAATGCTTTGGCCGAAAAGTTTGATTTAGAAATGGGCAATATCATCATTGGCTGCGGCAGCAATGAGATCATTGAGTTTATCGGTCACGCGTTTTTACAAGCTGGAGATAACATCATCACAGCGAAACACGCCTTCGTGGTCTATAAGTTGATGGCCAAAGTTTTTGGCGCGGAAACCATCGAAGTGGATGATCCAGGCTTCGTTCACGATCTGGATGCCATGGCTGCCGCCATCACGCCACGCACGAAAAAAATCTTCATCGCCAATCCAAATAACCCAACAGGCACCCTGGTGACTCAGGAAGCCATTGACCGCTTCATGGACAAGGTGCCGCCGCATGTGGTGGTTGTCTTTGATGAGGCCTATTATGAGTTTCTGGATCAGGCCCCAGACACGCTGAAATACGTGCGCCAGGGTCGCAATGTGGTGGTGTTGCGGACCTTCTCCAAGATTCAGGGATTGGCAGGCACCCGTGTTGGCTACGGGATTGCGAACAAGGAACTCATCGACATTCTTCAACGCACGAGACAGCCGTTTAACATCAATTCGATCGCCCAAGCTGGGGCTTTAGCAGGCCTCTTGGATCAGGAGCATCAGGACAAGACCAAGGCGATTACGGATGAAGGCCGCGCTTATTTGCAGGAGCAATTCGCTGCGATGGGACTGACCTACATTCCGAGCTACGCCAATTTTGTTCTCGTTCAAGTAGGTGACGGCAACGCTGTCTTCAAAAATATGATGGCCAAAGGGATCATTGTCCGCGCCATGGCATCCTACAAACTTCCCGATTGGGTGCGTATCAGTGTCGGCACGATGCCACAGAACCAACGTTGCATCGAAGTGCTGCGTGAGGTGCTGGGCAAATGAGGTCCTGCTAACGATCCTTCTTGAAGCCCTCATTGTTGAGGGCTTCATCCTTTCAGAACACTATTTCGACTGATAACTCGGATACTTCTGCTTGAGTAGCTTTTGAAACTCAGCGGCCTTTTCAGATTGTCCGGCTTTTTGAAGAGCTTGGGAGGCTTTGTCCAAAGCTTCTGGGGTGACTTCCTCATCATCGAAGAACTGGCTGGGAATCATGAATTTGGCAGCGGCCTCACCTTGCTTGGCCTGAGCGGCTTCGGCCTGACCTTCGGCAGCTAGTTTATCCCCCATGGCACTGAGAACATCTCCTTGTAGGATGAGTAACAGAGCTTGAGGCTTGCCGTCTTTGGCAAAGCCGAGGCCTTCTTGAACGACGGCATCCGCAGCTTCAAATTGGTTTAGACCTAGAAGGGCACGTCCCTTCGTCACAAGTCCTCTGGCGCGAGCAGCGCTTTCAGGGGTGGTTTTCAAATAATGATCCGTGGCTTTGACGCAGCTCTCGTAATCTTTGGTTTCCAGAAAAGCCATGCCCAAATAACTCCAGACACGAGGATCTGTGTTTTCAGGCGCATCGGGAGTAGAGGCCAGAGACAAATACTGGGTGCAGCGCGGGTAAAGCTTCTGATCGTAAAGCTTCAGGCCCAACCAGGTGAGCACGGTCGGTGGAATGGCGGCGTTTTGATTTACTTTCCGGTAATCATCAATGGCTTTTTGCAGAGCTTCTGTGTTTTGCTGCACATACTGCGCTTGGATGATCATGAGACTGGCCTGATCCAGATAGGTTTTGCGGTCAGTAACCACCGATTTTTCCAGTGCCTGAATGGCCTTATCCCAAAGTTGCAGGGAATAGCTGGCACGACCGATACCAAACCAAGCCTGTCCAGCGGCGGGACTATTGGGGAATTTTTTAACCAGGGTTTCAAAGGCGGCAATGGTGGCCTTTGGATCACGCTGCTCTGCGGCAATGAGTCCGAGTTGAAGATACGATAACTCCACCGCCTCCGAGTTTGGATGGTTTTTAATCACCGACTGGAAGTCATCCACCGCCTTGGGCAGGTCCTTGGTCTCACGGTAGGCTAAGCCACGACGAGCCAGGGCTTTAGACGTGAGTTCGTGATTTGGATAAGTATTTAAGAACTGAGTGAAGGTAGCCACGGCGTCCTGCGGGCGTTGGGCTTCGGCCTGAGACCAGCCTTTGTTAAAGAGGGTGCCGGGCTGCAACTTTACGGGTAGCTTTTCAATCTGCACGTCCGCAAAACTCGTCGTCGCTTCGGCGTAACGCTGTTTATTGAAGTGGAAATCAGCACGGATCAGTCGTGCCAGATTGAGAAACTCATGCTCTGCATGAGTCTGGAGACTCCTTTGAATGAATGCATTGGCAAAGTCGGCGAGGTCCTTGTCATCGAGCAGATAGAAGCAGTAAAGCTTCCAGTAACCAGCCTCAAAGGCTGCGTCGGTATTCTGAGACTGCTCTACCATGAGATAGACCTCAACAGCGCGAGCGTAGCTCTTTTTCATCCGGTAGGCATTACCAACCATGAGCAGCATTTTCGGCCTCGTATCACCTTCGGGCAGGACCGTGGCGTTTTGGTTGTAGTTACTGATGACACCGTCGTAGTCACCTTTAGCAAAAAGAGACTGCACCACACCCACAAGAGCAATGCCGCGATTGACGCCAGTGGTTTCGGGCAATTTTAAAGCACGCTCGAACAGGGCGACGGATTCTTCAGGCTTGCCCATTTCAGCCTGTAGGACAGCAGCTTTGATAGCCGCTTCAGCGATGGTGGTGTTGTCCTTACTGTTTTGCAGTAACTCAAGGAACATAGGCAGGGCTTCTGCTTTTTTGTCGTCCGCAAGAAGCAAGGTCCCAAGACTCAGCAGGGCTGGCTCACGATATGGATTCTCACCAGTCACTGCTACGACAGCATTCAGAGCGGCAAGCTGGCGCTTGTTATCACCCAGCATTTGATAAGCTCGGGCTTTGTTAAAGGAAGCAGCCAGCTTCACCTGAGGCAGCGTGGACTTCGCTTCACAAAAGGTGAAAAAGCGCGCTGAGCGGTCGAAGTCGCGGTCGTTAAATGCCATGGCACCCAGGCGATAAGCCGCCGATGGAGCGCCTTCGCTTGTTGGGTAACGATTGACGACCTCTTCGTAATACGTCTCAGCCACCTTCAGCTGCTTCTGATTCATGTAGCACTCGCCGATGCGGAAGAGAGCCAGCGGCACGTGCCTGCCTGATGGATAATTTTGTAAATATTGCCCCAGAGATTGAGAGGCCAGGGTGTACTCTCCACGCTCATAGATGAGACTCGCATAGTCGAAAAGATCCTCATCAGGTCCCTTTGGCTTATTACTAGCAGGTGCAGCTGGGCGACTCGGCTCTACGGGGACGGCTCTGGGCACAGGCCGTTCCTCTTCCTCAACAGCCACTGCACGAGGGGCTTGCTGAGCAGTGCTGACGTGTGCAGAAAATAGGCTCAGAGCCAGCAAATGAAGCAAACGCGAAAACATGGGCAATTGGATCGATCTAAAACTCATGTTTCTTCACTTCTTCGGGGCTTCCGTGTCCGGCTTGCGTGTAGCAAAGGCAATGTTCCAAATGCCTGCTTTTTGGCAGGTATTCAAAACTGCGATCACGTATTTATAATCGACCACTTCATCACCGCGCAGAATCACGGCCTGATCTTTGTAGATAGTCACAATGTTCTTCAGCTTCGCCAACAACTCTTCCTCTGTGAGCTGGGCACCATTAACGATGATTTCACCCTGAGTTTTGATGTTAATGATGATCTCACCGACATTGCGGGATTCATTTTCTTTTCCTTCATCCGCAGCAGGCACGCTGATGTCCATGACTTGCTCATTCTTGGCATAATGAGAGGTCACAGCAAAAAAGATCACCAACAAAAACAAAATGTCCACCAGCGGCGCGAGCTGCATGGGAGACGGTTCGATGGAGTGTTGTTTGCGAAAGTTCATGTCAAAGAATGCTCACGATCACTCACCACGACCTGCGACAGCGCGTGCCGCACGTTTGTATTGTACGGCTAAAAGCGCCATGAGATGGGTCGTCGCCGACTCCATCTCCGAAATCAGACGGTTTACCTTACCACGGAAAATGGCATAAAAGATAAGAGCTGGGATACCGATCACCAGTCCCGAGGCAGTACAGAGAAGGGCTTCAGAGACGCCCTGCGCCATGCCCAGCTGATTGCTGCCAGCATACTGGGTTTTACCGATCTCTTGGAAGGTCGTCATCATTCCCAAAGTCGTGCCAAGTAGGCCCAGCATCGGCGCGACAGCACCGACGTCACCGAGATAAGCGATCCTTGCCAAGAGAAGGCTGGATTGGCGATTTCCCTCAGCTTCCGTGACTTCCTTCACCTCTTCAAAACTGGCGGTCGGATTGCGTGTGGCAAAGTCCAAGGTCTTTGCCGTAATGCGAGCGATGCATTCATTGCGGCGATTGCACACAGCCAGCAGGCCCAGGTAATCCTGTTTCCGAATCAGCGCATCAGCACTATTCATGAATGCATCACTCACGACGGTGCCCTGACGTACCGTGAAGGTGAACAGCACGATGAAAAAAGCCGTGATCATGGAAAGGATGATGAGGGGATAAGCCATCACGCCCGTTCTCTGCACATAGCCATCTAAAGTCAGTGCACTGGGCACCTCTTCAGCAGCGGCGGCTGGCGCCGAGGTCATCTGAACAGAACCCGCAGGTGCTGCGGTCTGAGCATTGAGCCCAGTCGGCATCCAGGTGAAGAAACAGACCAATAGGGCGAGGGCGAAAATGAATTTGCGATCCATGAGGCACGGATATTAAGCAGTCTTTGCCCACTGACAAGGCTGGTATTTGCTCTCAGACCATGTCTTTATCCGCCACCCCCACCAGAATGCCCGCTCCCATCCCCACCCCAGAATCCATCATCACCCTCTTAATTGAGCAGGATATCCTCGACACAGAAGACCCCATCGGCGCTGAAAGCGACCTTTTTACCCTCGGTCTTGATTCCTTGGCACTCATGCAATTACTCCTACATCTGGAGAACCGCTTTGAAGTAACCATCCCCACGTCCAACCTCATCAGCAGCCATTTTTCCACGCCGACACGCCTCGCAGATTGGCTGCGCAGCCTTCACTCTGCGACGGATGATTGACGGTTGATAGCTTGCACGTCGCGCCGCCCTGTGGCTTCATGCCGCATGTCTTCTCTGCCCGCGAACGTCATCGAACTCTGTCAGGCTCTCGTACGCATCCCCTCCGTCAATCCTGATGGCGATCCCGGCACCCCACATACCGGAGAAGCCGCCTGCGCAGCCTATATCCAGACGTTTTTAGAGGCCTGTGGGGCATCAGTCACCCTTGAAGAAGTCGAGCCGAACCGTCCCAACGTCATTGGCCGATTCCCCTCCCTGCCCTCTGCCGATGGCAAGAAAAAGCCGCGCATCGTCTTCGCGCCCCACACGGATACCGTGAGCGTCGGTGGCATGACGATTGATCCCTTTAGCGGTGACCTCCGCGACGGCTGCCTCTGGGGACGCGGTGCCAGCGATACCAAGGGCCCTATGGCCGCCATGCTCTGGGCACTCTATGAGATGCGCAGCCTCATCCCTGCCCTACCCGTCGAGATCCACTTCGTGGGATTCATGTCGGAAGAGAGCGCCCAGCTCGGTTCCCAGCACTTTGCCGCGCATCACGGCCCCTATGACTTTGCCATAATTGGCGAGCCCACCTCTCTCAAAACAGTCTTCAAGCACAAAGGCTGCCTTTGGGCCGATATCCATACCCACGGAGTCGCCGTACATGGAGCCACACCAGAACGAGGCGTGAACGCGATTGTCAAAATGGCCAACCTTGTCCAGGCGCTGGACACCACTTTCCGCAAACAGCTCGTCACCCTCGGTGGAGACGACGAATGGCTAGGAGCCAGCACCATCAATCTCGGCATGATTCGCGGAGGGACTCGCTCAAACATCGTCGCCGACCACTGCACCCTGCGCGTGGACATGCGGACGACACCCGGTCTGAATGACAACGGCGGTGCCCTGAAAACACTCACCGACTTCGTTTACCAAATTGATCCCACCGCCACAGTCTCGCCCCTGCCAGAAACCTACCCTCTGAATACCGATGCCGAGAATCCCTTCGTTCAGCAGCTCGTTCGCTGTGGTGCCGATTTAACTGGTGCACCTTGGTTTTGTGATGCCGCCTTTCTTGCCGTGGCAGGTACCCCAGCCATCGCCATCGGCCCAGGTAGCATTGCCCAAGCTCATACCAAGGACGAATTCATCGCCACGCAGGACCTACTGGACGGAGCCGAGTTCTTGCAGCGTTTCATCGCACAATTAGGCAACTCCAACAGGATCTGATTCACCAAGTCCGCTGGTCAAAGCCAAGAACTGTGTCAAAGAAGGCCCCCATGAAAGTAGAACGCCTTAAATATATCATCTGGGCCGCCGATATGAATCGTGCCGTCCAGTTTTACACCACCGTCTTTGGTGGAACCATCCTCAAGCAAAATGACATCATCAGTGAAGTCTGCATTTGCGATGGGATCATCGGCATTCACGGCGGTGGCGAAGGCAATCGCACCTGGACAGGCCTCAGTTTCCAAGTGTCTGATGTCATCGCTGGAGCTCAGGAAATCGTCGCTGCTGGGGGACAACTCACACGGGAACCTCAGCCAGAAAACGGTGAGCCGCCTCATTTAGCCATGTGCGTAGATACCGAAGGCAATGAAATCATGCTCAGCCGTAAGCGCGCACACTGATTTCGGCATTGACGCCAAGCCTTTGAAGAATACTCTAAAAGGACTGACGCATCAACGCATCATCATTTGTCCATATAAACCCAACGACCCACACCATGTCCCGCTCTTACATCTTCTCGTCCGAGTCCGTCGGCGAAGGCCATCCTGACAAAGTTGCCGATACCATTTCCGACGCCATCCTCGACGCCTGTCTGGCCATCGACTCCAAGAGCCGCGTCGCCTGCGAGACCTTTGTAAAGAGCAACATCGTCGTTGTCGGTGGTGAGATCACCATCCCAAAGCTTCAAAACAAGAAGAACGGCACTACCAAGCCAATCGATGAAGTCATCAATGTCGGCCAAGTGATCCGCAACGCCGTCCGTGGCATCGGCTACACCAATGTCGATGACGTCTTCCACGCTGACCAAATCTTCATCAATAACTACCTCACCATTCAGAGCCCAGACATCGCTCAAGGTGTGGATGCTGCTGAAGCCGATGGCAAAAAGCATGCAGAGCAAGGCGCTGGTGACCAAGGCATCATGTTTGGTTATGCCTGCGATGAAACCCCAGAGCTGATGCCAGCCCCGATCATGTTTGCCCACCGCCTCGGCCGTGAGCTAACCAAGATCCGTAAAGCAGGCAAAGTAGCCAAGTGGTTGCGCCCAGATGCTAAGAGCCAAGTCTCTGTCGAATACGTCGATGGCAAGCCAACACGCATCGTCAACGTCGTCATCTCCACGCAACACAGCGCTGACGTCAGCCACGCTGAGATCGAGAAATTCTGCATCGAGCAAGTCATCAAAAAGGTGCTGCCAAAGGAAATGCTCACCAAAGACACTGAGTATCTCATTAACCCAACCGGCAAGTTTGTCGTCGGTGGTCCTCAAGGTGATAGCGGCCTCACCGGTCGTAAAATCATCGTTGATACCTACGGTGGCATGGGCCGTCACGGTGGTGGTGCGTTCTCAGGAAAAGACCCGTCTAAAGTGGATCGCAGCGCAGCCTACATGGGTCGCTGGGTTGCTAAAAACGTCGTCGCAGCAGGTCTGGCTTCCAAGTGTGAAGTCCAGTTCGCCTACGCTATCGGTCACCCACTGCCAGTGAGCGTTCACATCGATACCTTCGGCACAGGCACTCTTGGCGACGACAAAATCCTCGAAGCCGTCCTGAAAGTCTTCTCCTTCAAGCCAGCCGACATCGTCAAGCAGCTCAATCTGCTCCGCCCAATCTACTCCAAGACCACCAATTATGGTCACTTTGGAAAGATCGACGACGCCGACATCACCTGGGAACTCACCAACAAGGCTGAAGCCCTCAAGAAGGCTGTGAAATAATCCTCGTCCAGTTGCAGTGCGACTGGATCAAAAAACCTCTCTAAGCCGCGCAGTTAGCACTGCGCGGCTTTTTTGTTGAGTTAGGACACTCTGCGCAGCTCTTTTATCGTCCTCAAAAACATCTAGCCTGACCTATTCATGAAAGTCGTCACGAGACGCCGCGAAAGGCCACAGAGGTAAGGCGAGAGCCGTTTTGAAAGACGGAGTGTATCGCTGTATCCTTGGCGGCTTTCAAAACAAACCCAATGCCGCTAATGGGGGCTAGCAGCCAGTAGCAGTAGATTTTTAATAATAGGTCAGGCTAGAAATTGATCTTCAAATAGGCCATCGTCACGGTTCCGCGCCCGGCTTACTTTAATAAAATCTTGTCCGACATTTCGAAGCAGAAATGCATCAAAAGACAGATTCTAGGCTGATTTAGTGAACTAAGGTTGAACCTTTTAACCTCGAAATTTCATTCCGGTAAATGATCCCATAAGGCGCCATTAGCGCATTGACTAGAATGAGGAAGCTTTTCCAGACGATTCCAGGGATCTGGAGAACGAAAACACCGAGGCTATCACCCCCTCAAAGTTTGAAATGTAGCCCTTTGGTCTTATAATAATTATGGTTGACGTATTTATATTGAGCAATATGTTTCGGTATTCTTAATAATAAAAGACTTTCTACCATGCATAAACAAAACTACCCCAGGGTTAACTCTATGCGATTTAATGCAGCCTTCTGGCTACTGGCTGCATGTCTGCTATTCACGACAACGCAGCCATCTTCGGCGGCTACATCCAGCGTGGTCGGCTGGTATTCTGTGACGGTGCCTGCGGGTAACTCTAGCTGGACCTGCGCGCTGGTTTGCGCGGATCTTTACCAGAGTGCTGCGGTGACGGTAACGGCTGATCCCTCGGACGGGAAAGCGCTCGTCAGCTTCCCTGCCCCAGGCTGGACAGGAGGAGAATTCACCAAGCACTACGCTGAACCCATGTCTGGAACCAGTGCAGGACTAGCCCTAGACGTGCTGTCCAATACGACAGACACGTTAAAACTAGACACGACACCCGCGGCCGCAGGCCTCACCAGCGGGATGACTTTTGTGCTCAGAAAACACTGCACTTTAATCGGGCTGATGCCAGACGGCGGCGGTTTCCTGCCGTTTAATGACAGCATCGCCCTATTCCAATCCAATGGCAGCCAGAGGCTCTACTTCTGGAATGGCACGAACTGGTATGCCAGCAACGGAGCCAACTCCAATGAGATCATCATCCGCCCAGCGCAGGGCTTTGTGATCCAGTCCAATGCCATCCTGACCATCACACTAGGCAAAGGTGAGGTCTGTTATGTGAAAAGCACTCCTACCAAAATCAGAGCCAGCGGTGGCGTGCCAAACCTTGTGGGCGCACTGAATCCCCTCGGCACCACGACCACACTCGGTGCGCTCGGGATCACCAGCAGCCTGCAACCTTTTAATGACTCCATCGTCACCCTGAATCCTGGCACCTTAGCCCAAACGGGCACTTTCCTGAGCACTGGCAGCGGCCTGATCAATGGCAGCGGTCAAAATGCCAATAACACGTCACTCCCTGCTGGGACGAGCATTGTGATCAATGTGGATGCCAGCAAAAACATCAACTTGGCCCCCGTCACCGTCGCCCCATGAACCCTTTCTTATTTGGCTCGATGAAACTACGCCCCCTCTATTTCCTTTCCTTGCTGGCCTTGAGCATCTGCCAAGCCCACGCAGGTGGCGTCACCCTGACCACCTCAGGCGGTAGCCAGCTAGCCTCCAAAACTGGCGCGGCTCTGCCAAACGGCTGTGCAGTGAGAATTGGCAGCTTCAATCTCCCCGATGCCACGCGTGACGCCACCCTGGCCGCTACTCGTGACTACACCACTTTGGCCTCCTGGTTCAAGCCCTTGGCCGAAAACACGCCAAATGCAGGAACAGCTGAGCAGCCCAACAGCACAGGCTCAGGCCTAACCACCAACAGTTTCCCTACCGCAGGCAACATATTTGGCACGGTCAGCGACATCAAAACCAGCTACATGGCAGCTGGGACGAAGCTCTACATTTGGGTCTTTAATCATGCAGATCCCGCCAAAGCCACCGAGTGGGGAATCTTTACCGCCCCTAGCTGGTTAGCCCCCCAGGCGCTCGGCTCCCAGCCGCTCTCGACCTCGGCCTCCATGCAGGCCATTCAGGGCACGGCGGCCAATGCCCAACTCTGCCTGAACGACATTCCCACAACCTACGGCAACTGGACCTGGCAGAGCTATGCTAGCGCTCCGAGTGGACAAAGCACTGACGCAGCCGCTGACCCAGATGCAGACGGAATCGCTAACATCGCTGAGTATGCCTGGAAGCTCAATGCTGGCTCAGCAGACAAGACACGCACCGACATCAACACACGGTCTGGGAACATCGTTTTCAGCTTTAAAAGCCCACGCAATACACCGGATGTCAATGTCACCGTGGAGTGCTCTCCCGATCTGAAGACCTGGGCACCCGCCACCTCACAAGTTGTTTCCAGTGACGCCGACTTTGACACCCGCGAGTGCGTCGCCGCCCCAGGAGCCCGCTGCTTCTGGAGAGTTCGCTTTGCCGCAGCCCCCTAACTCATCTCAAACCTCATACATGTTATGAAATCATTCCTTATCTTTCCAATCCTCAGTCTGGCACTACTCACGAGTTTGCCAGTGGCTGCCTCTGTTTCGATTACGGTCAACACTAATGGAGGTTCACCCTACACCACCAGCAATGGCAGCCTGCTCAACTCGGGCAGCGTCATTCGTGTGGGATACTTCGACATTTCCAGTCCGGGAAGCCTGCTGATGCTACAGACCAGCAATGATTACTCGGCAATCAATTCCCTTTTCCGTCCCTTGGGAGAAAACATCTCCAATGCTGGCTGGATCAATACCGTCGGTTCCTTAACCAACTATTTGGTGGTGAACGACATGTTTGCCCCAGGTGCGGTCTTTGATCAAATCGTCGGCATCAATGTGGGAAGTCTAAGCCCCTCAAACCCAAACTACATCGCTCCAACTTCTGATCTATCGGTCTGGGTCTTCAATAGTGCGACACCACAATCAGCTTCAGAGTGGGGTATTTTCTCAGCTTCCACGGGCTGGGAAATGCCGAACGATCTTGGTTCCAGCACCCTTTCGACCTTTGAAGTCGATACCGTGATACGCGGAGTCAATACCGGCTCACAACTCCAGCTCAGCCCTGTGCCAGAGCCAAGCGGATTGCTGCTGTTGTTCACCTCTGTTTGCGTCTTTGCCCGTCGTCGTCGCGCCTAATTTCCACTCCTTCCAGCTATGATTAAGACCTTCGTTCGACGCTTAGCGGTGCCGCTTCTCCTTTTAGGATTCAGCGCAGAGTTAGCCCAGGCGCAGCAATCTGCAGCCCGTATCTGGAATGAGGAAATGCTCGGAGCTATCCGACGGAATGTACCCAATCCGCCAGCCCATGCCCGCAATCTCCACCACACCGCCGTGGCCATGTACAATTCATGGGCTGCCTATGACAGCACGGCAGTCGGTTACCTTTACAATGAAAAAATCTCTTCCCTGCCCCCAGACATTGAGGCAGCAAGGCACGAGGCCGTCAGCTACGCGGCCTACCGTGTCTTACGCAGCCGCTTTGCCAGTGGTTCAGGGGCGGCAGCCTCTTTAGCCAGCTTTGATGCCAAATTAACTCAACTCGGCTATTCCGTCTCTGTCGCACAATCAGCCGTCACCAATGGCACCACGCCGGCAGAACTCGGTAAGCGTGTCGGTCAGATGATACTCAATTGGGGTGCCCAGGATGGCTTCAATCAAATGGATTACCCTCAAGCCTACACCTCGGCAGTGAATCCGAACATGGATTACCCGCTTTCAGCTCTCGGGACCAACATTTGGTTCCAATCCAATATGCCACTGGGCTTTGGTATTCCTGCCGGCACTGACCCTAATTTCTGGCAGCCCCTCTCGCTGAGCAATAGCGTCACCCAAAACGGCATTCCCATTCCTGGCGGCATCCAAGGTTTTGTCGGGGTTCAATCACTCGCCACGGTGCCCTTTAGCCTTAACCGCAGTGACCCCACCAAGCCATGGCTAGATCCCTACGGTGGTCCATCACGCCTCAGCAGACCCAATGCCCCCAGCAGCACAGACGCTGCCTACAAAGACAATTTCATGGATGTGCTGCGCAAAGGGGCGGTACTGAATGACAACACCCTCATTAATATCTCACCTGGAGCTATCGGAAACAACCCGCTCGGGACCGACAATGGTACAGGGCGCGCCACCAATCCTGTCACAGGTCAACCGTACCCAGTCAATCAAGTAACCAGAGGAGACTTCACGCGTGTGTTAGCAGAATACTGGGCCGATGGTCCGCATTCTGAGACACCTCCAGGACATTGGCATTTGATCACGAACGAGGTCGCAGACGATGTCGATACGGTGAAAAGAATCGGTGGCGTGGGACCCATCGTCAATAATCTAGAATGGGACATCAAAAACTATCTAGCCGTCTCTGCGGCCACTCATGACGCAGCCTGTGCAGCTTGGGCTCTGAAACGCTACTACTCCGGGGTTCGTCCGATCACAGCCATCCGCCACATGTGCAGCAAAGGCCAGTCTTCTGATCCGAATGGAGAATCCTATCACCCAGAGGGTATTCCTTTGGAAACAGGCGTCGTCGAACTCATTACAGACGCAAGCGTTGGCACAGCATCCGCACCTGGAAAGCATTACCAGATTTGGGATGTCGCCACCAACAGTTACCAAGATGGAGGCAATTTCACTGGCCAAATCGCTGTGTATTCCTGGCCTGGAGAAAATCCTTCAAACGCCCCAGCCCCATCCATCGCCACGAATCAGAGCACGGTGCGCTGGATGCTCGGAAAAGATTGGTTGCCCTTCCAACGGAAGACGTTCAACACGCCCGCTTTCCCAGGTTATGTCTCAGGCCATTCCACGTTCTCTCGCGCGGCAGCTGAAGCCCTCACTCGCATCACTGGCAGTGCCAACTTCCCAGGCGGATTTCACAATCGCATCTTCCCTGCTAACTCAATGCAAATTGACCTTGGACCAAGCACCAATGTCGAACTGCAATGGACTACTTATTATGACGCGGCGGACCAAGCAGGCCAGTCACGTCGTTATGGCGGTATCCATCCCTATGAAGATGATTACCATGGCCGCATCATCGGCTCGCAAGCAGGTATCTCAGCCTACACGAAAGCCGAGAGATTCTGGACTGGCAATATTCAAACGGAGTCCATCCAGCCCTCGGTTGCGATTCAATCCAATGGCAATGCGGTGATTTCCTGGCCTCAAACGCTTGGTCGTATTTATCGCATCCAGCGCAGCTCCAATTTCACGACCTGGGTCAATGTCGGCAAAAGCCAATTCGCTTTCGGCACTACCGGAAGCTACACAGAGGTTAATCCACCGGTTGGCAGCACTTATCGCATCATCGAATTCATCCCATCTGCGGCACGGCTTTGGAATGAGCAACTTCTCGGCGCTATCCGCCGAAACGTCCCGAACCCACCAGCCCATGCACGCAACATTTTCCATACCTCCACTGCTATGTACAACGCTTGGGCAGCCTATGACAGCACCGCCGTCGGCTACCTATACAATGAAAAGATCAGTCCCCTGCCGAGCAACATCGAAGCCGCGCGCGCTGAAGCCATCAGCTACGCAGCTTACCGTATTCTAAGAAGCCGCTTTGCCACAGGCTCGGGGTCAGCTACCTCACTGGCATCTTTTGATACTCAACTCACGGCTCAAGGTTACTCCATTTCTGTAGCGCAATCTCTCACCACCTCTTTGAACACACCCGCAGAACTCGGCAAACGAATCGCCGACGCTGTGTTGAGCTGGGGGGCTGGAGATGGCTTCACTAACACCACTTACCCGCAGGCCTATACCGCTGCTGTCAATCCCAACATGGACCCTGCACTCAGCTTGGGTGTGCTTGGTAACAATGGCGAATTCCCTTCCCGCGCCAACATGCCACTCGGCGTCGGTATTCCTGCTGGCACCAATCCAAACTTTTGGCAACCGCTCGCGCTATCTGTTTCCGTGACTCAAAACGGCATCCCCACTCCTGGCGGCATCCAAGGCTTTGTGGGCGTGCACTCACTTGCCACCGTTCCCTTCAGCCTCTCTCGCACTGACCCGACCAAGCCATGGTTAGATCCCTTTGGCGGTCCATCCAAGCTCAGCCTTCCTAATGCACCAAGCCCAACAGATGCAGCCTATAAAGCTGGTGTTCTCGGCATCCTCCAAGCCAGCGCTCAACTCAATGATTCAACGTTAATCAATATCTCACCTAGTGGCGTCGGCAATAACCCGCTCGGCACAGACAATGGCACAGGACATGCCATCAATCCAGCAACAGGCCAACCTTACCCGCCGAATCTCGTCACTCTAGGCGACTACACTCGCGTTTTAGCTGAATATTGGGCAGATGGACCAAACTCCGAAACCCCTCCTGGTCACTGGCAGGTCATCGCCAATGAAGTCGCTGACGACCCAGATACAGTCAAAAGAATCGGTGGAGTCGGCCCGGTTGTCAGCAATCTTGAGTGGGACATCAAAGCTTATTTTTCCATCAGTGCAGCGACTCATGATGCTGCTTGTGCTTCTTGGTCATTGAAGCGCTACTATTCAGGACCACGCCCGATCACGATGGTCCGCTACATGGCCAGCCTTGGTCAAAGCACGATCCAAGGTGTACCTTCCTACCATGCGCAGGGGCTTTCTCTTCAGACAGATGTCTGCGAAATCATCACCGCAAATACGATCCAGACCGGCGGTAAACATGAAAGCGTCTGGAACGTCTATACCAGCAGCTATGAACCCGGCGCTTGGCATGTTGACGAGATCGCGGTCAAATCCTGGCCAGGTGAGCATGTGAATAATCTCCCAGCTCCAAGCATCGCGACGAATCAAAGCACCGTGAGATGGATGCTGGCCAAAGACTGGCTGCCCTTCCAGCGCAAGACCTTCAACACACCTGCCTTCCCAGGTTACACATCAGGTCATAGCACTTTCTCTCGTGCAGCGGCAGAGGCACTCACCAAGCTTACAGGCAGTCCTGACTTCCCAGGTGGTTTCCACAACTACACCTTTGCAGCTAACTCGATGCAGATCGACCTCGGCCCCAGCACGGCTGTAGATCTGCAATGGCGCACCTATTACGATGCTGCTGACCAAGCTGGCCAATCGCGCCGCTTTGGTGGCATCCACGTCTCTGAAGATGACTACCATGGACGCATCACTGGCTCACAAGCAGGCATCAGCGCCTATAACTTGGCTGCCAAGTATTGGACTGGAAACATCTTGGCCGAAAAAGTCGTGCCCTCTATGTCCATGCAACCGACCAGCGTGACGATGAGCACCCCTACCCAACGCGGTCTCTACTACCACTTAGAACGCTCCAGCAACCTCATCAACTGGACTCCTGTGACCACTTCAACCAGGGCGACCAACACAACCATGTCATTCACCGATCCAACTCCATTCAGCGCCAATCCTCCACGGTTCTACCGTATCGTTTGGGGCACGAGTGCTCCTTGATCTAGTTTAGAGTTGGTTCAAACGCGCACTTTAGGAAGCTGCGATATTCGCCAGGGCTGTGGCAGCACGAGCTTTGGCCACTTCGGCTTTTCGCAAAATCTCATCAGGAGACGGCAGCGAGGCCAAGACATCGGCAGGAATAAAGCCATCGCCGACCAGTTTGGTGAGACATTTTTTACGCTCATCCAGAGCTTTGTCGGGACTACGCTCCTTGCCAAAACGGCTCTTCGCGGCTGCGCTACGATCTTTCAATGCGGAGTAGATGTCACCACCGAGCAGGGAGGAGATGTCCACTTTGATCTTTTCGCGACCTGCCTCCGCTTCATTGATCTCGTCACCATTGATCGGCCCGGCTTGATATTTGGGGAACATGATGGCCACCTCAGGGCAGACGCGGGAGCAGGCAGGGCAGTTGGTCTTGCAGTTGTCATTGTTCTGCACCTGGATCTTGTTGTCTTCGCTGACACCATAGACGTCAAAGAGGCAGAAACTCAGGCACTGCATGCAGTTCGTGCAGCGGGAATAGTCGATGACAGGGAACCAAGGCTTCCATTTCCCAGGCTCGTTCATGGGCTTGTCACCGCGCGTCTTCTCCACCAGAGAGACAATTTCCTCTGCGGCTAGGCCAGTGATGTCACGTGTATCGATCTTGATCTGCCCTGCCTCATCTTCGATCTCAGGTGCTTTTTGTTCTGGGAAAGATCCTAGCAACAACAGATTCCGATCATCATGCGGCATCGCAGGGGCCCCCGTGGCAGCGCGCGTGACGGCATAACCTTTATCCAAAAGGGCAGCCATGACTTTGGCACGGGCTTCAGCATTGAGCGGGATAGCGCCTTGGCCTTCGTAAAGCACCACGCGGAGAGGACGATGAATGTGAGTGATCATGACTGAGATTCTTCCACGGACGAAACGGGCACGGTGCCCAGCATCTGTCCGACGATTTCTTCCGCGGATTGATTGCGCATGTTTAAAATAGCGGCATCCGCTGAGAGTGGCGAGCCCGCCTGATGAAATAGCCCCTTCACCGCACGCGGATAGCAAGCAGCGATGCGTAGAGACGAACACTGAGAAAGAGCAGCCAGGCGTGGATCGCGGTGGGCTGCCATCTCGCAGAGGTCGGACACCGTTTCAAAATTCACCCCAGCATCACAGAGACGCTGGAGCACTTCATTTTTAACTCCACTAGGAACGACCTGAGCATAAGCGCAGCGGCAGTAGAGAAGCGTGGGCGGACTATCGGGCATGGGTATCAACAAAAAACGGGAGGTTACTGGATAGGCGATTTGGCCTTGGGATCGAGCTGCTTATAAACGCCGAAGTCATGGTAGAAGTAGCGCTTGGCCACCTTATACATCCAGTGTTTCTCAGGGATCTCTTCCTCGGCACGCCACTGGCTGGTCCTCGGCTGCATCGCCTCAGTCTCTGCCATGGCCGTCTGGCGGATAGTGGTATCTTTAGCGCCATGTCGGAGCGCTAGCTCCTTCACCAGATCAGGACGCTCTAAAACGATGCACCCACGGGTATGCTGCGCTGCGGTCTCGCGGAAATCTTTCAAGAATGCGGACTGGGTAAAGACATCATAAATATCCCGATCTGTGCGGATGTTCTCCGTGGCAAATTGGATGATCGGACATGGCTCAAGCCCACCCGTAGGGCCAATATGATGACTGATGCCAGTCGCCATCGGACAGAGTGCTTTGCCATTGTGATCATAGTAAGCATCCACAATCGCAATCGGCATCTCCGCGCGCATGTCGGTGACAAAGCGGCGCACCTGCGTGATCTGATCCGGCGTCAAAGCCAGCTGATCGTTGATCTTCGGCCCGACCGGACGGTAAGTGTGATACCAAGTATAATGGACGCCCATATCGATGAGCTTTTGCAGCCACTCACGGTTCAAGAGGTCATCAATATTCGTCTGACAAAGACTCGTGGCCACACCGGTAAGCAGCTTGGCATTCAAGCAATTTTGCAGACCGCGAAGGGTGCGATTCAGTACATCTTTATTGCCACGTCGTTCATCACTGACGGTGCTATTACCCTCCACACTCACCAGCGGCGTCGCATTGCCGAGTTTGCGCAGGGTTTGAGCTGCTTTTTCCGTGATGAGTTGGCCATTGGTGAAAATTTGGAAATAGCAATCGGGATGCATTGCCAAAAAGTCGAACAATTCAGGATGCATGAAGGGCTCGCCGCCCAAGATCCCGAAGAAGGCATTACCGTGACGTTTAGCGTCATTGACGATCTTATTGAGTTCATCAAGCTTGATGGCTTCACGCGGCTTATCCACGTCCACCCAGCAGCCCTGGCAGCGCAGGTTGCAGGAGTTGAGAATGGAGATGTAAAGGAAAGGCGGGAAGAACTCCCCTTTTTCCATGCGCTTTTTAAACAGCAACACAGAGCGCGCGCCCTTGTAGCCAAAGTTCCAGCCAACCTTCGCTAAGCAAAGCGGGTCAACAGTGCGCATGATGCGGGATGTAAGTGAGAAAATCATGAGATCAAAAAATGGGAAAAGCAGGCGCTAAGGAAAATCGTATCGCTCAATAAACGCATCAGGGACCATCAAAAATCGTGGCATTTCCATTTTGCAGCAGGTTTGCAGCACCTTTGATGTGAACCAGCCCATCTTGCTTGCGTTTCCGAGCCTCCGCAAAAAACTCCTTCAGCACATGCACACACTCATCACCAAGGACGCCGGAGGTGATCTCGCAACTGTGATTGAGATTCGGGGCTTGGAGCAAGTTCCAAAACCCACCGGCTGCGCCACCTTTCACATCTGGGCAGCCAAAGATCACGCGTCTGACACGACAATGCACGATAGCTCCTGCACACATCGGACAGGGCTCTTTGGTCACGTAAAGATCACACTCATTAAGCCGCCAGTCACCCATCGTACTTTCCGCTTGGGTTAAAGCCAGCATCTCTGCATGAGCCGTGGCATCTTTCAGCGTCTCCACCTGATTCCAGGCCCGGGCGATGATCGTACCCTGATGCACAATCACCGCACCGATTGGCACCTCATCCTGACGCGCCGCCTTGCGGGCCTGCCGCAGCGCTTCGCGCATAAAATGGTCATCAGTGTTAAAGGAAATCAGCTCAGGCTCGGTCATTAATCGATGGTGCGTTGGGATGCCTAGAAGCGCAAGACAGCAGTGAATTTTATTCTGAGAAGAGACAAAAAAAACGGCGTGAATTGCTCCACGCCGTTTTGAGTTCTAAATGAACGAAGTCTTGAGTTTACGCGATCCACTCGTTCATGATGCGTCCGCCATTGACGATATCAATTGGGCGACCACCGTCAGCAACAATACGCTTTTCACTGTTGATGCCGAGGAGACGATACATGGTGCGAGCGAGATCTTCAGGACCCACTGCATCACGATCTGGCTCACCGCCGAGGGCGTCAGAGGCACCGTGGATGTAGCCTTCCTTCACGCCACCACCAGCAAGGGCGACTGAGAAGACGCGTGGCCAGTGGTCACGACCATTGGTGCCATTGATCTTCGGCGTGCGACCAAACTCTGAGCTGACCATGACGAGAGTCTTTTTGAGCATCCCGCGATCTGAGAGATCGGTGATGAGGCGTGCAAAAGCTTGGTCAAAGTTCGGGGCCTGACCATCGAAAGCGCTCTTGATATTGCTGTGGTGATCCCAGCCACCGTAGTTCACAGATACCATGCGCACGCCAGACTCAACGAGACGACGGGCCAGAAGGAAACGCTGGCCGGCTGTATTGCGACCGTATTCGTCGCGAAGTTTATCAGACTCCTTGTTCAAGTCGAAAGCTTCACGTGCCTGGGTGCTGCTGAGCAGGCCATAGGCGGCCTGATAGAAGCTGTCCATAGCATTGATGGAATCGGCTTTTTCGATGCTGCGGAAGTGGTCATCCACTGTGCCCAGCAGACTGCGGCGACGGTCAAAACGCTTCTCATCAATGTCTTTCGGAGAAAGAAGATCGCGAACGCTGAATCCCTTATCCGCAGGATCACTGCCCAAAGCGAAAGGTCCAAAAGCACTGCTCATGTAACCCGTGCCCTGATCTGGAGCGACCATGTTTGGTACAGCCACATATGGCGGCAGATTATTGCGGGAGCCCTGCTCATGAGAGATCACCGAGCCAAAGCTTGGGAACTTGATCGCCGGGCTTGGGCGGTAACCCGTAAACATGTTGTGCGTACCGCGCTCATGAGCGGCTTCACCATGAGTCATGCTGCGGACGACCGTCAGCTTGTTCATGATTTTGGAGATATTTTTGAACTGCTCACCCACATACTCTCCAGGAATAGAGGTCTTGATCGGCGTGTAGGGGCCACGGTAATCGGGGCTGGCAAAAGGTTTTGGGTCCCAGGATTCATGCTGGGCCATACCACCTGGGAGATAGATGTGAATGATCGAATCTGCGATTGGCTTGAAGGTCTCCACATCTGGCATAGCCGTGGAAGCTTGGAGGCGGAGCATGTCTGGCAGAGTCAGTCCGAGTCCGCCGAGCATTCCAGCGTAGAGGAAGTCACGACGGCTAACACCTGAACGGAGATCGAGATGGTTACCTTGGCAATTGGGATGCATTTTCATGGCGATTTATGTGCGGATATTGTTATCTTGCGTGGGAGATTACGCCCGTGCCTAAAAGTTCTTGCAGTTACAAAAAAAGTTTTTCACATTTTTTTTAACTGCGCAAAACCGTCACTCCCCTTCTCCTGGATTCGCTGTCAAAGCCGTCACCCAACCTGACACCACCAGATCAGTGATCCATACCTGATCATTACCTGTCGATTCATGAGAGTAACACACTTTCACCGTGAGCGCAGCCAGCTCACCACCAGCGCTACGTAAATGATAATCGATCTGTCGATCCAAGTCACTACCACGCGGCAAATAGCCATAGACAGGCGCGGCTGAAGGATTCCCTGCTGGCACCATCTGCACACAACGTAGAGCGTCAGCATCGCTGAAATGCCCAGAAAAATGAACCGCAGGTGCAGCCAAAACACGCATCAGAATGGGCGTCTTCGGGCGTGACTGCCTCATTTGCTCCCAGTCCAGATCACCCAGAGCCACAAAACTCGGCCAGTCCACCATCGGTCCCTCAGGTGTCGCGACCACGGCAGCGAAGCGCTTCGTGCCATCTTTTAAAACCACCCGAAATTCTGTAAAACTCTCCTGACTTTTCAGGCCATACTCGATCTGATCATACGGAATAGCACCTGAAGGATGCTTTCCGTAATAATCATGCAAAGACTCCTTCAAAGCTGAGGCATTCGCCACCAGCTTCATCCGATCCTCGACCGAGCCTGCCGCCAAGAATCTCTCCAGCACTAGACGAGGCTCTGAGGTCAGCGCCATCGACTCGTCGTTTTTCTGTGTCGATCTAAAACTCAGCTTTTTGACCGGAGCCGCAGCCGTGACTGCCTTGATCCCCTTCACAGGAACATCTACATTTAACTTGGGCGGAACCGCTTCTTGAATCAAACGAGCCTCTTCTTGGCGGTCAACAACAGCGGGAGCATCCTTGGACACCTTGGTCCAAACCCCCATCCATTGCAGAACCGAAGCAATCGCAACCAATGCTGCCACAGTGCCGACAGACCCGAAAAACAGCCGCCGCATCGCTTGAATCTCTGGATCGGCACACATCCGCTCGAAAGCATCGCCAGGCAGCTGTTGGGGCTCAAACGAGATTTCTGGCTTCTCCATTAGATCAGTCGGGGAGGTCGGACCCACTAGTAAAGCCTTGCGCTTACTCTTACTTTCCCGTCCCGCCACCTGCAGCATGATGGACTTTCCACAGACCGGACAAGGCCGCGAGCGCGTCACCGCCGTCACCTGGATTTCTACAGGTGTTTCGCAATGAGGACATGTCAGCGCAGCAACGGGCATAAACAAAAGTAACCCTCTAACATGAAGGCAAAAAGACCAGATCGCAACCGACTAGATTTCATAGTGCTAAAAGAAGGAAGGAACCCTTTTCTTAGCCTAAATCCCAGCCTATCTATTTCAGTGTGGTAAAAAAGTGCGGTTTCTGGTGTCTGTTTTGCTTTAGAATCTTGTGAGGCGAAATAGTCTTGCTTCAGATCGAGCGAAATGTCAGCATTCCGCGCATGAACTATTCGTCCATCGCCTCGGGGTTGATCTTCGGTCTGTTCGGCGTATGCCAAGCTCAAGAGGGCGTACTTGAACGCATGTCACGAAGTCTGGACAACATCCAGTCCCAACTCAAAGCAAGCAAGACCGTGGACCGCCGCACTGAGCCGGGCTTTCGGGCGCTTTACACAATGAAACCTGGGGACGCGAAAGCACGATTCCTCTTCGCTGCCCCCGGCATGATCTCCACCGCAACGCCTGAGTGGTCACATCGCGGTAGTTTGTTGGCCTTTGATTGCGTGCCTGCCGTGGATCATTTAATGGAAAGCAAAATCGGCGTCTATGCCGTAGGCGGACCGTTCAAAGGGCAGTCTGTCATGCTCGGTTACGGCAACGTCCCGAGTTGGTCGCCTGATGATTGCCAGATCACCTTCCTGCTCAATCCCGGCAATCCCATGGACGCGCCAGGTGGCGTCTGGGTCATGAACGCCGACGGTTCGGATCGGAGGTGGTTGTGCAATGGCTCCTACCCTCGGTGGTCGCCTGATGGCAAGGACATCGTTTTTAAAGGCCTAGACCAGGAGCCGAACAATCTAGGCTTCTACAATTTCAAGACTGGTTCCACACGGTTTATTCTCGGCGACGCCGTAGGCGTGGAGTTCGGCGGTGCCACTTGGTCTAAGGACAGCAAACGGGTTTATTTCATCGCGCTCAAAGATGGCCGCCAACACATCGCAAGCGTCGAAGTCAGTGGCCGTCTCGATACGCTGCGCTTTATCTATACGGAATCTCGCCAGCACCATGAACTCGTGGGACCGCCCGTTGTCTCCCCAGATGGCGAAAAGATCGTCTTCGCCATCCAAGACAAAATCCGTCCCACCCAGGGGAATCGCCTTTGGCTCAACACCTTCATCTATCATCTCCCACTCAATGAGGCCTCGGCTACGCCGACCCCTCTAGAATCGCACGAAATAGGGTTGATCAACCGAGGCATGATGTGGTCTCGTGATGGTAAAACCATTGTCTTTTCCAGTGAGCGATAAGTTGGAGTGCCTCGCGAAAAGTCTCGGAGATTTGACAAATGGCTACTGGATCAAAAAATATTTTTAGCTCTTGGGAAAATGGATCCTTTTGGCTAAGATGCAGGCATGAGCATGCCGACCAAGGTTAAACGCCCATCTTTCATCACTGTCGGCGACTTCTTCACCAAAAATGAAAAAGCCCTGAAGCTGCGTCTTGTCGGCTCGGATGTCGGCTTCGCGAGGAAGATCTGGGAACCGTCGGTGAATCGCCCAGGGTTGGCGCTCTCGGGCTTCTTCACTTATTTTGCCTACAAACGCATTCAGACGATTGGCAATTCAGAGCTTTCCTTTTTAGAAGGGCTGGAGCCAAAGGTCCGGGCTGGACGCTTCAGCCAACTTTGTTCCTGGGAGATTCCCTGCATCGTTGTGGCCCGTGGGCATCGGCTACCGGAGGAAATGGTGGCGATCGCCAATGAAGCTGGCATCTCCGTTTTTCACACCAGCATGGTAACGATGAAGTTCCTTAATGCGGCCACGATCAAGCTGGAGACCGCCTTTGCCCCTACAATGACCGTACACGGCTGCATGGTGGATGTACAGGGAATCGGCGTACTCGTCCAGGGCAGCAGTGGTAGTGGCAAGAGTGAAAGCGTCATTGGCCTGCTTCAGCGTGGAGCCAGTCTGGTCGCGGATGATGCCGTGAAACTGCGCCTGATCGAAGACCGGGAAATCAGCGCTACTGCGCCAGAAATGACACGCGACATGATCGAAATCCGCGGCCTCGGCATTCTGAATGTGGCCGCGCTTTTTGGCGTTGGCTCGGTCCGCCTGAGCAAACGATTGGATCTGGTCGTGAATCTTGTCCACGTAGCCGAGGCTGAAAACCTGGAGCGGGTCGGCACTGAACAGCTCACCATCGACATGATGGGACTCTCGATTCCCAAAGTAGATATCCCTGTCGCCCCAGGCCGCGATGTGGCAGGCTTGATCGAATTAGCCGCTCTGAACCACAAATTACGTTCTTTTGGTTACAATAGCGCCGTACAGTTTGATCAAAGGTTGTTGAAAAAAATGGCAGACGATCAATTAGGTTAAACAAGCCAACCGCCCCACTTCCCCATGACGCTCAATAAAGACCTCACGATCCGCAATAAGATGGGCATGCATGCCCGTCCAGCTGCTCAGTTCGTCAAACGCGCCAGCAAGTATAAATGCGATATCTGGGTGGAAAAAGATGATGAGCCTGTGAATGGCAAAAGCATCATGGGACTCATGATGCTGGCCGCAGGCAAAGGTGAGACGATCAAGCTCATCACCGATGGGATTGATGCAGAAGAGGCCATGGCAGATCTAGAAGAACTGGTTCAGACCGGCTTTGGTGACGTGGAATAGATGGGCAAGGCACGAACCTATCGGAAGGCTTTATCCAACAGAGCCGTGCCGCCTTTACTTGACGTGAACCTCCACGGTGAAGCGGTCAGTTGGTTTCTCAGAAAGCTCCAAGACTGCCAGTGACTCAACATCCCCGACCAGCTTGCTTGTCGGATTCAGACTCCAGGCACGATAGCCGCTGGATGTATTCAGCGTCACATTCACACTCAAGCCCAATTGGCTATTGCCATTGTCGAGCGCCCATTCGTGCAGATAAAGATAGCTGCGTGGCACAGTCAGCCTGATTTCATGATGCTCAGATCCCTGAGAACTAAGCACGGACTGAAACTGCTCAGGATCAAAGTTGGCCGCATAGCCAGTGCCAAAGGCCCAAGGCGGGATCGCCTGCACATGACCGCGCCCTGCCTGAGCACTTCCAGTGACGGTGATCGGTGCGGTGCAGCCACTCTCCAGGCGTTTGCCATAACTGCGGGCATCGAGACAGACTTCCATTTGCCAGGCAGCTGCGGATTTACTGGCTGTACTGAGGAGCATACCTGCCCCCTGAAGATCAACGATGAAAGTCAATGCCTTGGCGTCAGCCTCGACGCGTAAATGAGCTGCGCCTGGAGCATCTTTGCCACTCCTAAGTGTCACCGATTGCTTGAGTCCCAGATTCTTGGTCAAAGTCATCTCATGTGTCTGCTCCAATCGGAAGCTTTCGCCCGTCAGCGTCATCTTTAAATCGTCCACATGAACAGAGGCATCAAGGGCAGCCAAGTCAAAACCTAGATCAAGTGGCTGTGTAGCACCCGCTTTAATGTCATAGTGCCCTTCCAGTTTCTGATCCATAAATGTCGCCCCCCATTCACCGCGCTGATCACTCTTGCTCGCATTGACGATCTGACAGGCCGGATTGAAGCGCTTCTCCTGATTAAAGAGCGTCTCCATTCCCCAGACAATAGACAAGGGCCTCATTGGCGCTCTCATCACAAAAACACGCGCATGGCTTCCTGAAATCGTCAGCAATGGCAGTCTTATCTCAGCCTCCTGCATCGCCGCTGATTGGCCATCAGCAGCCTTATAAGAAAGTGTGATCGACTGCCGTCCGCCTGCGGGCAGAGACAATTGTGGTTGTGCAGATATCGGCTTCCAGCCTGCCGCGATGAGTGGCAATAGCGTGAGATTAAGACGCTCATCACTACGATTAACCACCATAGCCTGAAGCTCCAAGCCGCTGCCTTTTTGACTCCATTCAGCAGAGACTTCAGTCAGTGAATAAGAGCTGACTGACGCACCATCCATCATGCCTTTCATCAACGCTGCACCCATGCGCTGATGAAGTGAGGCACGCGGCAAAAAGCTGCCCTCTGCCGATTCGTAGAAAAAACCACGATAGGCCGTCATGAAACGCTCAAAGATCAGCCCTTCGTCTTTGCTTTCATTTTGCGGCAAATCAAGCAATCGAGTGAGATCTCCAAGATCGGCATAAATAAACCCTTCCTTCTCAGCCAATTCCGATAAAGCATCGGCCAGTGATCTGGACACACCCAACGAAGCTTCAGGCTTGCCACTCATCGACAACCAAGGCGAACAAAGGATCACTTCAGCCCCAATCTCTTCCGCTGCTTCGACCGCTTTTTTGACACCGTTGATAAAGGTCACCGCTGACATGCCTGCAAGCGCCTCATCCTGGCCGTAACACAAAAGCACTAGATTCACAGGGGCCTGGCGCGCTGTAGCGCCCAAGATTGACGCCGCCTCCTGAATGTTCCCGGTGCTGCCTTCAAGAAGCCGAAGCGTGATGCCTGGATTTAAAGCCAGAGAGTCATCCTTTGGCCCGGCCTCATGGACGCCGCCGGTATAAAAAAACTGAGCCGCCAACTCACGAGCAAAAATGCCAGGATAACTATCCAGTAAGGCAGATTTCCCTTCTTCAGGATTCATTTGGAACGCACCAGCATTGCCGAGCACTAGCAAATGCAGAGGCTCACGCTGAATAGCCCGACGCAGCGTCTGAGGCAGCCGCTGATTCAAACGCTCCTGGCGCTGTGGACTCAGTTCAAAGGTTTCTTTGCGGGCCAGCTTAGGCGCGGGAAGCCGAGTCTCTAAAGCACGCGCTTTAGCCGAAAGATCCACAGCCTCTTTCACCGGCGGCAAGGGGGCACTCCAGCCACTCATCGAGATGAGAAAACCTAAAACAGTTAGAAGAATGCGGCGAGAACCAATCATAAGGTCTCTCCCATCGCCGCAACTTCGGCGCATTTCCAGTCGAAAGAAGAACCGCCTCAGAACCTACCAGAGTAACAGCAACCGCTTTACCTCAGCTATGGACTGAGGATGGCGAAAGGCACCGTGACCCGCAGGGACGATGAGCTCGCTGGCAGCCTGATCCAAATGACTGCTGATGTAGGGGACGATGCCGTCACTGCTTAGTTCTAAGGGGCCAGGTTTACCGCGATTCCCGATGATGCTGTGCACCTGAATTCCTAGCGCAAAGGGCAATTCAGCTAAAATGCGCAGGGTCGGCTGATGCGGGGAAAGAGAGCTGACACTGTCTAATTCTCCGTTTCCTAGCGCTTCATAGTCGGACGTAAACACGCCTGGATTCGATGCCGAAATGCGCTGATAAAAGGCCTGAAATTGGCTCGGTGGACGTGTGATCCAGGAACCGATCCGACCGATCGTGTTGTCTGCATAATTGCTGCCACGATGCGGCACAGCGATAAAGATGATACGATGGATTGTCGGATCAGGCTGCCACTCAAAAGCGTCCTCCAGCTGAAGACGATCAGCCTGAGATAACTTCAAGGACTCATGGGGAACGTTAAATGCAGCCTGCCAAAATGCCTTACCAGGCTTCACGGCGAGCGCCTTGCCAACCAAACCACCCATGCTGTGCGTCAGGAGCGTCGTCTTTCGCATCGCTGGATCATCGCCCTCAGGATCGAGCATCTGGCGTAGTTCATGCAACTGAGTCCGTAGAATCCGTGCTGAATAAAGTGCAGGTGCTGAGGTATTATAGAGATAATGCCAAATTTGATAGCGCTTGCGAACCTCTTCATTGGACCAGATTTCGTTACTACTCTCTGCCCAGGCCAATGGAGTGGATAAGAGCCCGTGAATCATGATCAATGGCTCCTTCTTGGGATCATAAGGTTCCATCAAATATAACTGTGGCTGACGTTTAGGGGTCCCTGTCAGCATGTCCAACACGCGACTTTGATTGAGTTTCCCTGATCTTGCTAGTAGCGCAGCCCAAGGGACGGAAAAATTAGCAGCCAAGGTCCTTGATTGACCTTTCACTCTAACCGTAGAATTTACCAACGGACAAAGCAGGGATACGCGAACTTCCTGAACGCCTTGCTTGATCGATCCAAGGCGAGCTAAACCTGTCAATGGACGCGTGATGGCCTCTGGCGGGTAAAACTTCTCGATAGCTGCTTGATGTTTATTTTCACGCAAAGCCGTGAGGGGTGTACCCACGCCTGCTCGCTGATGATGCTTCAATTTCTGCACCTCAAAATCGGAAGCTAAACTGATGTCATCAAAATAACTCAGCGGATAAGCACCAAACTCTGAACTCTCAAAAACGACCCTGTAGCTATGAACCCCCGTTTCAGATTTAGGCACTGAAACAGTCCCCTCAGCACTGCGAACCTCTTTCTGCCAACGTTCAATGAAATGCCCCAATGCCCGCTTACCTGAAGCAGATTCTGAATCTGCCAACGCGGCACTCAATAAATTATGCAGCGGCACCTGTTTATCCAGACCAAGACCAATCACCCGCTTCAATTTCGCAGGAGCATGCACACAGCCGATCAGGCAAAGGCTAATCGAAAGGAGTGCAATTTTGATGAGATTCATGGCATAACTTGCAGGCTGTAACGTCCGGCTTTTTGGCTTAACTTGACTGGTGCTCCATAGACCGTGCTCAGAGCGCCGCTGGTTAGCACGTCTTTCTTCTCACCTTGCAAAAGCACACGGCCATCTCGCAGTAAAAAGACATGAGAAATGCAGGGCAGAATCTCTTCCACATGATGCGTTACCATGACCAGTGAGGGCGACTCTGGCCAGGTGGAGATTTCACTCATCCAAGACAAAAATTGTTCCCGCGCGACAGGATCTAAGCCTGCACAGGGCTCATCGAGAATAAGCACATCAAAGCTGGCCATGAGGGCGCGACAAATGAGCACTTTTTGTTTTTCCCCCTGTGAAAGCACACCCCAGAGCGATTTTTTTAAATACAAGCATCCTGCAGCCTCCAGAAGACCAAGAGCCTGCTTTTTCAGCTTGGCTGAAGGTGGCTGCCAGAGGTTCAGCTTAGCATCCCGACCGCTGGCGATGACGTGCACTACAGGCTCGCTCGACTCCATGTAAGTGGTCAGCGTATTGGTCACTAGACCAACACATTTACGCACCTCCCGCCAGTCACTATTGCCGAAGGTTTCCTCGCCGATCTGCACCGCACCTTCCGTAGCTGGTTCATAACCCGTAATCAGATTGATCAGTGAAGTTTTACCACAGCCGTTCGGCCCCAAAACGCACCAATGCTGCCCCTTGGAAACCTGCCATGATATGCTGTCAAGGATTCGCCTGCCGCCGCGCACGAAGGAGGCGTCTTGAACACGAAGAATGTGAGTCATGAAAGAGGAGGCTTAAAATCAGACTTATTTTTTCACAAAGCCATCTTTCAGCTGCACCGTGCGATTAAACACTGGTTTGCCGAGCTGACTATCTTTCGGATCGGTAAAGAAGTAGCCCACGCGCTCAAACTGGAAGTGAGAGCCAGGCTTTGCGGTAGCAACAGATGGCTCAATCTTAGCACTAATGATCTGTAGTGATTCCTGATTGAGGAACTGCGTGAAGTCGCCCTCCTCCCCGGCCTGTTCATCGGGTTGCTCAACGGTGAACAATTTATCATAGAGACGCACCTCAACATCTAAAGCATGCGCCGCACTGACCCAGTGAATGGTGCCCTTCACTTTCGGACGCCCGACAGGCTTGGCTCCGTGACGAGTGGCATCATCATAAGTGCAACGCAGTTCGGTGATATTGCCATCTGCATCTTTGATGACCTCCTGACAAATAATGCAGAAGGCATACTTCAAGCGGACTTCACCACCAGGCACCAGACGATGGAAACCAGCAGATGGAGTTTCCATAAAGTCATCGGCATCGATGTAAAGTTCACGACTGAGAGGCACCAGACGCTTACCGTCAGCCTCATTTTCAGGATTATTCACCAGTTCCACGTGCTCCACCTGACCTTCAGGATAATTGGTTAGCACCACTTTGATTGGACGCAGAACAGCATAAACACGCTGCGCATGCTTATTCAGATCCTCGCGGACGCTATGCTCTAAAAGCCCCAACTCAGTAAGAGACGGATATTTGGTCAACCCAATGATTTTGCAAAAACTGCGAATCGCCTCCGGCGTATAACCACGGCGACGAATGCCACTGATGGTTGGCATGCGTGGATCATCCCAGCCGTTCACAAGCCCTTCCTTCACCAACTTAAGGAGCTTGCGCTTGCTCATTAATGTATAGGTGAGATTAAGCCGAGCAAACTCGCGCTGATAAGGCTGACCAGGCAGACCATCGACATTGGCAATCAGCCACTCATAGAGCGGGCGATGATGCTCAAACTCCAAGGTGCATAGACTGTGGGTGATCGACTCTAGCGCATCACTCAGCGGATGAGCGTAGTCGTACATCGGATAAATACACCAAGCGTCCCCTGTACGATGGTGATGCGCATGCAGAATGCGGTAGATGGCTGGATCACGCATGTTCATATTGGGAGATGCCATGTCGATCTTCGCACGCAGCACTCGTTCACCTTCCTTGAACTCACCTGCACGCATCCTGGCAAATAGATCCAGGTTTTCCTCCACAGAGCGATCTCGATAAGGGCTGGCTGTTCCAGGAGAGGTCAGGGTTCCACGTGTAGCGCGCATTTGTTCATGCGTCTGGTCATCCACGTAAGCCAGTCCCTTTTTAATCAGGCTGACAGCAAAGCCGTAAAGCTTTTCAAAGTAATCACTGGCATAGAAAAGATGATCTCCCCAATCAAAGCCAAGCCATTTCACATCCTCCATGATACTATCCACATACTCGATCTCTTCCTTGGTCGGATTGGTGTCATCAAAGCGCAGATGGCAGCGTGCCCTGGGGCCATTTTCCTCTGACAGACCGAAATTAAGGCAAATACTTTTGGCGTGGCCTAAGTGGAGATAACCATTGGGTTCAGGCGGAAACCGAGTAATCACCCAACCATCATTACGCTGATCGGCCACATCGGTGGCGATCATTTCACGAATAAAATCTTGCGAGGTAGAAGCAGCGGGTGTGTCAGACATGGGGCGCGGAGAGTTGATGCGGACGCAGCTAGAGTCAAGATAAGGTCAACCTATGACTGTATTGCAGTCTCTTGAATTTATGGCACGCAAAATGCACATACCCCACAGATGGCAGAAAAAATTTGTCCGCATGAAAAAAAATTATCCCAAACATTGACACTCATCTAAGCAACCCGCTATATTTCAGCCCATGCTCAGGCAAATCATCGGACAACCCACAGAAGCGCAGAAGGAATCGCGTCCAGAAACACCAGCGCCAGCTTCAATAGCTGACCGCTTGCCTGTTCTGTCCTCGACACCATCTGCACCAACTCAACGCGCATCAAACTCCTTCAACATGACTTCCAGTAAAAACGTTCTCGCAAACGACGTCGAAATCAAAGGCTCCATCAAATTCTCCCACGACCTCATCATTGATGGGAAAATCGAAGGAGAAGTCATCTCTGACGGTAGTCTTACCGTTGGTGAGAACGCCCTCATCAAAGGTGAAGTAAAGACCCGCTCGGTCATCATCTTCGGTAAAGTCGAAGGCAACATCACCGTCGCTGAACGTTGCGAACTCAAGAGCAATGCCGTCCTTTGTGGCGACATCTCCGCCGGCACTCTTTCCATCGAAGAAGGCGCAACCTTTATGGGTCAGTCTTCTGTCGGTAAAAAAGCTGATAGCAAACCTGCTGGCGGTGCCCCACGCCCGCAGCCACAGCCATAATTTAACCCTTAATCTGACTTAAAATCGAGTGTTTGGCCTTTTCTCACCGAAAAGTGATCGACCAACACCGCCGAAAGGCCAGATCGAAGTGGTATGCCCTACTTGTGGCGCGACTCAGTATGAGTCGCGCCTCGTTGTTTCTACCTTTTGTAAAAAATGTGGCGTCCACCTGTCGATTCATAAAAAGCAGGTGACTGCCTCCAACGCGAGTCGGGCTGGAGGTAGAATCGACCCCGATGACTGGAGCAAGCCTAGCCAAAGCGCCAGTAGCCCTATCGCCGGACCGTTGCCTAAGGCGCAACCAGATACAACTTCTGTCCCTGAAGATACAACTGAGTTAACTCAGCCTGTGAGTGCAGAAGAGGCAGCCGAAGGTGGTTTCGGCGTCTTCCTGAAACAGCAGGCTGCTCCCACACAGCGAATTACTGAGTCTCCTCTGGCAAGACTACGTCAATTGACCACCACTAACGTTCCAGCGGCAACATCTGCTGACGAAGAGACAGTCACACAGCGTCGTCCTCAGTCCAATTCCCCTCCCCCGACGACGGCACCAGAGCCGATGTCTGCCAGCACCCTTCAAAAAATGAAGGATCAGGGCATGTACCGCAATGCCTATTTCAAAGACGCTGATTGCTTTGATTGCGGACACAAATTCAAAGTAAGCCGCTCCTCACGTTCAGCCAATTGCCCAAGCTGCGGTGCCTATGTTAGCCTCGAAGATGTGGAGATTAACATGCCCTCTACTCAGGCCATCAAAACCCGAGGGGACGTCCTCGTTCGTAAACGCGGACACCTTTCCACCGATAGTGTGCGCTGCAAAGATCTGCGCTGCCAGGGCATCATCGAAGCCAATATCGAAGCTAGCGGCGATGCCATCTTCCGCACCGTTGGCACAATCATTGGCACCATCCACTGCAAGCGTTTCATTGTCGAAAAAGGGGCTGATGTCACCTTTATCAATGAAGTCCGCGCCGAAGAAGTGGACATTCAGTCTCGTGTCACTGGAACCATCTTTTCAAGCGGCTCCCTCGTCATCGGCGGTGCCGGTGCCGTTAACGGCGATGTTACAGCTAGATCCATTTCGATCGAGCCCGGAGGCGAACTCAATGGGGCAATGAATATTGTCCGCACCCAGCCTCTAATCCGACCAACCTTCTAGCAGAACACTCGACGGGTGGACCTGTCCGCAAAAAGCTCAGGTCGAATTCGACAGCTGAAAAAATTAGCGACGAGGCACGATCATCTGCTGCTGCTTTGTTTTCAAAATGCTATCAGCAGGCAAAACTCCTGTAAAACTGCTCAGGGGATACACGATGCTGCGGCAGCCGATGAGGGAACCTGGATTGATCACACTATTGCATCCAATCTCAGCCAGATCGCCAATCACAGCACCAAACTTACGTAAGCCTGTAGAATGAGACTTTTTACCATCATCCACTTTTACCTCGCCACGATCCAGACGAACATTGGAAAGCACGACGCCTGCACCAAGATGGGCTTTGTAGCCTAAAATCGAGTCTCCGACATAGTTGTAATGCGGCACTTCAGCGCTGTCGAAAATGACGCAATTTTTGAACTCGCATGAATTGCCCAGCACACAGCCATTTCCCACAATCACATTTTCACGAATATAGCAGCCAGCTCTGATCACACAGTTTTTTCCGATCCATGCCGGCCCACGAATCACGGCGCCAGGCTCTAAAGTTGTTCCTTCATCGATAAAAACATCCTCACCAATGAAGACTCCTGGGGGAACCTGAGCCCGAACCTCACGCTGGAGTCGGAACTCGAGATACGAAGCAATTTTAGACAAAGCCGACCAAACAGGTTCATCCGGAGAAAATAGAATGCCGTGCTGAGTATGGGAAAGATCCAGAAAAACTGAAGGAGAAAAGGGAGACATTCTTGGAGTAAACCGGGGTAATTAAGCTTCAATCAAATCAGAGCTGCCCTTATGCAAAAGCACCTCAGAAAGGAAAGACTCAGATCAAACTGTCATGACCTCTTTTTCCTTGTTGAGCATATGCTGCTCCAATTCCACGATTTTCTTATCCGTCAAAGCTTGCACCTCTTTTTCCAGGCGATGCAGATCATCTTCGGTGATATCGCCATCTTTTTCACCCTTCTTGAGCTCTTCAATGGCCTCCCGTCGAGCACCACGAACACGCACTTTCGCTTCTTCGCCCATCTGTTTGATCAGCTTCACCATCTGCTCACGGCGCTCCTGAGAAAGCACGGGCACAGGCAACCGAATCACCTTACCTTCGATACTGCCATTAAGGCCAAGTCTCGATTCCCGAATCGCGCGGTCAATGTCGGTCAAGGTCGCTGAATCAAAGGGCTCAATGCGAATCAGTCGCGCATCAGGCGTGGTGATCATCGCTAATTGCCGGAGCTTCATGTTCGATCCATAGCTATGAACATAAACGTCCAATCCTTCAACCAAAGCAGGTGACGCCTTGCCAGTGCGTACGGCACCAAACTCGTTCATTGCGTGTTCGACGGCTTTGACCATCGCATCTTCGCATTCTAGCATTGTCATTTCAGGGTCCATAAACGGGGAAGGTTGAGAAGTTAGGGGTGAGTTAGTTGAGCGGAATCATTGCCCGCCTGAAGACCAAATGTCCACCCAAGAATTTCATTACCTGCTGCCCATGAGTAGAGTTCTCGATTTATCTGCAATTTCAGTTTCGCCCCATTCATTTTCATCTTTGATACAGGAGATGCTTTTACCCGACCTTCGAGCCCAAATCTGTGCTGCCAATCAAGCCCTTGTTCCTAGCGGTCTCGTCCGCCTTACTTGGGGAAACGTTTCTGGTATCGATCGCGCCAGCGGCCTGTGGGGGATCAAGCCCAGTGGTGTGGACTATGCAGCCCTCACCCCTGAAGACATCGTGATCATGGATTTGGAGGGCAAGATTGTCGAGGGAACCCTGCGCCCTTCCTCAGATACTAAAACGCATTTGCATCTGTATCGCGTATTTCCCGAGATCGGCGGTATCACCCACACACACAGCCTGCACGCCACCATGTTTTCCCAGGCGGGGCTTGAACTCCCCTGCTATGGCACCACCCATGCCGACCATTTTCATGGCACGGTACCTATCGTCCGAGTTCTAACCCCTGAAGAAGTAGCTGAAGATTACGAACACTTCACTGGCGTGGCTATCGTTGAGCGCCTGCGTGAGCTAGGTCTGAGTCCACTTGAAATGCCTGCTATCCTGCAGCTCCACCATGCGCCATTCACTTTTGGAAAATGCCCCATGGATTCCGTCAATAACAGCATCGCGCTAGAAATGTGCGCCCACATGGCCCTTGGTAGCTTTGCCTTGAATCCCGGAATGGCCCCAATCCCCGAGTTCATCCTTGAAAAACATCACCTCCGCAAGCACGGCCCTGGAGCCTATTACGGTCAAGAGAAGCATTGAACGCACTTCGTCGGAGCATTTTAACCTATGATGAACCGCGATCCCTTTTCTAAAGAAAGAGGATCGCAGCCCAAAGAAAGAATCTGTACAAACTAACAGAGACAGAGCTAAGCAAACACGCCGGTGAGCGGTTGGCCTTTGTCGGCGATGGTGAAGGGGCGCTTGCTGGGGCTGTAGATGATTTGGTCAAGAGGCAGCCCCAAAGCATAGGCGATGGAGGCATTCATGTCCTGAATTTTGACTTTATCCTCGATGACTTCGCGGCCTTCTTTATCAGTCTTACCGTAAGTGAAGCCGCCTTTGACACCGCCGCCAAACATGACAGCTGAGAAAGCTTTTGGATAATGGTCGCGCCCGACGTTTTGATTGATGTCTGGGGTGCGTCCAAACTCAGAGGTCAAGACGATAAGCGTGTCCTTGAGCAGACCGCGATTGTGCAAATCGGAAACCAGGCTAGCCAGGGCTTTATCGAGGATTTCACAAAGCTCGGGCACACGCACAAAGTTAGCATTGTGGGTATCCCAGCCACCGAGGGAGACTTCGACAAAGCGGACTCCGCGCTCCACGAGACGGCGAGCGAGCAGGCAGCCCTGGCCAAAGGATTCGCGGCCATAGGCACTGCGTAAATCCGCAGGTTCTTCGGTCAGGTCAAAGGCTTTCAGGTCCTCCGATTTCATCATCGCGATGGCGTCATCATACATCTCAGCATAGGCCTTGACATTGCGATGAGCAAAGGTCGAGCGGAAGTCCTGATCCAGTTCATCAGCGAGCTTCATGCGCGCTTGAAACTTATCCTCTGGCACTGTGGATTTGACGTTCTTGAGTCCGTTCTCAGGATTGTTCACATACAAAGGACTGTGGGCCGCAGGGAAGAAACCTGCGCCAGGATGACGGCTATCGTTACCGATGAAAACAAAGTTTGGCAGCGTGCTGTTGCCACCACCTTGGAAGACATTCAACCAGGCACCCATGGCTGGATGACGGATCGTGCCCCGCAGCTCATAGCTGGTGTGCATCATGTAGTTACCCTGCTCATGCGCACCTTGTGTGGATGTGAGCGAGTTAATGACAGTACCGTGATGCATCTGCTTGGCGGTAAGGGGAAGGTTCTCGGCGATCCGTACGCCATCGGCGCTCGTTTTGATTGCCTTAGTTGGACCTGCAGTTTCTGCACCTTCTTTTGGATCCCAAGTGTCCATGTGGGACTGACCACCACTCATGTAGAGATAGATGACATTCTTGGCTGTGGGCACCTGCTTCAACTTAGATGAGCCTTCAAAGGCGGCAAAGGATTTGCTACTGAGGGAACTGCCAAGCATGCCAACGCCAAGCAGCGAGGAAGCAGTCTTGGCAGCAAAATCGCGACGGCTAATTTCACCGGTGCGGAGGAGTTTGGAGGTGAGTTCTTGTTTCATGATTTGAGCTGTGTTGATGGACTTTGATAAAATGCGAACGGCTTACTGAACAAAAATAAATTGTTGGGTGTTCAAGAGAGAAAAGATGAGATCCTCATAGGTCGTGAGCCCGTTTTCTTGAGCTTTGAGCCAGGTGGCTTTTTCCTTGGCTGTTGGTTTCCTAGAGAGCAGCGACAGGTAAGCAGCATCGACCTTGTCATCTGGATAGGGAGCCTTGCTGAGGGTTAGCATGAGTTGACTGTATTTGCTGAGAATCTGTGGAAGAAGCTGTCCATTCATCAAGGCAAGAGCCTGAGGCACGCTGGCTTCATTATTGGCGTTTTCGATGGTTTCACGATCGCTTTGACCAAATTCACGGAGGTAATGACCACGTGGTGCCGGACTTTCGACTTCAGCTGAGCGCAACCAATTGCGGGACTGCTCAGCACGTGATTTGAAGTAGGATCTCCACTCCTTTTCGGGGATGCCGAAGAATTGCGCTTCTTCCTTATAGGCGGCCTCCCGCTTTTCTGATTCTGCCTTTTTCTCTTCTGGCGTAGACTCCTTGCGGTCATAGCCAGGGATGGTGACTTTCTCAGCTTTAATTCCGTAGGCCATCATGGTCATGCTTTCGCCGGCCATCATGGAGGGTGCGGCATCGCCACCTGAAGCATTGGTTTTCTTGGCCACGTTTTGGAAGGGCTTGCCGGTCACCCTTTCATAAAGCTTCTTTTCGCCAGGGACGATGATTTCATTGGTGGAGACACGACGACCTTCATTCTGAATGGCATTCACTTCACTGCGAATCTGATCCACCTTCTTCTTCAACTCGGCCAGTTTGAGATCAGCGGCTTTGCGCTCATCTCCCTTTAAAGCTTCGGCTTTCTCCTGCATCTCCTTTTGGGCCATGCGAGCTGCTAGGTACTGCTTTTGTTTAGCATCGGTGCGCTCACGATTTTTATCGTAAATGGCCGCTGCAAGTTTTACGCCACGCAGAGCCTCTTCTGGCGTCAGCGAGTCCACACCATCGGCGATCTTCCGGGCCTGTTGAACGCGTTGATCCATCTGTTCACGGGCAGTAACGTTGATCATATCTGGGCTTGGATTGATCAGGGTGACAAATGAATCCCACATCTGTTCGGCACTCATGCGGCGCAGTAACGGACCGGTGAAATGATACACCACACCAGGAGCCACATCCTCACGGGTCACTTGGCGCTGATATGCACTCGTGTTGAAAAGCACCCGCAGGAATCCTTTCATGTCGTAATTCATTGCGACGATGAGTTTTTCCAGATGCTTCTGCATCTCTGGATTCATTGGAACCGTGCCGTCCATGAGTTCGTCTAGCGGCTCGATCAAGGCGAGGCCAAAGGCTTTCTTCCAGAGACGATTCACAATCACGGTGGTGAAGCGCGGGTTATCTTTGCTGGTCATCCATCGTGCATAGGCCTGCAGAGGTGTCTCACCAGGTTGAGTAATGCATTCATGGCCCATCATGGTTCCAGGAGCGACGGCTGACTTAGGCTTGGCATCTGGGTATTGATAATCGTGCGGTAGGGTGACTTTGCGATCACGACTACTGACGCTGGTATAACGCATCGTGTCACTGATATCCCGCATGGACTCCTGGTAATTGCGTTGCTCTTTGCGGATCTTCTGACGGGCCTCGTCACGCCTTTTCTGCACCTCTTTGTATTCGGCACGGTATTTTTCATCCAGCTTGGCATAGGTCTGCTTGTCCATACCTTTTACAAACTTCGGACGCTGAGGCTCTTTAAAAGAAGCTTTGATGGTCTCTTCCTGCTCTTTTAAAAGATCGCGCACTCCGCCCATGGTGCCGCCATTGTAGTCCTGCGTCTCCACGCCATAGGTGAACGCAGCCATCTTATAAAACTGCATCTGGGTCCACTTATCAAAAGGGTGATTGTGGCATTGAGCACATTCCACACGAGTTCCCAAAAAGACACGCACAGTGTTTGCCATATTGTCCAAAGGCATGCCACGATCTCTCATGTAATAGCCAATGGCACCAGTTTCCCAGGCTTTCCCCTGAGCCGCGACCATTTCGCGCACCAGTTGATCGTAGGGCTTGTTGTCACGCAGGCTTTGTTTCAGAAAATTCGTGTATGCAGCGCCAGTGATGGTGCCGGCCTGATTACCATTGGACTGCGCGCGCAGAACGTCCGCCCAGTAGTTGAAGAAATGCTGAGCATAGCCTTCAGAAGCTAAGAGCTTATCGATTAGCTTGGAGCGCTTGTCAGACTCTTTTGAAATCAAGAACTCCTCGGTCTCTCGCGTCGTCGGGATGCGACCGATCACGTCGAGGTAGATGCGGCGAACAAAGATGTTATCATCCGCTTCAGGATTGCCCTTGAGATTGTGCTTCTTCCAATCCGATTCCAGAATAGAGTCGATCTGATGTGCAGCAGTTTGGGGCTCCAAAGCTGCATGAATAGAACTAGAGAGTCCTAAAAGAGAAATGAAAACAAAGCGGTGCATGTGATTCATGACACACTAACGCCAACCGAATCAGACTTTTTCACAATTCAAAATAATATTCAGAATCACAAAAAAGCGGCGACCCATGAGAGTCGCCGCCAAATTTGCAGCATACTGAAACTCAAAAACTCAGTAAACACCTTCAACGATGGTCTTTTCCATCGCTCCAAAAGGCCGGACATCGGCCACGCCGTCCCAGGCATAAGGAGCGCGCGGTCTGCGGCGCATGGCTTCATCACGCTCCAGGAAGCGTGGCATGAAGAACTCCTTGGTCAGCGTGGTCAATTCCACACGGCCCCAGGCATCGTAGTCCACGGTGTTGTCCGTATTGTTTGGATCGACTACGCGAAGCACAGCACGCGGCTGAGGCGCATAATAGGAAATAGAGAAGTTATCTTCAGGCGTCAGCGGCACGCTGGCAGCCAAGCCCATGAGTGTGTTGCCGTAGGTCGGATAGAAGCCGATGCGGCCTTCCAGCACTTCTTCGACAATGAATCGCACATACTGAGGAGTCATCGTAGTGCCTCCGACGAAGCAACCGCGAATACCCACGCCATAGAGATCCACCTTTTCAGCCAGAGCTTCCAGAAGCTTCGGAGTGGTGAAAATCGCAGAGATTTTACGATTCTTCAGCAGGGTCACAGCCTGATCGACGACATGGTCCATGTAGGCACGAGCAACTTCGAACTGTTTATTCGAAATGACTTTCTTCACGAAGCGGGGATCGAGATCGATGAAGTAGCAGGAACTGCCGCGATAATTGGCCAAATGCTCGACAGCTAGACGAAGACGACGCGGTCCGGTAGGGCCGACCATGATCCAGGATTCGCCCAGTGGGAAATGCTTGTCATCGAGTTTATGGCTGAACTCCTCATAATCGACACGGAAGTCATTCCAGCCCACGCGCTGCTTCGGCATGCCAGTAGTGCCACCGGTTTCAAAGACGCTGAAAGGCTTACCTTTGAAAGCCTCAGGCACCCAAACCTCTGGCTGAAGATCTCTGAGCCATTCGTCCTGGAAGTGAGGAAACTTGGCAATGATGTCTTCGTAATTATTGACGACACCGCGAGGGTCAAAGTTCTTCTTGGCCCAATCAAGCCAGAAAGGGCATCCAGTCTCGGGTGAGAAATGCCATTGGATGATTTCACGGATCTGATGATCTAGCTGAGATTTAGCTTCTTCGGGTGTCATGGTTGGTTGGGGAGGTTTGGAAAAAAATGGGAGAAGTGGTTAACGCAATTAAGCTGCCATCCCTTTCTACGACTGACATTAGGAAATCAACGCTGGAAATGCAAAGACGTGAACAAGAAGTCAAGGCACCAGCTTTTCGTCCCAAATCCAGAGAGGTGTAAGCGCACCCGATTCCACCCAGCCACGCAGATTTTCTGGCACATTGGGGATCTCAACAAATATCCAGGAGCCTCGCTTTTCGAGAACACGCACCTGACTACCAGGAGGGAGTGAAATCACGCTGCCACTGGTGACCGTCGCTGCGGTATACGCACTGATGTCGGGTTGATTCACAATGCTGATATCCTTCACCCGAGTTTCACTCGCAGGGCGTAGTGCAGCCAAGGCTGAAGCTGGCAAAAGAATGACAAGCCCCATGGCGGAAAGGACGAATGGCCAAGCCTGACTGCGCCCACTTAGAATACGCCAAGCTAGTGGCAAACAAAGCATCCAAAAGCCAAGAGCCGCCAAAAGCAGCCACTGATTTAAGCTCAACATAAAGCTGATTCCAGCCAGGGGTGAGGCTTCATTAAAACTGACAAAGCGAGTTAGATCAAAAAGATGCCTCAAGTTCTGACGCAGTTCGGGATTACGTCCATCCAATAGCTGTGCCCGCTGATACCAGAGTGCCGCGCGTCCCAGATCTTTCTGACGATAACGCGCATGACCGATGATCTGAAAGACTTCTGCGCTCAGCTGAGGAGGCGTCTTTTTCGTCAGCGATTCCGCCAGATACTGAGCCTTGGTGAAATTACCTTTTTCCAGTTCAGCCACCGCATTCTTATAAACCTCGTCAGCGGAAGCCTCCGGAGCAGCAGACGTTTGTGCATTAACCATGCTGAGACAGCAGAGCGCCAGCATGAGCAAACTCAGCTTTTTCATGGATTGCTGCATCAAAGAGTTCAAAGTCCTGAGCATGGAAGTTTTTTCTTCAGCAGTGATTGGATCAGGTTTAGACGCGGTAAAATTGGTCAAAGCGTAGCGATCCAAGATTCCCTTCAAATCTGCATCAGCGGCTGAGACACCCGGCTTCAAGGTCTGAATGAATTGAGCTGAACGACGAAGAAAATCCTGATCACTAACATCGGGTGATTCTATCTCCTTCCAAGCAGACAACAATTCGCCTGACCGGCTTGCCTTGGCAAGATCCTGGCGTCTCCGGACTATAGCGATCCCGCAAGATAGGACGAAAAGGAGCACAGGCACAGTTTGAACCGACCAAAAAGCTTTGTTCTGCATCAGGGTGCTGTAGGTAGGTGTCACCCAATTTGAAATACCCGTAGTCCGGATCAAAATATCGGTGATGTTCGCCTGTGGATCGGTGACCAGAGGCGCAACCTCAGCCACAACGGCAGCGCTCCCACCAGTGGAAGCTTCAGCCGCAGCGACTGCAGGGGCAGGTTTCATATTCACCGGGATCGGCGCAGTCCGCAAAGTGACATACTTTTTATCGGTCGAACTAAAAAATGTTAACTCAAAAGGAGGCACTTCACTGTGCACTGCTTCTGGCACCATAACCTGGGAGTAACCGACTCGACGTTCGAGCGTTGGTGTTTGATTTTGATCGATCTGACCTTCGATGTTGTAGCGCTTGGCGGGATACAATTTCCAACCGCCGGTTGAAACTAGACTAGGCGTATTGAGCGCATCAAAGTTCCCTGCCCCGCTAACCGCGATTTCCACCGAAACAGGATCACCTACAGTGAGTTCTGTCGGACTCGCCGTAGCCGTCATTTGGAAATCACCCACAGCACCACTGAAGTTTGCCGGTTTGCCTTCTGTTGGGAGAGGTAAAACACGCAGAGTAACCTGCTGGCTTTTGACCTCTATTTTTCTAGGCTCGCTGGCAGTCCCAAAGAAGCCCTGTGGAAATCCTGGTGGCAAGATCTGACGCGGTTGACCTTCCATAGGAACTTCAATCAACATCTCAAGATTGGCGGGCCCCACCTTGAGATCGCCTGTGCGCAAAGAGGAAAGGGTGCTGCGGAAACTCAGCACATAATAACTCTGCCCATCAATGATGGTGCTGGTTTGTTCATTGGTCTGTGGAAAGCGTGCGATAGCAAAATCACTTTTTTCGATTTCAATCAATCCTAGCCGACGCAGCTGTGTTTGCCTCGGCACATAAAGGCTACAAGTCACGGGCATTACCTCACCTTGATAGATCTCCTTTTTGGAGAGTTCGATCTGCAAGATCGGAGCATTCTTATCCTCGCCACCTTGGCCATTTGCCAACGGTGTATCTCCCTGCCCTACAGTCAATTTCACCTCGTTCGTTGTGACAGGCTGCCCATCCACAATAATGGTCTGTGTCGGGATGACAAAATCACCCGGTTCAGTGGCTGTGATGCCCCAGGAAAGTTGGAGAGACACGGACTGACGACCATTGACGATACTCACCTGCTGAGAAGTCGAGACACCTGAGGTTTGGCCAATTTGAAGAGGAAAACGTAAATTAGGCAGACTCTGCACCTGACCGTCCTGAACGGTGATAACATAATTGATCACTTGATTCGGCCTAGCCGTTTCAGGCTGCACATAGGCACGGACAGTGGCTGCATGAAGTTGGCTAGTCAGACTGACAAGGACGAGACAAGCCCAGGCAGCCAATGATCTCACGGTCGAAAGACTGACAGCAACCACGCAGGGCCGAGACTTGATGTGCCCATTGGGTACATCCAAAACTAAAGACTGATCACTTAACACGTTCATGATTCGTTCGGAAATTTATGTTCATTTGCCTTACCAGTCCTTGCCATTCACGGGAGCATCTCGTGGACGTAGGAGCATGGCTTTCTTTTGATCATCCGCATAGGTTCTCAGGAAAGCGCGGGCTTCATTTCGACTGAAGCCTGTCGCCTCATTTTCCTGATTTTCGGCCATTTCAGCTTCCTTGGCTTCACGGCGTTCACGGGCTTCTTTGCTTTCCTCTTCACCTTCTTTGCCGGCTTGGAGTTGGCCTTCTTTTTCCTTCTCTTTGTCTCCCCCTTCGCCTTCTTGGCCTTCTTTTTCTTCTTGTTTGCCAAGGCTTTCTTTACGGGCCTTCTCTTCGTCCTCACCATCTCCTTCACCGTCTTGCTCACCATTCTCGCCTTCTTCACCTTCGCCCTTCTCACCTTTTTGGCCTTTTTCGCCCTTCTTACCTTTTTTACCCTTGTCGCCTTTTTTGCCATCCTTGCCCTCTTTTTCGTCCATCTGCTGCTGCAGCTCTTCAAGACGCTTTTTGACGAAGTCGCGATTCTCCTTCACCTCTTTGTTTTCAGGGTCGATTTTCAGCGAGTCATCAAAGTGCTTCACACACTCGCGCCAAGCTTTCAGTGAAAACTTCGGCTGTTTGGCCAAAGAACGATCTCCCAGATCATAGAGGCTATGCGCTAAACCACGATGAGCTTTGGATTGTTCCTGGACATCGTCCGACTCCAGTGCCTGACCAAAACCGCTGATCGCACGATCATAATCCTTGTTCTTGTAGGCAGCGGTGCCGAGTCCAAAAGCCAGCTGTTGGCGTCGCTCTGGAATCCATGCACCTTTCACCGATTCGTCATAGAGCTCAGTCGCCTGTTTAAAGTCGCCATGCTCATAGGCTGCATGAGCTTTTTCCATGGTGGACTTGCTGGCTCCCTGAGCTGAGCTCAAGAAACACAAGGCCAAAAGAATGGGCAGAATGGGCTGCCCCCAGCTTGTGGTGGAGTTCGAGTTCATTTTGATTCTGGAGGATGATGGACGGATGAACCAAGCAATCATAAGAAGCAGTATGCCTATAGACAACGGCCAATAAAAACGCTCAATCGGCTTCACCAATTCTTTGGCTGCATTGCTTTGAGCCTGCAATGCCGACAGGAGCTGTTTCACCACTGACTCGGCCAATGGTTGTGAACCCAGTTTCAAATAGCGACCACGCGTGGCCGCAGCGATTTCTTGGAGCACTTTGGGTTCGAGCTTGGTCTTCACGACATTGCCTTCCTGATCACGCACATACTCTCCAGCTCGATCTGGATCGGGATCTGGAATGAGCGAGCCCGACTCCGTACCGACACCTACCGTTAGGACAAGGATGTTCTTTTGCGCCGCTTGCTTTGTGTATTCGGTGATCTGCATGTCAGGTGCACCACCATCGCTAAATAGAATCAAACCGTGATTCTTTGCTGGGCTCTTTTCAAAGGTTTCCATGGCAAGCTTCAAAGCCCGCCCAATTTCACTTCCGCCTTTAGGCACGGCGGTGAAATCCAAAGATTGAATCGCCTCGATCACAGCATCATGATCAGTGGTTAAAGGTGCCTGAAGATAGGCATTCCCAGCGAAGGCAATAAGACCGACGCGATCTGTTTTCAGAGAAGCCAGCACATCCTGAGCCGCCAGCTTTGCCCTTGTGATGCGGTCAGGCACGATGTCATTTCCTAACATGGAACGGGAGGTATCTATCGCGATAATCACATTCCTCCCATATTCCTGTTGCACGATTTTATCCTCACCCCAGATCGGCCTAGCCAAAGCGACGATGAACAGGGCAAGCGCGACCCCTTGCAGAGAAAAGATGATCCATGAGCGCCAAACAGAAGCTCCCATGACCAAATCACCGCGCAATCTGGGCGAAGTGAACTGTTTCAAAACTTTTTGACCACGCCAATCAGCCCACGTTTTCAACGCGACCAACAAGGGCAGCGTTAAAAGAAAGTAGAGAATCTTGGGGGCTAGGAAAGTCATGAGTGAGTCGTAAAAGCTAAAGACCTCAGGTCGCTACCGCCATGGGTGAAGAAGTGAGCAGCGTAAAGCGCAGCAGTAGAGCCAGAGCCAACAGGAGAGCAGCCAAGGATAAGGGGTAGAAAAAGAGTTCCTCCGTCTCGGTGATACTGCGGCGCTTGATCTCTTTCTTTTCGAGCTTGTCGATCGTTTCAAAGATTTCTTCAAGAGCGCTCAAATCTTGCGCCATGTAAAAGCTGCCGTTGCCGATCCTGGCCACTTCTTGAAGGGTGCCTTCATCAAACTCCTGGCGCCCGCTGGTAATGACGCGGCCATTTGGAAGTGGGATCATGTGAACGCCGGGTGTACCAATGGCAATGGTATAAATCTTCTGTCCAAGCGTGGCTGCAAGTTTAGCAGAATCCTGCGGACTCAGCTTACCACTATTATTGGCACCATCCGTGAGCAGGATAATCACTTTACTGGGAACCGTTTCTTTATCCAAGCGGCGAGAGGCCGCAGCCAGACCTGAACCAATGGCCGTGCCGTCTTCCATGACGCCTGTTTGAACGCGATCCAGGTTAGCCTCCAACCACTCGCGCTGAAGCGTCAGGGGACATGGCTGATAAGGAGCACCCGCAAAAGCCACGATGCCAATGCGGTCATTGTTGCGGCCACGAATGAAATCACGCATCACTCGTTTAGCAGCAGTGATACGATTCACTGGAGAACCACCAATATAGAAATCCTCAATCAACATGGAGAGCGACACGTCAACCGTCAGACAAATAGCGATGCCTTCGGTGTTGTCTTCATCATGAGAGATGACTTTCTGTGGTCGCGCCAAGGCAACGATGGCGGCGGCCAGACTCAGCAGCACCATTCCGATCATGAAACCGCCGGCGTTGGATCTGGCTGGTGTACCCAGATCGCGCAGGATGAAGGCTGTGGAGAAGCTAATTGTCGGTGCATTCCCCCGCTTTCCACGCAACCAAATCATCAAGGGCAAAATGAAAAGAAGCAGAAGCCAATAAGGCTGCGCAAGGATGTGGTCTCTGAAAAAAGGAATGTTCATGAGCGGTCCTCCTCCAGGTTTGCGATGGCCTGTTTCACCAAGTTTGCGGCCTCTTCATGATCCGCTGGAACCGGTGCAAAGGCGAGCTGATCCCAGAGATCCGCGAGTGATTCATACTTCTGCAATCGTAATGAGGTGGCAGGAATCCCCTGACGCTGAAACAATTCCTGCGAGGTCCGAGACGGTGCTGGGATCTTATAACGTTGCAGAAAGTATTGGCGCAAGGTCTCAGAAACGTCCGCCGCCGTCTGCGAGGGAGTTTTCAAGGAGACTTGAGTCAGGATATCACGAAGCCTATTCATGGCCGTACTCCAAGGTTTAGGCAGTGGTGTCGGCAATACTTTAGCTGGACGAAATAACAACCAGAGGACCAAACCAAGAAGGACAATCACTAACAGAGCCGCAAGAATATAAACCCACCAATCAGGTCCAGGCAGCACGAGAGGAGGATCGGGCAATTCAGGATGCGGAAGCGGCTGCAAAGGCGGTCCCTGAGGCTGCTGAGCTTGAGCAAAGAAAAAGGCAGATAGACTCATTAACGTTTCCTCCTTCGGCGGGCACGGAAATAAGATTTCAAAGCAGGCACATAATCGTGGTCGGTGCGGACATCGATTTTCTCCACTGCATTTTTTCTGAGCATCCGTGTCAGCACATCCTGACGCTCACTGATCCGCTGCGCATATTGCAAACGAACCGCTGGATGAGAGGTGTTCACCACGTATTGCTCACCGGTTTCAGGATCTTCCAGGCAGACACGCCCTGCATTAGGAAGCTCCCACTCACGCGGATCGGAGATATGAACAGCCACAACATCATGCTTTGAGGCCAAAGAACGCAGGCTATATTCCCACGCATCATTTTGAGTCAAAAAGTCCGACACCACGACGACCAAGGCCCGATGAGCGATGCGCTCCATGGCCAAATCCAACGCGGGTGCCAGGTTTGTTTTACGCTGCTTTGGTTGGATATTTAGAATATCACGCAAGCAGCGAAGGGCATGGGATCCGCCTTTTTTTGCAGGCAGGTATTGCTCGACCTGATCAGAGACGAGGATGAGCCCGACTTTATCCTGATTCTGCACAGCGCTGAAGGCAAAAACGGCAGCGACCTCGGCGGCACGCTCTCGTTTACTATCCTCCTGACTACCGTAGTCACCTGAGCCGCTGACATCCACTACAAGCATAACCGTGAGTTCGCGCTCCTCAATGTATTTGCGGACAAAGGGTTCGTTCATACGAGCCGTGACATTCCAATCCAGGAAACGTACGTCGTCCCCTGGCTGATACTCACGGAAGTCGTCGAACTCGATCCCTTGGCCTTTGAACCTGGAATGATAAGCGCCACCCAGAGTCTCCTTCACCATGCCACGCGTGATCAGCTCGATCTTGCGGACACGTTTCAGGATACGTGTGAGACGTTCGTCATCGGTTTCAGTGAATGTTTCTGGCATACGAGGGGCGTTCCAAGCTTAGTTTCAATGGCGATCAACTGCTTCGGATAAACCGTGTGCAGGATAGCAAAATCATCAAATTAAGGCACGGGTAGCTTTTCCAGCAGTTGCTTAATCACATCTTCACTGGTGACACCTTCCGCCTCTGCCTCATAGCTCAGCAGAATACGGTGGCGCAGAATATCAGGCGCTAGGTCCTTGATATCCTGAGGGGTCACAAAATTACGACCAGCCAGGAAGGCCAACGCTTTAGAGGCCAAAGCCAAATTGATCGTTCCACGCGGTGAAGCTCCACAACGGATGAGCAACTTCAAATGCGGCGCATAAAGCTCAGGATGACGAGTCGCGTGAATGATCGCCACGATGTAGTCGCGGATCTTTTCATCCATGTAGATGCTGTTCACAATCGCACGGCTGGACACGATGTCGGCAGCTTGGGTGATTTGATTCACATCCAATTTAGGAGCACTCGTCGCCATGGCATCCAGAACCTGGCGCTCTTCAGAAGGAGTCGGATAAACGACGCGCACCTTAAACAAGAAGCGGTCCAACTGGGCTTCAGGCAGCGTGTAGGTTCCTTCCTGATCGATCGGGTTTTGGGTCGCCAACACCATGAAAGGGTCCGGCAGCTTATAACTTGTGTCTCCGATGGTGACTTGCCGCTCCTGCATGGCCTCTAACAAAGCGCTCTGCACCTTGGCAGGAGCACGATTGATTTCATCCGCCAAAACCAAATTGGCAAAGATAGGGCCCAAACGCGGCGTGAAAGTGCCTTCCTTCGGATGATAAACCATGGTCCCGACAACGTCGGCAGGCAAAAGATCAGGCGTGAACTGGATGCGCTTGAAGTCAGCGTGAAGTGCGCTGGAAAGAGTCCTGACTGCAAGCGTCTTAGCCAAGCCCGGAACGCCTTCGAGGAGAACGTGGCCATTTGTCAAAAGAGCCACGAGAAGACGATCCACGAGCTCAGTTTGGCCGATCAAGACTCGGGCGATTTCAGTCCGCAGGGGTTGGACCCAGGCTGCGGATTTGGCAATGGTTTCCTTATCAGGGACGGAGGTTGTAGAGGCGACGGGTTCAGACATGCGGAAAGAAAGGTCAATGGGGGGAGTGTCTGAGTCAAGACTAGACACGCATGTTCAAAACGTCGCCCAAAGAACTGCTAGTGCATCTAAATCCAATTTTCTTCTCAACGCTCACGACGACGATCCGAAGGAAGCGCTGCTGCAAAGCTACTGGCACCTCCAGAAAAGGAACTAGGGGCAGAAACAACTCCCGGACCAGAACGGAAATCAGATCGTCCACTTGGCCTTGGCATTGAAGGTGCCTCAAAAGAGCGACTTGGAGCGCTGAACGAGCGGCTCGGTGCGGCGGGGGCCGAAGGGAACGTCGGACGAGAAAGTGTGCGTGGGGCCGGCAGATTCGGAATCGAAGGTGGGCTGCTCATGATATTGCTGCCTCGGAAAGTCGATGGTCTCACCACCTGAGAGGCGTAATCACGGCTAGAGGAAACAGGACGACCGTGAGAAATGGTATGATGGTGCGAATTGCCACCGAAAGAGGTGTTGCAGCCATTTCCAAAACCATTCCCAAAACCACCACCGCCGAAACCACCGCCAAAGATCCCAAAGGTGCTTACTGGAGGAGCAAAAACAGGTGTCGGGGCACAATATCCAGGATCATAAAACCCAGAGTCATAGTAACCTGAGTTCCCATAAACTGGGCCCGATGAGAAACCACCCGCGACAGGCATCCCATAAGGGTCGACTACACAGGAAGACAGAGACAATCCGCAGATGGCGGCACAACCCAAAGCGCGAAACGAATTTTTCATAGTGGCTATCTCTGACGCTCCAGAGCCAGACCTATTCATTTAAATTCCTCTTTTTCGAAAAAAACGAAGCCAAGGCAAAGCATTTGTTCACACGTGAAATTTTAACTTTGTCCGATGTTCCCTCGTTTTATCATAGGCTCGGCTACTCGACCTTCTTCTTGCCCTTTCCTTTGCCTTTCTTCTTGGCTTTGGGTTCGCCTTCGTCGCTTTTGCCTTGGCGGGTATTGGCGAGGTTTTCGGTCTCTAGGCCTTTGTCGCCTTGTTGGATGATCCAAGCGTCGAGTTCTTTTTGAAGCTTGGCTTTGACCTCAACCAAGGTGGGATCAGCGGCAAGGTTTTTGAACTCGTAGGGGTCGGCTTGGAGATCGTAGAGTTCTTCGCCAGGGCGGTTAAAGAGCCATTTCACACGATCAGCAAGCTGGTAATCCTGTGCGGCATCAGCCTTCCATGAATCCAGAGGTTCACCTTTGTGAATGCCGCCGATGGTGTAGGTGAGGTCGGGCGTGAGATTGCGAATGAGTTTGTAGCGAGTGTCGCGCACCGCCCGCATGGGATAAGGGCCGATGGCTCCATTGGTGCCAATGGTGGTATGCTGGGCGAAAATTCGGATAAGCACCGCTGCGGATGGGATAAAAGCCGGTGTAAAGCGAATGTCTTGTGGGTGAACAACTCGTCGCAGGATTAAACATGCCTTTCAAATGCATGGACTCACTACGCAGCTTATCGAGGTTCGGCGTTTTGACATCGGGACTGCCTTCATAACCGAGATCACGTCAGCAGAGGTCATCGGCGATGATGATGAGAAAATTCGGCTTGGCTTCGACTGCTTTGGATGAACTCCAGAGGACGGAGAGAAGCACAGTGAGGAAAAGGAGGCAATTCATCACGATTTCTTCTTTTTGGCTTTGGTTTTCTTTGCCGCATCTTTGTCGATCAGCGTGACGGGTTCACCTTGAAGAAGTGGCTTGCCAAAGACGGTTTGGGTGTCGCCTTGCTGCTGCATCCAGGCGTCAAGATCGCCGCGCATGGTGGCAACTCGCTCGGATTGTTTCGGATCAGCGGCAAGGTTATGGAGTTCGTTGGGATCGTTAACGAGGTCGTAGAGTTCTTCAGCTGGGCGAGTGGTAAAGCGCTGAACGGTGGCTGCTGCTGCAGGATCTTTCTCAGCGGCGGCGAGCCACGTTTTCCAATACACGAGTCCGCTGGGGCCGGTAGAGCGTGAGATGTGGCTGTGATGCTGGAACTCGGGGTGGAGATTGCGAATGTATTTCCAGTCGCGGGTGCGGACACTGCGAATAGGATAGACATTAAAGTCGCCATCCCCGCTATGCGTAGTGAAGACTTGTTCACGATGCGTGGTGGTGGTGCCGCGCAGGATCTCGGCAAAGGATCTGCCGTCGATGCCTTCAGGGACTTTTCCACCGCCAAGTTCAATGAAGGTAGGCAGCAAATCAGGCCAGCAGACTATCGCATCGCTCGTGGTGGCAGGTTTCAGTGTGCCCGGCCAAACGATGATCAGTGGGATGCGGATGCCTGCGTCGTAGAGGTTCCATTTGCCAAAGGGCCACTGACCACCATGGTCGGCGGTGTAGATGAAGAGAGTGTCTCCAGTTATCTTTTCGCGAGCGAGAGCGCGAACCTCACCGAGAAGGGTATCAGACTTGGTGATGTCGGTCAGATATTTAGCCCGTTCTTGGCGAGTAACGGCGGTGTCCACATGGGTGGGAGGAATCGTGACCTTGGCTGCATCATAGGCGCTCTCTTCACTCCAAGGCACATGTGGATGCCGTGTACCGACAAAAAGACAGAGCGGCTTCTTTGATGCGCGCTCATTGAGGAATTTCGCTACCTCGGCAGTGTCAGAGATGCCCACAGGCGGGCCAATCACGGTATCGAAGTCATAAAACTTGGCCCAGTCGGAGTGCGCGACCTTGCCGATGATCGCCATTTCATAGCCGAGATTGCGTAGCACCACTGGCAATGATGAAACCTCTGGCCTTTTGCCCTTGTGATTCGCCTCCGCTCCGTTGCGTGCTGACCAAAGGCCGGTCAGTAGAGCCGTGCGGCTCGGGCCACAGGCTGGGGAGGCGATAAAGGCGTGGGTAAATTTTAACCCGTCCTCAGCAAGCTTGGCCATATTGGGGGTCCTGACCTCCGTGGAGCCGTAGGCCTGCGAATCAAGCTGGCTATGATCGTCTGAGATAAAAATAACGATGTTCGGTTGGGTCGCCAAAGCAGAGAGCAGAGTGCAAAAGAAGAAGAGGAGTAAAAGACGTTTCATCGGCTGATCCTGTAAACTGGCCTGATTCGGCGAATGTTACGGCTTTTTAACAGCACCGCTCCTGCGAATACGCATGGCTCATCTCAAGGAGAGAAATGGCTGCTTTCTTGCTGAAACATCGGCAGCACCAAGTTCGTTGGTTTACCCCCCTCATGAATCGTCGTCACTTTCTCCTCAGTTCTCTCGGCACCACCCTGGCTTTACCGGGAATGTCCTCGCTCATGGCCAAGACCGTGGGCGGCACTGTCCAGGCAGCCAAAGGCGCAGGCATGGGTGCTCGTCGCTTTGTAGCGATCGGAAATCTGCTTGGCTATCAGACGAAGAGCCTATTCCCGACGACTCAGGGACGCAATTACGAGAAGACGATGCTGCTGGAGCCGCTGTGGGACATTCGCGATAAGATGACGGTTTACCGCGGTCTTGATCATGGCATCAAAGGCGGCCACTTCGCGGTGCATTCGTTTCTCTCCGGCGTGCTAAACTCCGAGGCACAAAATCGCCCCGAGGGCAATGTGACCATCGACCAGTATCTCGCTGACGAGGTAGGCTTTGAGACACGTTTTCCGGCGCTGACGGTGGGTTCAGAAGGCGGTATCCATGGCGGATGCCAGATCGCTTGGACAAAGTCAGGCGTGCGCGTTCCGCCGGTGACGAATCCAGCGGAGTTGTTCGAAAAACTCTTCGTCACCGACTCCAAGGAACGTCAATTGCGGCGTGTGGAAGAAAATCAGGTTCAAGCCTCGATCCTTGATTCCGTTTTAGACGAGGCGAACCGTCTCTCGAAGCAAGTAAACAAAGAAGACAAGGATAAGCTCGACGAATATCTAACCTCCGTCCGCGATGTCGAAAAGCGCCTGGAACTGCGCCAGCGCTGGACGAATCAGCCGAAGCCTAAAGCGCCCTTTGATAAGCCTGCGAATCGCAACGCGGTCGAGGATCTGCCACTGCTCTATGAGATGATCGCGCTCGCTTTGCAGTCAGACAGCACACGCATCGCCACACTGGAGATCGGCGGTGATTTCATGCCGCAGCATCTCGGCATTAAAAAAGACTGGCACGGCCTCTCACATCACGGCAACGCCCCTGAAGCTATCGCTGACCTCATCACGCTGGAGAAGTATCAGATTGAGCACTACGGCAAATTCGTCGCCCGCCTCGCGAAGATGAACGACGGTGAGCGCACTCTGCTCGACTCCACGACCGTGCTTTTCGGCAGCGGCATGGGCGATGGCAATTCGCACAAGAACTCCGATCTGCCCATCCTCCTCGCCGGCGGCGGCTATAAGCACGGCGAATTCCGCGAAGTTCCACGTGAAGGCATCAACAAAGTGCCGCTGTGCAATCTCTTCGTCGATATCGCCCAGAAGATGGGCGTGGAGATCGATTCGTTTGGCAACAGCACGGGCCGGTTTGCTTGATGCCGAGCAGCTTCGATTGCGCGTCAGCAAAGTAGCCATCTTGCTCCGCAAGATGAGATCAGCGCTTTCGCCAACACTTCACGTTTTCTTCGTCCGATGATCCAATCTCTTTTCAACGTCCCACGCTCCTCTCGCGGAGCGATAGGGCTACTTTGCTTTGCCATAGCGACCACGCTCACTCACGCCGCTGATGCACCGCCGAAAGTCGTACAGCAGTTCCTCGGCAAATACTGCCTGGAGTGCCATGACGCGGATGTGCAAAAGGGGGACCGCTCATTTGAAAAGTTCGCGCTACCGCTGAAATCGGTGAACGAACTCATTGAAGCACGTGACATCATCGACCAGCTCACACTGAAAGAGATGCCACCCAAAAAGGCAGATCAGCCGAAGGACGATGAGCGCATCGCGATGATCAGAGCGCTTCGTGACGAGACAGTCGCCGCGCACACGAAACTCCAAAGCACTGGTAGCCGCACGGTCATGCGCCGCCTTTCCAGCCGAGAGTATGAAAACACGCTCGCGATGCTGTTTGGCCGCCGTGTGGATACGCTGGGGCTTACGGCGGATTTCCCGAAGGAGAAGACCACCGAACACATGGACACCATCGGCAAGTCCCTTGTGACCTCAGGCTTCCTCGTCGATCAATATTTTCAGTCCGCCAACCGTCTCGTCGAGACACGCCTCGGCAAGCCGACGATGGAGCCGAAAGACTGGAAATTTAATAGCCACTTCGTGCAATACGAAGAGCTGCAGGGCTCACACAAAAGCGCCTTCAATTTCCGCTACCTTAACCTCTACGAACAGCCGAACACCGACACCCGCCAGGGTGGTTACGGCCACATTGAGGACTTTAAGCAAGGCGTGCCTGTCTCTGGCCTCTACGATCTCGAAATCGAGGCCACGGCCATGCATCGCGACACGCATTACGATCCCGCCATCTTCGGCATCGACTTCTCCGAACCCTTCATCCTCGGCGTTGTGCCCGGCGATGTTACGAAAGGCCACATCCATTACCCACAGGCCATCGAGCCGCTTCTTGCCAGCGCTATAGTGCCGGACAACACGCCAACTTGGTTCAAATTCCGCGTGTGGCTGGAGGCGGGGCAAACACCGCGATTCATCTTCCCAAACGGCCCCTTTGAATCCCGCGCCTCCGTCGTCACAATCAACAAAAAATACAAAGACGAGTTCAAAAGCGATGTCGGCTCCTCCGGCGTCGGTCGTGCGCACATTTTGAAGGAAGGCAAGCTTCCGCACATCCGCATCAGCGAGATCAAGATCCACGGCCCCGTGCCCGAAAAGCCTAGCGCCGAAGAAGTCGCCGTTTTCGGTAAAGAAGGCTTCCAAGACGCCAAGGCACTCGATCAACTGAATGCTTTCGCCGAGAAAGCCTATCGCCGACCGCTGACCGATGCCGACCGCCAGCCCATCCGTGCGCTTTATGATAAACGCATCGCCGAAAAAGCCTCCCCACGACAGGCCGCGCTCGATGCCGTGAAGCTCATCCTTTGCTCGCCGAGCTTCCTCTACCTCAGCGAGATCACCGATGAGTCCGCGAAGGCCCTTAAGCCCCACGACCTCGCCACACGACTCTCCTTTGCCCTGTGGGCCACGCCGCCCGATGAAGCGCTACTCACCGCGGCAAAGTCTGGCAAACTCACGCAAGACGCCGAGCTGAAAAAGCACATCGAGCGCATGCTCACCGATGATCGCATCAACGGCTTCGTGAACGGCTTTCTTGATAGCTGGCTGAACCTACGCGACCTCGGCTCCCAGCCGCCACCGCGTGAAGTCGTGCGCTCCTACTACGCCGAAGACCTTCCCAGCTCGATGAAAGCCGAAGCGCGTCTCTTTTTCCGCGATCTGCTCAAGAACAACGGCTCCGTCGCGCAGTTCATCGACTGCGGCCACACATTCGTGGACAAGAAACTCGCCAAACTCTACGAGTTACCCGAAGCAAAGACTCTGCGCCTCGCCGATGGCTTCAAGAAAGTCAGCCTGAAGGGCAACAACCATCGCGGAGGCCTGCTCGGCATGGCCGCCGTGCTCACCGTGAGCGCCAACGGCGTCGAGACCTCACCCGTCACGCGTGGTGTATGGGTCAGTGAAAACATCCTCGGTATCCCACCACCGCCGCCACCCGATGTCGTGCCTGCCATCGATCCCGATGTCAGTGGCGCCACCACCATCCGCGACCGCCTCGCCAAGCACCGCGCCGATGCCGCCTGCGCCGAGTGCCATCGTAAGATCGACCCACTCGGATTCAGCCTAGAGGCTTACGACCCCATCGGCCGCTGGCGCCAAAAATACCCCGCCGTCAACAAGAAGACCAAACCCGCCGAGATCGACACCACTGGCGAATTCCCCTCCGGCGAGACCTACACCGACTTCGCCACCTTCAAGAAGGTCATCCACGACACCCGCGCTGATCATTTCAGCCGCCACCTCATCCGCCAGTTCCTCACCTACACCACCGGCCGCACCATGGAGATCAACGACGACCTAATCATCGACCAAATCCACGACCAAGTGAAGAAACAAGGCCTCGGCCTGAAAACCCTCATGACCGAGTGCCTGATGAGCGAAGTGTTTCGGTCGAGGTAAAGTTGAACAGAGAAGTGTAACGCGTGTTGGCAGTTCGTACTTCGAAGTGCCTGCTATGAAGAACGGAATGTTTGAGTCAGAGGAATCCAGTGTGTAAAACACCGTCAACTTCCCGATCTCCAACCATTATCCTTTTTTCCCAAGTCCCCTGAAGCCCAAGCCATTGCCTAGCGGGAAGGAGATTCAGGCAAGGTGGTCTGATTTGATCGACCAGAGAATGAGGACCGAAGAATCGGCTTCAGTTTAGAAATGCGTAGCCGGAAACTTTTCAGACCTTTCATCCAAGAGCGTCACGTTGGCTTGCTCGACAGCACTTCTTCTTGGGTGAAGACTTATTGGCCATCCTTGGCATGCCTCAAATACGCTTGCAGATCTTGATCAGCTTGTCTGAGCAGACGATGTGAAGTGCGCTGATAGACCATCACTCGAAACTCAAGAAAGGCATGCATCCAGGGTGGATTGGGTTCAAACATGGAGACAAGTTTTAGCTGGCGATCTTCGCTGAGCAACGGACTGATCTCGACCATAGTGCTCATACGGGTCACATCAGCCATGCCTCCTGGAAACGGCTGCTCCAAGGCATCAAAGAAGAGCGATGCCAGCTCGGGATTCGCCGCAGTGAGTGGCGGCACTAAGGACAGGGCTGATTGTAAGAAGGGCAGCCGCGTCCAGACTTGTTGTCGCAGAAGCTTAAAGCCATCCAGCAAATGTTCCGCAGCCTTGGCTGAGTTGTCCTGTGCTGCGAATTGAGCGGAAGCAAAACAGGCGTCAGCTGGCCAGTCTTGACGGATGCTTTCCAGCAGGGGTAGCAGTTGCTCGGCGGTGCCTGCGTAAGCGGCGGATTCAAGCAGCATCAATTGCTCAAAAGGACTGCTAGGAGCACCCGCCCAGCTAGTGAGGACTTCATCATAGCGCTGATTGACATAGGCCTTGAGCGCTTCAGCTCTCCGGCGGGAATCACCTACAAGTGTTTCAGGAACGATGATTTCAATGTCGCTCATTGCCTGCATGATCAGGCGTTCTTGCATAAGGCGGGCACGATCCACCTGTGTCAGGAGATGCGGCGGCACATCGGCAGCCATTTGGATCGATTCTTCAAACAAGAGCGCTGGGTCGAAGTCATTCTCTGTAGACTGATAGCGCGCAAAACCATACTCCAGAAGATTTCGGTCATCGGTATTGATCGAAGCAGGATGAGCCTGAATCAAACGGCCAGCGAACTCAGGCGATGCCAGATGATGCGCCAGCACGCCTTCAGTGCTTTGGGTCAGCCAGACGCGCTTCAGGGCTTCCGCAAAAAGCGGTTCAGTCACGCGACGGCGCAGTTGATCGAGCGTGTAAGCAGGCTGTGATAAGTGCCCGATAAATAAAAGATCGTTAGGTCCAGTCATCCAGGTCTCCACATAAGGAAACGCGGCCGAAAGTGTGGCATACACTTGATGAATGGCCTGGGCATCAACTTCGTAGCCCTGTAGCCATTGGGCAAATAGCCCCCCTGGATTGAGTCGTGCCTTTGCTGCCGAATAGAACTCTTGTGTGAACAGCGTCGCGACTCCCGCGCGATAAGGATTGGAAGGTTCTGAGACGATCAGATCATAGCGCGATCCAGAGGCAAACAGGGACTCACGCGCATCGCCGACCAGAAGATGAACGTTACTCTTGGACATCACATCACGGTTTACAGGCTTAAAATAGGTGCTCGCAAGATCGGCCATGCCGGACTCGAGTTCGGCCACATCAACATGTTTCATTCCAGCCACGTCGGCTAGCCAGCCAGCCGTAGAACCTGTGCCTAAACCAACAACGAAAGCTGAACTTGCGCCCTGATGCAGCAGTGCGGGCAGCAGTCCAAGCATGACCTGTGTATTGGCGTCGCCAAAGGCTGAGCCATCCGACTTGCCGTTCACATAGAGGCAATAGCCCTCATTGCTAGTGATCGTAGCCACACTGGCTTCGCGACCTTCAAATTCTTGCGCTACTTTCCAGCGGCTGGCATTTAACCAAGAGCGCTGCTCATTCACTGAAGTTGGCAATGCCTCCACTCGACCATAGCCGATGGCTTTATGACGCCAAACTGCGGTCGGCCCCATCGGCACAGAGATCATCCCCAGAGTGCTGATCCAAAGCACCGCAAGTAGCGGCCAGCCTCGACGAGGGGACTGTCGTGCAGCGCCCAGACTCAGAATCAAAGTCAGCAGCACGATAAGACACCATGCTCCTGGTGCCGTAAGCCAGGGCAGCAGTACAAAGCCACCAGCCAATGAACCGATGATCGCTCCTAGGGTGTTAGCTGCATAAGCATAGCCTACATGGCGGGCTGCATCTCGCGTGCCAGTGCCCAACAATCCCACAAGCAATGGAAACTGCAGGCCTGCGAGCAAGGCTGGTCCAAACACCAAGACACCGGAGAGCAGTGTCCATGAAAGCACCTGTCCTGACAAACCAGGACTGCGTTGCTGGCTAAGATCGATACCCAGGATCGCGATACGATCTCCCAGCGCCCATGGAATAGCTAAGAACAAAGCCTGCCAGGCAGTCACCTGAGCAAGAGCCCCAAGTGAGACTGAACCCTTGCACCAGGACCAGCCGAAACAATACACCAGACCACCCAAGCCAATACCAGCCAGTGCCACCGCTAGGATCAGACCAAACCCATAAACAGAGCTACCCAACAGCGGCGCCAACATGCGGAACCACACCAGTTCACAGAGAAAAAAAGTGAAACCCGTCACGCCCGCAGCGAAATAGATGAAACGCGGTGGAGCCGAAGCCGATGACGGAGTGATGACATCCACGACTTGCCCTGTCGCGATTGCTTTCTGCGACACCCACCAAGCAGAAGCACCAAGGAGCAGATTCACCCCGGCCGCAGCCATCACTGTGCCGTGAATTCCCCAGTGCTCCAGCAGCCAAAATGTGCTAAGCAGCACGCCCACTAAAGCACCAAGTGTGTTGATGCCATAAAGAACCCCCAGTCTTCCACGCTGATGATCCTGATCTGTCTCGACCCATTTGAATGCCGCAGGAAGACTGCCGCCCATGAGCAAACAAGGAGGACCTAGCACGAAGGTGGCAAGTAGAAGTTGTAACAGCGTGGCAGGCCATTGGCCCAAAGATACAATGCCACCCAAATGGAAATAGAGGGACCTTACGCCCATCAATGCTAGCGGCGTCGATAGTGCCGATACCCCAACTCCCAATTCGATCCAAGCATACAGCCTTAGCGGATTGCGTGATCTCTCAGCGCTACGACCGAAGAGCGCACTACCTGCTCCCATAGCCCCCATGAAGATTGCCATGACTGCCGCCGTCGCAGGCGCTGCCCCACCAAAGACGAGCCTGAACTCCCGCACCCAGGCCATTTGATAAATGAGTGCACATGCCCCTGAGAGGCCGAGCAATAAAGCAAGGAATGGCACACGCTTTGGCAGAGAGTGGAACATGAAAGAGTCGTTAAGAGCTTAAATCAGATAATCCATACCTTTAAACTCTTCACTTCAAAAGAAACACTCCAGCCTGAGCTATTCAATCACCAGACCACACTGCGAATGAGGTTCGTTTTCCACGAAGTCAGCTAAACATTGACGCAATTCTGAAGCGAAACAGCCGTTACCAATGCATGCTTCGCTTTTATGCAACCCTCCTTTTCCTGTGTGCTTCCAGTTCCTTATTCTCAGCTGAAACGCCCAATATCATTGTCATCATGGCCGACGATCTTGGTTACGGTGACATTGGTTGCAATGGGGCAACGGCAGTAAAGACGCCTAACATCGACAAGCTAGCTGCCGAGGGAATGCGCTTCACGAACGGCTACTGCTCGGCATCCACCTGCACACCGACTCGGTTTTCACTCCTAACTGGCACGTATGCCTTCCGACAAAAAAACACGGGCATTGCACCACCGAATGGTCCGGCGATCATCCGACCAGGAACGACCACCATTGCCTCCATTTTAAAAAAGGCCGGCTACGCCACGGCCGTGATTGGCAAGTGGCATCTCGGACTGGGCGACAAGGCACCGAACTGGAATGGCGAACTCAAGCCTGGGCCACTGGAGATCGGCTTTGATTACTGTCATCTTTTACCCACAACGAATGATCGTGTGCCACAGGTTTATGTGCAGAATCATCGCGTGCTCAATCTGGACCCGAAAGATCCACTGTGGGTGGGCACAAAAGCACCGGATGCAAATCACCCAACGGGCAGCATTCAACGCAGCACACTTAAAATGGACTGGAGTCACGGTCATAATGAAACAATCCACAATGGCATCAGCCGTATCGGCTTCTACACTGGTGGAATGGCGGCGCGATTCCGCGACGAGAACCTGGGCGACGAGTGGATCAATCGTTCGAATGAGTGGATCGAAGCGCACAAAGACACGCCCTTTTTCCTCTACTTTGCCAGCCATGACATCCATGTGCCGCGTATGCCGCACGAGCGCTTCCAGGGCAGCACCACACTAGGTTTTCGTGGTGACTGCATTGTCGAATTTGATTGGTGCGTGGGTGAACTTATGAAGACCCTGGATCGTCTGAAATTGGCCGAAAAGACACTGATCGTGCTTTGCTCTGACAATGGTCCAGTTCTCGATGATGGCTACAAAGATGATGCGGTGGAAAAGCTAGGAACCCATGAACCGGCAGGCCCCTTCAGTGGCGGAAAATACAGTGTGCTTGAAGGTGGCACACGCACACCGTTCATCACTCGCTGGTTAGGCCGCATCAAGTCAGGCGTGTCGGATGAAGTGGTCTGCACAATCGATCTAGCTGCCAGCGTTGCCGCGCTAACCGGCACCGCTTTGACCGATGACTCCTGTCTAGACAGCCAAAACGTCCTCCCTGCCCTGCTGGGTGAATCAGGCGCAAAAGGCCGTGATCACCTCCTTCAACAAGACAACGGCGGCGTTAATTTCGGCCTGAGAATGGGCGACTGGAAGCTCGTGCGCATGAAAACCAAAGGAAAGTCCCAGGCCAAAGTAAGCCGTAAAGTACGCGCTAATGAAGATGGGCTTCACTGGCTCTATCACCTACCCGATGATCCGAGTGAAATGAAAAATGTGAGCACTAAATACCCCGATAAGCTCAAGGAGATGATCAGCAAAATGGATGAAGTCATCGCCGCAGGTCGGAGTCGAAAATAAAGACTGTTTAGGCCTGATTATTGTGCCATAGAAAGTTGGCCATATTTCCCTCATACATGTCTCTTCCCCGCTTCGCTCTACGCCATCCCTGGACCATTATCGTTGCTATCGTGGCGATTCTACTCGGGGCATGGATCGCCATGCAAAAGATGGCGCGAGATGTCTTTCCGCCGCTGGGGATTCCAACGATCTACGTCGCTCAGCCTTACGGCGGCATGGATGCAGCGCAGATGGAAGGCTACCTGACCTACTATTACGAGTATCACTTCCTCTACATCGCTGGGATCGAGCATGTGGAGTCGAAGAACATCCAGGGAGCATCGATCATGAAGCTCCAGTTTCATCCCGGCACCGACATGTCCGCCGCGCTGTCTGAAACGATTGCCTATGTAAACCGCAGCCGCAGCTTCATGCCGCCCGGCACACCGGGCGCCTTTGTAACGCGCTTTGATGCAGGCAGCGTGCCCGTGGGCAATCTCGTCTTCTCTACGGAGAATCCCACACGCACGGTCGGACAGATGCAAGACGCCGCATTAAACATGGTGCGCCCGCTGTTTGCCACGCTGCCCGGCGTTTCGGCCCCACCGCCCTTCGGAGGCAGCGCACGAACCATTTTGATCAACGTGAAGCCCGACCGCCTCCGCGCTTACGGTTTGTCTCCCGACGACGTCGTCAAAGCGATGACCGAGGCCAACACGATGAGCCCAAGCGGCAATCTCGCGCTGCCAAACAGTTTCCCCATCGTTCCGACAAATGCTGTCGTGAAAAACATCCAGGACCTCGCTGCCGTGCCGCTGAAGGTCACCGACAAAGGTGCAGTCTATGTGCGCGACATCGGCGAAGTCAGCGACGGCAGCGACCTCACCACCAGCATCGCCATCGTGAACGGCAAACGCACCGTGTACATGCCCGTCACGAAGCGCAGCGATGCCTCCACGCTCAGCGTCGTCGAGCTTGTAAAAGCGAACCTAGGTAAATTCAAAGCCGCCTGCCCCGAGGACATCAACGTCACCTTCGAGTTCGACCAAAGCCCCTGGATCATTCACGCCATCGACGATCTCGTCAAAGAAGGTCTGCTTGGTGCCGCGCTCACCGGTCTCATGGTGCTTATCTTCCTGAGAGATCTGCGCAGCGCCTTGATCGTCGTATTAAACATTCCCATCGCTATCGCAGCGGCTGTTTTGGCGCTGTGGATGGGTGGCTACACGATCAATCTGATGACGCTGGGAGGCCTCGCACTTGCGGTCGGCATCTTGGTCGATGAAGCAACGGTAGAGATCGAGAACATTCACCGTAAGATGAAACAAGGCAGCGGTTACAGCCTGCGCCGGATTGTCCTCGATGCTTCCGAAGAAACCATTGGCCCGCGCTCGCTGAGCATGTTGTGCATCCTCGCCGTCTTTGTGCCGAGTTTCTTCATGACTGGCGCGGCCAAGGCGCTCTTCATGCCGCTTTCACTCGCGGTCGGTTTTGCGATGATCGCATCGTATTTGCTGTCGAGCACGCTTGTTCCCATCCTCAGCATCTGGTGGCATCGGGAATGTGGTGCAGCCGTCCCGGCTGCTCAGAAAGCAAGCCAGAGGCTTGCACCACTCTTCAAGCCATCCATCGCCCTCCGCCACCTGCTTGTCCCCGCCTATCTCGGTGGCACGGTCTTCGCTATCACACTTATCCTCCCTTTCCTAGGCACGGAGATTTTCCCTCAGATCGACGCCGGCCAACTCCAGCTCCGCCTCCGCGCCCCAACCGCCACACGACTCGAAACCACCGAGCAGATTGCTACCCGCACGCTCGCCATCATCGGGGAAGAAGCCCCCATTGCCACCAGTATGGGCCTCATTGGCGTTCATGCGCCGAACTACCCAGTGAATCTCATCCACCAGTGGAACAGCGGTCCCGAGGAGGCTACGCTGCAAATCCAACTCAAAGAAGATGGCAGCCGAATGCCCATCGCCGCGCTACGCGAAAAACTCCGCTCCCGGCTCGCCGCCGAGTTTCCCAGCGTTTTGTTCTCGTTCGAACCTGCCGACATCGTTTCGCGCGTCATGGCGCTTGGATCGCCAACGCCAATCGAGGTCGCCGTGAGTGGCAAAGACTTCGCCGCCAGCCGTGCCCATGCTGAGCTACTCAAAACCAAGCTCACCGAGCTGAAAGACCTCCGCGACGTGCAGTTCAGCCAAACCCTCGACTACCCCAGCGTCGATGTGAACATCGACCGCGAGCGCGCCGGTCTGCTCGGCGTGAAAATGAGCGACGCCACGCGCAGCCTCGTCGCCGCCACCGCCAGCAGCCGATTCACGGTGCCGAACTACTACGCCGACCCTAAAACCGGCCAAAGTCTCAGCCTTCAGGTTCAAGTGCCACAGACCATGATGAAAAGCCTCGAAGACCTGCGCAATCTGCCCGTCAGCAGCGACAAACAAACCACCGTCCCTCTGCGCAACATCGCCAAAATCAACGAAGGCAGCGTCATCGGCCAATACGACCGCTACAACATGTCGCGCACCGTTTCCATCATCGCCAATCTGCATGACCAGCCACTCGGCAGCATCACCAAGCAGGTCGAAAAAGTCATCACCGACAACCCAGCGCCCACTGGCGTGAATGTCGCTCTACGCGGACAAGTCCCACCGATGAAGGAACTGCAAAGCGGCCTGCAAACCGGCCTGCTCATCGCCATCGTCACCATCTTCCTGCTCCTCGTCGCGAACTTCCAAAGCCTGCGCCTCGCCTTGATCGTGCTCACCACGATTCCCGCCGCCTTGCTCGGTGTTGTGATCGCCTTGAAGCTCACGGGAACCACCGTGAACCTACAGAGCTTCATGGGAGCCATCATGGCCGTCGGTGTCGCCGTCGCCAATGCCATCCTGCTCGTCACTTTCGCTCACCGCGCCCAGCTCAGTGGCCTCAGCAAACATGAAGCAGCTCTTGAAAGCGCCACCACTCGCCTGCGCCCCATCTTGATGACCAGCCTCGCCATGATCGCCGGCATGATTCCTATGGCCCTTGCCAAATCACAGACATCGCCTTTGGCTATTGCCACCATCGGTGGTCTCGCCTTAGCGACTATCTCCACGCTCTTCGTGCTGCCAGCTGTTTATGCCCTACTGGCATCCAAGACCGCAACGAACGTCTCACTTGAACCCATCGACTGAATGAAGCTCACTCCAAAAACCCAAGCCGCGATCAAGTCGCTCAAGCTCCAGACCAAGTTCCTTGAAGCGGAATATTACCCAGGTGCAGCGGATGAAGAAACACGCCTGCGCTGCGAGAAGCGCGTGAATGCCTTTTTAGACAAATGCGAGTCATTGCTAGCTCGCAGCACCACGGATCGAGTTCTTTATCGCACCGCCGAAGAGCTACAAGAGCAGTTTAATGAAGAGAACGCCGAGGAAACCGAACAAGTGGGCAATTACATCGGCGACTTCATGAAGATCGTCGGTCTCGATGACTGGACCGAGTTTGTTTAACTTTGAATACCGCTACTCATGCGCCTCCTGATCTTCCTTACACTCGCGTCGCTCGCTGGAGCACTCGAACTCCCTACAACGAAGCCCACCACGGGTACGATCCATCGCTGGGTTTCCCTGCCAGCGACGCTCGCGCCTTGGCAACAAACGACTCTACACGCAAAAGTCACCGGCTACATCGCCAAGATCAGCGTGGACATTGGCGATGCCGTCAAAGCAGGCCAAATCCTCGCCACACTTGAAGTGCCTGAACTGCTAGCCGACATCGCCAAATCAAAGGCTGAGGTCACAGCAGCCAGCATCGAAGTGAAACGCCTGCACGAAGCCCGTGCGAAGTCACCTGATCTCGTGTTACCGCAAGCCGTCGATGACGCCGAGGCCAAGCTCGCCATCGCGAAAGCAGAGATGGAGCGCAACGAGACGCAAATCCAGTTTGCGATACTCAAAGCACCCTTCGACGGCATCATCACGGCTCGTTTTGCCGATCTTGGATCACTCGCCACAGCGAACACAACGAAGCTCCTTGAAATCACTGACGGAAGCACTCTTCGACTGCAAATCCCAGTCACCGAGCTCGAAACTGGCCTAGTCACTGTCGGCAAGCCCGTGAAGGCTCAAATCGACGCCTTCGGCCCCACGCCTATCGAAACCAGCATCAGCCGCATCGCCTATGCACTCGATCCTGCCACACGCACCATGCTCGCCGAAGCCGATCTCAAAAATGCTGACCTCAAACTCCGCCCCGGCATGTATGCGATGACCAAGATCGCTGTCGAAAAACACGAAGGCGCGACATTGATTCCCGTCGCAGCTCTCGTCATGGAAAAGACCAACGCTTTCGTCTTCAAGCTCATCGATGGCAAAGCTATAAAGACGTCCGTGAAGATCGGTTTCAATGACGGCACGAACGTCGAATTGCCGGAGCTCAAGTCGGACGATGTGCTGCTTGTCCCTGGAACCGTAACCCTGGCTGACAAGCAGCAAGTAACAGCGAAGCAATGACAAACCAACTTCCTACGACCAAACGATGCGTCAGAAGCCCCAAGCTTTGGCACGAAATATTGATGTCTACTCTTATTGTATTGGCAACATTTAGCATTCTCCTGATAGGAGGTCATGGAGGAGGGTTCCTGTACCAATACTTCTTCGAGTCCCCGAGCAGCATGTTCTTTTCGCCTTGGGGGCAATCTATTTGGGCAGCATTGGCTTTGCCTTTCTCTGCTGCTCTCCCATATCGAAGTGCCTGTGTAATTCGTTGGTTGAGCACTCTGTTGCTAGCCAGCTTTTTCGTATGGCTATATCTATTGACCGAAGAGCCCGCGCTGACCTTTGGCACAGCAATACCTCTCGTGACCCTTTTGATCATTCAGAGTATCCGCTGCACCCGGTTCCAACGCCATCAGTGACTCTAAACACTTCATTCATGAAATCATTGTCGCCACCTTTTGTTCATGCTTCGTCATTGGCTCGTCATTTGAGTGTACTAATTCGACACTCCTGGCTGCTTCTTGCCCTGAACGCCTACTCAGCTTCCGTGCATGTCGATCTCCAGACTGTCATGAAGCTCGCAGGTGCGAACAATGACGAGATCCAGCTCGCTCGTGTGAAACACACGGAGTCCATAGCGGAATCGAAGCAGGCTTGGCAGCGCTTCTGGCCAAGCCTCAGTTTAGGGGCCGGTTACAGAGGACATGACGGCCGCATCCAGGATGTGGCGGGTGCAGTCTTCGATGCACGTAAACAGCAATACACGGTCGGAACAGCCATCCTGATTGATTGGTCACCAGGAGATCTTTATTACTCGGCGCTAGCGGCCCAACAAAAAGCACTGGCAGCGGAGCAACTCGCCGAGAAATCACGCCGCGACATTTTACAAGAAGCCGTGAACCGTTACTTCCAGCTCCTGGCAGCTGAGGCTTCTCTGGCAATCATTGAAGACGATTTACAAATCACTCAAGATTACGAAAAGCAGATCAGCGGAGCAGTCACCTCTGGCACGGCCTTTCGCGCCGATCTTCTTCGAGTCAAAACACAAGTTTCCCGGGCTAAGCTAACCATTCGCCAGACACAGGAAAAACGTGATCTCGCAGCAGCGGCTTTATCTGAAACACTGCGTCTCCCACCACAAACTGAACTTCGCCCGGCGAAGTCCGACCTCGTTCCAGTTCGCCTAAATGGCCAGGTCGGAGTCGCCACACTGATTTCCCAAGCCGCACAGAATCGCCCAGAAATGAAAGCCGCTGGTGCAGCCAATTCTGCCGCCGTTTTAGAGACGGATCGCGCGCGTGTGGCCCCAATGATTCCAAACGTTCAAGCAGGTTACACGCTCGGAGGACTTGGAGGTGGACTTGGAAACCAAACGGGCAATTTTGGGAGACAGCAGGATTTCTTTCTTGGCCTCGGCTGGAAGATCGGCCCCGGTGGACTCTTTGATCAACAACGCCAAAAAATCGCCCATGCACGCGAGGAATCCAGCCTGCTACAAACAGGTCAAATCAAAGCCGCCATCGGTCGTGAGGTCGTCGAAGCCGCAGCAAAGTCCCAAAGCGCACACGATCAAATCTCCATCAATGATGAAGCCGTCACTGCGGCAGAAGAGATGGTCAAATTAGCCAAAGAACGGCAAGCCAGCCAACTGGGTGTTGTGCTCGAGTATTTACTAGCCCGGGAAGAACTTACCCGCGCCAGACAAAGCCGTGTCTTGGCTGTCACAGAATTCAATAAGGCTCAGCACGAACTCAAACGCGCTGTAGGCAAGTAGCCTTCCTTAACCGCGCAGACTTTACTGCCCTCCGCTATCTTCATCAGGCTCACGTTCAAGGAAGCGCATGGCGTGATCAATGAAGCGCAGCGGAACATCGTCGGTCGGACCGTTACGGTTTTTAGCGAGGATGAGGACTGCTTGGCCCTTCTTTTTAGCCTCGGTCTCTTCGTCACCGACTTCCATCTTACCACCGGCATAATCTTCACGAGTAAGAAGCCCGACCATGTCAGCATCCTGCTCGATGGAGCCCGACTCACGAAGATCTGAAAGCACAGGTCGTTGTCCCTTACGAGATTCGACAGATCGGTTTAACTGGGCGAGAACAATGATTGGAACGTTCAGCTCCTTGGCCAGTCCTTTGAGACCAGCAGAGATTTCAGCAATTTCGATCTGACGATTGTCTTTAGCTCGGCGACTGCTGGAAGTCATGAGCTGAAGGTAGTCGATCATGATCATTTTAATATCATGCTGCTTCTTCATACGACGCGCCTTGGCACGCAGTTCAAGAACATCTAGGCCCGCTGTTTCATCGATCAAAATATTCGCCTTTTGCAACTCACGCGTGGCCTTGGCCAAGGCTTCTTGTTGAGCACGAGAGAGCAAGCCTCTTGAGAGATCCTGCATGGAAAGCTGAGCGCGCGAAACCAACAGACGACGCACCAGCATCGTGGCACTCATTTCCAAACTGAAGACCGCACATGGATGCCCGCACTCCACAGAGATGTGCTCGACGATATTCATGGCCAAAGACGTTTTACCCATGGAAGGACGAGCCGCGATGATGAACATTTCCCCGCCCTGAAGACCGCTACTCATGGCGTCTAGCTTGCTGTAGCCCGTAGATAAACCGCGCAACTGCCCTGGATGCTCCAGCATGTATTGAATGGAGTCAATCGCCTCGGCCACATGCGAGGCAAGCGTTTTGACACCGTCCTCTTTGCCGGTTGATTCACGCACAGCAAGAACGCGCTGCTCGGCATGGTCAATCAGAGTGCTGACATCTTCATCGAGCTGCTCTTTACCAAACTCATAGCTCTGGTGAATATTCAGCGAACAGGCATGGATAAGCTGCCTGAGAATGTGCTTGTCCGAAACAATCTTTTTATAATGTGTATAATGCGAAGGACTGGGAACAAAGGTGAATAACTCCGTAATCGCCGCCGGGCCACCGACACGTTCGAGGAGTCCCTGATCACGCAGCGCATTCGTCACCATCACGGGATCGATAGGCAGATTCTTATCGTAAAACTCCAGTAGCTTTTCGTAGATCGTCCGATTGGCCTCATGATAAAAGGCGGCAGCTGGAAGCATCACGCGGCTCTCACTCAGACGCTCGTTCGGATCTTGGAGCAAACTGGATAAAACACCCTTCTCAGCCTCATCGGAGAAGGGCAAAGCGCGATTGATATTGGCCAACAGTTCCTCTGCCGTGGGTATCTCGTTACGCTTGCGACCAAAAGGATTAACCTGCTTGGTTGCCTCCGCCTTAGCGGGTAGCTCGCCAGGAGCGGCGGCGGCTTGAATGAGATTGGAAGCGGACTCTGCCATGAGCAGCAAAGTAAGACAGGCGAAGGATTGCGAATACAATCTGAGCAACTCACAAAGTTCTGTGAATGACTTGTGAATAAGTCTGCTTAATATCGAACAGCTCTCGACTCATCCCATGCCCGAAACCTTCACCTCATTCATGGCCAGAGCGCTGCACGACCCGCAGCGCGGTTACTATGCGCAGAAGGTGCAGACCATCGGTGCAAAGGGCGACTTTTCCACCTCAGCGACGCTTTCGCCTCTGCTCGGGCAGGCCATTGCTCACTGGCTGACAGAAGAATCCAAAGCCATGCCGGAAGTGCGCCACATCATTGAGGTCGGTGCTGGCAATGGACAGTTGATGCAGACGATCCGTCAATCTTTAGGCTGGTGGCAACGACGGCGTTTCCGTTGGCATATCGTCGATACCTCTGAGGGACTGCGCGACCAACAAAAGCAGCGTCTAGGCAAGCATGTGACTTGGCATACCGACCTTTCAAGCGCGCTTCAAGCCATTGGAGGAAAGGCCTTCATTTATCACAATGAACTCCTAGATGCCTTTCCCGTGATTCTGCTTCAATGGCAGGTCAATCAGTGGCGGGAAGTGTTTGTAGAGCTCAAAGGCAACAGCGCCCAAGAGATGCTTCAAGCACATTCCCTCACAGATTCGGAACTGGCTGATTTCAGTGTTTTCAAGCAAGTCCCAAGATTCAAGGATCAGCGTGTGGAATTGCATCTTTCGGTCCGGGATTGGCTGCGCCATTGGGCAGCCGCCTGGGCTCAGGGATCCATGCTAACCGTGGATTATGGAGATCTCTTTCCTGCGCTGTATCACCGACAACCTCAAGGAACACTACGTGCCTACTTGCTTCACCAACGACTTAACGGCACCGACCTTTACCTCAATATCGGAGGGCAAGACATCACGGCCGATATCAATTTTACGGACTACCGAAAATGGACTCAAGCTCTCGGCTGGGAAGAAATCACCTTTCAAGACCAAGCGTCGTTCATTAAGGCAAGGACCAAGTCGCCAAGCAACCAGTTCATGGACCCTGATGGCGCTGGAGGGGCCTTCAAGGTTCTGACTCACCGCAAGCTTTTCAAATAGGCCACTAGGTCCAACAATTCATTCTCAGACATCGTCTGGTCCAAGCCCATGGGCATGAGGCTGGTCGTAAGTGTGACATCCGCAATGATCTGATCATGCGCCAGTGTGCGTTCCTGTCCTGCCACATCGACGATAAGCAAACCTTCGGCTGTATGGCTCTTAATGAGCCCCTGACTTTGCATTCCATCACTTGTCTCAAAGATGTGCGCCTCATAATCGCGAGCTAGGGTGTTGCTGGGAAAGAGAATGCTTTCCAAAAGATCCCGCTCCGTTCGGATGGCGCCAATCTTGGATAAATCAGGCCCTATGGCCCGTCCAACATCACCGATCTTATGACAAGCCACGCAACTCCCCTTCCCAAGCTTAAAGTGCTCAGCCCCTTTGGCCGCATTTCCAGAGAATGCAGCTTTATCGGCGAGTGCAGCCAATTGACGTTTTTTTATTTCCGTCCCAGCGACGGCTTTTTCATAAGCAGGATGAATCAAGGACTCAAAAATCTCAGGCGGGAAATCGGCCAAAGCTGTCCGATATAAACTCTCCTGCTGGCTGGCAATGACAGGGTTCTTTGCAATCTGGCTAGCAAGCAAATGAGCGAGTTCTGGAGACTTCTGACGTCTCAGCAACGGCAACAGTGTTTTGAGTTCGACTGGACCCACGATAGCCAAGAGCGGAGCCACTTGCGGCATCTGTTCTGCGGTCAAAGAGGAAGCCGCGATCATGCTGGAAGCTTGAATTTTAGCTGCGGCGCTTGATGCCGCATCTCCCAACACAGATCTCACGAGCTCAAAGGTCTCGCCCTTTAGCTGCAAGGCCTTCATTGCATCCAGAGCTTTCAAACGCAGTGACAGCGGATGATTTGAATCAGCCGCGAAAGCTTGCAGGGCCACATCGAATTGGGCGGACTTCTGTTTTTTAATCGCTTCGAAAACCAGAGGTGTCGGCAACTTCGCCAGCAATTGTTCCAGAGGAGCCTTCCAGGCATCAATTGACAGGGTTGAAGCCTGACCGGCTAAAACCTCTAAACCCACGGTTCTAGCCTGTTTAGAGTCATGCATTAGCAGAGCCGTGATCAGCGCCTGAGTTCGAGGTTTACTGATCAAAGCAGCGCAATAGCCCTTTAGGGCCTTTGCACGTTGATTGGAAAGGCTTTTTTCTTTGAGCCAGACCTGTAATTTTGCAGTCACCCATTCATCAGCATCCGGGTGATTGACAACGAGGTTCAACGAAACACGAGCCAGCTCTGCATCGAGAGAGTCGAGATGCTTGGCTGCGACGCCCATTCGCAAGTTCAGGCTGGCCGCATCATCAGGAATAAAGCTGACCAACATTCGACGAAGGGCGATAGGATTTGTCTCCAACTGAAGTTCCTGCAAAGAGATCGCCATTAGATTCAGTCTCTGAGCTGCTAGGATCAAGGTGTGCTCAAAAGCAGGATCAAGAGGCTCATTCATCCAGTGGCGCAGTTCTTGGCCAAGCTCTAGCCATTGTGGATTGATGGCATCATTTATCCTCATCCCAGCAGGACTCTCTTGGACCAAACGCTCCAAAGCACGTCTTTGCACAGCAGGCTGTTTGGATCGCAAATCCGAGAGCAACGATTGGAGCTCAAACTTTTGAACAACAGGAGTTTTTAATACCTTATCGACAGGCCAGTCAGGTTTAATCCGATATACAGCCCCCAGCAAATCTGCCTTGGCCATCAGGCTACTCGGACAACCGAGCCTAAACCAGCCGCCTGTATCAATGAGAAGTAGCGATCCATCCTTGGGATCTTCCAGGACATCCGTGAAATGAATGTCTGGATCATGAAGTTTCAAAAACTCATTCTCAGTGGCTTTATAACTGCTGCCGTCTGGCATCATCTCCATGCGCACCAGACGCTGCGTATTGAAGTGAGTGACCATGAAGCTCATGCCCGCTGATGGATAGCTTTTCCAGAAACAGCAACCGCTGACAGCCACATGACCAAAATTATGCATCACTGGCATGTGCTCTAGAGTGCGAGACAGATGCGAGATAGCCTGCATCTGATCACTACGCTCATAGACACCGCCATAGAGCCAGTGCATGAGCGTATCCCCGCGTGGTTGATTAAAATAAAGATTCTGCACGCCAATAATGTCGCCATCAGTCGTGAAATCGACCTCGACCGGATTGTCACCACAGCCGAGCGAATGCCATTGAACATCGGCCCCATCTGGTTGGCAGCTCCAGATGCCACATGCCTTTGAATCATCCACCAGAGTTCCGTTTTTTTGGAAGACCTTGTGCCCCTTACGCCCATGACACCAATAAAGACGGCCATTCGGATGCAAAAACGGACCATGTATATCAGCCGCATTTCCCGTGTAATCAAAGCCGGTCACAATTTCTTCTCGTTTGTCAGCAACGCCGTCTTCATTGGTATCCGTGAGTTTCCAGATGGATGGCGGTGAACCCACATAGAGGGACCCATCCAACCAGCAGGCACCTTGAGGAAAAGTCATCTTATCTGCAAAGATCGTGCTTTTATCATAGCGACCATCATGATTGGTATCCTCAAGCATGAGGACACGGTTCGGTGGATTGGCATCAAGTTCCTGCTTGCTCCAGTTGACGCCCACCGCATCGCCAACAAAAAGGCGTCCCCGATCATCCAGGCATCCCATCATCGGATGAGTGACGAGCGGCGCTGCCGCAGCTAGTGTGAAGGAATACCCCTCCGGCAGCGTGGCCTGAGGAAGCTTAGGCTGATCTTGAGATGCCTCCAGAGTGACAACCACTGGGCGCTTGGCTGACTCTGGAAGCCCAACCGGTAATTCCACTGCAATCAGGGGAAGAGTAAATGTAGCCGCGATGTGGAAAAGCCATTTCATCAGGCCATTCAATACCCAGTTAGTTGCGCCATTATTGCAGCAAACTGCCAACCTCTAGTAGATGCTAGAAATGGGCAGCTGCGACTCTACCTTTCCGAATGAGTTTGGTTAATTCAGAGTCTTCTTCGCCACCATAGCCATGAGGGCTTCGATCATGCCACTGCTGCCACCTGCACCGCTGGTGACAAGCACGTCGGGGACGACGCGCAGATTCTTTTCTGCAATGATTTGGAAAAGCTGCATGAGTGCATAAGTATCCTGACCCACGGCATGGATGCCTGCACTATGAGCTTCCGCTTTAGCCTGCCCGGTGGCTCGGATAGCATCGGCTTCACCATTGGCACGCAGACGTGTACTTGTGGCTTCACCTTCACTCTTTTTGACGGAGGAACTGGCATGAAGCTCAGCAATGCGCACCCCTTCCTCAGCTCCGACGATTTCATTCTGAATATCAGCCAATGACGTTTGACGCACGAGTTGCTGGCGTTGTTTCTCTGCGGCCTCTTGCATCTCATAGGTCTTTCGTTGTTCCTCAGCGATCTTGCGATCTGTCTGTGTCTTCATCAGTGTCTCAGGTGGTGTGATGTCACCTATCAAGGTATCAATGGCCTCGACGTCATACTCACGCAGAGCCGCTGCAATATGAGACGCAGCCTCATGCTGACGCTCGCTACGAGCGCTCAAGAAATCGAGCACGGTGTAGTCTTGGGCACTATTGCGGAAGTAGTTCCCCACAATCGGCTGAAGCACGTGATCAATGAGATTCTGCAAGGAACCAGCGCGGCTGATCACCTTCGGTGCTTCATTGGCACCGATATGGATGATCTGTGAAACATCCAGGTTGAAAGCAAAGCCATCTCGTGAACGGACGGTGATGCTGCTGAGCTTTTCATCAAAGTGGTGTGCTTCGGTACGATTGGCCCAGTTCAGCACAATGTTCGTTGTCGGCACCAATTCCACACGTTGAATACGCAAGTTAATCGGATGTTTACCAGGTAGCAGAGGCTTTACCCAGACACCTTTGTGACCGACTTCGACAAGGTCGCCATGCTTAAACTCAGGGCCACTGACGTCTTCGTGAATTTTACCGACATAAGAGATGACGACACCCACATGGCCAATGGGGATTTCGATCATCTCGGTCTGCTCGACATCGGCAAACCAGGGATTGAGATTCCACTGACCGCTGAGCAGGATCTGCTCTTGAAGACCACGACTACCGCCAGCGTTCAGGAATGCCTGCGCATCTTGGAAGTTATTGTGTCCAGGAATCATGGCACCGGCCATCTCACCTTGTTCAATTGGCACACCATCCATCGTCGTGACGATGCCAACGCGGTCAGCCGAGACATGAAGGAGGCGGAGTTTGTTCGGGGACAAACCATGATCTGCGGCATTGCGAGAAGTGATGACCGTGAACAGAGCTGGATTGATACGGTAGGTCCCAGCGGTGAGGACACCCAACTGGCGTCCCTTTTCACCACCACCGACGAGGAATCGACGTGCGTCCTGAAAGTGATCACAATCGATCATACGACCAAGAATGCGTTCAGGAGGGATGGCCGCGCCTGCCCTTGAGACGATAAGGGCCAACTCGCCCTGAGGAACGACAAGCATTGGCACACGCTGCACCTCATACTGCCAGAGCCAATAACCAAAGTGCAGCCCAGGAGGTAGCGTATCGGCCTGATAACCCGCCTCGCCATTGAGCGCCAGCATTTCACCGGGCTTCAGGTTTTTAAAGGCAAAGCGCTTGATGATCACGCCCACTTGGTTCTCACCAATACGGACAAGACTGACGAAACAAAAGACGGCGATGGAGGCCAAGGTCAGGAATGACCATGGATGATTGAGAATAAAATTTAAAATTGGGTTCATGATGAAATGGAATGATTTTCGTTGATTGAATGTGGCCGCACAGACATGGATTTCCCCTGGCCCGCAGCGGTCCGTGCGGACGAAGATTGAGTGAATAAGCGAACCGGCAAAACCGGCGTTTAGCGGAGGCATTTCCTCCGAAAATCCTAGGGTGGCGCGGCCGCGTGATGAGCGGATTGTGTCTTCATGACAATTGACTCCATTTATCGAGCGATGAGTTGGATGCGCGCGCATTGCGGTCACCGCCAAGCATTGACTTTATGCTTTTGATAAAGTCCGCCCATCATCCACATTTCCAATCGACGCGCGACGCTTCGATTAGCGGGGATCGGTGTGACCCAGATATTATTCTGGAGCAGAAGTCCCTTTGTCATGGGGCTGCCACACTCGTGGCAGGTGACGCAGGTAGAAGGATCTGGCAGACTCCGGATTGGGGAGCTGCGGATCGCAGTCAGGTTCATAGATGTGGTTTCTCTAACGACTTTAGCATGGCGGACTTCCGCCCTACAAAAGTAGGTCTATCTGGGGAAACCATGGTCCCGATGCACTCGCACCGGGCAGAGGATCGCCCTCCCAATAAGGCCTACGAGGTTAGCTGTCGGACTAGGTCTTGGAAGTGACCCCTCAGACGGTTTCCCGTCCTCGTGCGCCCCATCCTAAAGTCTCTTGCGATTTTCTAGGAAGTTGGTTCCCCCGCGCCACCACTCAGGAAGGAGTCGTGGCCTCGGCTGCAAGAAAATTAACGCACGGCGAACCAACTTTGTCAAATGGAACCCAGGACTCTCACAGGCACAAGTCATGAAGAATTCGAATCCAAGACACAAAAAAAGCGGCTCCGAAGAGCCGCTTTCGATGAAGTTAGGAGGATACCGAAAACTTATTTAGAGGAGGTATACACACCTTTGCCGCTGGTCTCTGCAACTGGTGCAGAGACGGCTGCCATGGATGGCATTGGACGGCGCCAGCCTGAACCAGGGAAATTGCCATCCGTGTATTGATCGTTGAGGCTACCTACCATGTATGGCTTGGTGTCACGCACAGTGCAGCGGAGCAGTCCACCGAAGATGCCCTGAGTGGTGCGATCCCAAACATTGGAATAGGTCTTCATGGCTCCGCAAACAACGGTTCCGCCCATGTGCATACCGCGCTGGACTCCATTCAGGCCCAGATCAGTGGTGTCATAGAGTTCGTCGTGGGCGTATTGGGTGCCTTGATCACCGACATCATAGACGGTTTCAGCCACGCGATTGCCTTCTTTCCGAACGATGTTACCACCACGACGAGCGGTGCGGAAGATCGTGTTGGAGTAGTTGCGAGTCTGGCGAGTGCCGACAGCGGTGACGTAATCGGAGGAGTCTTCAGTGACATCCAGTGATGAATCGGCGCTTTGGTCAACGACTTGATAAGGATAGGAAAGGCCTTTGTTGGTGTAACGTGTGGAGTACTTGGAAGCAGGCTTCGAAGGACGCTTGTTGAAGGCCCACCATTTACGGGGAGCTTCTTCCTCCATGACTACCGTCTCGACCGGAGCGGAATATTTTCCGCCAGTCATGGGCATAGCGGCAGGAGCACTCGCGGTTGAAGAGGAACTCGTGGATGAGCACGAAGCAAGGAGTGGGAGGAGTGTCAGCAGATAATATTTATTCATATCGCGTAGTGAGAATGTCTGATTGGGATGTTTATGTCAAAATTAAAGTGGAAAATGTGAAGAAAACTCAATCTTCAGCTTTCCCCACTGGCAATAAGTTGGGCAATGACGTTGATGTCTTCGAGGGTCGTGGTGTCACCTTTGATGATTTCACCTGCAGCGATCTGCTTCAGCAGACGACGCATGATTTTCCCGGAACGAGTCTTTGGCAGAGCAACAGCGAAGCGGATTTCATCGGGGGTAGCGACCGGACCGATGACTTTACGAACGTGTTTTTTGAGATCGTTGGCCAGTTCACGGTCAGCGATGATACCTTCCTTGACGGTGACGAAACAGACGACCCCCTGCCCTTTCATCTCGTCTGGACGACCGACGACGGCAGATTCAGCGACGGCTGGATGGGAAATCAGGGCGCTTTCGACCTCGGCGGTGCCAAGGCGGTGCCCAGCGACATTCAGCACGTCATCAATGCGTCCGATGATCCAAATGTTTCCGTCCTTGTCTTTACGGGCACCGTCACCAGCAAAATACCAGCCTTTAAATTCACTCCAGTAGGCGTCTTGGTAGCGAGCTTTATCACCCCAGATGCCGCGCAGCATCGATGGCCAAGGTTTACGGATCACGAGTTTGCCTTGTTCGCCGAAACCGACTTCTTTGCCTAAATCATCGACGATGGCCACATCCACACCAAAGAATGGCAGTGTAGCAGTACCGGGCTTCGTGGGAGTGGCTCCAGGGATCGGGGTGATCATGTGACCACCCGTTTCTGTCTGCCACCAAGTATCCACAATGGGGCATTTTCCGCCGCCGACTTTCGTGTGATACCACATCCAAGCTTCTGGATTGATCGGCTCACCTACGGTGCCCAGCAGGCGTAGGCTGCTCAGATCGTGCTTCTTGAGCCATTCATCTCCCCATTTCATGAAGGAGCGGATGGCCGTAGGGGCGGTGTAGAAGACCGTGACTGCGTATTCTTCGATAATTTTCCAGAAACGATCATTCTCAGGCCAGTTCGGGGCCCCCTCAAACATCAAAGACGTAGCGCCCATGGCCAGCGGGCCATAGACCATGTAACTGTGCCCAGTGACCCAGCCGATGTCTGCGGTACACCAGTAAACATCGTCGTCACGCAGATCGAAGACATATTTGCTGGTCATGTAAGCATGCAGCAAATAACCACCTGTCGTGTGCAGGATTCCCTTGGGCTTTCCTGTACTGCCGCTGGTGTAAAGGATGAAAAGAGGCGACTCCGAGTCCATAGCCACGGGGGCGCAGTGAGCATCCACGTATTCCAGCTCACGATTCCACCAGACATCACGACCTTCTTCGATGTGGACTTCCTGACCCGTACGCTTGTAAACGATCACGGTTTCTACAGGGGTGTCATTGCCTTTGAGGGCATCATCCACATTCTTTTTGAGCGGCACAACGGCTCCGCGACGATAACCGCCATCAGCGGTCAGGATGATTTTGGCTCCGCAGTCGAGCACACGATCTTTAATGGATTCAGCACTGAAGCCACCGAAGATCACACTGTGCATCGCGCCGATGCGCGTGCAGGCCAGCATCGCGATAGCAGCCTCAGGGATCATCGGCATATAAATAATGACGCGGTCACCTTTCTTCACCTTGTTCCGCTTCAACACATTGGCAAAGCGGCATACCTCGCGGTGAAGCTGCTGATAAGTCAGGACACGTTTTTCACCCGGTTCCCCTTCCCAGATCAGCGCAGCTTTCGTTTTGCGAGGTCCTTCCAGATGACGGTCCAAACAGTTTTCACTGACATTCAGTTTGCCACCGATGAACCATTTGGCATTTGGGCATTTCCAATCCAGCACCTTGGTGAAAAGCTTGGTCCATTTCAGTTCTTTGGCTTCACGTCCAAAGAACTTATCCGGCTGCTTCAATGACTCATCGTACATCTTTTTGTACGCTGCCATGCTACCAATACGAGCCTTCTTGGAGAACTCGGCACTGGGTTTGAAAATCATATCTTCTGTCGCCGTCGTTTTTGCAGCGGTTTTGCTCGTGACTTTCGCGGCTTTTTTAGCAGCAGTCTTTTTTGTGGCAGGTTTGGCGACTTTCTTTTGGCTCATGGGAGTTTAAATGATGGCAGTGGGAAGGAAAGAACGAAACTACATGCGCTCCTCTCTCTCTGGCAATGATAGAGTGCGATATTGATAAAGTTTTGGAGCCTCAAATCCGCAGAAACCTATACTAAGGCTTCACTTCGATGTGTTTTTGGATCGAGTCGCTGGGCACTAGGGTGGCGGGATTGGGTAAGGCTGGGCCGCTGGCGGCATTTGACAGGCCTTCGGCCACTGCTGGCATGGAGGTCTCTGGAACTAAAGCAGGGGCTTTTTGGACGGATAAGGGTGCAGGCACAGTCAATGCATCAAAGTTTTTGGGCTTGGGGGCGGTGATGGCGTAAAGTTGGTCCAAGACACTTTTCATCTGAGCCACGAACGGTTGATTCACGCCTTCCTGATCCTTTACGGCCAGATAGCTACTCTCAACCAAGGCAATAGACTCTCCCAATTTCCCAGCGCGCCCCAGACAGAGGCCGAGTTGATAACGAGTTTCCTGAATGGCTGGATCGGTGGGCCTCAGCAGCTTTTGGCGCTTGCTGAGCAATTCCCGCAGATGCACTTCAGAATCTGCAAATTGCTGCATATCCATTTCCAATAGAGCAATGGCGCGCAGGGATTCCAGAGTCTGGAGATCGTCTGATCCGAGCTTTTTACGACGGCCTTCCAAGACCTGTGAATATTCATTTAACGCCTCCTTTGCCAGCCCTAAGCCTGCGATGAATGTGGCCATCACGTGTTGTTCGGCCAGCGTTTGCACATGATTTGCCCCGAGTTTGGCAGTTGTCTTGGCTAAGGCTTCTCGGCGTTCATTGATGAGGATGTGTTTTCCCGTCTCTGAATTGACCAGAGTATTGGCCGTCTGATTCGCTGCTTGAGTCCTGAGATCCGCTGGACCGTATGTCTTCTCATAGGCTGTCAAAGCGATCCGCAAGTGGTCTAACGCATCTTTGTGTTTTTCCAGTCCCAAATAGGCCATACTGAGCTGATGATGAGTCGCCAAAAGATCATCGTCATTGGCGGATAAGCTCTGCTTTCTGGCCTTCAAAACGGTTGTCAGGATTGGCAGAGCTTCCTGGTAGCGCTTGAGTTGATTCAGAGAAGTTCCCTCACAAAACTGTGCTTTCAAAGTGATGGCATGTTCTGCACCGAGGACTCGAACGGCATCAGACGCTAAGCTATGAGCCATTGAAAGAGCGGGCTCAAATTTCTCCTGCGCGACAATTGCCGCCGCTTCAAAGGCCCTGCCCGATAAGGCAATCGGGGAATCTTTGCCGAGAGCCTGTTCAGCCTTTTTCACCAGAGCATTGGCTTCGGCCTCAGCGTCGGTGAATTTTTTCTGACCTATCAGATTCTGAATCAATTGCTCACGGCTCTTCAGCGTCGTTAGTGCCTCGCCTCCGAGTTGTCGATACTGCGCGTCATAGACATCTCGGCGCAGAAGTTCGGCTTCGGCAAATTTTTGTTGTGCCTCAAGCAAACGCGCCAGGTTTTTGCGGGTGACTTGAGTGTCGGCGTGGTCATTGCCCCGAACTTTCAGCGTGGCCTGCAGGATCAGGCGGATTTGTTTCTCAGCTTCAGCATCCTTTCCCCGCTCGTAAAGGCAGGCAGCCAGTTCATTTTGATGATGCAGTGTTTCGGCCGTATAGATTCCGACTCGCTGTTCATATTCATGGAAGATGAACCAAAGGGTGCGCTCATGCTCATCGAGCATGCCAAGTTTTTTCTGAGCATGGGCGATCCCCACCTGCAATGCTGCCCATAAAGGCAGGTCTTTTTGAGAATCCACCTCGGTGACGGCCACACTAAGGTATTTGATCGCGGGCTCCCAGAGCTGTTGCTCCATCGCTGAATAGGCCGCCAAACGGAGCGAAGCAACCATGTCATCGACCCGCCTTGGCGTGGATCGGTGAGATTCATCGCCAGAGGCAATCGCTAATTTTTCAGCCTCAGCGAAGGAACGATGGGTAAAAAGAGCGCGGGCTCGATTCAGCTTAGTGGCCGTGGGGTCCTGAAGCTTTAATTCGGCCTCTTTTGCGAGGGCTTTGGCAACGACCTCTGCTAACACATTCCATTTGGCCGCCAAGAAACTATGCGCTCTCATCAGGCGTTCATCGGCTTTGAGCCCCTCCGTTTGCAAGGAGTAGATTTCAGGAAAATCACGCAAGCAAGCTCTGCCAAGATTCTCTTTTTCAGCCCCCTGCAGCCCGCCTCTGAGGTAGAGAAGCAGGCAGCAAAGAATTGTGGCAGAAGCTCGGTTGAGAGAAAACATGGAATTTCCGCAGAGGATGGGTGCCAAGACTCTGGGCGTCAAGCCATGGCAACGACTCTTGCATCGGCACACACCCCAGCATTTGACCACCTGCCGAATGTCCCTACTATGACAGTCCATGAGCCAAGCTACTGCCATCACCCCCACCCGCGAAAAAGACTTTCCAGAATGGTATCAACAAGTCGTCCGCGCCGCCGATCTCGCTGAAAATTCAGAGGTCCGCGGCTGCATGGTCATCAAACCTTGGGGCTATGGCCTGTGGGAGAACATCCAGAAACAACTCGATCTCAAGTTCAAAGAAACCGGCCACGTAAACGCCTATTTCCCACTCCTGATTCCTCTCAGCTATCTCGAAAAAGAAGCGCAACACGCCGAAGGTTTCGCCACCGAGTGCGCGGTGGTCACGCATCACCGCCTCGAAGCCCAAAAGCAGCCTGATGGAACGGTGAAAATGATCCCAACAGGGAAACTCGAAGAACCTTTCGTTATCCGCCCGACTTCTGAAACCATCATCGGCGCTGCCTTTGCCCGCTGGGTGCAGAGCTACCGCGACCTACCTCTTTTAATCAATCAATGGGCCAATGTCATGCGTTGGGAAATGCGCCCACGCTTGTTTCTGCGCACAGCGGAGTTTCTCTGGCAAGAAGGCCACACAGCGCACGAAACTGCTGAAGAGGCCATGACAGAGACCAAGCTCATGCACCAAGTGTATGTGGACTTCCTGACCAACCACCTGGCCATCCCAGTCATTCCTGGTGAGAAGACCGAAAATGAGCGCTTCCCTGGTGCCGTCAATACCTTCACGGTCGAAGCCATGGTACAGGACCGCAAAGCCATTCAGGCTGGCACCTCGCATTATCTGGGACAAAACTTTGCCAAGGCGGCTAACATTCAGTTCCTAGGCCGCGATAACACACGCCAGCTTGCTCACACCACGAGCTGGGGCGTCAGCACGCGACTCATTGGCACCCTAATCATGGCGCATGGTGACGATGACGGCATCATGCTGCCACCACGCATGGCACCACAACAGATTGTCATTCTGCCGATCACGCCTAAACCAGACACCCGCCAGGAAGTCATCGACGCTTGTGAGGCATTGGCAAAAACACTCCGCACCCAAACTTTTGCCGGTGAGCCTCTCCGCGTCCTCGTTGATAAGCGTGATCTACAAGGCGGAGCTAAAAACTGGGAGTGGATCAAAAAAGGCGTGCCTCTGCGCATCGAGATGGGTCCGCGCGATATCGAAAGCCGCAGCGTCGCGGTTTGCCGTCGTGATCTCGGACCGAAAGCCAAGGAATTCACCCCGAAAGAAGACTTCCTTCAAAACGTCACCGATCTCCTCCAAGAGATCCAAGACGCCTTATTGAAGCGTGCCACCGATCTGCGTGACGCGAACATGAAGAAACTGGAGACCATGGACGAATTCAAAGCCTTCTTTGCCGAAGGTGCTCCCGGCGGCTTTGCCCTGATGCACTGGGCTGGCAGCAACGAAGAGGAAGATAAAATTGCCAAAGACATGCGCATCACCATCCGCTGCATTCCCATGGGCGATGAATTCGCAGAAGAAGGCACCTGCTTCCTTACTGGCAAGCCAAGCAGCCGACGGGTCATCTTTGCCCGCAGCTATTGATCCTTTATGATTTGGTTGTCTTCATTCCTTGGCAAACTGCGTGCGCTTCGTGATCGCTCGCAGTCTTGGCCCTATGTTGGCAGAGCCACCTTTGCGCTGGCTCTGACCACCATGATTCTACTGGCCACCCAGGGGCATCATCTGGATAACCCAGCGGATCTAGAAGGCTACCAAATTCAGGGCGGCAAGCTGATTGCCGAGGAAGGCGCGGCTCCCCCAGGAACTGTGTTAAAAACAGTCTCAGTGGTGCTACCCTATCTGGATACCTGGATGCTGGTGGGTGGAGCTGTTTACATTTTCATCCTGCTGCGCCAGTGGGGCAATGTCCGAAAGCTCGTCTTCCCGACCTGGGTTGCCGCTGTCTCGGTCTCTTTGTGGCTGATTTGTTCAGACATCGCCCACCATTTAGGGCCGATGCAAATGACGGAGATGGGTGAGCCTCCGGCTCTGGCGGCATATTGGGTAAAGCTCGCCCTGCTTTTCACCGCAGGTATTTGTGTCCCCAGTTTGCTGCATTATTATCATCGCAGCGGCATCATGGATCGCTACACGCTGCGCACCTTTTTAGCTCCGTTGACCTTTTGCTTTGTCGCCTTCACCTCCCTCTGGCTGATCATGGATCTGCTGGACAATCTGAAGGACTTCCAAGAAGCCGAGGCCTCACTAGGGCGAGTCATTCTCTTTTATGTAGGCATTCTGCCCGCGATTTTTGTCGAGGTCATGCCGGCAGCCATTCTGCTTTCCATTCTCTACACTCTGACGCGCATGTCGCGGTCCAATGAGCTCGTGGCCATGCTTGGCTTTGGACGCAGCATCATGGAGATCCTTTCCCCCCTCTTTATCACTGCTCTCCTCGTAGCGACGATCAGCATGGCGGCAAACTTTTATTGGGCACCGCGCGCCAAAGGCCAAAAACAAGCTGTCTTGCGCGGGCTTGAAGGAAAACAAAAGGATAGCATCATGCAGTCCGCAGTCATGTATCATGACCCACTTTCCCATCGCACCTGGTTCATCTCTTCCGTCCCATTCTCCATGAGAGATAGTCGCCTGCGTAGCGTCCAGGTTCGCGAACAAGATGCCACGGGCCAGCCGACACGTGTGATCCATGCCGATTCGGCCACTTGGATTCCAGGTGGTATCTGGCGCTTCTTTGACGGCAAGGAAGTTCTCTACAAAGACGGCCAACCCAGCGAAATACGTCCCTTCCCCACGACGACTGAAGGCCGCCAACAAATCGAAATCCGCCAATTCGAAGAGACTCCATGGAGCATGGTCAGCTATGCCCTCAAGCCCGACTTCATGGGTGTGCCGGAGATCATCTCCTACATGAAAGCGCACCCTAAAGATCCTCCTGCGAGGCTCGCACCTTTTGCAGCACACTTTCACCACCGCTTTGCCATGCCCTGGCAGATCCTAGCCCTGACCCTGGTAGCAGCCCCCTTGGGCATTGCCTACTCGCGCCGTGGTGCCGTGGGCGGCATTGCGGGCTCCATCTTCATCTTCTTTGTGTTGCTGTTCCTGAACAACCTCTGCCTAAATTTAGGCAAGGGCTTGCATATCGCACCTTGGTTTAGCTCCTGGATACCGCACCTGCTATTCTGCACGCTGGGCATCATCCTCCTCTATCACCGGTCCCAGAATAAAGACCTTCCAAACTTGTCGCCTTTCAAGTTCTTCAAAAAACCGGCCAAAATCGTCCGTGCCAGAAATCGTCAAGCCGCTTAAACCCGTCTTCCCGTTTTAGCCATCATCCCCTCAAATGATTCAAAATTGGTCCATCCGCTCCCGCTCACATCACTGTGCCCTGTCGGAACGTCCTTTCGTCGAAGGAGAAACTTTTCACACAGCCATCTATTTTGACACCAAAACTGGTGATTACCTACGGCGAGATGTGGGCCTAGACTCCTGGAAACAAGAACTCAGCGAGCGCAAACCCATCGCCTACTGGAAGACGCTTTATTCCCCGACCATCACGGAACAAAAACCTGAAGTCACCAGCAAAGAAAGCGCCATGGCCCTGCTGCAGCGTTTTATCGAAGAAGGCGACCCAGGCACTGAAAATGCCCGCTACATCCTTGCCCTGATGCTTGAGAGGAAACGCATCCTCAGCAACACGGCCACCAAGGAAGTCGATGGCCAGCGCATGCTCTTTTACGAAAACAAAAAGACCGGTGAAGTCTTCATCGTGCGTGATCCAGAACTACGCCTAAATGAACTGGCCGCCCTTCAGGACGAAGTCGCCATGCTCCTAGGCTTTGGAGGTCCCGCCGCAGAAGCCGCTAAAATGGCTGGCATGTCCTTCACACCAGAAGGCAAGCTGGTAACCGATAAGGCTGACGAATCACCTCCCGCAACCGAGCAGCAAACCGAGCAAACAGCTGAGCAAGATGCAGACGAACAGATTCAGGAACCCGCCGAAGAGCCCCAGGAGGAACTCACCGGCGAGGTTGAAACCGAAAACAAATCAGATTAGGACTGCTTTTCAGCATTCAGTTCACTGATCTGCGTATTCAGTGTGCAGAAATCATAAATAACACCAATCAGCAGGCCGCCACCTGTTAGAAGATAAAGTAGTCCGGTCACCCATTTGCCCATGTAGAAACGATGAATGCCGAAAACGCCAAGGAAGGTCAGCAGCAGCCAAGCCACTGAGTATTCGATCGGCCCAGCCACAAAGCGGCGGTCAGCGGCGCGATCCATTCCAGGAATCAAGAACAGGTCGATAAACCATCCGATGAGGAAGAAGCCTCCGGTAAAAAACCAGAGGATGCCTGTTTTTGGTTTACCGAAATAGAAGCGGTGAGCACCTGTAAATCCGAAGATCCAAAGAAGGTAACCGATCAACGTGTTGTGAGTGGAGGGGAGTGGGGAGTTATGCATGGCGGCTAGATTTTGCTGTGATTTGCGCCATTAGCGATTCCAACTTTAGACTATTTTTACACCCTCACTTCCATTCAGGCTGGCCACGGCTAAGGCACTCACTGAGCCAGCGAATCATGTCTGCGACAGAGTCATATTTCTTCCGCAATGACGATAAGCCCTGCCAATCGATACGATTCCGCGGAGCCGCCATGGTGATGCGTTGAGGGCGTAACTTTTCCTGCACCTTTTCAAACTGATCCACACTCATGGCATGAATCTCACGGGAAGAAGGCAGATCATCTAACTGCGCTACATTTAGCCCGAGGCTGGTGATACCGACCCCAAATTGATGCCCCAGACTGCGTAGCGCATCGACCAACGCCTCGTCATTAAGGGGTTCTGCAATGATTAGTTCACTCTGCAGAGTCCAGCGTGTGGCACTCAGCGCCTGAAAAAACTCGGCAGCATAGTTGTCTAAATTCAATCCCAGCTTGAGCTGAACCCCCGTCAAGCTCGTCTCCGGCCCGCCGAGATGGCGACGTAGATCCAGCATCGCCTCATCAAAGCGGGTGCTGTCTTCAGCATTGGTATCCAGATCCCACTCCGCAGTGACCAGGTCAGGAATATCCCAGTGACCTTTGATCTCTAAAAAATCTCCCTGTCGGCCATTGAGCTGAAAAGGATACTGAGAGCGCAAAGAACACATGCGCCCGTAGATGGCTAGCAGACGCTGAAAGCGCATCTGCATCTGATCTTCATCAATCTCGCCACCACCAAAGAGCAGCCGTCCTGAACTCTGCCCCACATTCACCCGCTTCAGACGCTGATAGTAACCCTGCCCCTGATCCACCTTGGCAATCGGCGACGTGGAATCATAGGATAAGATAGAAAAATGATAACGCAGCGTAGCGTCACTGTAATCGTCCCCGAGACGCAAGCGCACCAAGCGGATCAGCTCTGTACCTTTGATGGCTTCTTCAGGATCGCCCGGCAGAATGTCTGGCAGGATGTTTCGGAGTTGTTCGCGGAGGTTCATGCCAATATCAGGGCCTTTTGTCGGGTGAAAGATGCAAGAGACGGGCCATCAGGGTCAAGACTGAAAACACGAATCGATCACGCTTTGATCGAATAAGTGCGGCGGCGACTATTCAGCCAGCGGACACCGAACATATCCATCGTAGCGCGGAGCGCGCGGTTTCCGAAACCATATTTGCTGACTCCATGAATGCGAGCCCGGTGATTGACAGGCATTTCCGTCACCTTCCAGCCCATGCCACCAATGAGCGCCGGTATGAAACGATGCATGCCATGAAACAATAGCAAAGCTTCCCGACATTCACGACGCATGACTTTCAGCGTGCAGCCTGTATCACGGACATTATCACCGACAAAACGTGAGCGCACACCATTGGCGATCCGACTTTGCAGGCGTTTGAAGGGAGTATCTTTGCGCTTGGCACGGTAGCCACAGACCAGATCGTAGCCTTCGTTAAGCTTGCTAATCAGCGCAGGAATGTCCTGAGGATCGTTCTGCAAATCACCGTCCAGAGTCACGATCACATCGCCACGTGATTGATAGATCCCAGCATGCATGGCAGCACTTTGACCAGCGTTTTTTTCAAATTCAAGAAGACGAACCCGATCCCCACGCACCACGCGACTGACCGTTGCATCCGTGCTGCCGTCATCAACTAGCACAATTTCATAATCCATGCCTTCCAGAGCCGTGGAGATCTGGGTCTGCAATTCGGCGACGTTGTCCTCCTCATTATACAAAGGAACAACAATAGAAATGGCGGGAGAAGATGGCATGTTTGGAGGCATACACCCATCCAGCGCAGGAATCCCGAGGCAAGCAGGAAGTTTCAGGGTCCCACGGTAATGATCTGGGGTGCTCGTCGGCGCACCCCAATGTATACAGGCGACCTCTGAGCTTCCAACCAACGATGTTTAAAATTCAGACGCGTGTTTAGCGCCGTGAAGTGCCAGGGACCATCCTCGGTCATGAGGCTGTATTGCAGGGCGCGCCCGCCATCCAGCAAGGTGGCGTGGGCAATGTCCAACTTCCGAGCCAATTCCGACACCTCGCTGACGTTCATCACGCCACCGTCGCCAGAAAGCACAAAGACAATCGTGCCATCCTTTTTCATGCCAGCCAGCGAACGGTAAGTGATCTTTGATCCATCAAACTGGCTGTCAGGTTTCAGGTCCACATAGGAAAAGACTGTGTGATTCTTCATCACCGAGGGATAACCTTGCGTCGCCTCCTCCATGGGGCCTGGCACCTCATCCAGCAATGATTTTGGACCGAAGTAAGGGCGGCCGCCCTTTACAAAGAAGCATCCGCTCCATTCTTTAAAGGCCGGATTCAGCTGCCTGCTCTCATGATAGACATACCCCAAGGGCTTGCCAGCTGGATCACGGAAATTCGCCGTAATGGAAAAAGCCAACTGATCCGCCGCCAATCGCTCAGCTGCCGTTGTGACGGCAAACTTCGGCTTAAAGCTGGTCATAAACTCAAACTTTAGGGGATCAATCACCAGCACATGCACTTCTGCCCCAAAGATCCCCTGAGCCAGACCCGCCAGCACCCCGCCTTCACGCCTGACTTTGAGCGTGCTCCACTTCAAGCCTGGCTCTGAATGCCGCTCGATCAAAGAATGGCTCATGTCTCCCGGCGTCAGAGTACCGACTTTCCGCCACACGCTCTTGCGGTTCCATACCTGTAGAGTCTCCTTGGAATCCCGGACGCTGACCGCCACGAGATTGCTACCAACATTGTAAAAAACCTCAGCAAAAAACCACGTGATCAGGCCCCCTGCCAGCAATGCCAGCAGGACCGTCTTCAGACAGCCGCCTTTCTTTTTCTCTGTCACCGATTGCTTCTTCGTGCCCACAATCTGCGACGATGCGCTGATTTCTCACCGAGTAAAGGCACAACCGAGGCGTAAGCCATAACCAAATTTTTTCACCTGGAGGCGGCATCTGAAATGAAAAGACCATTGCGCGAAGGCTTTCTGCTTCTACGGTGGCGGACTTCTCTTTTACCCCTCATGAAAAAGACCGCCTTTATTGCCCTTGCCACTGCTGCTCTCATCATCACTGCTACTTCGTGCGGTAAGCATTCCTGGGAAAAGACTCAGGCGCTTCATGAAGGCATGCACAAAGGCCACGGTGAAAATGCTCATGGCGACGCGAAACACGACGACCACGCCAAGCCAGCGGATCATGGTAAAGCTGACGCTCACGCAGCGCCTGCCGCCCATGCTCCTGAAAAGAAGGCTGAAGCAGCCCACTAAATGACGGGCTACTGACTTATGCCTCTCTGGATCGAGTATGCCGCCTGTGCGGTATGCGCAATATCGGGCGTACTGGCAGCCAATGGAAAGCACATGGACCTCTTTGGGGCCATCATGCTAGCCTTAGTCACGGCTCTCGGAGGCGGCACGGTCAGGGATCTATGTCTTGGCATTAGACCGGTCTTCTGGATCACCGCCCCAAATTACTTGGTCATCTCATTGGCCACGGCCCTCGGCACATTTATCCTAGCACGGCGATTCAAGTTTCCAGAGCGTACGCTTGGCGTGGCTGATGCCTTTGGTTTAGCGCTATTCGGCATTATCGGAACCGAGAAGGCCTTACATCTTCAGGCTCCAGTGTCTGTGGCCATTTTCATGGGCGTCATTACCGGGGTGGCTGGTGGCATTATTCGAGATGTATTGCGCAGTGAGTTACCCCTCGTCTTTCGCCCCCAAATCTATCTCTACTCCACCGCCATTTTTGGTGGAGCCAGCGTTTTTGTTTTACTAGAAAAGACTTTAGGTGCCGATCCGTCACATCGATACATCGGCATGGCCATCATTTTAGCCCTGCGGCTAGCAGCCATGCGCTGGCGACTGGCGCTGCCGATCTTCACTGGAAAATGAGCAATAAGGACTAGGCTAGCACCTTCTTTACTAGATTCCCCGCAACACCTGTCAGACGTACATCAAGCCCTTGGAATTTGACAGTCAAACGTTTGTGATCAATGCCCAGTAAATGCAGCATGGTCGCGTGCAAGTCATGCACATGGACAATGTCTTCCACGGAGCGGTAGCCTAACTCATCCGTAGCCCCATAGCTGAAGCCTGGCTTCACACCACCACCAGCCATGAACACATTGAAGGCAAGAATATGATGATCGCGTCCAGTTCCCTGACCCATCGGAGTGCGTCCGAATTCGCCACCCCATAAGATGAGGGTGTCTTCCAGCATTCCGCGCTGTTTAAGGTCACGAATGAGTGCGGCTGTCGCCTGATCGACATCGAGCGCCGCTGATTTCATGCCATCGACAATACCGCCATGGTGATCCCAGGCGCGATGATATAGCTGAATCATCCTGGTGCCTCGCTCAGCCATCTTGCGTGCCAGCAGACAATTGGAGGCAAAGCTGCCGTCACCCGGCTGTTTCACACCATACATATCCAGGATGTGCTGAGGCTCACTCTTCATATCAATGAGGTCCGGCACGCTGGACTGCATTTTAAAAGCCATCTCATACTGAGCGATTCGGGTCTGAATCTCAGGGTCCAGTTTTTCTTCCGCTAAAATGCCATTCAGTCGTTTCACCTCATCCACCACCTGCCTTTGGGTGCTTTGGCAGACCCCATCTGGGCTACCTAAATAATGTACTGGCTGTCCTTTGGCCTGAAATTGAATGCCCTGATACTTGCTGGGAAGCACCCCAGCCGACCACTGACGAGCTGACACAGGCTGCTGACCCGTTTTCCCGGCCGAAGTCAGCACCACAAAGCCAGGTAAATCACTTGTCTCACAGCCAAGCCCATACAGCAGCCAGGAGCCCATACTGGGCCTACCTTTGATTATGCTGCCGGTATTCATGAAGGCATGAGCCGTATCATGATTGATCTGTTCGGTCTTCATGGATCGGATGATGCACAGATCATCTGCCACACTGCCGAGATGTGGGAACAACTCTGAAATTTCCTGGCCACTCTGGCCCCACTTTTTGAATCCGCAAAAGGCACCCCGAGCTTTCAATTCAGCGCCTTGCAACTGGGCAAGCTGCTGCCCTTTGGTGAATGATTCAGGAAATGCTTTGCCATCCAACTCCTTAAGCTTTGGCTTCCAATCAAACGTCTCAAGATGTGACGGCCCACCTGCCATGCAGAGAAAGATCACTCGCTTGGCTTTCACAGGCAGATGCGGTTTTAGCATGGCTCCAGCGATCCCCCCCTGCGCTTCCGTCATGAGTGACGCCAAAGCCATTCCGCCCAGACCGTAAGCAGACTGGGAAAGAAACGTGCGACGATTGACACTAAGTGCGTGTGCGGAAGGATCGAAAAGAGACATGATTAAACAATACGCAATGTGACCAGCTCTTTGTCAATCCATGCTCAGCCCCTTTCGAATTCATCACAAAAATCACCCCAATCCCCTGCAATGAATCACTTGGAGCTAGAAAAGAATGTCGTATGATCGGCGTCTTTCATGGAACTCCGACCGCTACGCTCATTCATCGCTGCTGCTGAAGATGGCAATATTAGCAAGGCGGCCATAAGACTGGGCATGACGCAGCCAGCCCTGAGCCGCCAAATCAAAGGGCTGGAGGAGGAACTGGGCGTGGCGCTATTGGATAGAAAGGCGCACTCCTTTTCATTAACGACGGCTGGCGAAGTGCTTCTGCGCGAAGGACGAGGGCTGTTGGAAAAGGCTGATACCATCGAACAACGAGTCAAAGCAACCGCAAAGGCGCAGGTTCTACGCGTGGGCTACTCACCTTCCCTTTCAGCGGGCATTTTGGCTCCTGCGATGGAGTCGTTCACGCAGGTGCATCCACGAGCAAAAGTTGAGCTTTCGGACCTTTCAACACAGGAGATGATCGAGTCCCTGCAAAAGGGGACCTTGGATGTGATCGTGACAGCGACACCATCAAAGGAGATGACTGATATTTCCTGGACCACCGTGCAGCAGCAAGCTTGGCGAGTGGCGGTGCCTCAGCAACATGCGCTCATGAAAAAAGAGAGCTTAGCGCCGCAGGATCTCCATGATCAAAAGCTCGTAGTCTATTCTCAACGGGACTACCCTGACTATTGGAATGTGATCACGGGCTGGTTCAAACAACAAAAGATCAATGCCAAGATCGCCTGTGAATGTGATGGCGTGACAAGCCTCATCAGCGCTGTGGAAGCAGGACTCGGCGTGGCGATGGTGGTGGAGCGCATCGCCTGCCTGATCCCAGATCGCATCATGCTAAAGCGCCTAGAACCACAGCCTCTGCCGGTCTGCATTTCAGCCGGTCTGCTTTATCATCAAAGGGAAGACAAAGTGCTGTCGGTCTTCATCGAAGAACTCAAGCGCGCAGCAAGCAAGGATGATGCAAGACACGCGTCAGAGAAAAAAGGCATCAAGGGATGCGGTTAAGCGTGTAGGCACAGAGTCGATGCCAAATTTTCTGGCCTTCTTGACTGAAGATTTCAGGCAACTCAAACTCGTGCACATAGCCAGCACGCAGATTGGCGCATTTAACGCTGAGGCTCAGTCCCTCTTTTGAAAGCGTCCAGTCACTAAGTTGCAGCGGCTTGGGATCGACTTCGGGGCTGCCATACTTGGCGGTCAAAAGATAGGTGTAACTTTGCGCTTTCGTCTGAGACCAGTTGGTGGGCTGAATAGGCTGCGTGAAGGTGAATTTGAAGCCGTCATTAAGTGCCTCGAGCTTCTTCACCTCAAGCGGCACCTTACCTGTAGGAACGAGACGCTGAAGCCCGAAGGATCGATTCCCATAACTGTTCCAACCACGGTTAGATTGACCAACAATCATGCTGCCATCCTGAAGGAAGTTAAGAGTAAGCGTGGCACTTTGCAGTCCACTGACAAAAGGGAAACAGGCACCTTGATACTCGCCGCCGACCTTTTCCATGAACACACGATTGACCCCGGAGAGAACGAACTCACCGACAAACATTTGTTTCGTAAAGGGACCAAACTTTCCACTAGTGAGATCACAGCGCAGCCCCGTAGTGCTTTGACCAAACTTCACATAAGGCAGCCACACAGCAGGCAAACAGTAACCAGGCACCTGGGTGACAGCCTCGGCAACAGTGATGCCATCGAGCAACTTGGCCGGAGGTTTGACTGGCGAATCTGGACGCTTGGCGTCAGCGAGAGAGTCGGCATGACCAAAGAAAGCTCCTTTTCGAATGTGCATGATAGGACTGGTAGGTATCCAGTTGCCCTGCTGATCTGTGCCAAAGATGTCGCCCTCTGCATTCAGACCGATCCCACAAGGACTGCGAAAGCCTGCACTAAAGCCAGTCGCCGTATGGCTGCCTTTCAGAGTGATCAGGCTCCATCCCCGCCACAAGGGATGTGTGGCTTCAGCACCAGCGCCAGGCCAAGTTTTACCCATCGTGCAATTCAGGGTGTTATGCATGTTTCCATCCCGATCAAAGACAGGTCCATAGGCATACTCATGATAGGCGCCTGAGACGCCCCAACCTTTGCTAGCAGTAGAGTATTCATCGGCGCTACCATCACTGTCGGTATCGCGCAGTCTTGTCACTTCACTGCGCTGCGTGACATAGAGGTCGCCCTCATGATAGGCTAGACCGAGAATCTCGTGCATGCCTGAAGCAAAGAGTTTGTAGCCAAGATTTGCAGTGGTCGGTGGCTCAACACTTGGATTCTGGATGATCCAGACTTCACCTTTACGTGTGGAAACAGCGAGCTTACCATCAGGCAAAACAGCCAACCCACTGACCTCCATGTTGACAGCAGGCGGGGTCTCCAGAGTCACCGTGCGATAGTACTCCGACTGATCTTGCGCAATGAGGGGATAACCCAGAGCGAAGATTCCAAAAATGAGAACCTTGTTTACCATGACAGTACCTCCTTAGACTCTTGACCATTGATTTTCGTGACGCGCTCGAATCGCCCTGCCTTAGGCTGCAATGTATCTTCAACCTGCTGCCCATCTTGCAGATACAGCATCGTCGGCACACCGTCTTTACTCAGACGATAACCGCTAAATTCACGAACACCTGTGGCTGCGGGTAGCGTTTTCACATCAGTGCCAAGCGGCTTAATTGGCAACATCTCGCGGCTCTGCCAGTTGCTCATGGCATCAAGGAAACGTCCCTTCCAAATGAATACCCAACGACACTGCACTGAATCAAAAGCCGCATGGATACCCTCAGGAAAACCAACACCAATGGCGTGACTGCCTGCGCCTTCAATGAAACTTCTAAACAGGATCGGTCTTCCGGCTTTTTCTGGCTTTAATTCAAAGTCCTCCGTTGACAGCAATCCTTCTGGCAAGGGCTGGCCTTCAATTTCCTTCAGGTAAGTCCAAATGGATTCAATTTCTTGTTCGGCCTTCTTCCGACCGATGAACATCGGCGGCATCATGGTGCCGACTTGAGTGGCTTGCGGGTTGAGCAGAAGCTCCTTAAAATACTCAGGCTGTAATCGGTCTGCCGTGTGGGTTAGTCGGATCACCGGAGGTCCGAGTGATTTGCGATCTTTCAAGCCATGACAGGAGATGCAGGCCAGTCCCTTAGCTCCCATCAGACCACGACCGATTTCGGCTCGATGATGCTTCTGCAAACCGCTAACATCGATGGCCATGGGGGTTTCTCTTTGATCGGTTTTAGGCAAGAGATCGACCAATATTTCAGTCTGAGCTTGGCCGAAGTTTGGCATTCGCGTGTCCATATAAGGACGCACGCTACCGCCCTGACCATAGAGCACTTTTTGCAACCAGCCACGCGTCAACTTACGGCCCACGTTGTCGAGGTTTGGCGGCAGATGCGCCAGTTCACCGAGTGATTCGGCACTGCCGTCATTGGAGCCGAAATACTGAGCCCGAGGATCTTCAGGGCCACCCTTGCCATCACGATCATGACAGGCATAACAATTCAAGCGGGTCATCTGCCAATCCACTTTTTCAGTCGCCGTTAGAACAGGAGCTGTCTGCTCCTGTATAGCGCGAATCGCCAAGCTTAGTGCCCGCTTTTGCAGATCATTGAGATCATAGCGCGGAATGCCGGAAGTTGGCTTCTCGGAAAGGCAGCCTTTCTTGAGCTTCAAGTTTGCCACAGGCTTCGAGGCCACGGCCAAATTTTGTTTAGGCTCAGTTTGATGGCAGGCCACACAGTTCATCTGGGTAAAGAGCACCTTACCTTTTTCGACTCCTTGGGCTGGGATCTTTAATGCCGCGCGTTCACTGGCTTTTTCGGGAGTGCGCCCGCTATGAAGATAGCTGGCAATGTCTGAAGCCTCCTGCTCCGTTAAACGCATGTTCGGCATCCGACCCGAGGGGCGAAACGACAGCGGATCATGAAGGAAGTACGCCAGTTCATTGAGTTCATAAGCATCCGCTAGAGCGATAGGCACGGAAGCAAGCCCTGGCTTTTCAACACTCATTTCCGCAGACACTTTCTCGGGTCGGTAGTCGGTGGCAGGTTCATGACAGGCGACACAGCCGACTTTGTGATAAAGTTCTTTACCACGCGCCAAATCACCCTTTGGCAGAGTCGCAGCGGGCTTTTTTAATGAGCTGAGATACTCCGTCAGAGCCTCCACCTTTTCCGCATCGCCATCTTCACCTGCAAACAGGCCAGGCATCTGTGTGCCTTTCTTTCGGTGCTGCGGACTGCGTACCATCAGCCAGAGTGAATCTGCGTCCAACCTTGAACCCACAGCACTGAGATCAGGTCCAGACTTGGCTGAAAGGCGTTCCTTCCAGCTGTCAGGAACACTATGGCAAGCGGTACAGTTCAGCTCTGCCATTAAAAGATAGCCACCTTCAATCACATGCTCATCTGGATCTTCTGGCAGAAAGAACTGATCAAAATTAAAGACATAGGCATGATTAATCGGCTCAGCCTGCAAAGGATGAGCACGCGCTGGCGAGACGCTCAGAATCATGAGTATCCAAAGCAGCGCGCAATGACGAATGACGAAGCTCGAATGACGAACAACGACAGATTCGGATTTCAGACTTGGGGATTCTTTCGTCATTCGAATTTAGAGATTCGTCATTTCCTAAAGACCCATCTTTGCACGCTCGACATCAAGCGCTTTGATCCAAGGGCCAACGAAGTGACCACTATCATGGTAGGTGCGACCTGAATACATGTGCTGATCGATCACACAAGGCTCATTGACATAGATGCCACCGCAGATCTCCAGGTCAAACTTGCACTTAGCCACAGTGGCCATACGAAGTCCCTTGACGATATCTGCACGAGCTGGAATCTCAACGCCATGACACACACTGGCACAGGGTTTTTTATTCTCCCAAAACCACTTCGTGAGCCGGATAAGATCGACATCTTCACGAATGTATTCTGGAGCACGACCACCGCTGAAAAAGATGCCCACATATTCCTCAGGCTTGATCTCGGCAAAGGTGATATCGGCATTGATGCTGTAGCCTTCCCACTCCTTGGTGATGGTCCAGCCAGGCTTCACTTCATGAAGCACCATCTGGTACTTCCGTTTTTCAGGAGCCGCAATAATAGGCTGATAACCGGCTTCAATGAGTCGATAAAAAGGATAAAGCGTATCGACGGTTTCGGTGGCATCGCCAATGATAAGGAGGACGGGTGGGTTCATTTTTCGTTGTGAGTTCTAGGAGGTTGAGAAAGAAAAGTGATTTTAAATGAGGCTATCGAGATGTTTCTTAGCGCGAATGATCTCTGCGGTGGTTTCTGCGGCTGTTGGGAGAATGGGGATGCCGCGTGGGGTGGGATGCATGAAGATTTCCGTCGGACCTGTAAAATTGATTTCTTTAAGAGCTGAAAGCAATGGCTTCCAATCCAGCTTACCACGCCCCGGCATTTGTTGAAGTTCTTCTTCTTTGGGCATCGCTTTCATGCAGCCCAGACCGTGCTCCCAAGCATAGAACAAGGTCATTTTGGCATCCATGTGCTTGATCAAATCGACCAGCAAGGCGCTTTCTTGCGGAAGATGATAAGGGGCAAGTGCTATTCCGATTCCTGGAATGGCGCGGATATCGTCAGCCAGCCAGCGCAGAGAGTCTGGGGTATCGATAAGGTTATTGATATGATTTTCAATGGCGATGACGATGCCATTCTCCGCAGCTAGTGCGGCATGAGGCTTCATCTTTTCGACGAATTGCTTCACGTTGCTTTTGAGTTGATCTGAAGAGATATCTTTCCAATCGCCAGCGCCGCCAGTGACGATAAAATTTCCGCCAAGTTGCCTCACCACTTTGATTTCATCCGTCAGCTTAAAGGGACCGAGATCGTAACGCGTGGAGCCACCGAAACTGATGTCATGCGACTTGAGCATGGCCGCAAATTTCTCAACCCCTATTTGATCCAACTCCTCACGCTGAGTGCCATGCTTCATCGGCCAGAGTTCGATCCCTGCAGCACCCGTTTTCTTCACTTCAGGTAAAATTTCCGCCAGTGGCAAATTCCCGTACATGGAGGAAGCCAACATGTAGTTGAGCTTCCAGGCTTTCTCACTAGCTAATGCCGGCGCAGCGGCGAGAGCAGACAAGGTTTGGATGAAGTGACGGCGATTCATAAGACTTCATTAAACGCTGGCTCCCAGCCATCTTCATTCAGCATTTCCTCTTGCTTCTTCAGATTTTGCCGCGCGTCTTTTCCTTTGGAATATGCAGGTGCAATTAACCTCTGATTGCAGCCTTGTGCTCTTCCAGCCATGAAGGCGGAAACATGAGCGGGCAATTTATGCAAGTCCTGCTGATTCTTAAAAATGAAGGTATCTCATCTACCCTAAAGGAGCATTTCAACGAAATGAATGGCCCACGGTTTAAGAACCTAGATTCACTGAATCCACCTTCAAATCACGCATCGAATAAAGCCGCTCATCCCTTGCTAGGCCGCGCATCAGTCGCGCGCCTGTCTTCCTCTTCTGACCAAAGCGCTCTTTGAGATTCGTGAACACTTCGTTGACGAAGTCTTTACTGCCAATAACTGCGCCATCGGTAAAATACCTCACTCGGCAGCGCAGATAGGCGCTCCTTGGTAGCCGCCCACCTTCTGCCAGCACCTCTTGAGTTTTTTGCCGCGTGAAGCCTTTTTTCAAAGCTGATCCATCCTCGGCCACACCGCGTTCCTCACCTCGTCCGTAGAGCAGTTGCCGATAACGCTCCAGCACTTCTGTCGCTGACCACTGCGGTTTTGTTTCGTTCCCCGTCCCTGAGTCCGTCTCAATGATTGCCGCATGTTTAATCCGATCAATCTCTCGGAATCCCTCCACAGCAAGAGCATCGCCTCCCATCGCAGCTCCGTAGCCGCTCCAGCGGTATTCCTGCGGATCTTCCACCATGCTTGCGCGGATCGGATTGAGATCAATGTAAGCCGCCATGGCTGCCACAGGTTCACCTGCTGACTGCACCAGTACGCTACGAAAGCGATCTTCCCACAGCGTCCCCCTCCGCTTATGCCGCTTATTAAACCACTGAGTGAAGCGTTGCTTGAGCGTCTTCATGAAAGAAGACACGTCCCACATGCGTCGCAGATAACGCTCGCGGATCTCTTCCTCCCACTGCACCGACTTGATCTTTGCCGCCTGCTCCAGATCATATTCCAAGTTCGTCGCCGCCAAATCGCCCAACGAAGCTTTCACCGTAGCGATGAGTTCCTGATTTGTGGGCATCACCTCCGGTTTCTTCGGTACACCCACTAGAACATGGAAGTGATTGGACATCACACAATAAGTCACCACCCGCACCCCGCAGAGCCGCTCATAAACCCGCATCAGCCTCACAAACTCCTCCCGCTCCTCATCCCCGAGAACAAAGTCTCTGTTCACCACCCTGGAGATGCAGTGGTAGAAAGCAGTATCGGAAAAAGAGTTAGCAGGAGCCTTGAGACGACGTTGGCGCATGGCGGGATAAAAGCAGCCAAAGCCAGGAAAAGCAACTTTCTTATAGAGGGACAGACCCTTTATTTAATGATTGAAAATGAACAAACTGCATCTGAAATAGCAGTCGAGACAGACTGTGAGCCTGGCAACTTATCTATCTGATTTTATTTGAGCGGGTTGGCACAGCCAATCCCATCGGTTGGCTTGTGGGTCCATTTTACTTTTGAACCAATATTTTCAAAAGAGCATTTTCATACAGACTACTTTCATCAGCGTACCATTTCTTATTGTAGTATAGCGTGCCTGAAGCAAGCCTACATTCGTCTACAAGCTGTGGGCCTCTCATAAACTTAACCACTATGGCAATGCTGGACGCTTGAATATCAGGCTTCTCATGTAACTCCTTCCAAGCAGTTGATGCCAATAAACTACATATTGCATTCACCTTTTCTTTTTCATCTATTGTAATATCAATAGTCGAGTTCGTGCCGGTGCCGACAAAATTGGTGTATAGGCCGAACCTCCCTTTAATTTTTATTGAATCTGAATTCAATACCTTTTCCCCAAAAGCATCCTTGAAGGATTGGCCATTTACATACTGCATGAAAATCAAAGCAAACATCAAGTGAATTATAAATTTCATTTTTCAATATTTTCTACTGACAAAGGAGCCGCCTACAGCACCTCTGTTTCTACCATGCATGACAAAACCTGTGTAACCAGTAACTTGAAAACTTTGTGGATAATCTTTTGTAGAAGAAACTGAAAATCTTGAACCATAGCGTGATAAATCTGTTAGGTAAGCAGCTCCAACTGGCCCGTTGGCTACATTACAACCAGTAAGCATTAAAACAACACGTGCTGGATTCAGCCCCTGTGTTATGTGATGCCAGTCACTGCCTGAAGGACTGAGTGTTACATTACCAAATTCCTGAGCTCCAGATGAACCATGATCCGCAATAATTACCCTTCTCAAATAGCCTCCCAGTCTCGCCACGGATACATCATATTTCGACTGCCAGCCTGTTTGTGATATATCGATCATCTGATTTTTATATCCTCCCGTTATTAAATTAGCGAAATGTTCAAATCCTTTTCCAGTGGTTCCTTCTCCAAGAAACTCATCCGACCATCCAGGATCAGCCCCGTCGTAAAGCACAATACTGACATAAGGGTCCGATTTCGTTGAAAAAAATCTATCAGCTATCGCCAAAACGTTTTCGACCCCCTCAGTGTTAAACAAATGCATAAACCCAGCCGTGAATGCCGCCTGCGTGAACTTCCCTCCTGTAGCGACGCTGGCCATGCCGCCGGAAATCGCTGCAACGGCGGTGCGTCCAGCCACGGCCATGGGGCTTTTGTTGCTCATGTCGTAAATGCCACCTTTGCCTCCCAGAGTTTGGATGCCGATGACATCGACGCCGAAGCTGACAACGGCGGAGATGAAGCCGCTCTTGAAGCTGCCGCCTTGGGCGGCTGCCGCAGCTCCACCGACGACTCCGTGGGCGGCTCCGTGGATGATCGTACCGATCACTCGATCTGCGACCATATTACCGGTAACGGCAAATCCGCCTTTGGTTGCCGCCTCCGCAAACGCAGTATTGGTGACGCCCGACCCCTAACTGCCCACGGCTTCTCCAAGACCATGCAAGGCATTGGCACTGATCGCAGCGGTGGCTCCCGATATGGCGGCACTGACGACAACAGCTTTTAAGATGCTGCCAAAGCTGGCCCCTCCCTTGGTCATCGAATAGGCGGTCATCCCTGCCTGAACTCCAGCTCCGACTGCTATGATACCAAAGCCTGTCGCAGTTTTTCCAGAAGTTCCTATGGTTGCACCAGCAGCAGCTGCTGCAGTTCCTCCGGCACCGCCAGCTGCCCCGCCTATTCCCAGCGCTCCGCCTAGAGCATTTAGCAAGGCCCCCATCAAATAAGCCGCCACGATGGCAATGATGATGGCAATGATCACGGCGACGATGACTTTCCACCATTTGCTCAGCCAGCTCAGACCGCTCGGGTCGGTGGCGTTCATGGGGTTGTTCATGACGTAGCTGTAGCGATTGTAATTCTGAATCGCTTCAGTGGACTGCACGTAAGGGTCAGCGGCGCACATCCTGCCCAGGGCGCTGTCGTAGAGGCGGCCGTTCATGTGGACGAGGCCCACGTCGTCGAGCATTTCATGGCCGGTGTAGCCTCGGGGGAGGTTGCTGCCTGCCCGCTCAGGCGGGGGTGCCTGATTGCCTTGGGGTGGCGAGGGTGCCACCGTTCCTAGTTGTCCTGAGGCAGGTGCCCAGGTATCGCCGTCTCTTCTTGCACCCCAGGCGTCGTAGCTTTGGCGCTCGGTTTTTTGGACTTCGCCGGGTTTAAGGTGGCCGCGTTGTTGGCGCAGTTGGCCTTGGCCGTCAAAGGTGGCGGTGTCACTGCCAAGGTGGTCTTTGGCGGCGAACTCGTAGCTGGTCTGGGCACTCGTGGTTTCTTTGGGGCCGAGCCAGCGCATCACCCGCACGCCGTTGCCAAAACTGCTGCGCTCTTCACGCTCGATCACAGTGCCGGTGTGGCCGGTGACTTCGCGGATCTCGTAACCGCCTAGGCTCAGGGTGGTGGTCGCTAACTTGCCTTTGACCTTCTTTTGGATGAGGCGTTGCAGGCCTGGGCCGAAGTAAAAGTTGATGGTGCAGATTTGATCCCAAGCTGTGGTGCCATCGTCCAGCTGACCCTGATCACTGCTGAGCGCGGCAGCTCCCCAATGCTGAATGAACCGCGGCTGATCAAAGCTGGTGTAGGCGATCTCTCGTAGAGCCTGAACAGGTTCCTCTTCCGTGCCCACGTCAGCACCATTGTACTCATGGGTCATGCGGCCCTTGGCATCGTAGCTGTAGCTGCGCTGAACCTGGGTGCCTTGGCTGACGCTGGTCACGGCATGGGGGCCATGATTGCGCTCCCCGTAAGCGTAGCTGCCAATGCCGCTCTTGCTGGCAATGTTGCCATTCGCCGTGAACGTAAAGCTTTGCAGAGCCTGCCCCGTGACTTGGGAGTATTTGAGGCGATTGAGCCGATCATACCCAAAGGTCTCGATCCGCACCGGCGGCGTGCTGGCGGTGGGGGATTCAAAGCGCTGCTCCCTGCGCCAAAGCACGTTGCCCAGATCCTAAACGCTCATTTCCTGTCTTCATGCCTTCCTCATCAAGATTGGATTGGACAGTTTCTCAGCTTTAACCATCAGCGGCAATCAGCGTTCATTAGCGGTTAAAAAAAGTAAGTGGAACATTCCCTCATGGATGGAGTTGAGGAAGCCTCAAATGATCTAACGCGCCGACTTAGCCAGATGATAACAGATCATAATCATGGTTGAAAATGAACAAACTGTATCAGAAATAGCAGGTGATAAAGACTGTGAGCCTGGCAACTTATCCTTCAAACCGACTGGCGCACTCGGCAGCCCATCTGACATGCTCGGCAAAACAGATGGCGCATCCAGCAAACGGGCTGATAAGATCGGCAAGCTGGCTGAATCGCTCAGCCCTAAAGCTGACAAACTCGGCAACCGGGCTAGTCCGGTCAGCAGACAGGCTGACGTGCTCGGCTGCCCCTGTGGTGCACTCCGCAGACGAGTTAAAAAAGACTGCCATTCGACTTGCAACGGAATTTGATCCAAAACATCTGACCGCTGACACGTGTTAAATTTAGATGGCTCTTCAGCGATGCGCATACCATCGAGTGATGACAAATGATTAAAAACGCATTTCATGGCCAGCATCAGAGTTGCCCCACGTTTGATGAATCACTTTAAATTGTCTATAGAAAAAACTTTAGAACCTCAAGTCAATCCCCTGAGTTCCTATACCTTAGCGAAGCGCAGAACCACGACAAACCAGGAGATACTAAGAACAAAACACAATCTGTCCTTTCTGAAAATTTATTTAAACCGACTTGTTATGGTAAATATCAAGCAGGCTTCTTAGAAGCTCATGGATGGGCACCTCATTTTGAAGATGCTGAAAGCCTCTAGAAGGTGGTGATTCAGTTTGCAATGAATGACTTAATAAGCGGTTCAGCACCTAATTCCCCCGATTCACTCAAACCGTTTTGGCAGACAAAAAATGGCGGGCAAAAATGGTATTCAGTGCTTTCTGATCTTTTTTCTAGATCTCAGTGTCAGGTTTCACGTTCCAATATCTCTAACCTCGCCGTTTACCCATGATTCGTCCCCTCACCTTTTCACTCTTTGCCACTCTCATCCTGAATGCTGGGGGCACCGAAGAAGTGCGCAAGCCAGCGGCGGTTAGCAGTCTAGAGACAACAGAACTTTCAGACTTTGAGCAGCAATCTGAACCCGTCAAAAAGCTGATCCGGGAAGCCTTGGCCTTGACGAAGTTAAATCTCACTTATGTTTTTAGCTCCAGTGATCCCAAGCTTGGTGGCATGGACTGCTCTGGGACGATCTATCATTTGCTCCTCAATCAAGGTTTTACGCAAACGCCACGTCAGTCCGATGAAATGGGCCAATGGCTGCAGGACAAGGGAACGCTGAACCGTACCGATAAGGCTGATTCATTGACACATGCAGCCTTTAACGCATTGAAACCCGGCGATCTCATTTTCTGGTCGGGCACCTATGAAGCCACGCCGAGAAAGCTTCCCATCACCCACGTGATGCTTTATTTAGGCCTGCATAAGACGACCCAAAAGCCGGTGATCTTTGGAGCAAGCGATGGGCGCACTTATGAGGGACAGAAGCGTACTGGGGTCAGTGTTTTTAATCTGACCATGCCCAAAGCTGATGGTAAAGTATCCATTTACGGCTTCGGAAGCGTGCCTGGCTTGGTGCCTGCTAAAGCTACTTCTGAATCGGCTTCGCTTGAGCCAGCCAAGCCTCAAAGCCCCCAGATAAAACCGAAAGCTGAGTGAACCCCTTCTTGACTAGAGTAGCAGCCCCGAGACGAGAGCGCTCTCCAATGGCGCAATAAATCAGCGTCGGCTTTTTCGGATCAAGCTTGGCTGTGTTCTCAGCAAATCGCCCGCCATTTAAATAATCGACGTAGATAGAACCAGCGATACGTCCATCCTGTTTGATTTCCCATTGTTCACGCGCATCGAGAATCACCAGCTCAGGTGTGTTTTGCATCAGGCTGAGAGCCTGGTCAGGAGTCAGCTCTTGAACGGATGCCGGCAGGACATCAGGCGGCTCTATCCCTGTAGCGCCAGTCTCTGCCGGACGACAGGCATTGAGCGTTAGAGCCAGAACAAGAAGGATGAGTGTGCGCATGACTTACTTCTGCTTGAGGTAATCAGGAATCTCAAGCTCTGTACTCTTCACGGGTACACTATCTCCGCGCCAGACGAATCCAGCTTTTTCAAAACTCTCCTTGTGCGCGCGGAGATAGGCGAGCAGACGCTTGCCTAATTCACGGTTGGGTGAGTCCTTACGTACAGCAAAGGGTTGCACTGCTTTGGCCTTATCGGCTGGCAGGGCGATGGCTTCAAAATGCTCCAACTGCTTTTGGAGGTTTGTGCGATAGACGACAGCAGCATCTAGAGAACCGGTCCGGAGCTGATTGACCAAAAAGTCTCCTGTTGGCACTTGGCTGGAAGCGTTTTTACTGACACTATCAAACAGATTCATGCTGCGCAAAATACCTGCCGTCATGAATCCCAAGGTGGACTGCTCGGCATTACACAGGCCAACACGAAGGCCCGCTTGGGCCAGGTCCGCTAGCGTGTGGATGCCTTTAGGATTCCCCTTTGGCACAGCAATCACGATCTCGGCTTCTGTCAGTAAGATGGCCTCTGGAAAGTGCTCGGCCACTGGCGGGACGAAGCAGACATCACAGGCATAATAGACATCTGGAAACTTCGGTGCCGTGCTATCTTTCATCGTCTTCATGGCGGCACAGAGAATCCCACAGCCATTAAAAACGGTCGTAACACTGATACCCTCACGACTGGCAAACTCCTGAACCAAACCCTCGATAGCGGGACGATTGACACCTCCGCTGTAAAGAATGAGTTCTGGCTTCTCGACCCAGCGATCACCTGCGACGATCTGAAAGCCTTGCTTCTGAAAGATAGCCCCACCCTTGTCTGGCGCGGCAAGGTAACGAGCAAATTTCAAAGCCTCCACAGAACTCGCGGCCGACTTTAAAACGCCGACGCTGACCTTTTCAGCATGAGCCGAAAGCTCAGGCACTTGGATCATTTCTAGCCCTTCAAATTGTGGCACGGTGCTATCCCAAACCAAAGCAGCATCGCTAGCCCCCAGCTTCACATCGGCAGCGATCTCTGTAACCGTCGGTTTCATCACAGCAGCTTTAGCCGCCAAAGCTTCCCATTGACTGCCGAGCAGTTTTTTTGCGACCTTCCCTATACTGGCCGCCTCTGGATTGGGTAGCGCCAGCCTAACCTCGGGCCGACTAAGATCAGCCAAGGTTTGCACACCTTTGGGATTGCCTTTAGCAACAGCAATGACGGGATGCTGCTCAGCTAAGGGGAGGCTCTCCTCGATCACACCCAACTTCCTGGCTTCTTCGAGAGAACCTTCATCTGCTGCGATAAAAAGATCCCCTTTTTTAGCAATTCGTAACTGTGACAAAAGCGTTCCGGTCCCACCGAATTGAAGCTCGATCTGAGTCCCCGACTCTTTCTCAAACTGAAGCGCGATTTGCTCCACTGGCTGCTTCATGCCTGCCGCGCAATAAACCATGAGCGAGCGGTCAGTGCTTGGAGCCTGACGCAGCGCCAAGACCAACAGAGCGGCAGCGGCAGAGATTAAAACGAGAGCAATGATTTTTCGAAGCATGGTTGGATACGATTTACGGATAGGTGCAGGCATTGCCGCCTCAACAAAACGACTCTTTATTTGAAAAATTTCTGGAAAGCACTTTACGGAGCCATACTTATGCCCATATTTATGCCACAATGAAAACCACCGTAGAAATAGACGAAGACAAGCTCGACGCCGTCATGGCAACTGGCGGCTTTAAAACCAGGAAAGAGACCATTGATTGGGCCTTAACCGAAGCCCTCAGAATCGCCACCATTAACAAAATCGTAAAAACTCCTTGGACCATGGAGGAAGCCAAAGCAGCCGTGGATCCTAGCTACGATGTGATCGCCATGAGAAACATAAGCTCTATCCCGATCAAATACAGCAAACCTGCACGCAGCAAATGACCACAGACATCCTTTGTGACTCGGCCATCTACATCGGCCTGATGCGTGCAGGCCAAGATCCCCGAAAGGTTTTAGCACCTTATCTGCTTGCGGGTCGCCTCTATAATTGTGGTGTCGTAAGAGCAGAAGTTCTTCGTGGCATGAAGGAAGAGCAGCGCTATGAGCAAATGGAACAATTCTTTGACATCGTTCCAGAGATTCCCACTGACCCAAATCTGTGGAGGAAGGTAAGTGAGATTGGATGGAAGTTGGGCAGGAAAGGTAAATGGCCGCCAGCCACAGACATTACCATCGCCGCTTGTGCGATCCGAATCGGTGCCACGTTGATCAGTCCAGATCCACACTTCGTGGATATGCCCGGCCTACTTCTGGTGCCCGATCTGTCGCTTGTTTGACGTGGTTTGGAGAAGTCAGCCGACTATTTCTTGCCATTCCCACGCAGGAAGAACAGAGCCAACGTGGAAAGGAAAACGGCCGCCCCAATGAGTAAGGTGCTGTTCATCCGTGGATCTGAAGAAGAGGATGAAGCCTCAGCCATTTTAGTTTCAGCCTTGATGGTCACGGCTTCAGGCTTCTTCTGCTCTACCGCCACGGGAGGTTGCGGCGCGGTTTCTCCAGCTTTCGCCAAGGCCACCTCCCAATCGACATTCAACAATAAGTCCCAGCCTGGATTTCCGCTTTTAATACGGCAGCCACAGCGGCCGACAAGGAACATGCAGGCATCTTCCAACGATGCATCATCCAGATCCTCGATGGGCCATGCGCCTAGCACACGGCCTTTACCAAACACAGCGGCAGCAAAGCTGGTCGTCACTGGATCAAAGCTATTTTTTGGACCCGCCAACATGGATAAAAGAACCTTCTCTTTGGGATCGTCTCGACGCAGCCTCAGGGTGGCAAACTTGAGCTTGAGCGCTGGCCCTGGTCCCAGTTGGCTATCCGGATCATTGGGATCTTGAATCGGCAGTGAAGCAACCTGCTCCAGGAACTTCAAACGCTTTTCGATGCGCTCCACCTCGGCCTGATCCTCGGGCGTGCCCCCCTCAACGAGCACCCAAATGGCAGAGTCACCCGCGAGGATTTGCTGAAGGATTTTTTGACGACCCGGCGAGTCCAGAAGTGCCTCAAGAGTTACTTTGTCCAGAGCACCAGTCCAGACAGGCTTATCACTTTCTCGGGAGGAAAAAAGCACGGCCTCAGTTGCCGCATCTTTGGCCGTGGTGATCTCCAGATTGGCTTTCCCATTGGCCCGCAGTGGACGCAGGGCATCCGTTAGAGCGGCATCGCTAGACGACGTTGCTGGCAGGACGAGATGAAATGGATCCGCTTCCCAACGATCCAGCGCATAACGAAAAACCGGGATCGTGCAAGCGCAGGAAACGGCGTGAAGACTGACCGTCGCGATGAAAAAGAGAAAGCTGAAACGAAACATGAGGAATGGCTTTCAACGATTTCCCTGCTCAGAAGTTACAGGAAACACACTCAGATAAATATTACTCCACCACACGCTGCACGACATCACTGCCATCTGTCACGACATCAGGTGGATGCATCAAGACCAAATCGCCTTCTTTTAATCCGCCAAGGACCTGCGTTGATTTGCCATCGGTGCGTCCAGTCTGGACGATAGATTTAACGGCTTTGCCAGCATTCAGGCTAAACGTTTTCCAATCGCGCCCTTCACGGAACAGAGCACCACTAGGCACTAAAAGCACATCTGCCTCACGCCAGATGGCAACGCGGACCTCGACTCGATAGCGATCCCCTAAAGCACGCGCGGTTTCTGGAGGTGAATCTAGATCACTCAGAACAATCACCCGCTGCTCCTCAACGCCGAGCGCTGAGACTTTGGTAAAAGCAGCAGGTTCGATCCGACGGACACGCGCTTTGAGAGGCGATTCACCGCCCCATTGCTCCACTAGAACCTCCGCGCCTTGACGGATAGAGACCGCATCTCGGGAAAGAATCTCAGCCTCGATCTCGAGATCGGCTGGATCACCGATCTCTAAAAGCGCCGTGCCTGCTGCCACAATGAGCGCGCTTTCCTGCTGCACCTTGAGAACGCATCCACTCACCGGGGCCTTCACTTCCACGATAGCGCTTGAACCTGATGGCGTGGTCAATTGCAACAGAGCGGCCTTGGCCTGCTCCACCTCAAAGTCAGCCACCTTCAGCTTAAACTCTCCCGCTCTGACCTCACGTTCACGGAGCAGTGCTTCTCTTTCAATGCCCTCCCGATCTGTAACGGATATACTCCCCTGACTGGCATTCGACTTCACGCGTTCCCAGCTAGCTCGAGCAAACTGCGCCGAGGTGCGCGCCATCTCCAGAGATTGGTCTGCCTGCATCCGCGCCGCATTAGCCCCAGCAATCACAGCCTCAGCTTGCGCTTGGCTACGTGAATCCAGTAGCGGCGCCAGCCCAGGCTCGATCACCGTCAGCACCGTTTCATTGGCCTTCACTTCATCCCCAGCCTTCAAAGCAATCCGCCGCATCTGACCCGAAACAGGGGCAGCCACCACGTAGCGATTTCGGATCCGAGTCTTGCCTTCTTCCAGAACACTTACGGTCAAAGGCCCACGAGTCACCGGCGCCGTCTCTACGGGGATCGGCTTTGGTTTCAATCCATACCCCACAAAACCAATCAACCCGATAAAGAAGCCCCAAAGCAGCAGCTTCCGTAGCAGGCCACGTTTGACCGTCTTCTTCTTTGTTTCCCAAGGTGGGGTTGCAGAGGTTTCCATCAGATCCTTTCTATCATGCTGACTTCAGGATTTCTCAAACCCTCAATGTCACAACCGCATTATGACCACCCATGCCAGAGGCGATTTTGAGGATTTCGTCACCGTGGTTTAAAGTGAAGGTCTCTGAGCTAACACCGGTCAAACCCGCGAGATTTCCTGGCAACACAGGCAAAGCAGAGGCAATCAGAGCAACATCAAGCAGACCACAGGCGCCGAGAGTGTGACCCGTGAAGGGTTTTAACAACAGCAAGGGTGGCACATCGGCAAAGGCGGTGCGCAGAGCCTGCATCTCAGACTGCGCATGATTCAAGGTGCCTGTGGCGTGCGGACAAATCAAAGCTGGGCGAGAATAGACACCAAGCAACTCCGCCAGTGGCGCGCCATCCTGAGGGATCATAAGGGAGTCGTAGGCGTCACTGTTGGCCGAGTAATGCGTCATTTCGGCGAGACCTGTGTCTGACATCTCCAGAGTCACGGCCACGCCAGCCTCACCCAAGTGCAAACCAGTCGTCATGGGCGATAGCGGATCATTGACGCCATTGATGGAAAGCAAATGTGTCTCCTGAAAGGCGCGAACCAACTCAGGAACCAGAGGCAGATCAACAGCCAGTACAATAGCCCGTTGGGTGAGCCCCGCGCGCAGAGCCATCCAGGCCATACCAAGGGCGTCCAAACCTGATGAACAGCCACTGGAAAGCATCTGCCAAGGGCCGCGAATGCCGAGTTCAATGCTCACGGCAGCAGCAATCTCACTGTGAATCGTATTGCTGGCACTGAATCTCTTCACAGGACGACGCTCACGGTTTTGACCGAGAAGCTCGGCTGCGTTGCCTCGACTGCTGGCGGCAAAGAGCCAAGCACTCTTGATTTGCTCATGGTTCCAGCCCGCTTTCTGCACAGCCTGCCTAGCCACATGCACGGCAATGTTTGAAGCGGCCCCGTAACGGCGACCTTTCATCAAAGCACGGTCTCGAATCCGACCAACCAGACGATCATTCTCAACGGACAAGCCGGAGCGCCCTGCACGCCAGGTTTCCAGGCATTCTGGCATGGAGGAACCTAGCGCGCAGACAGCTTCTGCGCTGATAATCATGGGCTGAGTCACAAATCAAAGATCTTCCCAGGATTGAGCAGCCCTTGAGGATCGAGGGCGCGTTTGATGCTGCGCATGAGTTCGTAACTGGCCTCTCCGAGTTGGCGTTTCACAAAGGCCTTCTTAGCCAATCCAACTCCGTGCTCTCCTGTAACCGTGCCACCGAGGCGAATGGTTTCATTGACGATGTCTTCGAGAGCTTCTTCAACGCGGTGCATCTCTTCATGATCACGTTCGTCCGTGAGGAAAGTCGGATGCAGATTGCCATCGCCCAGATGCCCAAAAGTGCCGACTTGCAGACGATGTTTCTCTGCAACCTTTCGGATGAACTTCACCATGTGAGCCAGCTCGGTGCGTGGCACCGTCACATCTTCTAAAATCGTCGTGGGCCGCAAGCGGGCAAGGGCAGAGAAGGCGCTGCGGCGTGCGGTAGCCAGACGCAAGGCCTCAGCATCATCCGCTGCTGCACGGACTTCACGGGCCCCGTTCTCTCGCGCTAGCTGCATCATCATGGCGGACTCCTCTTCGACCACGACTGGATGTCCATCAGTCTCCATGAGCACGACGGCCTCGACATCCGTGGGCAATCCGATTTTAGCAAAGTCCTCGACACACTGCACGGTCACACGATCCAGAAACTCCAATGTGCAGGGAATGATTTTGGCTGCGATGATAGCGCTGATTGTCTCTGCCGCTGCTTCCATGCTATCATAGAGCGCTAGCATGGTCTTGCGCGCCTTCGGTTTGGGAACCAGCTTCAGAGTCACTTCCGTAATGATGCCAAGTGTACCTTCGCTGCCGATGAACACATCTTTCATGGAGTAGCCAGCCACGTCTTTGACGCATTTGTTTCCCAGGGTGGTTAAAGTGCCATCTGGCAGAACCACAGTGAGCCCCATGACATAATCACGCGTCACGCCATATTTGAGGCCTCGTAATCCGCCGCTATTTTCAGCCACATTGCCACCAATGGTGCTGATCTTCATGCTGCCCGGATCAGGCGGGTAAAAAAGACCCACTCGGCCTGCAGCATCGTCGATATCCTTGGTGATGACCCCGCTTTGGGCGTGAATGGTGAGATTTTTTTCATCGACCTCGATGATCTGATCCATCTGTGTGAGGCAAATCACCAGGCAACCTGCAATCGGCACACTGCCGCCACTAAGGCCAGTTCCAGATCCACGGGTCACCACGGGCACTTCGGCAGCGCGGGCCAGCTTCACGCAGGCAGCGACCTCTTCAGAAGTCAGCGGAAACACGACAGCTCCTGGCCTGACTTTTAAGGCCGCCGTGCCATCAAAGCTGTAAGGTAAAATATCCTCTGCCTGCGTAAGAACGCGGTCAGGGGAAAGCGCCGACTGGAGAGCGGAGATAAGGCTGGGGGTCACTGAAGTCACGATGCCGAGTGTGGCGCGCCGTTTCAGGCATTCAAGAGAGATAAACAGAGGCGCATGGCCAGCCTTGCCATGGAGGAATCGCGGCCTAGCGTCAGACACTGATGTCCGCGAACCGTTTTTATTCCACCTTTGACTCTGAGACTCTGAAGCCGCGCCCTGCCTATGCAGGCGAATATCGCAGCGCTTTTCAGATAGATCGTGATCGGATCATCCACAGCAGCGCCTTTCGTCGCCTCCAAAACAAGACCCAGGTGTTCTTGTCCGGCGAGTATGATTTCTACCGCACGCGGCTAACTCACAGCATCGAAGTAGCCCAAATCGGGCGCTCGATTTGCGGCTGGTTGGCCCAGCAAGGGTCTTTGGGCGAAGATTGTTCCATTGATGCAGACTTGGTGGAATGCGCCTGCCTAGCCCACGATCTCGGTCATCCGCCATTCGGTCATACGGGCGAGCGAACGCTCCATCATCTCATGCAGCCCTACGGTGGCTTTGAAGGAAATGCCCAGACGCTGCGACTGCTGACAGAGACTCTTTTTAATGAAGGCCGTGATGGCATGAATCCGTCCCGCGCCCTGCTGGATGCCATTTTAAAATACAAAACCCTGCATGTCGAAGCTGGCGGGGCACCGAATCACTACCTTTATGACAACCAGGAAAAGTGGTTGGATTTCACCCTCGGTGGACAGGCTTTCCCGGTGGAACTAACGCCGGGAGACGTGCGCAATGAGTTCAAGAGCATCGAATGCCAGATCATGGACTGGGCAGATGACACCGCCTATTCCCTGAATGACATCGCTGATGGCATCCATGCAGGTTTCATCAATGTGACCACTCTTGAACGCTGGGCCGAGGCGAGGACGCTCGATACCGCGCAATCCGAACACGTTGTCTTCCTCTGCAAAGCCATCCGCGAAGGCCGTGTCGAAGCTCGCTTGAACCGCCACATTGGTGATTACATCCGAGCAACGAAGTTAGTCCCAGAAAGCACCTTTCTCAGCGCCATGACGCGCCGACATCAGTATCGGCTAGCGATTGATCCAGCCGTCAAAGCGCAGTCGAAGATGAATAAAAAGATCTCTCTGGACCTCGTCTTCCGAAGCCCGCAACTTCAACAACTCGATTACAAGGCAGACGTCATCCTGACCAAATTGTTCGGTGTCTTACGGGATCGCTACATCGAAAGGGATGGTTCCAATTTGCATCTACTCCCCGCGACCGTGGAGACCGAAATCGCTAAAGCACCTGATGCAGCCACACGCGCCCGACTGGTCTGTGACTGGGTCGCCAGCATGACCGACTCCTTTGCTTTCCGCACCTACCGCCGACTCTTCGACGCCAATTTTGGATCCATCACTGACTTTGTTTAATGCATCACAAGCAAGACCATGTCGTATTGATCCATGGGCTTGGTCGCTCCTGGAAGGCGATGTTGGGCTTGCATTGGTATCTTCGCCGAGCTGGATATCAGGTATTGAATGTTGACTACCCATCACGGCGTATCACCATTCAGCAGGCTGTCGATGAATGGCTGTCCCCTGCCCTGCAAAATCTAAAGATTGAGCCAGGTCAAAAAGTACATTTTGTCACCCACTCTCTCGGTGGCCTGGTCTTTCGAGCCTGGGCCAAGCAGCGTGACACGACTTTTCCGCTCGGGCGGACCGTGATGTTAGCCCCACCGAATCAAGGCAGTGAAATCATGGATCACCTACAAGGACGCACTTGGGCTTATTGGCTCTTCGGCCCTGTGGTTAATGAACTCGGCACAGGCCCAGAAAGCACAGCAAAGCAACTTGGCCCCGTTCCGCCAGAAACCCACATCATCATGGGCAGACGCTCCCTGATTCCCCTTTTCAAACATCTGCTTGGACCTGAGTCCGATGGCATCGTGACTATCTTGGGCGGCCATGCAGAAGGAGAGGCTGGATTCTCCACGGTTGATTCAGACCACACACTGATCATGTGGAGACCCTTCGTGTTGCGTAAGCTATTGGATATCCTGCGCTCTCCTGAATCAGTTTCATCGAAGCCTCAAGATGCATCAGCCAAGAATGACTGGACATCAGCCTCAGTCGTAGCCCAGGAGCAAACCAAACGTGAACCTCCGCCGATGAAGCTGTAAAACTGCCAGCCGCGAGCTTTAAGTTGGGCCTTCATAGGATCAGGCAAACGAGCAAAGACAGCATTCGCATCGACAGGATAGAGAATCTGTACTCCCGAAAGTTTGCCCAATCCATCCGCTAGCTGACGCGCCAGACCATTGGCCCGCGCAGCATGTATCTGCCAGACGTTATCGCTCAGAATTCGTAGCCACTGTGCCGAAATGAAGCGCATTTTGGAACAGAGCTGACCCGCCTGTTTGCAGCGGTATTCGAAATCACGAGCCAAGTCGTGATTAAAGAAAACCACCGCTTCTGTCACCGCCATGCCCAGCTTGGTGCCACCACAGCAGAGGACATCGACTCCCGCACGCCACGTGATGTCAGCGGGAGATGCGGTGCCACCAGCCAAGGCATTGAAAAAGCGTGCTCCATCCATGTGCACATGAAGTCCGTTTTGCTTCGCCAAAGAGCACAGCCCAGCAATTTCGCCTGGGCGATAGACTGTGCCCAGTTCAGTGCTCTGCGTGATACTCAGCGCCTTCGGTCGTGGATAATGCAGGTCTGTGCGGTGAGTGATCAATCTCTCGACATCCAGCGGGTCGAGCTTTCCCAAAGAACTCTTCGCCGTCAGCAGTTTGCTGCCATTGGAGAAGAACTCAGGAGCACCGCATTCATCGGTCTCGATATGTGCCACATCACTGCAAATGACACTGTGATAACTTTGGCAAAGCGAAGCCAGGGAAAGCGAATTGGCTGCTGTGCCGTTAAAAACAAAGAACACCTCACAGTCGGTCTCAAAGAACTGACGAAAGGTCTCGCAGGCTTCTGCGGTGATTGCGTCCGCACCGTAACTCGGATGATAGCCAACGTTGGCTTTTTCCATAGCCTGCCAGGCCTCAGGGCAAATGCCCGAACAGTTATCCGAAGCAAAGTGATATTTAATCTCGGGTATCATGCATTTGAAGGGTCAGAGAGCATCTTGATCGAAGGTCGCCAAAAATGACAAATCAAAGCTAATCCTAGCAGCAGGAGATCACGAACAATCAGTGTCAAATAGCTGCTCGACTCCACATCCCCGCCGAAACAACCACAACGGATATCCGTGCCGCGAGCCCAGGCGATACCAATCGCGATCAAAAAGACAATCAAACTAGCGGTCAGCAGCAGCAGCCCACCTTTCCTCATCCGGCCTGTGATCACGGCCACTCCTGCAAAAATCTCCAACCAAGGCAGAAACATGGCCAGCAGTGCAGCGTAGGGATCCGGCAGCAGAGCAAAGCTGCGCACATCATCTAAAAAGACCAGTGGCCGTGCAGCCTTCATGACACCAGCATAGACAAAAATGCCGCCGAGTAGAAGGTGAAGAATGCGCGGAAACCAAATCATACAGACAGGCAGGATGACGCTAATTCCTTGAATGACAATCGAAGCGTCAACTTTGGCCTGAAAGATTTCAAGCCTTCACCACATGCGTTCCCGAAAGCTTGTCATGCAGACAGCGCTTATCATCCGAGAAGATGAATAAAATATCGATAAGAGCGTAGATAGGGCCTAAACCAGGAAACGCCGTGAAGAGACCATTAACAAAAGCGCGAAGTAAAAAAGCCTTCACGAAACCAGCCGTGCCATTGTCATCATAACGGACGATTCGAATTCCAAGCCACTTCTTGCCCAAAGTTTGCCCCTGAGTGCTGAGTAAATAAAGGTTATAAATCATCAATGCGAGTATCGAGATGCAAGTGATCGCGATGCAAATCATGCCAACCGAAGAAAGAGATTGTGTCTCTTGATCCATTGTGGGGATAGCTATGATCATAGGTATGGCAAGAGGCAGCACGGCAAGTCCATCTAAAAAATGGGCACCTAAACGAGTCCCTCGGGAGGCCAATTCAATTGACTTCGATGTAGTCACTTGACGACTCACATCCGCTCTAGGAGCAGCATAGGGATTGATCGCTGGTGCCGGAAACCCATTGGAATTGAAGGCGACACTCACAGGCTGCCAATCGGCCATACCTTCCTTCCAGCACAGATCCGTTCCAAGAATTTGTCCAGAGCTATACTTGGAGCTGACTTCAGATTCTGAAAAAGTGCCCAATTGTTGGCCATCGCGTGCTAGGTGATATGTCATGATAAGTAAAAACTTACCGGAATCCCAAGAATCACGCAATTGATTTTCATCTAGTTTCCAGCTCTCCACGATTCCTCTGAAAGGTATCCGCCCGCATCATCGATTTATTAACCGCCCATCTTATGTCACCTACTACTCTTTATAATCGCCGCCTCTTTGCCCAGACCACAGGGTCCGCAGCCATCATCACTGCGGCCACCACTCTGCGAGCTCAGCAGAAGGCTGATTCGAATGAAACCCTGCGGATTGGTCTTGTCGGTTGTGGTGGACGTGGCACAGGCGCGGCATCTCAGGCTCTAGCCGCTGAATACAACGGTAAAATCGTCGCCATGGCAGACGTGGACCTCAAGCAGATCGAAGGCAGCATCAACAGTCTTTCCCAAAAGTTCCCAGACCGGATTGATGTCAAAGACGACAAGAAATTCATCGGGATCGATGCCTATCAGAAGCTCCTCGACAGTGGTGTGGATGTCGTCCTGCTCGCCAGCCCTCCAGGCTTCCGCCCGCTGCACCTCCAGGCCGCAGTCGATGCAGGCAAACACATCTTCTGTGAAAAACCCATGGCCGTTGACACCATCGGCTATCACATGGCCATGGCGGCTGTGGAAAAAGCGAAGCAAAAGAAGCTCAACCTAGTTGCCGGCTTCTGCTGGCGCTACAGCACCTCACGCATCGAAGCTTTCAAACGCCTGCTCGATGGCGACATCGGCAAAGTCACCAGCATCCTAGCCACCTATCACACCGGCCCAGTGAAACCCATGCCTGCCGCGAGTGGTCGCACACCCGAAATGAGTGATGTCGAATGGCAGGTTAAGAATTGGTACAACTTTTCCTGGCTTAGCGGCGACAGCATTGTCGAACAGGCCGTGCACAGCGTGGATAAAATTTGTTGGGCGATGGGTGACAAACCGCCCATGAGCTGCATCGCCACCGGTGGACGCCAGATCAAAGCGGAAGATGGCAACATCTTCGATCACTTCCATGCTGCCTATGAGTGGGAAAACGGCATCTATTGCCACCTAGCCAATCGTCAGATCAAAGGCTGCCAGGGTCACAATCAAGACGTCATTCGCGGAGAAAAAGGGGCCCTCATCATCGGCAAAGGCGGCGCGCCATTCATTGATGGTGCCAAACGCTGGCGCTTCAAAGCCGAAGAAAAAAACATGTACGACCTCGAACACGAGGCCCTCTTCAATGCCATCCGCAAAGGCGAAGTCATCAACGACGGCGACCGCATGATGCTCAGCACCCTCGTCGGCATCATGGGCCGTGAAGCCGCCTACACTGGCAATCTCCTCACCTGGGATCAAATGCTGGCCTGCACTCAGGATCTGGCTCCAGACAACCTCAAGTGGACCGACAGCTTCAAGCCAACTCCAATGCCGATGCCAGGCGTGACGAAGTTCCAGCTGCCAGAACCCAAGAAACCTGAAGATCAGGGAAAAGAGAAAAAGGGCGCGTAACCGTCAGCCTTTGGCCCAGCTCGGAAGGACTCAAAGAGAAGAGGCTGCTCCTCAGCCTCTTTTTCCTGACGTGCTGGGCGTATTTAGAGCGCGGTGCCAACTGACTCGAAGTGCCGTTTGAGCCAGGCCCTTGGCCTCGCGGCCTTGATGGCAGCTGAAAATGAGGAACTCTAGCCGCCCTCCGTTTCTTTGAGCCCGCGCCAGACACTTCAACCCGTAAGCAGGTAGCATCCCGGGTCTTCCGCGCCTTCCCTTCCTCATGATACGTTCATGATCAATCCATTGGACCATGGTCTAATAGCTGAACCCCGACCTTTGCAGCAAAGTGCCGAGCAACAAATCGCCCGACCACCATGCTCGATATCCAACGAATCAAATTTGAAATCGTCAACCAACTCAAGGCCCAAGGCATGCGCAGCGAAGAAATCAAAGCGCGTCTCCATCAAGACAAGCGCCCTTTTCAGCCCGCTTTTGTGAATGGTAAACGCCGAGTGGAACTTGCGACGACCCAGGCGATCTAGAGCGCGCAGAATAAATAGCCATTTCAAAAGCCGCCATTCCGTCGGCTGGTTTGCACGATCTCAAGGTCGTGATCTCTGCGGACATTGAAAGCTTCAGCCAAAAAGCTCACGGTGGAAACATCTCGACAATCGGCAGCGTTTTCGTTTCTCTATCTTTTTCATGAAATCGCTGCCGCTCATCGCCCTCACCCTCGCCTCCACCTTTGCTCAAGCTGAAAACTGGCCCAACTGGCGCGGCCCTAATCAGGACGGCTCTAGCCCTGAAAAGAATCTGCCAGCCAAGTTCAGCAAAACGGAAGGCGTCAAATGGGCGGTCGATGTGCCCTCAGTTTCAGCCTCTGTGCCAGTCGTTTGGGGAGATAAAGTCTTCCTGACCGCGCCGATCATGGATAAGCAGCAGTTGGTGGGCCTTTGCTACGATGCCAAAACAGGCAAGGAAATCTGGCGTCAGGTCGTGTCCGAAGGCGGCCTGCAATGGGATAACAAGAGCAACCTAGCCAGTCCCTCCGCCGTGACGGATGGCAAGCAAGTCATCTTCCTCTTTGCCGATGCGGTCTGCGCTGCCTTTGATCTGGATGGCAAGCTGCAATGGAAACGCGATTTCAAAGAAACCCACGGTGCCTTTGCCACCCAGTGGACCTATGGCAGCAGCCCAGCCTTGGATGGCGGCAAGCTCTACATTCAAGTCCTGCAACGCAATGAGACCTTTGAGTTCCAGGGCTTCGCCAAAGGCACTCCCGGCAAAGACATGACCAGCTACATTCTGGCCGTGGACCCCGCCACAGGCAAAGATCTGTGGAAGCATCTCCGCCCGACGCCAGCTCAAGTGGAGTCTTTAGAGGCCTTCAGCTCCCCAGTCTTTGCCGATGCAGACGGCAAGCGTGTCATGCTCATCTCCGGTGGCGATACGCTGACTTTGCATGACGCCGCAACCGGCGAAGAAACAGCCCGCTTGGCGACCTGGAATCTGGCTGGTGAAGGTTATAACAAATTCTTCCGCCTCGTGCCATCTCCCGTCGTGGGTGACGGCATGGCGCTGGTCTGCGCACCGAAGAACTCGCCCGTCTTTGCCATGCCGATGAGCAGCAAGGGCAAAGACATTCAGCCCGCTTGGACCAGTGATCCAAAAGTCGTCACAACCGACGTTTCGACACCTGCTTTTTACGAGGGCAGCTTCTACGTGCTGGATAGCGGACGCAAGACCGTCAGCCGAGTCGAACCAAAAACCGGCAAGGTTCTGTGGACGGGCGAGACCGGCAGCAAATCCAAGTTCGAAAGCAGCCCAACCGTGGCAGATGGCAAGATCTACATGACCAACTTCTGGGGTGACGTGTACGTCGTCAAAGCCGGTGGAGGCAGCTTTGAGCTCCTCAGCGTCAATGCCATGGGCGACGGCACCAAGCCCAATGGCGATGCCGCCAGCTGCCGCAGCAGCATCGCCGCGGCCAATGGCTGCCTGTTTATCCGCACCCAGGATAAGCTCTACTGCGTCGGTCAATGAGGGTGTACCTCAGGAATGAGGTGCTCGGCAGCCGTAGGTTGGGAATGTTCGGCGAAAAAACCCACCGATGATACCCAAGGTCTCACCGCCGAGCTTCCCGACTGGATTTGCGGGTGTCGAAGGCCAAGCGCGGTCAGCGGCTCCAAAGAAAGTCTGGAAGGCTGGCTGACGACCGCTTGCATGCATTCGTTCTTTCTTGCCGCCAACCATTCCCAACCGACATCAATCCGGCGGTGCACCCGGTCAATGAGGCGCTGAATCAGCCCTCACCATACGCCTCAAGCTCTTCGGTGGCCTTTTCCCAGGCCGCCGTCTGCTTGGCGATGCTTGGATCGATCCTTTCCAGCTCTTCACTGAGGGATCGAAACTTCACCGCATCGGCATAAGTGGCACCCTCTTGCAGCAGTTCCACGATCTCCAGCTTACGCTTTTCTAAGGTGGCGATTTCTCCCTCGATCCGAGCGATGCGCTCTTCCACGCCCTTTTTGGTTTTACCCTTGGCATTCCGAGCTTCGGCTTCCAGGCGTTTCTGTTCCTTGGTTTTCGGTCCAGAGACTTCCTTCTTCGGGGCGGTCCACGCGCCGGGCTGACTGTTCGTCAGGCTGGCCGTCAGGGCCTCGCGCGCAGAACCGGCCTTGGTTTTATCCAGGAAATACTGATAATCTCCTGCATACGGAGTCAGGACACCACCGGCGATGTGCATGACACTTTTCGCCATGGATCGGATGAAGTGCACATCATGGCTGATGAAGACAAGTGTGCCTTCATAGTCTTCGAGAGCGCCGATGAGCGCATCGATGCTGCCCATGTCCAGATGCGTCGTCGGCTCATCCATGAGCAGCAGATTCGGCGGATCAAGCAGCAGGCGGACCAGTGCTAGACGTGACTTTTCTCCACCGCTAAGCACACCCACGGGCTTGAAAACATCATCTCCATGGAACAAGAAACTGCCGAGCAAGGTGCGGCACATGTTTTCCCCTGGGCGGCTCGGCAGATCCATCGCTGACTGCAAGACCGTGTGGCGCATGTTCAGCACATCTCCACGATACTGGGCAAAGTAGCCCGGCTTCACATTGTGACCAAACTCATGCACACCACCCTGTGGCTTCAGCGCCTCGGCCAAAAGCTTCAGCAAGGTCGATTTACCGGCACCGTTCGGACCCACGAGCACCATGCGCTCGCCACGCTGAATTTCCAAATCCAGGCCTTTATAAACTGGCGTCTCACCATAGGAAAAGTCCAGTCCCTTCAGCGCCAGCACACGCTGACCACTGCGCGGTGGCTGCGGAAAGCGGAACTTCACCGTCTTGGCCGCAGCTACGGGAGCCTCCACCTTTTCCATACGACCGATCATCTTCAGCTTATCCTGAGCACGGGAAGCAAAATTGGCCTTCGCTTTGAAGCGGTCCGCCCACTGCTGCATCTTCTGGATCTCTTTCTGCTGATTGTCATAAGCTCCCTGCAACTGATCTTCGCGGGCGGCTTTTTCGATCAGATACGCATCGTAGTTCCCGCGATAGCGCGTGACCTTGCCGCGACCAATCTCCAGAATGGTATCTGTCAGCGCATTGAGGAATTCACGGTCATGGGAGATCATGAGAATCGCGCCAGGATAACTTGTCAGATATTCCTGGAACCAAATCAGGGACTCAAGGTCCAAGTGATTCGTCGGCTCATCCAGCAGCAGCAGATCGGGCTCCTGCACCAGCAGACGGGCCAAATGCGCACGCATGACCCAGCCGCCACTGAGGGTCCTGGCATTGCGATCAAAGTCACTTTCGCGAAAAGCTAGGCCCTTCAAAATACGTTTGGCCTTGGGCTCAGCCTCCCAGGCGCTGTGCTCGTGCACGTGACTGGTGGCCAGCTCCAGCACCGTCAGGTCATCCACGGGCGCGCTTTCCTGCGGCAGGAAACCAAAATCCAGGCCCTTTTCCATCGTCACCATGCCATCATCCGGCGTCGTTTCCCGCAGCAGCAGGGAAAACAGCGTCGATTTACCAGCACCATTCGGGCCGATCAGGCCGATCTTGTCGCCACGATTGATGTGAAAGGAAACACCACTAAAAAGGGTGCGGCCGGCATAGGTCTTACTGACATTGGAAACGGAAAGCATGGGGGGCGCATCCTGTGCGCGGAACCTGACAAGGATGCAAGCCAAAGAAACAGTCAGATTTAACTCTGGTAAAGCCCCCCACCCCGAGTTCAGTGCGGAATCGAGCCTCCCACTGCACCTATGGCAACGCCCCTCTTCTTCACAGAAACCCAATCTCCCCTGGGCCTGATCACCCTCACCGCTACTGAGAGAGGCCTCAGCGGACTCTATTTTGCCGAGCAAAAGCACTGGCCCGCGGACTCCGACACTTGGCAGAAAAATGACGGCCCACGCTTTGACAGCGCCCGCGCTTGGCTCAGCAGTTACTTTGATCGTCAGCCGCCGGCCGTACTCCCAGAGATCGATCTGCAAACTGGCACCGCGTTTCATAAGCTAGTCTGGGAGGCCCTCAAAAACATCCCTTCTGGCCAGACCCGCACTTATGCCCAGATCTCCGAGCAAATTGGCCATCCCAACGCCGTCCGCGCGGTCGGTGCCGCAATCGGCAGGAATCCACTCTCCCTCATCGTCCCCTGCCACCGTGTCATCGGCAGCAGCGGCCTGCTCACTGGTTACGCAGGCGGGGTCGATCGCAAACGCTGGCTGCTAGAGCATGAGGGGGCGCTCCAGCCTTCTGCACATGAATCTGGAAGCGTTTGATTTCTCCAGTAACTTCCTGCTGGCATTTCGGGCCAACCTGCGGCATTCAGACGGTCTCAACCGCTATGGCCACCAGCTACCACATCGTCCCAACCTCTCTTCACAATGATCTCGTCCGCGCTGCCTACCTGCACCGTGGATACACGGCTGCCGAGGCCGAAGACGCGGCTCGTTTCTGTGAATTGGCCAGCGCCCATGGCATCCGCACGCACAATGCCATCAAAGCCCTGCACCTGGATCACCTCTTTGGCAGCGCCACCGGTGGTTGCAAGCCAGGCGCGGACATCAAGATCATCGACAAAAAATTCGCTGCCAGTGAAGCCTGGGATGGCAATCTGAAGCTCGGTCAAAGCGTGGCCTTCCGCGCCATGGAGCGCTGCATGGAGATGGCAGACAAATACGGCATCGGCCAAGTCAGCGTGGACAATGCCTTCCACTACCTCTGGGGCGGTGGCTATGTGATGGATGCCGCCAAGAAAGGCTACATTGCCTACACCAATTGCACCTCCACTCTGGGCGAAGTCGTGCCTTTCGGCGGTAAGTTCCCCGTGCTGGGCACCAACCCACACTCCTGGGGTCTGCCCACTCAAGACGCCTGCGGTTTCCCCATCGTCATCGACTGGGCCACCTCCACCGTCGCCATGGGGCGAGTTCAGGTGCTGAAGCGTGAAGGCAAACCTTTACCTCCAGGCGCAGCCGTGGATGCCGCAGGCAATCCGACCACTGACCCGAACGAAGCCGCCTGGCTGCTCCCCTTCGGTGCGCACAAAGGGTATGGACTGTCTCTGCTCATCGAAGTCATGGGTGCGATGATTGGTGGCTCTCTGCCGACCCTGCGCGGCGGGGGGGCCCATCCTGAGGTGAAGAGCCAGCCCTTCCCTGCGGATGAAAAACGCACCAGCAGCTTCTACTTCCAGGTCATCCATCCAGATGCCATCAGCAGCGGCATGTTTGCAAAAGGCCGCAGCTTTAACGAAAACATGAAAGCCGTGATCGGCGACATCTTAGGCCACGGCAATGAGAGCTGCATGCTCCCCGGCCAACCCGAAGCTCAAAACGCGGCTCATACGGAAAAGGCTGGTGGACTGCTCTTCACCACCGCCGAGGTCGAAGCTCTGAACGAGATCGCTGATGAAGTCGGCATGACCCGCTTTGATGTGGCCGCTCTTGCCACCTACGACGTCGCGTAACTCCTGTCCTAGTTCCAGCAACCTTTGCGCAAAGGCAGCCTCCAGTGGCTGCCACCGCTCCCCTACCCCACCGATGCACGCTTTAGACGCCCTCTCCTACATTCTGGAAACTCAGCCCGAACTCGGTGAAAGCGGCAGCGTGCTGTTTCTTCGCGCTCAGCCCAGTCCTGCACTGGCTCGCTTCGCAGGCAGATTGACCTGCGAGCAGACCTGGAAACCACGGTCAGTGGCGCTTGAGAACGCCGAGCTGAATCCTCAGCGCGAGGTCAGCGGTGTTTTTGACACCGTCCTACTGCTGCCAGATCGTCAGCGCGAGACCGTCCTGGCCGATGTCGCCCGCGCCTACGATCACCTGGCCGATGGCGGCACCCTGATTGTGGCGCTGCACAATGACTGGGGTGCCAAGCGCACAGAGCAGGCACTCGCTGAAGTTTGTGGCAGCGTGCAGACGGTGTCTAAACATCACAGCCGCGTCTTTTGGACCACCAAAACCCAACCCTGGAAAACCGATCAACTCACCGCCTGGAAAGAAGCCGCCGCCATGCGCCGCGTCATTGATGGCCGCTTCTGGTCAGCACCCGGCCTGTTCCACTGGGACGAAATCGACGCCGGCTCCAAGCTCCTCACCGAGCACCTGCCCGTCAATCTCAGTGGTGCCATCGCCGATCTCGGCTGCAGTTGGGGCTTTCTCAGTGACTACTTGCTCCGCCACTGCCCGAACATTCGCACCCTCGACTGCTATGAAGCCGATGCCGTGGGCCTGGAATGCGCCCGCCGAAATCTGGGCCTTATCCCCACTCACGTGCGTCCCCGACTGCACTGGCGGGACGTCACCGCAGGTCTCGGCAAAGCGCTCTATGACACCATCGTCATGAACCCACCCTTTCATGACGGTCGCGACGCCGACCCCATGCTCGGTCTGAAATTCATCACCTCAGCCGCCAGCGGCCTGCGCACCGGCGGTGATCTCTGGCTCGTGGCCAACAAACACCTCCCTTATGAGAACCTCATGGGCGAGACCTTTGAACACGTCAGCAAAGTGATCGAGTCCGGCGGCTTCAAAGTTCTCCACGGCAGCAAACCCAAGGCCGTCGTGCAAATGCAGCGGAAACGCCGGAAGTAAAACAGAGCGCTTCACCAGGCACGTAGCAGGGGAAAGAAGAAGTTGAGCGTTCTTCGTTCTTCGTTCTTCGTTCTTGGTGCTTTGTTCGTAGTCGTTGGCGGTTGTTTGCAATCGTTGGCGGTTGTTTGCAGTTGTTGCGAAGAGGCTGAGCGTTCTTTGTTCTTGGTGCTTTGTTCTTAGTCGTTGGCGGTGGTTGGAGAAACTGGCTTCGGCTTCAGCCGAAATGCATCGTAGGTTCGTTGTTCTACCGTCTGGGGCTTGGAGTCCCAACGGGACGCTCTATCGCAGCCCAGGGCAGCGCCCTGGGGTTGCCAAGCAAAAACATCCGAGCCCTGAAGGGGCGACCTAATAGCGCCGCGTCCCTAAGTCGCTTCGGCTTCAGCCGAAATGCATCGTAGGTTCTTGGTTCTGCCGTCTGGGGCTTGGAGTCCCAACGGGACGGTCTATCGCAGCCCAGGGCAGCGCCCTGGGGTTGCCAAGCAAAGACATCCGAGCCCTGAAAGGGCGACCTAATAGCGCCGCGTCCGATTGCGTTGCCGTTATTGCGAAGAAGGAGCTTTTCTTGGTTCTGCCGCTCTGGGGCTTGGAAAGTGGCTTCGGCTTTAGCCGCCTTGTGCCCATTGAGGAAATCCGGGCGAAGGAAGGGAACCTGAGCATCCCGCTGTTTGTCGGCGGAGAAACGCAGGCGCAAACGGATGCCGCACCGAGAGTGCGACCACGGCGCTTCCGAAGGCGCTTACAAAGTGGTTTCAGAGCAGCCAAGTGGCCAGAAAATCCCTTGCTGCCTTGGGAATATGAATTGGTTTACCCAAAACCTTCATTCTTACTACCAAGTAAAAATAATGGCTTTCAGTGTTAATTTACTCGCATTTTCACTGAAACAAAGCATCTTCACCCAACAATGAAGACGCTTGATTCCAGTAAAGGCGCAACTATCCGCCACGAAAGCGAGCTGGCCCTCCATTTCCGGGAGTTCCTGCCCGAGGACCCTGATTTGCGCTGGCACCTGCCGCCCGGCGGAGACTGGCAGCGCCTCGACCATGTAGAATTGGAACTGGATAACCAAAGGTTTGCCTTTCATCCAGTCTATGAACTCAAGCCCAGCCTGCCGTGGCTGGAAAACCTCAGTGGATCTCCCTCCTCTTTGCGACCTCTAATTGTCGCTCCCGAGTTGTCCTCGCGTATCGTGGCGGCTTGCAAGGAACATGGCATTGCTGCCATCGACCTCAATGGTCGCTGTTGGCTTCGCGCTCCCGGTCTGCTGGTGGATCGCCGTCCGCTGCCGGGCCGCTCATTCAGCTACGAATTGGAGCCGCGAAACATCTTCGTTGGTAAGAGCGCCCGCATTGTCCGGTGCCTACTCACGGATCGGGACCGCACTTGGACGCAGGCGGAAATCGTGCCTCGCACCAAGGCTAGCTCCGGCCTTGTCTCACGGATTGTGCAGCACCTCATCAGTCAGGGGCTCTTGGTGAAGACCAGTGCCCGTGAGTTCCGGCTGCGCGACTGGCATGGGTTGCTCAATGAGTGGGTGGAGTCGGACCATTTCCCGAAACGCACGCGCACCACGACCTATGCTGGTTACTTCGGCCCGCCGCAGGAGATTGCGCAACGCCTCCAACAATGGGCTGCCGCAGAAAAAATTCCTCTCGCCTTCACTCAGTGGACCGCCGCATGGACCCGGCATCCCTACACGGAACCGGTGGTCTGCTCCGCTTATGTCGAACGCCTTCCTGACGCGGCGACAGTGGAGCAACTTGGACTCCGTCAGGTCACCGAAGGGGGGAAACTCTGGCTGCATGTCTCGGATGACGAGGGCATCCTGACCGAGACGCAGACGCGCAGCGGTCTAACGCTCGTCACAGATGCTCAAATCTACCTCGACCTCAAACGCACCGGACTCCGCGGACCGGAGGCCGCCGCGGCACTGCGGGAATGGGAGGGATTCTGCAGACCATGAAATACGAGACCTACAGCGAATACGATCCGCGTTACACCGCCCTCGCAGAGAGCGCTTTTCTAACCCTGTGGTCAACGCTCGGCTCATGGCATGGCGATCTCGTGCTTGTGGGTGGCCTTGTTCCCAAATATCTTTGTGGAGACCTCACCCAGCACCGCAGTCTGCCGCGTCCGGCCACGCTCGATGTCGATCTCGGCATCGCTCTGGCCGCTGGCTCCGGGCAATACGGAAGCCTGTTTTGGGAACTCGCGGGCCAAGGCTTCAAGAGAAGTGAAAAGCACCCGGCCCGGCTGGAAAAGACCATCGGCGATTTCCCCATCTACGTGGACTTCCTCGTCGAGCGCCCGCCGCGCACCAGTGGATCGGCACAGGTCGAGGACATCACCGCGAGCATCATGCCCGGCGTGAACCGCGCCCTGGCCACGGCCCGATCCATCGAAGTAACGGGAGTGGACCTCCACGGAGCGGATCAAAAACTCGTGGCCCGCGTCTGCGAAGTCGGCCCCTTCCTCGCGCTCAAGCTCCGCGCCTTCTGCGACCGTCAGCAGCCCAAGGACGCCTTCGACATCCTCTACACCCTGCGTCACTACGACGGCGGGAGCGCCGCTGCCTTTGCCGCCTTTGCAGAGGAAGTCCGTGTGGGCAATCCCGCCTGCACAGATGCCATGCGCACGTTGCAGGAGCACTTCCAAACGGAAACCTCACCCGGTCCGGTGAAGGCGAGTCACTTCGTTTTCGGGCAGGCTCAATCAGGCGAATCCGAAGACTCTCGCTTCCTCCGCACCACGCTTTGTCAGGACATGGTGGACGCAGCCGCCCAACTGCTCAAAGCCGCCCAAGAATGACCGCCACACTCACATGACCGACCAACCTCCAGCCCAACCCTCTTTGGTTGGAACTCCCGCTCTTTGACCGCAAAGGCTGGAAGCGTGTTCGCTTTGGAGACGTGGTGGAGAACTGCGCTGAGACCTGTGAGCCGGCGGAGGCGGGGTTGGAGCGGTTTGTGGCGATGGAGCATTTGGAGCCGAGATCGCTGCATGTGCGAAGCTAGGGAACGTGGCGGATGGGCCGACATTCACGCCGCGCTGGGCGGGTCTAGGGAACTAGAGTTGCCAAACATTGGCACGCTGAGTGCTGCTGTTTTGCTCACTGCTACCGCTTAGTCAGAAAAGGGAATGGAAGATCGTTGAGTTGCACCAGGGCTTGGTTTCAGAAGGGTTTCCGACTCGTTTTCAGCAGCCGATGATTAAAGGCCTCAGGGTCCAAGGTAAGCTCTTCCCCCGTCACCGCTGGATTCAGCGACAGATCCATCAGTATCTTGCGCAAGTCGGCAGGATTTCGTTCCAAGTTCTTCGGAACACAGCAGCGGTCATTTGATTTTCCCTCAGAGTCGCTGGATGCTTATCCAAGTTCATCAGATCTCTGCCCACATCCGACGGACTTACGCGCAGGTTCGTCAGACTTTCGCCCAAGTCCGTCGGGATCTCAGCCAAGTCAATAAACACAGGCACACCACCGCAGGGAATTTCATCGAGTCCGTCTGTTTTCCGCTCACTCCCAGCGAACTTGCCCCAAGTTCCATCTCCTTTTCACGCGATCCCGTCAAACATTTCCCAAATCCCTGCGAACCTTCGCACCCGCCCAGCTGATTTTCGGGCAAATCCTGCTAACTTTCGCCTAAATCCGTCAGATTTAGGCTCATGTCAGTCGGTGAATCTCAACATCCACCCTCCGCGTCTCAACAAAGCCCTCAATTCTCAAGAATCCGGCCCCTAGTCTCAACAAGGGATACGGCATCGCTCCATTTTTCACCCTTCACTTCCTCTTTGCATGCCATCGGTCTCACCGTCCGCTCTCATAGGCTTAATTCCCTCAATGGCACGAAAAGCATCCAGCAAGCCCGAGTCCTGCAACACCACCGCCAGCATCGGCTACGGCAATTTCAAGTCCGCCATCGCCTCCAGTCCCTCCCAGTGCCCCAAACTCTCCGCCTAACACGTGATCCACCTTTGGATAGTGCAGCGGCAGCCAAAGTGAAACCCCTCCAACCGCCTTCATCCAAGCTCAACCGCCTTCTTCAGCGAGGCATACAGCTATGATTGGCTGAATATCTTTGCCCGATGTTCAGAAAGAAATGCGAGATCGGGTAAAGTGGCATCATTGGGCAAAATCAAGCATTGCCCAGCGTAGGCGGCGAAGCTCTCGGCAACGGCTCGCTGGGGCAGCTCTAGTTTCAGTCGGTTGGATAGAAGAAGCTTCAGATTTTCATCGAAGGCAATCAGACCACGATCAAACGCAGCGTCATACAGTCGGGACAGCGCGAGCCCATTGCGAACATTCAGCCGTTCTTTTTCATTCATGCCCCACGGCAGGATGTGCGAGGCCACTAAAAGCTCGCGTAGAGCAAGCTGTGTTACCCCGCAGCGACCGCCAAAGTTATTCAGCACCGCATCACGGAAGAACTCCTGCCCGCGCCGCTGCTTCGTGGATGCCAAAAACTCAGTGGGGCCATGAGGTGGAGCTTTTTTCACCTTCACTCCCTCTTTGGGCAGCACCTCGACCACTGTGGATTCACCAGCCGCAAACAACTGCCTCAACGCCTCTTCACTGGCTGGAATGGTTTCGTTAAGATCAAGATGAAACTCATTCCAAACCGACTGATCCAAAGCGCTGGCTCCAGACAGACCTTGGATGCCACGCAATTTTAAAACTGGATCAAGTGATGCCAGATTGTTCAACTTCATTGCCAAACTATTGGCTCCACGGCCCATTTTTTCCGCAAGATTCACGATCACAGGCTGCCTCGCATGCAACTGACCAAAATTGAGTTTGTGATAGATGTTGAGTGCGATGAGAAGCTCATCGCGCGTCCAGTTTTTCCGCATTGCCATGCCAGGAAACTAACGCACTTGGCCGTTGTAGGGAAGTCATGACTGAAAATTCCACTTCCGATCCTGCCGCAATCTTCTGCTGTGCTGTTTCTTTGCGAGATGCTGCAACGGAACAATCTCGTGCTTCCTGCCTTTCTTTGAGTGATGTTTACAGCGGAATGGATGGCTTTTTGCGAGAGATCATGCGTGTGGCGACTGTGTTTGAGACGTGGGCCACTCAGCACGTTGCATTCGATCATCTCGTGGAGGTCTGGCCTTACTTCATGGAGGATCGTTTCGGAGATGCCTGCGTGGACGTGGCAGATATTTGGGCACTCGCGAGTTTTAATGAGATGGACTGTCTTTTCATAGCTCAGCACCTTCAGTTGCCGTTGTATTATGGAGACGTGCTCATTATCCCGTTGGAAGTCAGCGCGCGGAATACCCTTAATGGCTCTGACTTTGTCGAATTCAGCATTCAGACCGTGCGCCTTCATCGCACCGATGGAGAAGTTGAACCCTTCATCCGTGGGGACAACCCTTGGGACGAGGACTATGAGTTGCCCAGGCTCACTCTGTGCGGCATCACTACAGAAGGCCAGCGTGAGCACATCGCCAACTTCACCACCTACCGTGATGCCGTGTCGCTCGTCACGAAGCTCGCTCCCGGCATCGACTTTCCCGAAAGGCCTGTGGTCATGGCTTGAGTGGGCCGTCCTATAGAGATCTCGGTTCTTGAGGGAAAGGCCAAGCCTGACCAGCAAGTCACTCGTGAGCTGCGGGCAGCTGGATGGAAGGTGCTTCGCATCTGGGAGCATCGTCTGAGGCTGTCTGGGCCGGTGATGGTCCGGATTCGCTGGGCACTGGCTGCGGATCCTCCTAATCTTGCACAGCCAAAGAAATAGACCACTAACTAGGCCTTTGCACATCTTCGCCTATCTCGCATGTCTCAAGACCGTGGTATATCTGCTGACGTTCTGGATCGCCGAAGAAACGCTGCGGAATCTCTTTGGTTCAGATGCTATGGCTGGCGTCAGTTTTGTTTGAAGAAGTCTGCGCAGCTGACGACATGGTTGCCGCTTAAATGACCGAGGGATCATTGTAGCTCTTGAATGAACAGGAAGACCGGGTTCAGGGTTCAACGGGCTGCCTATAGAGAGGCAACTCGGGGTTAGTCATATTTGGACCATCATTTTAAGCTTTAATGATTGGATAATTATAGATTATCCTTGCCTGCTTATGACATCAGCGTGTAAATCCCTCCGCATGATCAGCCTAACCCGTCCTTTTCCCAGCGTTCCGTCGGAATTAAAGCTGCTCTCAAAGCCCACCATCTGTGACTGATCAACAAGTTGGGCTAAAAGAAATATGGAAGATATCTGGATCATCATAACATCGAGCGCGAGTAGCGTCGTGTTGCTTGGGATAGTGGGATGGCTCACCCGTGAGTGGATATCCACCCGGCTGAAGTCTGCTATTCAGCACGAATACGATTACAAGCTTGAGGCGCACAAAACTCAACTGAAAGCGGAATCAGATGTCACGCTCGAGCGACTTAAGAATGACCTCAAGACCGAGGCTGATTCAAAGAGTATCCGACTGGCCAAGACTTTTGATCGAATGGCTGATACGATCGCTACGACCTATGAGAAATTGGTCGTGTTCATGGATTCTGTTGCAGACTATGTGAAGTTTATTGAATGGTCGTCTGATCCACCGAAGGAGGAGCGTCGGAAGATTGTAAGCAAGCTATATCAAGAGTTCCTAGACTATTATCGGCCACGACGAATCTTTTTTATTCGCGAAACAGCTGACAAGATAGATAACATTCATCGACAAGTAAGCCATGCAGCACAAGAGTTCATGTTTGGGGTAGAGCAAGGTGGAGACTACAAGGCCAAGGAGGAGCGAGACACCTGGAGCAAGGTTAACGACCTACTCGGGAAAGAGGTTCCTCCCTTGTTGCAGGAACTAGAAAAAGAGCTTCAGTCCGTTCTTGGCATCGATCAATCTCTCCTGCCGAACAAGGCGCTGGACACCAATAGCCTACCCGCTCTGAGTCGAAAGTATGAGAAGGATCAGGAAGATTAACCTGCATCGGTGGCCCGCTCTCAGGTAAGCGTGGGTCAGCTCAAACGTTCGCACAACACGGGGACTAGGGTTAGGTTGCACGGAGGCCAGATTCAACCTGCAACGGTCTGACCCAAGACTCGCCACTATTTTCTACGCCGACGCCTGAGACGCCTTGTTGAAGGAGCTGAATGAGTCTCCGAAGGAATTGCCTTCCAACTGACAAAGTCGTGGAATGGAGGGATGGAGGGATGGAGGGATGGAGGGATGGAGTGATGGAGCGATGAAGCGCGTTCCTAGCTGGGTCATCGGACGAGGCTTCCCTACCTTGATGACGCTTTCGGGGGATTGCCTCGAATGACCCGCCCTGCGGGCAGCCGGATCGCGTGTTACCAGCGGAACCGCTCACGAATCGTGGGTTCCTGGCGGTGATGTGTCAGCCCGAGCGTGCAACCGAGGGTGAGACCGAGCGCGAAGGCACCGAATACGATGGCCATGGGATTGGCGCTCACGTACTGCTTGGACTGCACCAAGGTGTCTTCGGCGCGTGTGGCGGCGGATTGGTAGAGGTCTTTGGCGGCCTGAGTGGCGTGCTGGGCCGCATCTTTGACCGTATCCGTGACCTGCTGGGCGATCTCCGAGGCGGCCTGCCGCGGTTGGTCGAGGCGCGACATGTCAGGGGCTTGGTGGGGGATGTCGAGGGCGTGGCGGGGATATTCGTTCGTTTTCATGACCCCCAATCTAAGGATGACGGCACCTGAGCGCCATGGGGTGCCTGCCCCATTCTGCGGGCCGACAAACCAAAACCGTGAGACCGAGGTCACGAGACCAGGATCGGACTGCAACTGGCTGCCAGTAGACTCGCCATCATTTTATACGCCGATGGAGGGATGGAGGGATGGAGGGATGGAGGGATGGAGGGATGATCTCTAATCGCTGATCTCTGATTTCTGATCTCTGGTGCTTGGTGCTTGGTGCTTGGTGCTTTGTTCTCTGTTCTCTGTTCTCTGTTCTCTGTTCTCTGATCTCTGATCTCTGATCTCTGATCTCTGATCTCTGATCTCTGACTTCTATCCGCTATCCTCCATCTTCTTTTTTTCATCTTTCACGCCTCATCCTTCGCTCTTTTCTCATCTCTCTGAACTCTGGTTCCGTGGCTCTACGAGAGGGCTCATTTCGCGGATCTTGGATTGTCGGACGCTGCGCTAATAGGCCGCCCCTTCAGGGCTCGGATGTCTTTGCTTGGCATAACCCAGGGCGCTGCCCTGGGCTGCGATGGATCGTCCCGTTGGGACTCCAAGCCCCGGAACCGAGAACCGAGAACCGAGAACCGAGAACCGAGAACTAAGAACGAGGAACTAAGAACGAAGAACCTCCATCTTCCCCGCAGACAGTGCCTCGATCTTGTCCCCAAGAAAGCGAAGCTCTGGATAGGCCGTGTAAGAGCATTCCCACTTCTTGCTGGCAATTTCGGTCATGAATGCCTCAGGGCTGGACATGGCTGGGGGAAGCCCCTGCAAGGTAGCGGCAAAGAAGACACAGAATAAAAAGGTTAGACTTCGGCACATCGTTCCACGCGATAAACCCTGGGCTTTCCACGTCAACTGGGGAAAACGGGGGCAGGCGGCAGGCCATTGGGAAGATACTTTTCCTGGGAGTGCTAGACTTCTCATTTGGACAGATTTTTTACTTCCCAAGCAGCTTGGGTGTCGCTAGACCGTTAGGATCATGAATGGCCGCATCACTTTCGTTATCCTTTCTTTTATCCTGAGCATCGCTACGGGCTGGGTCATTTCCCGCAATGGCAATGCCCGCCAGAGCAGACAACTCACCATCGGACTGAGCATGGACACGCTGAAAGAAGAGCGTTGGATTTCAGATCGTGATCTATTCATGGCACAGGCAAAGGCGCTGGGTGCTAAAGTCGAGGTGCGATCCGCCAACAGTGATGACACGCGCCAGCTCAGAGATGTGGAAAGCCTGATCACCACCGGAGTCGATGCGCTGGTGATCATCCCCCATGATGGGGCCGCGATGGCAAAGGCCGTGGCTATGGCCCATGCGGAGGGTATTCCAGTGCTCTCGTATGATCGTTTAATCACGGGTGCAGAGACAGATCTCTACATCACCTTTGACAATGTGAAGGTCGGTGAACTTCAGGCCAGGTTCTTGGCAGATCGACTCCCCTCAGGGCGTCCGCTGCGGCTTATCCGCATCTACGGCGCAAAGACGGACAACAATGCCAAGCTCTTCAAACAAGGGCAGGACAACATCCTGAAACCTTTGATTGAGGCTGGGAAGATCGAAGTCGTCTTTGAAGACTGGGCCGAAGATTGGAAGCCTGAAAATGCTAAAAAGATCACCAATGCCGCCATCACAAAAGCAGGACAAACCATTGATGCCATCCTCGCCAGCAATGATGGAACAGCAGGCGGTGCTATCCAGGCTTTGATCGAAGAAGGTCTGGCTGGAAAAGTCATCGTCACAGGTCAGGACGGCGATCTGGCAGCCTGCCAGAGAATCGTTTCGGGCACGCAAACGATGACTGTTTACAAACCGCTCACTGAGTTAGCCAAGCGAGCAGCCGAGCTTGCCGTCAAGTTGGGGAACAAAGAACAGATCGATACCAAGGCAAAAACCCCCAACGGCAAAATCGATGTACCGAGTGTGCTGCTAGATATTGTCAGTGTGACCCAGGAAAACATGCGCCAGACCATCATTGCAGATGGCTTTCGCAAAGAAGCAGACGTTTACCAAGGTAAGTAAGACCACCCCTAACTCTGCGTTTAGCTCTTTGTATCCAGCCCGCCATATGAATCGTCGCTCCTTTTTCCAGACAACAGCTGTCGCTACTGCGGCAGCGACACTTACCCCAAGCCCTAGCCGAGCCGCCGCGATCAGCATCGCCAAAGAAGCCGCTGATCCTGGCTATAAAATCAAAAACAAGGGCATCAAGCATACCCTCATGGGATGGTGCTGGAAGCCGATGGATACGCTGGTTTTAGCTCAACACGCCAAGGACATCGGGCTGGTCGGCATTGAAGGCATTGATCGCAAATACTACGCGGACGTGAAGAAGATCGGACTCGACATCTCCCTGGTCGGTAGCCATGGCTTTTCGAATGGCCCCTGCAATCCGAAGTTTCGTGACGAAGTCATCAGCAAACTGACAGAGGCTATTGATGTGGCAGCTGAGGTCGGCTGCAAGAAGGTGATCACTTTCACAGGCATGAAATTCGAAGGCATGGACCGCGATCAAGCCATCAAAGACTGCATCGACACCTGGAAAGTGGTGATGCCTCATGCTGAGAAAAAGGGTATCACCTTAGTCTTAGAGCACCTCAACTCACGAGACAGCTCCCATCCCATGAAGGGTCATCCGGGCTACTTTGGTGATGACGTGGATTTTTGTGTGGATCTGATCCAGCAAATGGGCTCGCCCAACTTTAAACTGCTCTTTGATATCTACCATGTGAGCATCATGAATGGCGATGTGATCCGCAGGATGAGACAGCACAAAGAGTCCATCGGCCATCTGCATACGGCTGGCAATCCAGGACGCTGCGAGCTGGATGAGCATCAGGAGATCAATTATCCCGCCGTGATGCAGGCGGCGCTGGAGATCGGCTACCATGACTTTGTGGCGCATGAGTTTATCCCAACTTGGGAGGATACGATCCTGGCCCTACGCCATGCCGCCATGGTTTGTGATGTCTAGTTTTCGCCTGTCCAATGCTCTTGCACATGCCGAGTGATGCGCGAAACTGAGCGGTGCCAGAAAACGACCTCATCAAACCTACCGCGCGCTTCGAAGACTTACGCGGCATCCTCCGCTATGTGCCGCAATTCCGGCAGCGTGTCTTTGTGATCGCCATTGATGGGGCCTTACTGCACCAGCCTGGTTTTCCAAGTCTGCTGCAGGATGTGGCTGTCCTGCAATCACTGAATATTGAAGTGGTCCTCGTCTTTGGCGCGCGCGCCCAAATTCGCGCCTTAGCCGAAAAGCGTGGGGTCGTCCTGAGCAGTGATGACGGCATGGGTAAGACGGATGAAGCCAGCCTAGACATTGCCATTGAAGCGATCACCCGACAATCCAGTGAACTGATGGCTGATCTGACAGCGCTGGAACTGCCAGTGGTTATTTCCAATGCTCTCGTGGTTCATCCTGCCGGTGTGATCAATGGCACCGACCTTGAATTCACCGGGCGGATTGAGCGCGTGGATGCTGAGTCTTTGGAAGTCATCCTGAAAGCGGACATCATCCCCATCCTTTCGCCCATCGGTTACGATGGCAAAGGGGCGACCTTACGCCTGAACTCGGACGCCGTTGCCATCGAAGTCGCACTGGCCCTGAAGGCAGCCAAAGTGATTTTCGTTTCCGAAGCAGGTTTAACAAACCCTGATGGAAGTCGCCTAGCCCAACTCTCCATCGCAGATGCGCGGGAAATTTATAAACGCAAAGAGGCACGTCATGACGTGAATCTGCTCTCCAAACTACGCTACGGAGCCCTGGCCTGCCAAGAAGGGGTCGCGCGGGTGCACATTGTGGATGGCACTCAGGACGAGGCTTTGTTGGCCGAGCTTTTCAGCAATGAGGGGGTCGGCACCATGATCCATGCTGACGACTATCAGCAAATTAGAAAAGCTCAGGCCTCAGACGTGCCGGCCCTGCTTTCCATGATGCAGCAATCCATGGACGACGCTGCGTTGGTCCCACGGACTCGTGAACAAATTCAGTCCCGCATCAAAGACTTCTTTGTGCTTGAGACCGATAGCAATCCGATCGGCTGCGTTGCTGTGCACAGCTATGAGGAAGAAGGCAGAAAGGTGGCTGAGCTGGCCTGCCTGTTTGTGCGGCGCAGTCACAAAAATCGGGGACATGGACAAAAACTCGTCGCCTTTGCTGAAGACACCGCCAAGCAGCGCGGCTGTGAGGTCCTTGTAGCACTGAGCACTCAGGCCTTCCGATTCTTTGAAGAGAAAATGGGCTTTCTAGTCACAGATCCCTCAGCACTGCCCCTGGCTCGTCGTGAAAAATATGACCGCAGCGGCAGGAACTCAAAGGTTCTGATCAAGAGTCTGCGTTGATCGCGTTTACAATAGCCCATGAGACGCCTTCTTTTCATCTTCCCCTGCTTTTGCCTGCATGTTAAGGCGGCTAATCCAGCGCCTGAGATCATCTCTCCTCAGGTCAAAGCATCGGTAGAAAAAGCCGTCGCTTGGCTGTTGAAGCAACAACAGCCTGCGGGGCATTTTTCCGATCAAAAAACCAATCAAGCACCACGTCGAGGGGATGTGCCTAGCCATACGGCAGCCATGACGGCGCTTTCGATCATGGGCTTGGCCTCCGTAGGCCATTTGCCGGGCAATCCAACGCCCGAAGGCAAAGCCGCCGAGCGGGCACTGAAGTTCATCGTCGATCATGTCGAACCCGATGAAAACGGCTATTTGGGACGCAGCGATCGCAGCCGCATGTATGGCCACGGCATCATCACTCTCATGCTCACAGAGATGCTCGGCATGTCAGCCGATGAAGCGACTGATAAAAAGGTGCGCACGATGACCGAAAAAGCCATCAAGCTCATCATCCGTGCCCAGCAGGTATCTAAAAGTGAAGCCAATCGAGGTGGCTGGCGCTATGAACCCAGCAGCAGCGATAGCGATATTAGCGTGAGCGTCTGGCAGCTCATGTCATTAAGAGCCGCAAAGAACAGTGGTATCGATGTGCCGAAGGAAGCCATCGACAACGGCATTGCCTACATCAAGCGCAGCTACCGCGCGGAACGTGACAGCAACGGCCTTTTCAAACAGCAGGAGGCTGCTTTTAGCTATGAGCCTTATGGGGGTCGGCAGACTTTTTCAACCACCTCCGCAGGGCTGCTCTCACTCCAAGTTGCGGGTCAATACAATACCGCTGAAGTGATTGGTTCATCAAACTGGCTGTTAAAATTCCCACCCGAAGTCAATGAACCCTGGTTCTTTTACGGCTGCTATTACTATGCTCAAGGCATGTATCAACGTGGTGGTGACTATGCCGCGACTGCGCGACAAAAGACAGAACAAATGCTCGTGGGAGCACAAAGTGCCGAAGGTGCCTGGTTTCCGAGAAACGGTAACGAAAAGAGCGCCGGCCCAGTTTATGCTACTTCATTGGCACTACTTAGCCTAAGCGTCTATCATCACTTCCTGCCGATTTATCAGAAGTAACTCGGCAGGATTGTCTGCAAACTACCAGTTTTTGGTCCAGACCTGGCTGGCTGTATTGAGAACAGCAGATTGTGTGACCTCAACAGAATCACGAGCCGCATTTTCAGTATCTTCATTCAGCGCCCAAATGTCATAGGTGCTAAGATTGATAGTTCTTGGCTGTGCTGCGCCACCAGAGCCCCCTTGCGCGGCCACAGGAGCCGCTTTGACATAGCGGATAGGATGACCAAAACCGTCAATCATGAAATAGATTTGACCACTTTTAGTCCAAAGTTCCTTTGGCATGTCTTTGAGCATCACATTTTTAGATTCAGTCACATCTAATTCACCATCTGAATTTGGAATCCCCAGTGATTTCACCCCATTGATGGCATCGGTTCCATCTCCGCTCATGGCTTGATAAAGGCACGCAGCCCCACCCACAACATAGCTTTTATTGGTGATCTGAATCGTTGCGCTTGGATCTTTAGCATCTGGATAGCCCCCAAACTCCTGACTGTAATTTTCCAAAGCCGATCTGATCGCTTTGATGGAGACCTCAGTCTTTTGGCGCTTGGAATAGCGGTCAGCATAGGTAAAGCCACCTACAACCAAGGAAAACAAAAGCGCAATGATACTGACTACAGTGATCAATTCGATCAGAGTAAATCCAGATCGTGAAGAGTTACGAATCGATAGTTTCATCATTTTGGGGGAGGATTTAAGAAACGTGAATCAGTGGGCTATGATGCACCGGAGCTCAGGCCTTTGATCACTTCGATCAGCGGCATGAAGAGGGCCATAACGATGGTACCAACGACGAGAGCCAGAATGACGATCATGATAGGCTCCAACATAGAGGTGAGTGCTGAAACTGAGTTATCAACCTCATCTTCATACACGTCGGCAATCTTCAAAAGCATTTCAGGCAACTGACCGGTTTCTTCACCGACATCAACCATGGAGATAACCATTGGTGGGAAGACATTGCTTGATTCAAGCGGAGCCACCATGGACTCACCTTCTTTGACAGCATCATGAACTTTGATGATGGCGTCTGAAATGATGGCATTGCCAGCCGTTTCACGAGTGATGTTAAGAGCCTGCAAGATAGGCACCCCTGAGGTCACCAAGGTACCAAGAGTACGAGTGAAACGGGAAATAGCTGTCTTTCTCTGCACATCACCAAAAAGAGGCACCTTCAGCTTCCAACTGTCAATCGAACGGCGGCCGCCTGGGGTGGAGGCAAACATGCGCCAAGCAACAACGAAGATCGCAATACCAGCGACGATGAAAAGAATGTTGCTACTCATCCAGCGACTGAAACCCATGACGAGTTTGGTAAGGTAAGGAAGTTTGTCCGCACTCCCCAACATGTCTTCAAAGATTTTCTCGAAACGAGGAACAATGACCAACATCAGGAACACCATGATCAACGAAGCAATGATCATGACGATCATTGGATAAATCATGGCAGCCATGACCTTGTTTTTCAGTTTCTGGGCCTTCTCCTGATATTCAGCAAGACGATTCAAAACGATTTCAAGAACCCCACCAAGCTCACCGGCTTTCACCATGTTCACGTAGAGTTTATTGAAGATTTTGGGATACTGAGTCAGCGTCTCTGAGAAAGTGCTGCCGGTCTGAACATTCTCAGCCAAAGTCGCGATGGTGGACTTCATGATCGGCGTCGGCTCTTGACGAGAAAGAACGGTCAAACCGCGCAGCAAGGGCAAACCCGCATCAATCAGCGTAGCCAGCTGGCGGGTGAAGATCATGAGCGTCTTGCTCTTCACCTTGGCATTAGCACCCGCTTTGACGACCTTACCCTTAGCTTTTGAAACCGTAGCACTGGCACGTTTCTTCACGGCTGCGTCGCCTTTGCCTTCCTGAACGACCTGAGTCGGATAGAGCTGACTCTGGCGGAGTGAATTGATGGCTTCGCTTTCGTTGGAAGCGTCCAATTCTCCGGCAACTTCTTGGCCGTTCTGGTCTAGGGCAATGTAGTGAAACTTCGGCATAAATGGATGCGACGGGTAATATTAGATCTGAAAATAAGAATACTTGGCAATGACGGTTTTTGTCCATCAAATTCATTCGGGTTTGTTGGACAAAATTGAGCCAACAACCCAATGAATCAGGTGTATTTGAGCACTTCTTCAATGGTGGTATCACCATCATAGATGCTGCGCAGACCATCTTCGCGAAGGGTTTGCATGCCTAGCTCAATGGCTTTTTGCTTGAGAACCAACGAAGGAGCCCTGGAAATGATCAGGTCACGAATCGGGTCATTCATCGCCAGCAATTCGTAAATGCCTTTTCGGCCCTTGTAACCACTGCCACCACATTTTTCACAGCCAGAGCCGGTGAAGAAACTTTTTCCACCCAGATCACCAAGAGTTAGATTGAGCTGGTTTAAAATGGACTGGTTCGGCTGGTAAGGTGCCCGGCAATTTTTACAAATGGTGCGAAGCAAGCGCTGAGCTAGAACACCTTCAAGGGTTGCGGCTACAAGGAATGGCTCGACACCCATGTCCACGAGACGAGTGACGGCACCCGCAGCATCATTGGTGTGAAGAGTGCTCAAGACCAAATGTCCTGTCAGAGAAGCCTGAATCGCAATCTGAGCCGTCTCAACGTCACGCATTTCTCCGACCATGATGCGGTCAGGATCCTGACGAAGGAAGGCGCGAAGGGCTTTCCCGAACGTCAGACCGACGGCTTCATTGATCGGCACCTGCATGATGCCATCAAGCTCATACTCGACTGGATCTTCTGCCGTAATGACCTTGGTATCGATGGTATTGATGCGGCGCAGACAGGCGTAAAGTGTCGTGGTTTTCCCAGCTCCAGTTGGACCCGTGACGATGAAAATACCATTCGGCTTATTGATCGTGTCGGTGATGTAATCAAAGAGGTAAGGAGACATGCCAAGATGCTCCAGCTCTAGATTGACTGAGCTACGATCGAGAACACGAAGTACAACAGATTCACCGTGCTGTGTCGGCAAAGAGTTTACGCGCATGTCCACCGGCTTGCCACCCACGACGGTCATGATACGACCATCCTGAGGAATTCGGCGCTCAGCGATGTTCATGTTCGACATGACCTTGATACGAGAGATCACCGAATTGGCCAAATGCACAGGCGGTGGAGCCATTTCATAAAGGGCTCCGTCCACGCGATATCGGATTTTGAATTCGTGCTCAAAGGGCTCAAAGTGAATATCTGAAGCCTTCTCTTTGATCGCTTGAGCCATCACTAAATCGACGAATTTGACGATGGGTGCTGAATTAGCCTCAATCTCAGGAGACCCCTTGGCGACATCACTCAAGCCACCAAAAATATCTTCAATGCTGGGTGCGGCAGTGCCGTAATGCTTGTCAATCAAGGCTTGCACTTGATTGCGCTGAGCAACGACCGGCACGACAGGCTTACCGATACCAAAGCTCAGGTCTTCGACCAACTGAGGATTCAGAGGGTCCGTGAAGGCCACATGCAGTCCTTTGCCATCCAGAGTAATCGGGAAAGCCCCATAGAGGCGGGCCATGCCAGAGGGAATAATGTTGATCACCGACGGTGGCGGTTCGTATTCCGTCAGGTCAAAATGATCCGCGCCGAGTTCCTCAGCCACAACGGCCCAGAACTCATTTTCGACAGAGAATATTCCATAGTCCAGGAGGACTTGGAGGATGTCTTTGCCATTGTGAACAGCATCCTGGGTGAGATCATACGCTTGCCCGGAATCGATGACTCCGCGGGATTCAAGCATATCAACAACGTTCTGGGGGGTCATACGAAGAAGAGGGGGACGGGAATTAAAGTAAAAAGAGGATAAACAGACAAAAGCATCATTCGCTGTCCGACATGGTTGACTCGATGATTTCTTCCGCGGTGGTGATACCGGCAAGCACCTTACGGACACCGTCCTCACGCAGCGTTCTCATGCCAAGCTCGCGGGCACGTTTGCGGAGCTGCGGCGTGGTGAGCTGCTGATTGATCATGGTGCGCACTTCATCGTCGATTTTGAAAATTTCGGCAATGACCATTCGGCCCTTATAGCCAGAACTGCGGCAGCGATTGCACCCCTTTGGTCCCATGACTGAAGCACCCTGCAACTGACCCACGTCCAGGCCCAATTGGCGCAATTCTTTGGCATTCATGGTGTAGGGCTCCTTGCAATCTGGACAGAGCTTTCTCACCAGTCGCTGAGCCAGAATACCGCGAACGGCAGAGGCAATCAGGAAGGGCTTAACACCGATATCAGACAGACGAGCAACAGCACTTGGCGCGTCATTGGTATGCAGCGTACTGAATACCATGTGTCCCGTCAGAGATGCATTGATGGCGATGGAAGCTGTCTCCAAATCTCGAATTTCCCCAAGCATGATGATGTTTGGCGCTTGGCGGAGCATGGCGCGCAGAGCTGCCGCGAAAGTCATGCCGACATCTTCACGCACCATGACCTGATTGATCCCAGGGAGCTCATACTCCACCGGATCTTCGACGGTGATGATCTTTCGGTCAGGCCTGTTGATGAAATTTAAGCAGGCATAGAGGGTGGTCGTTTTCCCCGAGCCTGTGGGTCCAGTCACCAGAACAATCCCATCAGGAAGAGAAATCAGTTTTTCAAAACATTCATGGTCATCACTGAAGAAACCCATGTCTGAAAGGCCAAGGCGCAGACTGCTCTTATCCAGCACACGCATGACCACGCTTTCACCATTCTGGGTAGGGATGATGGATACGCGCATATCCAGCTCCTTTTCATTAAACTTCATCTGGATACGCCCATCCTGAGGGATGCGCTTTTCATCGATACTCATCGTGCCGCTTTGAATCTTGATGCGGCTAATGATGGCAGAGTGCAGGCGCTTCGGATGGTGCTCAACGTCATGCAACACGCCGTCCATACGGAAACGCACGCGAATGTCTTTTTCCAGGGGCTCGATATGAATATCGGAGGCCTTATTTTTAAAGGCCTCCATCAACATGTTCGAGACAAGTTTGATGATCGGAGCATCACCTTCCGTGGTGGCACCATCTGAACCTTTGCCCATGGCTGAACCCATGACGGCCTCATTTCCATAAACATTGGCCTGCAACTCGCGGATGAGCGCTGGTGTGGAACAGAAAAACTCCAAGTCAGGCTGCAGAGCATGAGGCAGCGCATCGAGAGTCTCAAAGTCATAGGGGTCAGCCACCACGATCTGTAATGTGCCGCCGCTCATGCCTAATGGAGCGATCTTGTAACGCAGCGCGACCTCCGCAGGAATCAACGTCTTAAGCATCGCATTTCCTTGAAAACCATGCAGATCGACAAACTCCATGCCGCTATTGGAAGACACTAATTGTGCCAACTGCTCGTCACTGACCACACCTGTTTTCAACAGAGTCTCCAGGGTTGTCTCTTGGCCTTTGCGGGAGGCTTTGACCTGTTGGAGGTTCTGGGACGTGACATAACCTGCTTCAGTGAGCAGTTCGAGGAGGAACTCTTCGTTGGAATACATGCGATCTTGGCGGGGGGACGCTAATTTTGGGAGGAATTACCAAGTTAGAGGATTTTAATCATCGATGTCAATTCTGACGGCTCATAAAGATGAAAGTTTCTTTCATCAGCCTTGGTGCCCGATACAGCGATCCTTGCCGTTTCCCTTCACCTGCCTATGAAGAAAGCATGACATTCGAGTTCGCCACCACCACGCGCATCCTTTTCGGCTGTGGTAAAATTTCGCAACTAGCTGAAAGCGCCCTGCCCTTTGGCAATCAAGCACTTGTAGTCATGGGCAAGAATCCCAATCGCCATGATTCCGTGATCGATTCGCTGCGACAATCAGGACTTTCGGTCAACATTTTCTCCATCGCCGGGGAGCCCACCATCGACGACATTATCCAGGGAACGGTTCTGGCAAAAAAAACTGCTGCCCAAATCATCATCGGACTCGGTGGCGGTAGTGTGATCGATGCCGGCAAGGCCATTTCTGCCATGAGCAGGCAGCCAGAGGACCTCTGGCACTACATCGAAATCGTCGGCAAAGGCCGCCCCCTGACCGTCACTCCCCTGCCCTACATCGCGATCCCCACCACCGCAGGCACCGGTGCGGAGGTCACTCGCAATGCCGTACTTTCCAGCCCCGAACATGGAGTCAAAGCCAGCCTGCGCCATGCCAGCATGCTACCGAGGCTAGCCATCATCGATCCAGAACTCACCCTGCAATGCCCGCCAGACATCACTGCAGCGAGTGGCATGGATGCTTTTGTCCAATGCTTAGAAGCCTATGTCTCCTGCCGCGCCAACCCGCTGACAGATGCGCTTTGCCTATCGGGAATCGAGCACTGCGTCCGCTCGCTGGAAAAAGTCGTTTTTGATGGCAGCAACATCAAAGCACGCACTGACATCGCTTACGCGGCTATGCTCAGTGGTATGGCACTGGCCAATGCTGGGCTCGGTGCCGTCCATGGTTTTGCGGCTCCGATTGGTGGGGCTTTCCACGCACCGCATGGAGCCATCTGCGCAGCCCTCATCGCCCCCGTTTGGGCCGCCAATCTAGAGGCTGTCTATAAAATGGGTAATTCGGTGGCCATGAATCGTTTCACAACCGTCGCCAGAATGATGACAGGAGAACCAACTGCGCCAGCGCAGGCTGCTGTGAGCTATTTGCTGGAACTCACCCGCAAATTATCGATTCCTCCCCTCCAGCATTGGGGCATCCAAGAATGCCATTTGGACGAAATTGCCACCAAAGCGGCTGCTTCTAGCAGCATGAAAGGAAATCCAGTCGAACTAAACAGCACCACGTTGAGAAACATTTTAGCCGACTCTTTGTAAGAGACGACCGTTGCCGACTCGATAAGAAACGATTCGTACTGCGTGACAAAAGCACGATCAGGTAGATGATTCCACTTTTCCGCCCGACCTTTCATCCGACACATGCCAAAACAGCCCCTCATTGCCCGTCAAAATCGTCACAGCTCCAATGCATCAGGAATGCCAGATATGTATGAAGAGGGTGACCTACCCATGCTGCTGGATGAGATCGAGTCACCTTTAGTCCTCATTCTCGACTGCATCCAGGACCCACACAACCTAGGTGCCTGCCTGCGCACCGCCGATGCCGCTGGATGTGCCTGCGTCGTCATGCCGAAGGACAAATCAGCACCGATCACTGAAACGGTCGTTCGCGTATCTTGTGGCGGCGCTCATAGCGTGCCTCTCGTGCGCGTCACCAATCTTGCACGGGCCATGGAAAAACTGAAAGAACTCGGCGTCTGGCTCGTCGGTACGGCTGATGAATCCGAGAAATCCATCTACGACATGGACCTTAAAGGTGGTATTGGCATCGTCATGGGAGCCGAAGGCGAAGGCATGAGACGCCTCACTGGCGAGCATTGCGACTTCCTCGTTCGTATTCCCATGGGTGGAAAAGTGCCCTGCCTGAACGTCTCCGTCGCCACAGGCGTCTGTCTTTTTGAGGCCGTGCGGCAGCGCGTTAAAAAATAAGACGAAACCAGAATCCGATTTATCATCTTTAAGAACCTAAAGTTTTGTCCCAACGCCGGAATCGCATTTTGCAAAAGAAATTGCAGTGTGTATGCTCAGCAATCGTAATTTAGCAAGTTACCCCCAACCTTCTCATGTCAGACGAACCAACCCCCCGAAACGATAGCCCAAACAGGCGCAATCAAGAGCCACAATTCAATTGGAAGGGGCTGCTATTGATATCGCTGGTCATTCTGCTCATGGGCTCAGGCCTGATGGTCAGCAAAGAGGCCACCCGTTCAACTGAGATCACCTACAAAGAGTTTAAAGAAAAAGTCGAAGCCGACCTGATCGATAAATCAGCGAACCTTACGCTCATCCAGCAAGACACGACCACGGCAGAGTTCATTGAAGGTTATATCCTTGCCGCGAAGACGACTCTGACGGCCGCCCCAGAGTCCCCCATCCCGTCGACAAGCACACCGGAAGCCACTCCAGCTAAAAAAGGCTCCATCAAGTTCCGAGTCCCAGTCAGCATCCAGTATCAGAAAGAAGAGCTGCAAGCACTCATGCAAAAGCATGGCCTCGTGCTTATCCCCGTTTATCAAAATGAACAATGGGCCGCCATGCTCATGTCCATGCTGCCAATCGTATTGCTGCTCTTCTTGCTCTTTTTCCTCGTCCGTCAGCAGATCAAGACCGCGGGTCGTGGAGCCATGAGCTTTGGCAAAAGCCGCGCCAAGATGCTCGCCCAAGATCGCAATAAGATCACCTTCAAAGACGTCGCGGGCGTCGAAGAGGCCAAAGAAGAAGTTTCGGAATTGGTCGATTTCCTCAGAGATCCCAAGAAATTCCAACGACTGGGAGGCAAGATCCCCAAAGGTGTCCTCATGGTTGGCTCGCCCGGAACCGGCAAGACTCTGTTGGCCAAAGCCATTGCTGGTGAAGCCGACGTGCCCTTCTTTAGCATCAGCGGTTCTGACTTCGTCGAAATGTTCGTCGGTGTCGGCGCCAGCCGAGTGCGTGACATGTTTGAGCAAGGCCGCAAAAACGCGCCTTGCCTCATTTTCATTGATGAAATCGACGCTGTAGGCCGTCATCGCGGTCACGGCATGGGCGGTGGCCATGATGAGCGTGAACAGACTCTGAATGCACTCCTCGTCGAAATGGACGGTTTTGATACCCAGGAAGGCATCATCATCATCGCAGCAACGAACCGCCCAGACGTGCTTGATCCAGCTCTTTTGCGTCCAGGTCGTTTTGACCGTCAAGTCACCGTCAGTCTTCCAGACGTCAAAGGTCGTGAGGAAATCCTCAACGTTCATTCCAAGAAAGTAAAATTGGGTGAAGCCGCCGACCTCTCCAAAATCGCCCGTGGCACCCCAGGATTCTCAGGGGCTGAACTGGCCAATCTCATCAACGAAGCTGCCCTCTTGGCTGCCCGCAGAAACCTCAAATCCATTGGCACTCCCGAACTGGAAGAAGCCCGGGATAAAGTACGCTGGGGACGTGAGCGCCGGAGCCTAGCTCTCAGCGAGAAGGAAAAGGAAAACACAGCCTATCATGAAGCAGGTCACGCCATCCTCATCGAGGTTTTAGAGCATACTGACCCACTGCATAAAGTCACCATCATCCCCCGTGGCCCATCGCTCGGTTCCACCATGTGGCTGCCGGCTGAAGACAAATTCACTCATCGCAAGAGTGAGCTACTGGACGACCTCGTTGTCGCCATGGGTGGCCGTGTCGCTGAAGAGATCCAATTTGGAGACGTCACCAACGGAGCCATGGGTGACATTCGACAGGCCACAGGCATCGCCCGCAGCATGGTCTGCTCTTGGGGTATGAGCGAAAAAATGGGCATGGTCGATTACGGAGATAATGACCAAGCTGTCTTCGTAGCGCGCGACATGGGACGCGGCGGCCCCAATTACAGTGGTGCTACCGCTCAGAAGATCGATGAAGAAGTCAAGCGCCTCATCGATGAAGCCTACACCAGTGCCAAAAACATTTTGCTTCATCACAAAGCCAAGCTGGATGCCATCGCGATCGCCTTGCTCGAGTATGAGACCTTGGACGGCAGCCACATCAAGGACATCATGCAGCACGGCCACATGCTGAATCCTCCAAACACCAAGCCACCAGCACCAACGCCACCTCCTGTCCCGAAAGTCCAGGAAGCACGTCCTGCTCGTAATGAAGATGAATCCAGCATTGATGGTCTGCCAGGTGGACTCATCGGCGTTCCAACTTAATTCTTGACTCGCTGAACGTTCGTCGGCTTCGATTGTCTTTTTTATCTCAGCCATGACGCACGAATCACCAGTCACGATACGGCACTATCACTCGAGTGATCTTCCGTTTTTGCGGCAGATCACTGTCGATTCCTTTGGCAGCGTCGCTTACGACGAGATGCTAGAGGATCGCCTAGGCATCTGGAACGAACGCGATTGGAAGGCACGAAAAGCCGACAACATCGACGAAGATTGCACCATCAATCCGGCGGGCTGTTTCGTCGCCATCCGAGATGGGGTCATCCTTGGCTACATCACCACGAGAGTGGACCCGCTCAATTCCATCGGTCGCATCCCCAACCTCGCCGTCGTTCAGGAAGCCCGTGGTCTAGGCCTTGGCAGAAGGCTCATCCATCACGCCTTGGACTACTTTCGCGAATGCGGGCTCAAAGTGGCTAAGATCGAAACCATGGCCTCCAATGTCATTGGTCAGAGCCTCTACCCCTCTTGTGGATTTGAAGAAATCGGCCGCCAAGTGCATTTCGCAGCCCGACTTTAGTTCGCTTACTTTTGAACAGATGCTCAAGATCCGCGTCTCTGCCATGACTTATAGACTACCGCTACCCATGAAAACCAAGTTCCGCCTCCTTGCCTTTAGTTTACTTGCACTCGGTCTGAGTAGCTGTGTCCATCCCATCGAGCGACGCATTGCCAACAACCCGCAGATTTATCAGTCCCTTAGCACGAATGATCAGCTACTCGTTCAGCAGGGCAGTATCCGTGAAGGCATGACCAAAGAAGGTGTCTTTTTGGCTTGGGGACGACCCAATCAAGTTGCTACAGGCAAGCAAAAAGGCAGCTCTGTCGAACAATGGACCTACATTGGCAGCCAACCTGTTTACACCAACACCTTTGGCATGGGCTTTGGTGGTGGCCCCTGGGGATACGGCGGCTGCGGACGCTTCGGTGGTGCCGGTTATTGGGGAAACATGGGCCCCGCCGTCATGTACGTGCCTTACAAAGCTGGCAGCGTCACCTTCCGCAGTAATCGAGTCACTGACTATCTGCGCGGTCCGCAATAGGCTATTTTCACTCTCCGATCTTCCGGCGCACGGTCGTTCCGGGGTTCATGAGATCATCCCGCTCCAGCCCTGTGATCCCCTGAATCCGGCGTAGTAACCAAAATAGCAAAGCCATGGTCACCGCCAACATCGGCACACCAATGACGATGAAGCCCACCCAATTTTGCCGACCAATTGCCTGCGTGTAGGCCTCCGTGCCCGGCTCAGTTCCTTTCAGATAAAACAAGACCAGCAGCGCATTAGCCACAGCCGACATCAACATGGTCCCTGCCAGCATCCATGAGGCGCGCCCCATCAGTGACTGAAAATTCAGCTGCTTCTCGGGCGAGTCCAACGCCCCAAAAAGCAGACGATGATTGATCACCTGTGGATTGAGCAGCAATTCATTGACCAGCGGTTTCTTCGAATAAAAACTCAGCGGAAAGGCCATGCCCAAAAACACAGGAAAAGCTGCCTCTTTGATGGCAAACCAAATCGGATCGAGATTCAGCAATCCCAGTCCGCCCGTCACAATCACGGCTATCAATCCCAGGACAGAAAAGAAATTCAGCCCGCGCTTTTTCACAAAGCAATAAAGACCAAAACCCAAGGGCAAAATCAAAGCAACCGCCAAGGCCCAAGCCGGCCCCAGTCGCTCAGGCTTACTGAGTGACTCCAAAACCACCGACGGCAAAATCACCGTTAACAGCAAGTCAGCTAAGGGATGGGGTTGTTCTTTGGCAGAAGTCAATTCGGGCATGACTCATCTTCAAACAAGATCTGAGCAATGGCAACTACCACCCAAAGTCCCGCCGCATCAAAAACGCATGAATGGTGCGCGGTGCAGGGTTCGAACCTGCGACCCTTGCCGTGTGAAGGCAATGCTCTACCACTGAGCTAACCGCGCAAAAATTTTGGGGACGGAGAGATAAGCACGCTTTGCCTCTTTGCCAGTGCTTTTTTAATGAATGATCAAGTAGGCACCGGAAAAAGGCATGAGATACAACTGACAAGAGAGGTTCACTTGACGCGGTGCTCTGACTGCTTAATGCGGAGAGTCTCCCGATGTCTATGAACCCCACTTTCCCTTTCGTAACCGGGATGCACCTGCGAGTGCGTCACCTGACGCGCTATGTCTATGAGGGGCAGGCTTTAGAAAGCTACAATGATGTGCGTTTGCGCCCGCTTTCAGACCCGTTCCAGCGCTGTTCCAGCTTCAATCTTCGAGTCAGCCCGGAAACAACCATCAAAACCCACTATGACTTTTATCAGAACAGAGTCGATCACTTTGAACTGCATGTACCGCACTCCAGCTTGGAGATCGAGTCGCTTTCAGAGATTGAAACTCGTGCGGATCCTCGCGGCGATCCGCCCGTTGGCTTGACTCTTGAATCACTCAATGATCGCAGTGTGGAAGAGAACTACTTCGACTTCGTTGTGGAGTCGAAGTTTGTCCCCCAAAACGTGGCCATCTGGCGAGAAGCCGTCGATGTTCTAGGAGGTCCGGTGACGGATCTTTGGCAAGACGCAGTCAAACTGGGCAATCACGTCTTTCGGACGTTTACTTACGATCCTGACTGGACACATGTACACACCGATGCTGGATCAGCTCTGCGTGACCGCCGGGGCGTATGCCAGGACTTTGCACACGTCATGATCGCCTTTTGCCGAAGTCAGGGCATTCCGGCACGGTACGTCAGTGGCTACTTTTACAATGATAAAACGGGTGATGAAAATGAGGCCTCCCATGCCTGGATGGAGGTCTTCTTACCCCACTACGGCTGGAAAGCCTGGGATCCCACGCATGACCGCGTGGCCGACACTCGCTACATCAAGCTGGCAAGCGGACGCGACTACGGAGACATCAAGCCAGTGAGCGGCAGCTTCCGAGGCAAAGGCACCCAGCAGATGGAAGTGATCGTACAAATTCGACAAATCCTCTAATTCACTTCCCTTCCCTACCCCAATGATGACTCCGACTCAAATCCGCCTCTTCATCAAACCTGGTTGTCCTTGGTGTGATGAAGCCATCGAGTGGCTCACCGGCCACGGGATTTCATTCACCCTTTTAGACGTCATCCGAGACGCTTCTGCTCGGGCTGAGATGTTAGCGCTTACGAAGCAGACAAAGGCACCCTCAATCGACGTTGATGATCACATCCTGGCCGACTTTGGTGCCGATGAACTGGAAGTTTGGTGGAAGAAAATGGGCTTCAGCTTGCCGTGAGATTGGGATACCATAGCGCTCTTCTCCTTTTAACGTTGCTGCTGAGTGCCTGCGCCACGGGTCGGCATCAAAAACTGACCGCCAATGTCGGTTCTGTGACGAGTGCAGCCTTTGCCACAGAAATGAGCCGCATCACCGGGCAGGCCTGGAGCTCTGGCAATAGCGTCGTGACGTTGCCCAATGGCGGCAACTTTATCCCAGCCATGCTGAAGGCCATCCGTGGCGCTCAAAAAACGATCACTTGGGAAAACTTCGTTTGTGTCGATAGCCAGCCCGTCGCCGACTTCACGACAGCATTTATCGAGCGTGCTAAAGCAGGCGTCAAAGTTCACGTGGTGCTGGATGATTATGGCTGCAACACCTATGGGAAACAGCACCTCAAAGCCATGCAAGAGGCGGGTGTCGATCTGCATCTTTACAGCCGCTGGTCTTGGCTAAATCCCTTCCGCTACAATCATCGGACCCATCGCCGAATCCTCGTCGTGGACGGTCAAATAGGTTTCGTTGGCGGTGCTGGTCTGGCCTATGCCTGGGATGGTCATGCGGAGGATGCACTGCGCTGGCGAGACACCATGTATGAGGTTCGCGGCCCCGTGGTATCGCAGCTTCAAGAAGCCTTCAATGATAACTGGCAGGAACTCACACGCAGCCGACTTTCAGGACCTGACTATTTCCCCAAACTCACCTCAGCTGGATCTTTACAGGCTCAAAGCGTCCTCGGTTCGCCCAAAAAAGCGCCCGACCGCATCGGCAGCAGCTTTCTTTTAGCCATCCAATCCGCCCAGCAATCCATCCTCATCTCTCACGCCTATTTCATCCCTAATCGTCCCATGATTCAGGCCTTGATGGATGCGAGAAAACGCGGTGTCCGCATTGAGATGCTGGTCCCAGGGGATCACACTGACATGCCGATCTGCCAATCCGTGACACAGCCCTTGTTGAAACGCCTGATAGCCGCAGGTGTAGAGGTGCATGAATTTCAGCCCTGCATGATGCATGGAAAGCTGGTCGTTATTGATGATCACCTCAGCATCATTGGCTCTGGCAACATGGATCAACGGTCCTTTTTCATCAATGATGAGAACAACCTCCTCGTGCTAAGCCCCGCCTTTGCCAAAGAACAGCGCCAGATGCACGAGCACGATAAAACACGCTGCAAACAGCTCGCCCACCCTGATTTGAAGCTCTCAACCCTCCGTCACATCCAGGGATTCCTGGGCAGACTCGTACAGCATCAGTTGTGACATTTGTTTCTATGAAAAGCCTGTGCCAAGTTAGGCCATGAAGATTTTATCCGCCATGTCAGGAGGAGTGGACAGCAGCGTCGCCACCGCGCTGCTCGTGCGGGAGGGGCATGAAGTCGTCGGAGCTTACATGAAGAACTGGATCAATGAAGAAAACATCATCGGTCATTGCCCCTGGGAAGAGGACATCGTCGATGCACGCGCCGTCGCCGATCAGCTCGGCATTGAGCTGCACATCGTCAATCTCATGAAGGAATACCGTGAGCGTGTGGTGAAATATTTGCTAGAAGGTTATCAGGACGGCATCACCCCAAATCCTGATGTGATGTGCAATCGCGAGATGAAGTTTGGCGTCCTTTGGGATTGGGCCCGCGAGCGCGGCTTCGACGCCATCGCCACGGGTCACTATGCCCGCAAGTCAGACGATCAGACCATCCTCAGAGGCGCAGATCCCAACAAAGATCAGACCTACTTCCTCGCCATGATGCGGCCCGAGCAGGTGCAAATCGCCCGCTTTCCCATCGGTCATCTCTTAAAACCGGAACTCCGGGAAGAAGCGCGCCGCCTGAACTTAAAAACCGCCGACAAAAAAGACAGCCAAGGCATCTGCTTCATCGGAGAAGTGAAGATGGAAGACTTCCTACGCACCTTTGTCGCGGACCGCCCCGGAAACATTGTCGATCTCGAAGGCCGCATCCTCGGTCAGCACAAGGGCCTGCATCTCTACACCCTCGGACAGCGAAAAGGCATCGGCGTGGCCAGCAACCTCTTCAAACAAGCCTTCGTCGTCGTGGCCAAACGCCCTGAGACCAACGAACTCGTCATCGCCATCGAGCGCCCGGACACTCCCCTGCTCTGGGCCCGCCGCTGCACCCTCACCGGAGTTTCCACAGCTGGCCTGCCACTCGATCAACCACGTCTTCTGAACGCCCAGCCCCGCTACCGTTGCCCAGCTGGTTTAGCCCAATTCACCCCCCTAGGAGACGGCAGAGCCAGCCTCGAATATCAGCAGCCCCAACGTGCCCTCACCCCAGGCCAAATCTGCGCCCTCTACGACGGCGACCAACTGCTCGGCGGTGCCGTCTTTGAAGCCATCTCGTATGATTGAGATTCAGGGAGCCTGAATCCGGCGGATCTTGGCGAAAAGGAGGAGGATCAGAACTTCAACCCGTGCGCTGCAGGAGCACGGGATTGAAGACTTGGTTCGCGCTATTATTCCGGTCTCCAGAAAAATACCGCCCCAGAGGTCTGTTCGTTGCTTGTCGCGGTTTTTAAGGCGGGCAGCAAGTAGTGCCCAGCTCCTATCAGATCGTCCGTGAGTGTAGGTGTTTGTCTCAGCACGCCGCTGAAGTTCACTTTCCTCAGTTCCGTCAGTTCCTGCAGTTCAAAACTGCCACTGTAGGCTCCGGTGGTCGGCGTCAGCGTCACCTTCCATTTCCTTGTGTTGGTTAGCGGTGCTAGCACACCCACCACGTTGGTCGCACTCACTCCCACAAGCGTTGGTAGGACTGCGTGCGTTAGACTACCCGTTTGGCTGTGCTCGACTTGCCAGCGCCCGTCCACGCCTAACTCCAGCCGCGCAGACAGGCGGTTGGTCGTCGTTGGGGCCTGCCATGGGTCGATCCTGAGCGTGCTCGTCACTGGACCGAAGCCTGAGCGATAGCCTAGGTCTTTGGGTTGTCCCGCCTTCACCCAAGTTAGGTTGCTGCCTGCCACATAGGACTTGCCTGCCGATCTTGGATGCGGTGCCAGCGTGAAGCTGCCGCCAACGTAGCTATCTTTTCGAAGGGTCGCATAAGGCTGCACAAAGAACCGGTAACCCGGTTTCTCGGCCACATCGGCTGCCACGCCGGCCGTGAAGGCGGTTCCATCGGCCAGTTTACCGGTTAGCGTCATTTTGCCTGTGGCATCGACCTTGGCCGTTGCCCAACCTGCCCCCGCTGGCACGGCTTGCCCAGCTGGTAGAGCCGGTTCCAAAATCGCCGTGTAGCTACCTTCCTGCGCCGACTTCTGCCCCGTGGGCAAGGTCAGTAAGCGGATGCCATCGTCAGCTCCGGCCACCAGCACTCCGGCACGTCTCACCTCAACGTTCAATTCTCCAAACATCGACAGCACCACCTTCAGCTCATAGGCCCCTCCCGCGACGGTCTTGCTTAAGGTTGCTGTGGCCAGTCGGCTCTGAGCGGACAAGGTCAAGTTACCGCTGTAAGCGATCGCCGCAGACTCCTGACCTAACCGCAAGCTGGCCGTGAACGTGCGGCTCGTCGCCGGCACTGTCAGAGCTAAGTGGCCATTGGGCAACCCACTTCCGGGTTGCTTCAAGAGAGCCTCGTAGCTACCAGCCACACCTTCCACTACTAGGGTGCCGGGACGGTGTATCAGCTTGTAGTTCGTCGTGACCGCACCGCCACTGGAAGTGATGGTGTAGCTACCCACTGGGCTGGTCTTGCTGGCTGTTGTGGCGAGATTGATGGACTTGCTCAGCAAACTCAAGTTGTCCGTTCCGATGAACCCGTCAAAGAGCACGGTAAGCACAGGATTATCCTCGCCCACCAAACGACGTTTGTTCTCCACGTTCACGTAAAGCGGCGCTGGATTGATGATCAGGGTGCCTGTCTTGGTCACATCACCGGCCACGGCCTTCACGGGGTATTGACCCGCGTTCACCGGCGGCTCTTCGCTATCTAAGGTCCCGACTCGATAAGTCACCACCACGTCGGCAGCATTGGCACCAACGATGCCGACTTCCTGAGCTTCGCCGTTGTAAGTCTTGATGAGATCCACCAGCGTCAGCGTCGTGGGATCAGCCTTCACCGTGATCGTGCGCAGCAGCGCTGGCGCTGGGGCAAAGCTGCCATTGCCTGCCTGACGAGCCTCCACCTTCACCGTTCCTGCCGAGGCAAGATTTAACACGCCGTTTTGACCCAGCGTGGCTGGACTAGGACTAGAGATCACATGCAAAGTCACTGGCAGCCCCGAAGAAGACGTGGCTGTGAGTTGAAGCGGTGACTGGCTCAAATACACCGTCGTCGGCGGGGCAAAGGCAATCGTTTGAGCACGCGGAGCTGGCAGCGACCCAAAGCCTTGCACGGCAAAGGTGAGGGGACCATTGGCGATAGCGGCGCTCACCAGCTTCACACGAGCCGTCCGCAATCCAGGCTGCGTGGGTGAAAAGCGAACTTCAAAGGCGACTGAACCACCGGCGGGGATCACCATTTCAGGCAGGACACTGACTTGGAAGTCGCCGCTGTGAGCACCTTCCACCTCGACCAGAGGATTACCGGAAAGTGACACCGATTGCGCGCCTGGATTAAGCACCGTGAACACCCGCGTCAGCACTCGACCAAGAGTAACGTTGCCGTAGTCGGTGCCGTTGGTAAACGCAGGCGTTGTGCTGTCACTGAGGATGGGCTGCTCAAGACCGCTGAGGCCAAGCACCGTGAGAGTGCCTGAGGCTGTTCCCTGATAAAGCGAGCTCTCAATCGTGCTAGTCACCGCATAGCTGCCAGGCAAAGTTGGTGCCGTGGTAGAGCCTGCATACAGAGTCTTCACCGTGAGGTCAGCGGGCGTGGTAGAGGCAGTCACGGGACGTGGCGTGCCATTCGCCACCTGAGTGAGTTGAGCCAAGGTGATGGGAGCGCTAACTTTTTCACGAGTTATCGTCACTGTGTAAGTCTTCAGTGTTCTTCCATCCTGCGCGAGCACTCGAACAAGCACAGTGTTCATGCCTACATTGAGTGCCATCGCTACGCTTGCATTACCGCCAGTCACATCGTAGCCGACGCCACTGTTGACCCGTGCCGTGATAGTCGCATTGGCCTGGGCTCGCGTCGGTGTGATGGTGATAGAGCTCGTCGCATTGCTAACACTCGCGGTGTATGTTACCGTGCCGCTAGCGAAGATCGGACTAAGTGTGCCTCTGCTCAGAGATAAATGAATCAGGTCGGCATTCGTGCTTAGGGTGGTGAAGTTGGCGACGCTCGTGTAAGTCGTGCCCTGGCTGTTGGTGGCATAGGCCTTGAAGCTGTAGCTTGTGCCCTGCGTTAAACCGCTCACTGGGACCGTGAATACACCTGTTGTGCCGCTTCCAATCACTTTCGTAACAACCGTGCCGCTGATCAGCGGATCAGCGTTCGCGGAGCTTACAGAATACACCACCCCACGCTCAGTAATCTCTGCCCCGCCATCGGCAGTGACGTTGCCACCCACGGTCACGCCAGTGGCTGTGAGTAAGGTAGACATCGGTGAACTTATATTCGGAGCGGCCAACCGCATAACCGTTACCGTGTAAGTCGTCTGTGTTGCACCATCCTGAGCGGTGACCCTAACAAATACGGTGTTCATTCCTTCATTCAGATCCAACGATGCGCTTGGATTACCATTGGTAACGGCAGCATAGGTGCCATAGTTGGCACGCACCTCAACTGTCGCATTGGCCTGAGCCCGTGTCGGCGTAATTATGGTCGACGTTGTGGCATTACTGACATTCGCGGCGTAGATGGTCGTACCTCTTTCGAATGCCGGACTCAGTGTTCCGCTACTCAAGGTTAGAGCACGCAGGTCGGCGTTAGTGCTCAGGGTCGTAAAAGAGGCTACGCTAGTGTAAGTTGTCCCCTGACTGTTGGTAATGTAAGCCTTGAAGCTGTAGCTCGTGCCCTGAATCAGGCCGGTAACCTCAGTGGTAAAGATGTCCGTCGTGCCAGTGGCCACAACCTTTGTCACACCTGTGCCTCCCATGAGAGGATCAGCATTGGTCTCCATGTCGGAATACACAACTCCGCGTTCTGTGATAATAGCGCCGCCAGCAGCGGTAACGACACCACCCAGAGTCGAGCCTGAAGTGGTTATACTAACAGCAGTCGGAGAGCTCACGGCGGATGCGTCCGATGTATCAACGCTGATATTGCTTATCTCGGCGCTACCGATAGCCGTATTTGAGACTGAACTAAGCGCCGAGCGGAAACCAACGTCGTTATTCGGAACGCCCGGAGAGTTATTAGGGCCGCGGAAGGCGGCATGGCAGCGGAGTGAGTCGAAGCTCCAACTGCCGCCACGCCGCACCCGGTAAGTGCCCGTAGCTGGCCCCCGAGGATCGGTGGTCCCTGCCATGTAGCTGCCTGCGGCATACCAGTCCGAGCACCACTCCCACACATTTCCTGCCATGTCATGCAACCCATAACCATTGGCTGCAAAGCTACCCACCGGTGAAGTGTAAGGCATGCCACCCGCCATGTAGCTTTGGTGATAATTGTTGATCGGGCTCAGGTCAAACGCGTAGCTACTACTCCCGTAATAGTTCGCCAGCGTGTGGCTAATCGTGTCTGTGCCCCACGGGAAGGGCTTCACACTCGCACCGCCACGTGCTGCTTTCTCCCACTCAGCCTCCGTCGGTAGGCGGTAGCCATTGGCACTCCAGTTCACCTCTGGCTCGTTCGTGCCCGTCTTCATGACAGCACCAGAAGTTCTATAAACCGGTGTTCGCCCCTCTTTCTCACTCCGCGCATTGCACCACTTCACCACATCCCACCAGGTCACAGTCTGCACGGGATGATTTGGTGCTTTGCCCGCACCTGCGGACAGGTCAGTGTAACCATTGCTCAGACTCCATGTCCTCACCTCGTCCCACTGAGCCTTGGTGGTTTCCTTTTGCTGGATCACGAATCCGCTAACCACGACACTCACTGACGGGGCGTCCGCAAACGTACCCCCACTGCTTGAGCCTATGGTGAAGCTGCCAGCTGGGATGAACGAGAAACCAGCTGGAGCCCCATTTGCTGCCGTCACTCGGAAGCGCATCTGGCTGCTGTAGCTCCGCGGCCAGTCCGTGCCGGCGTTCCAGACGATGGACTTCCCCGTGCCAGGAGCTATACCTAATCCGACCGCCCCAGTGGCTGAAGTCACCGGCACTGTCCAAGTGGCTCCGCCATCGCTAGAGATCTCTAAGATGACCGCCATTGAAGCAAAATCGGGCGCTGCTAAATCATAAGAGATATCCACCAGCTTGGAGGCAGCCCGCTGCGAAGCTGTGACGGCAATTGTGTTAATTTGAGATAAAGCTGAATTGCCACTGTATGGGCCAAGAATTCTGGCTGGGCGAAAACCAACGTCGTGGCCATAGCCGTCAGGCATAAGCCAGTTACGGCAAGCAATGCGGCAGTAAATCGAGGCATTTGGCCAACTGCCGCCCCGGCCCACACGGTGCGTGCCCGAAGCCGCTCCCTTAGGATCAGTGGCCCCATCAGTATAGTTGCCATACCAGTCCGAGCACCACTCCCACACATTTCCTGCCATGTCATGCAACCCATAACCATTAGCTGCAAAGCTACCCACCGGTGAGGTGTAAGGCATGCCGCCCGCTGTATAGCTCGGGTGATAATTGTTGACCGGGCTCAGGTCAAACGCGTAGTTATTACTCCCGTAGTAGTTCGCGAACGTGTGACTGATCGTGTCCGTATTCCACGGAAAACGCTGCCCGCTCACCCCACCTCGGGCTGCTTTTTCCCACTCCGCCTCCGTCGGAAGTCGGTAGCCATTAGCGCTCCAGTTTACCGCTGGCTCGGTAGCGCCTGTCTTCATGATTGCACCAGAAGTTTTATAAACCGGTGTTAGACCCTCTTTTTCACTTCGTGCATTGCACCATTTCACCACATCCCACCAGGTCACCCTCTGCACCGGATGGTTCGAATCTTTGCCGCCACCCGAAGGTAAATCATTATAGCCGTTGTTTACGGCCCAAGCTCTTACCTCATCCCACTGTGCTTTAGTAGTCTCGGTCTTTTGCATGTAAAACTCGCTGACTGTCACCGTCACGGGAGGCGCATCGCTGTCCGTATCGCCGCTCGTCCGCCCCATTGTGAATGAACCGCTTGGAATATGTGCAAAGCCTTCATCAACGGTCAGTCGAAAGCGAACCTGGTTACTCATGTTTCCCGGCCAATCAGCACCAGCATTCCAAACAATGGCCTTGGTGTTACCAGGAATTACACTTTCACCTACTGCGCCAGTAGCACTCACGGCAGGCACCGTCCATGTTGCGCCTCCGTCACTGGAAATTTCCAACTTAATAGTTACCGAAGTCAAACCTGGAGCTAACAAGTTATAGGTCAAATCAACAAGCCTCGTTCCAGGGCGTTGCACCACGGTCAGGTTGCTTAACGAAGGAGCGGCCTCGGTTTGAGTTGCTATTGATAAAAGGGTGAGAGCAATGACAACTCGGAAGCAGTCTGCGAGAGATGAGTGTTGGCGCGATCGCAAGAACATAGAGAAATGATAACGGAGAAGGTTACTAGCTATGCGAGGATGGGATCAGAACTGTGTGAAGTCTGTTTCAGGCCTTCTTCTCCTGAGGGTAATCATTGTCTTGGATAACCTGGAGGTTGGCGGCTAATTCTGGGCTGCTTCCCAGATCCATTGGCCGATCGACGGGTTGGTTTCTTGGGATAGCGTTACGAACATGGTTAGTTCTTCAAGTTTTAGATCGTGAGAGATCGGCAGGGTGGAGTTAAGTGGGATCTCTCGGTCATTGTATTACTAATCCGTTTAATTAGTCCCGAGATCAGTGGAGTCAAGAAAACTTGCTCATTGATTCAAAAGCTTCGTATTTGTTAAAGAAAATGATTCCGGAACCAAGGGCTGCCTCAGAGAAAGAAGCGCCGATAGTCCCGCGAAGAACTCGCAAAAGCTCTCACGCGCGGAAAGACCAACATGACTGACTTTGATGGGGTTAAACGCAACGAACAGCGCTTAAACCGAAGCTGAAAAGGTTTGGTCCACAACGGAAAAGGTTTACTACAAAGCGGACTGACTTTGGTCTGCGACGGAAAAGGTTTGGTCCAGAGGGGAAAGACTTTGGTCCAGAGGGGAAAGACTTTGGTCGGATGGCGAATGACTTTACTCCGTCACGGAAAAGCTTTTCTCCCAGACGAAAAGGTTTGGTCCGTCATGGAAAAGGTTAAGTCCCTAGTGGACTGACTTTGGTCCGCGACGGAAAAGGTTTGGTCCCTGATGGACTGACTTTGATCCGAAAGGGAAAAGGTTTTGTCCGCGACGAAAAGGTTAAGTCCGTCACGGAATGAGTTGGGTCGGTGACGGAAAAGGTTTTGTCCGTCACGGAAAAAGTTAAGTCCGCGACAGAGGAAATCACCTCTGGACCGGATCAACTCGTCCCAGAGACGGGGGAGACGATGGGACCTGGCCAAATCTGTTCCCCCTGCGACGGCGGCCCATGGCTCGGCGGTTGCGTCTTCGAAACCCTTTCGCATGATTGAATTCAGCGAAGAATAGACACACCAGCCAATCGGGATGACACCGACATCCTCATCTGGGCGGTGGTTTGCCAAGAAAACAGGCGGACGTGCCTGAATCACCAGTCACGCCAATCAAGAGCTAAGCCTAAAACAGGAATGGCTGACCGCCGATTTGCATCCGTCATTCATTCCACAAGGCTTTTCGCCTCTCGGGCGGTGTCACCCAAGACACAGCCGCTTCGAGTCGAAGAAGGCTTGTAAAACCAAGCCCTGGCGCAACTCAACGATCTTCCATTCCTGTTTCTAGCAGACAATCCACGGGGCGTGGGATGTGCAACGAAGAGTAACTTTGGCCTTATAAGTCGAAGACAACAAAGCAACTGGAGACTCAATTTTACAGGAAAACAGAAAGACATGATTTACAGGTCTGAACCCATTCCTGTGAATCCTGTGATTAGAAACTCGAATCACGAACAGTCTCATATCATCCATGGCGGGCGAAACTTCGCGTAACTCTAGGGCAAGTTAGTCGGGAGGCTAAGTGATTACTTCTGCTGGGCCTCGTAACCTGGAGTGGGCTTACCTTCATCGGTCAGCTTGCCGCAGGCCCAGAGCAGGCCCCGAGCTACAAGATCGAGAAAGACCTCATGGGTCATGGTTTCGTTATTGTGGCCCATTGTGGTGCCAAACACCTTGGCTTTGCCATAGGTGTTGACCCAAACAAGAGCATGATCCTTTTGAGTATCCTCGCCGTAAGCTTGGGCCAGAGGAACAAAGTTTTCCCACAGCTTTTCATTTTTATAAAGCTCGTCTTTCGGGTCATTCCACTCCATGGGGAAACCTTTCATGACTGGATGCTCAGGCTTGATGTTCTTCACCAATAAATCACGGTTTTTTTCATGACTCATGGAGGTCTGCCCCACGCATTTACGCCATTCGTCCGTCGCTGCAGCTCGGTAGCTGTGCGCAGAACAATGCAGCATCACAGCAGGCACACCGTCTTTGTGAGCCTTGGCAATCCGCTCAACAAAAGCCACATCTGTGACTGCGCCGAAGCATTCATTATGGAGGACAAGGTCATAGCCTTTGGCCCAATCATCCTTTTCATAAAGGCTAATCCGGTGAGACTTGTCCTTCTTTCCTTCTGGTCCTTCTTCATGAACAACGGTAAACTCCACGTTGGCACGTGCGCTGAGTCCTTCAGCCAAGATGAGCTTCTGATTTTCATAATCATGGCAGCAGCCTCCTGTGACCATCAGCACCTTAAGAGGAGCTGGTTTCACCGTGTCTTGAGCGAGACCGGCCCAAGTAACAAGCCCAAGTAGGCCAAGAGGAATCAAAGTATATTTCATAAGACGAGCTAAAGAGTACAAAGTTGCTGCCAGTTACTTTCATGAAAGTCCGGTTCTAGGCAAGATTATTCATGAACGCCAGGATCATTTCTACGTTCGAGAGTTGAGATTGGCGTTCCTGAGCGCCTGCGCTTGCTCGTTGGGAGAATCGCATTCATGGTAAAGGCCGTTTTACCACCATGCCTGATCTGCATCTCCAGCCCGACTTTGACAGCTTTTGCGCCCTTGCTGCGAAAGGCAACCTCGTGCCCGTGGTGGCGGAACTGGCAGCTGATTATGAGACGCCACTTTCGGCCTTCCAAAAGATCCATGATGGCCGCTGTGCTTTTCTTTTGGAGTCGGCGGAACTGACCCAGCACTCGGGTCGTTATTCCCTTCTCGGCAGTTCACCACGATTGATCTTCACGGCTCGAGGGCATGAGATCGAGATCGAGGAGCGTGGAAAAACCCGCTCTTACACGACTCAGACGGATCCATTGGAGGAACTGCGCCTGATCATGGAACCCTATCAGCCTGCGGAAGCGCACACGATACCGGTCTTTCATGGCGGTGCGGTGGGCTATCTGGCCTATGACATGGTGCGCTTCTTTGAACCGACTCTTTCCGCGCCTCCCAAGGATGAACTGGGGCTGCCAGACATGGTCTTTATGTTGACAGACACGGTGCTCATCTTTGACCACCGCACACGGCGGCTTTCACTGGTGGCCAATGTGCACACCAAGGAACATGCCACGCTGGAGGCCGCTTACGAATGGGCTCGGGTACAGATTCAGGACGTCATCACAAAGCTCTCCAAGCCACTCACGGTGAAGCCACTGCAAACCTTTGCGCCAGTAAAAACGGAGCAGTTGCCACCACCGGTAAGCAATACCACGCGTGCGGAGTATGAGGGCATGGTGATGAAGATGAAGGAATACATCGGCGCGGGTGACATCTTCCAAGGCGTGCCTTCTCAGCGGTTTGAGACGGACTACAACGGCAGCAGCATTGATCTATTCCGTGCCCTGCGTCACGTGAATCCATCCCCCTACATGTTCTGCCTGGATCTGCCTTCAGGCTTTTCTTTGGTGGGCAGCTCACCTGAGGTTCATGTCAAATGTCTGGACGGTCGCATCGACATCCGCCCAATCGCTGGCACGCGCTGGAGGGGAAAGACCCGCAGTGAAGATGACGCTTTGGCAGACGAACTGCTGAATGATCCAAAGGAGCGTGCCGAACACATCATGCTCGTTGATTTGGCCAGAAACGACGTCGGTCGCGTGGCAGATTATGGCACGGTCAAGGTGAGTGATCTCATGATTATCGAGCGCTACAGCCATGTGATGCACATCGTCAGCAATGTGGACGGCCATCTGCGTGAGGATAAAAACGCCTATGACGTGATGCGTGCCACCTTCCCTGCCGGCACGGTCAGCGGCAGTCCAAAGGTGCGCGCCATGGCCATCATCAACGAGGTGGAAAAGAGCAAGCGCTGCGCGTATGCAGGTGCCGTGGGCTATTTCGGCTTTGATGGCAATTTGGATAGCTGTATCGCCCTGCGCACCTGTGTGGTAAAGGATGGCAAAGCTTATGTGCAGGCAGGTGCGGGAGTCGTGGCTGACTCAGATCCTGCCAGCGAGTATCAAGAAACGGTCAACAAAGCTACCGGCATGCTGCGCGCTATCGAGTGGGCACGGCAATTGGGGGCTTGAGGCCAGTTGATCGCAGAAGCGATCTAGCCCACGAGGCCGCACGATGAACGTTCACCAATCCCTTTTACCATGATATCTATCATAGCCTTTTATCTGCACGACCTTAGCCCGCATTTGATCCGTTTCACCGACAGCATTGCGCTGCATTGGTACGGCTTGGCTTATGTGCTGGGGTTCTATTTGGCGTATCGGGTCATGCTGCTTTTAGCCAAGCGCGGACTTTCTGAAATCAAGGAGGCTCAAGTCGCCGACTTTATTACTTTGGTGGCACTTTTTGGAGTCGTGCTTGGTGGCCGCGTCGGATACATGCTTCTCTATGATTGGGATCTGTTTGTGCATGAGCCGTGGAGGATCCTGATGATTCATCAGGGCGGCATGGCTAGTCATGGCGGCATTGCTGGGGTGACGCTTTTTTGCCTATGGTATGCTAGGCGCCATCGAATTTCATGGGCTGGTATTGGTGACACCTTGGTCTGTGGGGCACCCCTGGGGATCTTTTGCGGACGGATTGCCAATTTCATCAATGGCGAACTTTTTGGACGCGTCGCCGATGTGCCCTGGGCGGTGAAATTCCCGACCGAGATACTGCACGAAGATTTCGTCAAACAAGGCGGCAGCATCCCTTCACTGCCTGAGGGGCTTCAGCACAGTCCAGACATCATTGCCTGGTTTGAGAAGACGGGCGGCAGCCGCGCAGCCCTGGAGGAGATGCTTCATCCTCGGCATCCATCCCAGCTTTATGAGGCCTTTGCGGAAGGTCTGTTTCTTTCGGCCATTCTCCTGGCTGTCCGCATTGGCTTTCCTCGCCTACCTCAGGGGATCGTAACAGGGCTGTTCTTCCTCCTTTATGCGGCGGCACGCATCAGCATGGAGTGCTTCCGCCAGCCTGACTCTGGAGCCAGTGCCATCCTGGGAATGACACGCGGCCAATTTTTCTCACTCTTCATGATCATCATCGGGATCGCCTTCATCGCCCACGGTTGGCTACGTGGCGGTCAGGTGCCGAAGATGAGCGCCAAGAGCTAAACCCGAAACGAGAATGGCGGAAGAAAAATATCTGGCAGGAACATATGTCAGTTGCAAAGCCCCCGCCCCTCATCAAAGTAGCCACCCCAGCCGAGCAGTCTCAAAACTGCTCTGCCATAAGGTCGGGCCGTAGTTCAGCCTGGTAGAACGCTTGCATGGGGTGCAAGAGGTCGTGAGTTCGAATCTCGCCGGCCCGACCACAATCTCCAAACACGAAGTTGGAGTAAGCGCTTGAAATTCGTTCATTTCATTGCCATTACGCAAGTACCAAGAGTCACTACATGCATCTTCACACCTCAGGATCACATCGCGCATTCATGGCGTTATCCAGCACGCTCCTGATTGTCCTTGGTTTTGTCTTGGTTGTCGGCTGGCGTCACCACTTCAGGACTCTGGAATCACGGCGCATGGTCACCGAGCTCAATGTCCGTGCTGAAGCCCTGCGGAAACAAAGAACACTGCCTGTGAATAGCGTGGTCGTGGCTGCTCCGGGAAGACAAAAGCCCTTAAAACCCTCCATGCTCCTAGCTGATGCCACGCCGGCACGCTTTGACGCAAAAGCTCCTTTAGTGCCGGATCGTTCCATCATTGAGGTATTACCGATCATCAATGCCAACAGTGTGCTTGCCGAGGCCACTCAAGTCATCCGCAAATACATGGACACGCCCAATTGGCGGGATCGAATCATCTATGTGCACGAGCCTCAACGTGTGGGTAAGTTGATGGAAGATTACTATGAGCGTCAGCAGAGCATTGATCCTGTCGTCGGCGCTCTCATGGATCAGGGCAGATACCGGATCGATGGCACGGAAATCGTACTTTTAACCTATCGCAGCGCGCGACTGGAGGGCAAATTAGAGATCGCTCTGCGGCAGGATCCAACGGGGCACTTGGTCATCGACTGGGAGAGCCTCGTGGGTTATTCTGAGATCTCATTCAAACGTCTTACTGAAACCAAGACCACCACGCCAAAACTCATCCGCGCTTATGTCAAACTGGATGACTACTACAACTATGAGTTCAGCGACGCGAAGAAGTATCTCTCTCTGAAAGTCACCTCCTCAGACAACGAAGATTTCCTCAATGCTTACTGCGAGCGAGATAGCATCATCGGCCGCTGGATCGTCGAGGATCTGGGCACAGAAGCCAATTCTTCCCTGGTCAAAGGCTACACGATCTGGGTCTCGTATCCACCAGATGCAAAATCCAACCGCTGTCTCAATCTGGTGCAGTTAGCCGCCGGTCGGTGGCTGATCGTGCCGCAGAAAAAATAAAAGGCATGACCCATGAGGGATCATGCCTTTCAAAAGTAGGAACTCAGCGACTATTCTTCGCCATCGCGTCCAATAGCCTCGACTGGGCAACCGGTGAGAGCTTCTTCGCAGAGCGCACGCTCTTCGTCTGACTCAGGTTGCTTGTAGAGATAAGAGTGGCCGCCATCGTCGTCGCGCTTGAAGTTGGCAGGAGCGGTCTCACGGCAAAGGTCGCAGTCGATGCATTGATCGTCCACGTAGTAAGCGCCGTTCACGTTTTGGGAATATTTATTGGCTGCGTCTGCCATGGTCTTGGGTGGGGCTAGGGGGTTAAGAGGGTTGTGAAGGTAGTTCCGAAAGCTTAAGTTTCAATCAATTTTTGCGTTTCCATGCGCTACGTGAAGTTTCGGGTTGTTCACGCAACGTTGAGAGCTAGTGGATGAGCAGTAAGCGGGCCAAACTCAGACCCGACGTTTTTTTCACCCTCCTAAACCTCATGACACCTCTCATTCCTCAAGAAGGCTGGATCGTTCAGCATCTCTTTTACACCCTTGACCACGGCTTCTGGGCTGCCCTAACTCCTGAAGAAAAAAGAGAGCGCACCGATCGACTAACGGCCACACTGGCCAGCATCCGCGCCCATCCGAAGACACAGCTGCTGCACTTCAGCATGGTCAGCCCAAAAGCAGATCTTGGTTTCATGCTGCTGACACCTGACCTACAGGATGCCAACCGCTTTGAAAAAGAGCTCAACCTCGCGCTGGGCCCAGATATGCTGAATCCTAGCTACAGCTACCTCTCCATGACCGAGTGGACTGAATACAGTGAAAAGGAAGAGGAGGCCGCTGAGCGGATCGCCCGCACCGAGAATCTAGAGGTCGGCTCTGAAGCCCATCTCAAGCGTGTGGCCGAGTGGAAGTGCCACATGGACAAGTATTACAGCGACCGTCTTTATCCGAACATGCCTGACTGGCAGGTCATGTGCTTTTACCCCATGAGCAAACGCCGCAATGTGGGCGCCAACTGGTATGCAAACGACTTTGCCACACGCCGGGAACTCATGGCGGGTCATGCCAAAACGGGCCGCAAGTATTCCGGTAAAATTCGCCAACTCATCACGGGCTCCACTGGCCTAGACAGCCATGAATGGGGAGTCACTCTCTTTGCCCATGACCTATTCCAGGTGAAAAGCATCGTCTATGAAATGCGCTGGGATGAAGTCACCACCCAATATGGTGAATTTGGCGACTTCTACATCGGCATCCAACTCAGCACCGAAGAGCTCCTGCCACGCCTACAGCTGACTTGATTCAGGCCGAGAAGCTTGATACCTTGAACCCATGAGCGCGACCACCCTCACCTCGACTCCCGTCATTGATGCCCTGATGGCCGCCATCTCCTGCCTCAGTCGCGAGGAGCAGGTCACACTCGTGGAGCAAGTGCAGGGGAAACTGATGGAGGAAGACTTCCCTCAGTGGCAGATGGACATCGTCGAGGAGCGAGAAAAACTCTGGCAGGCGGGACTTGCCGAACCTGTTCCTCTAGAACAAGGTTTAGGCCAAGTCCGTGAGCGACTGCGCGCACGAGGAATCATGGTCGAATGAAATACATCATTCATCCTTCGGCTTTAGATGACCTTGAGCAGGCCTCTGTCTTCTATGAAAAGCAAGAGGTCGGGCTCGGCGCACAAGTCTTCGACGATTTATCTCATCAACTTAAAATCGCTTGTGATCATGCTGGGAGTCACCGCAGCGTCGGTAAATTTTATCGCTTCGTCACAAACGGGCGTTTTCCCTATTTCTGCATCTATTACACACTCGAAAGCGACGGTGTGCACGTGCGAGCAGTGCTCGATCACCGCCGTAATCCACGGACCATTCGCAGCCATCTCAATGACGTTTGATTTTTATTTACTCTGTCCATGACAAACCAGCCCCTCACCATCGCAGGTCGCACCTTTCAATCCCGTCTCATGCTGGGCACAGGCAAGTTTGCCTCTGGCGAACTCATGAGGCAGGCCATCATCGCCTCAGGCACTGAGATCGTCACCGTGGCCCTGCGCCGCGCCGATCTCACGGGGAAAGGAGATCCCTTTGCCAATATCCTCGACTTCATTCCCAAAGAAGTGCTGCTATTACCAAACACCAGTGGTGCCATGACCGCTGAAGAAGCCGTCCGTCTAGCCCGACTGGCCGTCGCCGCTGGCTTACCGAACTGGGTAAAATTAGAGATCCATCCCGACCCACGCTATCTCCTACCGGACCCCATTGAAACGCTGAAAGCCGCTGAAATTTTGGTCAAAGAAGGCTTCATCGTCCTACCTTACATCAATGCCGACCCCGTGCTTGCGCGTCGCCTTCAAGATGTCGGCACAGCGACCGTGATGCCACTCGGTTCACCCATCGGTTCTCATCAGGGGATCACCACCAAGCGACAGATTGAGATCATCATCTCACAGGCCACCGTTCCCGTCGTCATTGATGCAGGAATCGGAGCTCCCAGCCACGCCGCAGAAGCCTTTGAGATGGGAGCCGACGCCGTCCTAGTCAATACGGCCATCGCCATTGCCAGTGATCCTGTGCGCATGGGCAGTGCCTTCAAAGCTGCTGTCGAAGCCGGCCGCGCTGCCTATGAGATCGGCATTGCCGAGTCTAGCGAGGAAGCCAACGCCACCAGTCCACTGACCACCTTCTTGTATCAAAACTGAAACAAGATCTCTCACTCATTCCGTTTGCCGCCCAGCCATCTGAGGGCCAAGATCCATCCATGCGAATCGCCATCTTCGGAGGTAGCTTCAATCCGCCTGGAAATCATCACCGCGCCATCGCCACGCTGCTGGCGCGTGAGTTTGATGAAGTCCGCGTCATTCCATGCGGCCCGCGACCTGACAAACCTATCACCGGCAGCATCCCCGCCGTCTATCGCGCTGCGCTCTGTGACTTAGCCTTTGGCGATCTGCCGAAAGTCGTCGTCGATCTCTTCGATCTCGAGCAGGCTACTTTTACCCGCAATCACGAGCTGCAAACGCGCTATGCGCCGCAAGGCGAAGTCTGGCACGTCGTCGGAGCTGACCTCATCGCTGGAGGCAGTGAATCCGCCTCGCTGATTCAGCGCACTTGGGCTCATGGTACCGAGCTTTGGCAAACAGCCCACTTTGCCGTGCTCACCCGTCCCGGTCACGACATCGATCAGGCCGACCTACCACCCAACTCCAAACTTTTTCCACTGGAGGAAATCGGCTCCAGCTCCGCCATCCGAGACGCCCTGAGCCGTGATGAAGATGTGGACGCCCTCGTGACCACTCGGGTCCTGGATTACATTGAGCGTTACGGCCTGTATCGCGCGCCCATTCCCGGCACCTATGCTCAATGCAGCCTGCAAGGAGTGCCCTTTCATCTCCAAGCAGACGCGCACAACCCCAAAGCCCAGGCTTGGATCCAAAACACAGGGCCAGGTGTCAGTGAAGACGATGCCAGCTTCATCACCGTGCTCGGTGGTGACGGAGCCATGCTGCGCTGCATCCGCGAACATTGGCGGAAGCGCCTACCCTTTTTCGGCATCAATGCAGGCCACCTCGGCTTCCTCATGAATGCGCCAGAACAAGCTTTTGGTTGCCCATTTCCGCCTTCAGACGTCATCCTGCGACAGTTACCGATGCTCTATCTGGAGTTTGAGACCGCAGCAGGTGAAATCAAAACAGCCTATGGGTTTAATGACGCCTGGTTAGAGCGCAGCACCAGCCAAAGCGCTTGGCTAGAGGTCAGTGTCAATGGTGTAAAACGCCTGCCAAAACTCGTCGCTGATGGTGCCCTCGTCGCCACTGCTGCCGGTTCCACCGCCTATGCCCGCAGCATGGGTGCCAGTCCCCTACTCGCCGACACACCGGCATGGCTGCTCGTCGGCTCCAACGTCATGGAGCCCGCCCACTGGCGCAGTGCCCTACTCAGTACTGACAGCACCGTCGAGATCCGCTGCATCTCCCCTGAACACCGCCCCGTGCAAGCCTTTGTCGATGGACTCAGCATGGGAGACGTCGTAGCCATCCGCGCACGCATCAGTCGTGCCGCCGCCGCCGAACTAGCCTTCTGCGCCAGCCACGACATGGCCGACAAAATTGCCGCTATCCAGTTCCACGCAGCGCAGTCGTTTTGACGGAGCCTAAGCCAAGATTGCTTAGGCCACTCTTGCCTGCCTATGAAAGAGCGCCTAGCATTCCAGCATATGAACTTGCCAATCCGTCCGCGCCGCAACCGCCAATCTCCAGCCATTCGCGATCTCGTCCGCGAAACCAGCTTAGCCCCAGGACATCTGATCTATCCACTCTTCTTGCAGGAAGGCAGCGAAAACACACCTATCGCAGCCATGCCCGGCTGCCAACGCTGGTGTGTGGAGGACCTGGTCAAAGAGGCAGGTGAAGCCCATGCTCTGGGCGTACCCGCCGTGGTGTTGTTTCCACGCATCCCCGATGAACTCAAGACTCGTGGCGCCGAAGCCTGTCATGATGATCATGGACTTGTGCCCCGCGCCATCCGCGCTTTAAAAAAGGCCCACCCAACTCTGACGGTCATCACCGACGTCGCTCTCGATCCCTATAACAGCGATGGCCATGACGGGCTCGTTTCAGATGATGGACAGATTTTAAATGATGAAACCGTGCATGTACTCTGTCAGCAGGCACTCAGTCATGCAAGGGCCGGAGCAGACATCGTGTCTCCTAGCGACATGATGGATGGCCGCGTCGCGGCCATTCGTGCAGCCTTGGATCATGCAGGTTACACCTCCGTATCCATCATGAGCTACACCGCCAAATATGCCAGCGCCTATTACGGCCCCTTCCGTGGCGCACTCGATTCTGCGCCCAAGGCTGGCGACAAAAAGACGTATCAAATGGACCCCGCCAATTCCCGCGAAGCCTTGCGTGAAGCCGCTTTAGACGAGGCCGAAGGAGCCGACATTCTCATGGTAAAGCCTGCCGGACCTTACCTGGATATCATTTGCAAGCTGCGTGCGGCCACCACACTCCCTATCGCTGCCTATCAGGTCAGTGGCGAGTATCTGATGATCAAGGCAGGTGCGGCCTCCGGTTGGCTGGATGAGGGAAAGGTCGCATTAGAATCTCTGATCGGCATCCGTCGTGCAGGGGCAGACATGATCCTCACCTACTTTGCCAAACAAGTCGCTGCCAATCTGTCACGTTGAGCTACGTTTAACCGTAAACCTATCCAATGAAATTGCATTCCATCCTTGCCTGCCTCAGCCTACTGCTGGCAACTTCACTGTACGCAGATCTTGTGCTCGAGGTTCAGACGATCGAACTGAAGCCCAAGCCTGAAGACGAGACCATCCAGACGGAGTTCATCTTTCACAACAAAGGCAGCAAGCCGGTCAAAGTTCTCTCCATCGACAGCGCCTGCAGTTGCCTCAGCGCCTCGCTGGATAAAGCTGTCTATCAGCCTGGTGAAAAAGGCGTGGGCAAGGCCGACTTCAAAATCTCCAGCTTCATAGGACGTCATGAAAAATCGGTTCACGTTCAAACAGACGATCCAGGGCAGTCCGAGTGGGTCATTCCTTTTGTCATCGAAGTGCCTGAAGTCATCAAGATCGAACCCAAAACATTACAATGGTGGTTAGGCGAAGATGGCTCAGCTCAAGTCACCCGCGTCACCATGATGGGCACTGAGCCCATGCATATCGTCAATCTCACCTCCACCCGCGAACGCGTGCAGTTCTCGTACAAAGAGATCATCCCTGGCAAGGAGTATGAAATCACGGTCAAACCAACCGACACCAGCGAGGTCATGCTCGGTGCCCTAAAGATCGAGACCGACAGCAAGATCCCCAAGTATCAGCGACAACTCTCTTTCTTCTCCGTCTATCGTCGGTCTGCCGCAGAGCCCACGCGTGAAGTGAAGCCATGAAGACCGCGCTCTGTCAGGCCCTGCTGCTCATATTACTAGCCAGCGCCGCTGGTGCTGCGGTCTTTTGGCTGCATCCAGGTGCCCCAGCTCTGTACCTGATAGAAGAGCCCCTTCAGCCTGACGAGGTCACGTTGAAAGACATCTCCCAACGCTGGAAAGGCGACGTGATCTGGCTGGATGCAAGGCCTGAGGATCAATTTGCCGCTGGCCATATCCCAGGGGCTAGATTGCTCAACGAGCAACACTTTGATGAGCAACTTCTAGAGATGCTCGATATCCTACAGACAACCACCAAGCCTATCATCATCTATTGTGGCGGTCAGAAATGTGAAGCCAGCCGCCATGTCCGCGAAAAGCTGCTCAGCATGGTGCCCATCGAGCATGAGAAATGCTTCGTCTTGAAAGGCGGATTCCCAGCTTGGCAGGCTGAGCGATGAAATGCTTTCCATGAAAGGAGCTGGGGCAGAACTGACGTTTACTGCTGCCTATGATCTCACGATTCCTGATTCCTCTCGCCATTCTTTCCTGCACCGCCACGCTCCAGGCTGCTGATGAAATGGTGCCGCTCTTTGATGGCAAAACCCTAACTGGCTGGGAGCAACACAGCGGAACTGCAGAGTATCGCGTGCAGGACGGCGTCATCATTGGAAAGACGGTTCCCAACACTGGCAACTCCTTCCTCTGCACCGCTAAAAAATACTCCAATTTCATCCTCGAACTCGAATTCAAAGTGGACCCATCCATGAACTCAGGTGTCCAATTCCGCAGTAACTACTACACGAAAGAAACTGAAGTCGAGATCGCCGGCAAAAAGAAAAAGTTCCCCGCTGATCGAGTCCATGGTTATCAGTTTGAGATTGACCCCAGCCCGCGCGCTTACACGGGCGGCATTTACGATGAAGGCCGCCGCGGCTGGCTCTTCGATCTAAAAAACAACGAGGCCGCCCGCAAAGCCTTTAAGCAGGGCGAGTGGAATCAGATTCGCATCGAGTGCCGTGGTGACAGCCTCAAAACCTTCCTCAACGGCGTCGCAGCCGCTGACCTGAAAGACAGCGTCACCGCAGAAGGCGTTATCGCCCTGCAAGTCCACGGCATCGGTAAAAACCAGGCTGCTGTCGGCAAAGAAGTCATGTGGAAAAACATTCGTATCCAAGAGCTGAAGTAAGTTTTTGGAACTTCCTCACCACGCGAATCAGTCAGGCTGTTGTCCTCAGAACAGCAGTCCTGATCTATGACTGAAAATGATGCCATTGCAGGCCACCACATTCACTGGCAGCCATCAGTTCCATGAAAGATCGGCCAACTGCTCTATTACTAAGTCTCGCCTTTGCCTTTGGCACCGCCTTGTTCGGAGAGTCCGTGCCTGTGACGATAAGCAAAGAAGGCAGCTGGCAGCGTGGCGGAAAACCTTATTTCATCAAGGGGGCTGGTGGTTATGGGTCCTTGGAGGAACTGAAAAAACATGGCGGTAATTCCACCCGCACCTGGAGTGATCGAGATGTCGGTGGTCCAGACGGCATCCTAGAGCGTGCTCACAAACTTGAGCTAACTGTCTGCTTTGGCATCTGGCTAGAGCCAGAGTGCAATTGGTTCTCCTACAAGAAACCAGAAGACTGTGAAAAACAAAAACAGCGTGTATTAAAAACCATCATCGAACACCGTGACCACCCAGCCCTGCTCTGCTGGGGCATAGGCAATGAAGTGGAGGGTGATGGTGAAAACGAGGCCTTCTGGCATCAGCTCAATCACCTAGCACGTGTCGTCAAAGAAGCCGATCCAGCGCATCCGACCTTCACGGCTGTGGCAGGTTTTTCGAAGAAAAAAATCGACGCGGTGAATCGATGGGTGCCCGAGCTCGACTTCATCGGCATCAACACCTATGCGGCTCTGGGAAGATTGAGGGAAAGCCTGCAAGCCGATGGATGGAAACGACCTTGGGTTGTCACCGAATACGGCGCGCGTGGGTTTTGGGAAAGTCCCAGGACCTCATGGGGTGTAGCCAAAGAACAAACCAGCAGTGAAAAAGCCGTTCAACTCCGAGATATGTACAAACGCAGCATTGAAGACAGCAGCGGTTGCGGCGGAGGCTACGCTTTTAATTGGGGATGGAAGCAGGAATACACGGGGTCTTGGTTTAGCCTTTATTCAAGGCAGCAAGAAGCCGTCACGGCTGTTGATGTTCTCGAGGAAATGTGGACTGGCAAAGGTCCGAAAAACCGATCCCCCGAGCTCATTCGACTCAAGTGCCCCGCTGCTGATAAACCCATGGCTGCAGGCACTCATTTCAAAGCCGAAACCCTCGCGCATGACGCTGATGGAGATCCCCTAACTTATACCTGGATCGTTCTTGCTGAAGACCCGCACCAGAGCAACGAAGGCAGAAACCCAGAGCCCCCTTCATTTCCAGCTGCCATCCTTATGGGCGAAGGTCCTCAGGCAGAAATTGCCGCCCCATCCAAACCTGGCAACTACCGCCTCTACCTCGAAGTGCGCGATGGCAAAAACCACCTCGCCACCGCCAATGCGCCCTTTCAGGTCGCCGCTAAATAGCTGACAGCAACCTTCTTTTATCTCGACAATCCATCTCAGCTCACGCTAAAGATTTATCTCCATGAAAAAAGTCCCGTTTACCAGTCGCCGTCAATTCATCACTCGCACCGCTGCCGCCATTGGCTTTCCGACCATTGTTCCTGCCAGTGTTTTTGGTCAAAACGCACCTTCCAATAAGATCACCATGGCAGTGCTTGGCTGGGGAATGATGGGGCCCAGCAATACGGGTAAATTCCTTCAGGAGTCCGATTGCCAGATCGTGGCGGCTTGTGACATCGATAAGCGCAATCTCGAAAAGGCGCTCAACACCATCAACGGTGCTTACAAGAACACCGACTGCAAAGGCTACCACGATTACCGCGAGGTCATGGCACGTAAGGACATCGATACGGTCATGCTAGCCCTGCCAGACAACTGGCATGCTCTGACTTCCATCGAAGCGGCTAAAAATGGCAAAGATATTTACGGCGAAAAGCCACTGGCACGAACGGTCTCCGAGCAGCAAGCCATCGTCCGCGCGGTGCAGAAGTATCAGCGCATCTGGCAGACAGGCTCTTGGCAGCGCAGTGAAGATAATTTCCGCATCGGTGCTGAAATCGTACGCAATGGTCTCATCGGCAAACTCACTCGTGTTGAGGTCGGACTACCATCAGGTCACAATGACTTTGCCAAAACCGGCGACAAGCGCAGCATCACCCCGCCGCCCGCCGAGCTGGATTATGAAATGTGGATCGGCCCTGCGGCCATGCAGGATTACATCGAGTGCCGCATTCATAAAAACTGGCGCTGGGATTACAACATCGGCGGCGGTCAATTGCTCGACTGGGTCGGCCATCATTGCGACATCGCTCACTGGGGCATGGACATGGACAGCAGCGGCCCCATGGAAGTCAATCCTATCCAAGTCGATATGCCAGCCCGTTCGGAAATCTGGAATACTGCGACTAAATACCGCGCTGAAGCCAAATATGCCGGTGACATTCTGATGACGATCTCTGGCGGTCATAGCGACATCGCTATGGGAACCAAGTGGATTGGCACAGACGGCTGGGTTCATGTCAATCGTGGCAGCTACGATGCCTCTAAGCCTGAGCTGAAAAAGATGATCAAAAAACGCAAGGACGAGAAAGATCCGAATAGCGAAATCGTCGAATCCGCAGCCGCCCCAAAACTGGGCGATGACGTCATCAAGACACGCCTTTATGAAACACCTGGCCATCATCGTAACTTCTTGGACTGCGTGAAGAGCCGCAAGCCTACCGTCACGCCAGTAGAAACAGCTCATCGCAGTGCGACACCTGGCCATCTCGCCCTGATTTCCTTCCTTGTGAACCGTCCGATCAAATGGGATCCAGTGAAGGAAGAAATCGTCGGTGACGCAGAGGCCAGCAAGCTGCTGACACGCGAATACCGTGGTGATTGGAAGCTAGAAGCCTAGTTATCAGCTGATTCTGCCTGGTTCTTCCATAAATAGGATAAATCAGTCTGAGCCTTGCCAAGTCGGAATGTGTGATGGAAGTTGTTCTTACAAGCTTCCGTCATACCTTCGATCATGAACGCACGTAACATTGCCCTCACTCTTGTCTTTCTAGCACTAGGCTACGGCATTTGGCACTTCCACTCAGATGCAGGTCGTCTCATGGCGGAGATGGAACAACTGAAAGCGGCCCATACACTGGCCATAGAAGCGAAAGATCAGGAGCTTCAGCACAGCCTGAGCGCGCAAAACGAACAGCATCAAAAGGCTATTCAATCGCTCAATGAGGAGCATGATCAAAAGCTCAATGAACTCCGGCAGGATCAGCGCAAGCAGATCGCCAGTGCTTACAAAGAGTTTGAAAACATCTTTGCGGGTAACAAGAAGACCCTCGATTACATCAATCTTTTGGAAGGCAAAGCGAAAGCAGGCCAAGCGCTTTCCAAGATCGAAGTCGAGAAGTTGGTGGTCATCACCAGCGGCATCAGCTTCCTGCAAAAGCAGTATCAAAAACCCCTTCAGGATTTCACCGCACTTCAGGACTATTTCAATGATGCTTCAAAACGACCGAATGAAAAGCCCAAGTCCAATTTTGGCTTTTTTAAACGCCTGTTCAGCAAAGACTTCCGTGAGGCAGAAAAAGAATTCTATCGCGAAGAAGGTGCTCAACGCGCCTTCACTGAAGCACAGGGCAAATTCGGAGCCATTTATGCTTCAGCTCAGCGCTCCATGCGCAGTGTGAACATTGATGCAGATGCACAACTCAAAAAGCTAGACTCCCTGATTCAGGACAAAGAGAAAGCCAATGCAGAAGACTTAACCAACTTCTTCAATCAGGCACGTGAAGCTCTTCAAACGCATCAGAACGTCCTCGACTTTGAGCCTGCTGAGGTGCCTCAAGCACCCAAGGTACAGCCATAACTCCTAATCACATTTAATATCTCGCAGCTGCATATCCAAAGCTGCACCGGACATCTGTATCTCCGTCAGGGATAAGGCTAGGGATCCAATCATTAGAAGCAGGCTGATCCCAAAGGCCACCTGACCTAGTGGTTGATTCCCAAAAAACAGCAGTGTCATACTGACCACACAAAGCATCATGCTCAGCACACCCAAACTCTGCATGTGTTTGATGATCTGAATCCGTCTGCGTAAATTCTGTATCTGATCCAAAAGAACTGGTTCATGGCTAGCACGCCATGACGCATGGAGATTCCGCACGACATTCGCCAAAGCCAAAAAACGATTCGTATAAGCCAGCATCAAAAGCGAGATCGCGGGGAAAAGAAGAGATGGCGTGGAGAGAGGCAGTGAGCTCAAAGTCATGATTCATGTTCAGGCCCAAAAAGGGAAACTTCAAGTCGGGAGCCAGTAGCGTCTAAATCAGCGCAAAGACTTCGATGGGATCGGGCTGCCCCTTCACCGAATGGATGCCTGCATTTTTAAAATGCGTAACTCCTTCATCCCAGCCTTCCATAAAAGCAGCGCTGACTAGCACTGGGACTTTAAGCTGACGGGTAAGACTTTCGATTCGAAAAGCCACATTCACGGCTTCACCCACAGCCGTATTCACTCCCCGCCCCATGGAGCCTAGCGCGACGTCACCGATATTGATGCCGACGTGACAATGAACCTCCAGATTCATTTCCATCTTCAACCTTCTCCTTACAGGCGAATCGCTAGACTCTGGGCTACTAAGCAGACGCGCAGCCTCAGTCGCCTGGGCGCGCACTTCAGCGGTGTCCCCCGTCCAATAGGCAAAGACGCCATCACCAATGAATTTATCAATGATGGCTCCGCGAGTCTTCAGAACAGTGGTACATTGGGCATACCATTCACGCAGCATCTCCGCGACTTCCTCAGGGCTCAGTTGGGCTGAAATACTCGTAAAATTGCGCAGATCACCGACCAGCAGCGTAGCTCGCACAGTCTTCATCGGTAAAGCTACCGTATGCAGCATTTGTGTGCCCGAATGCGAACCACTGGAAGAATCCCCCTCCTCGTTTTCAAAAATAAACAAACAGGTGCCTAACTGAATGCTATCGCCATGACGCAGGGCGCGGGCTGTCGTTACAGCCACGTCATTCACGAAGCTGCCATTGGCACTGCCAAGATCCGAGACCCAGTATAAATTACCATCTCGACGAATAGTGGCATGCTGCCTGGAAATACCCGCGTCGTTGAGACGAATCGTCGCATCAGGACTGCGCCCAAGCAGGTTGTAGTCCTCCAGGGAGTACTCCAATCCTTTGTCGTGCTGTCTTAGAAATGCAGGCATAATTAATATGTGGCAATTACTGTTGAAGCAACTGCGGCGATATAAGTCAAGAGAACGCACGGAAGTTTTCCGACTTATTATTTTTTGAACGCTGGTTTCATGCCAAATCATCCAGAGAAAGTCCATGAGAGCAGCAGCTTGCACTCCTGCGCTATCTCGGAAGAATGACCCTACTATGTCCGTGACTGCCTACGATCAACTCTGCGATACCGCGCGCGAGGTCGCCCTCCTCACCTCCACTGAATCTGCGCTTTCCTGGGATCAGGAAACCTTTATGCCAGCCAAAGCACTAACCTTCCGCGCCAGCCAGATGTCCTGGCTCAGTGGTAAGGCCCATGCTCTGGCGACTGGGCGCATGATGGAAAAGCTCCTCGATAAAGCGTTGGAATCGAAGCTGCGTGACCCTAAACAAAGGCCAACGTCAAAGTGATGCATGAAGACTTTGTCAAAGCGGCCAAAATCCCTGGAAAACTCGTCATTGAGGAGAGTGAAACTGCTTCTCACGCCAAACACGCGTGGATACAGGCACGCAAAAGCTCGGATTTCAGCGCCTTTGCACCTCATTTAGAAAAGCTACTCGGCCTTGCCCGACGAAAAGCTGATCTCTGGGGCTACGCCGACGAGCCGTACGACGCGCTACTCTCCACCTATGAGCGCGGTGCGCGCACACGTGAAGTAGCCGCACTTTTCACCAAACTAAAACCTGACCTGACCCAGATCGCCCGAACCGCAGTGGAGCGCGGAAAAGCGGTGAAACCCAACCTGCTTCGTGGCAATTACCCCATCGCCAAGCAACAGCAGCTCAATGCCGAAATTGCCGCAAGTATTGGCTTCGACTTCGATGCCGGACGCATTGATACGACGACACACCCTTTTTGCACCACACTGGGTCCACGCGATGTCCGACTGACCACTCGCTATGATGAAAGTGACTTCACCAGCTCTCTCTTCGGCGTCCTGCACGAGGCGGGTCACGGACTCTATGAGCAAGGATTGCCAGAAGCTGATTTCGGTCTGCCATCAGGCCGCGCCTGCTCATTAGGGATCCATGAATCCCAGAGTCGTCTCTGGGAAAATCACGTCGGGCGTTCCCGCGTTTTCTGGCAAAAATGGCTCCCGCGTGCTGCCGAGATCTTCCCGAATCTGCGCAAAATCAGCTTGGATCAGTTTTTGGCCGCCATCACACGGGCCAAGTATTCCTTGATTCGGGTCGAAGCAGACGAAGCCACTTATGATCTGCACATCCTTCTCAGGTTCAGCATCGAACGCCAAATGCTGCGCGGAGATCTCGCCGTGAAAGACGTGCCAGCCGCTTGGAATGCCGAGTTTGAAGAACTCTTTGGCATGACGCCGCCCTCGGATTCACAGGGCTGCCTGCAAGACATTCATTGGAGCATGGGCGGCCTCGGCTACTTCGCTACCTACACGCTGGGCAATCTCAATGCAGCCCAGCTTTTTGCCACAGCAAGAAAACAGCGCAGCATCGCCAAAGCCAACGACCAAGCCGACTTCGCGCCCCTCTTGTCTTGGTTGCGGGATAAGGTTCATCAACATGGCGGAGCTTTTTTACCAGGTGAAATCATGGAGAACGCAACCGGTAAACCCACCGATGCCCGCCACCACCTGAAGCATCTCCGTGAGCGTTTCGGCTGCTGATCCAAGAATTCCCGTTGGAGATATACTGCCCGTCGTCATGATTTGTGATTCCCGCAGATTGACTAAAGCAGACATCCAAATCTGCGACTTCTCTGAGTCGAGCTTGCGAGACTAGCGAAGCATGAGTTCTTGTGATGCCTTTGGTTCAATTAAAAAGCCGTTCACAAAAATCCGCTTTCCGACAAATTTTACGGCCCTGTAAGCCGTGTCTCCTGGAGTCTGGGAAACGAAATTTTTCAGATCGCGGAGATGGCAGTGATAAACAATTACCTGTTGATAGTCATGTGGATCGACCTCTTCGGTCACGTAACAACAAACAAACTGACGAACAAATCCCCCACCCAAGGAATCTTGAAGAATTTGACGGGTATTTGAAGGAGGTTGTTGGAGCGGTTCTAAACAGGTTAATTGAAACTTACCCATTTTGATCCCTGCATGCTTTGTTTGCCAGATCATAGCTTCCTTGATATGGGCTGCTGAGTCTTCACAGATAACGGGATGCGAACAGCCAGTGAATCCAGCCGTCAAAAGAAAGCCGACAGCCACGATGAAGCCCTTATTTTGTTTGAATCGCATAATCATTTTCTCCCAGATGAAGCCCCATTTTATTTTATTAACACCAATCGGACATCCTTAATTACGGGCATCGTTAAATATACCTTGTCGTGGTATATGAGGATGGGCCAAAAAAGTTCAAGTAAGGACATCAAGCCTATCGGCTTTGAAGTGCGTGCGATAATGACCTTAATGCACAGGCTTTCCCGACGCTTTCTCAGCACAGCGGACTGTGCGGATCACTTCCCTGCCTGACGCCACCCGCTTGAACGTTTTGAAGTTGGGTTTCCGCTGTGCATCGAAAATGTTCGTCGCCTCCTGTGTTGACGACAGGAAAAGGCACTTTTGATCGCCGCCATGGCAGAACGCTAAATCTCACTCCATTCATTTTTACTTGTGGATTTCAGCTGCTGGCTCAAACAAACCGACTAACTTCTGAAAAAATTATGCCTTCCGAGATCCCAAACGAAATTCATATCGACGAAGTCCTGCCGCCGCAGAGGAGCGGCTTCCCCAAACAAGCCAACGGCACGCCCGTCGAATCTGATGTGGCTCAATTCATGGCCAAATGGCTGGATAACTGGCTGCGTATGCCTGGCACGGACTTCAAAATCGGTCTCGATCCCCTGCTCTCTTTGATTCCTGGTTTTGGCAGCACCATTGCCTCAGGTGGCGGGCTCATCATCCTCATCGAGGCCGTACGCAGCCGAGTCAGTGTGCCAGTGCTGCTGCGGATGGCCGCAAATATGCTGCTGAACACTCTCTTTGACTACTTCCCAGCTGTGGGACCAGTAGCTAGTGCCTTCTTTAAATCCAACTCGCGTAATTTGAAGCTGCTTACCGATTGGCAAGCCGGTCAGCATGACCTGATCAAACGTAGCACATGGCAACTTTTCGGCGTGCTTGGCCTGATCATGCTGTTTCTAAGCGGGATGCTCTTTGGTTTATTTATCCTGTATGTCTGGCTGCTAACCCATCTCTTCCATGGCTGATTTTAGACGCAACTTGTCTCGGCTTCCGGCGTTCTAAGCCTTCTTACATGTCTTACCACACGCTTTCCGACGTCCTTTCCAAAGCAGCCAACCTAGCCGGTTGCCGTGACGCGCCAAGATTACGCCACGCTCTGGAAGAAGCCGGCGATAAGCGCCAGCCACTGATCGAGGCGCTACTCGACGCGAATGTGGTGGACGAAGAAAGTTTCTTCTCCCAGCTCGCAGGCATTCTGAAAATGCCTTTCGCGAAAGACGAAGGCGAATCTCAAGACGGCCTGCACAATCGCTTCCCCGCCAAGCTAGCCCTGCGTCACCGTATTTATCCCACCCATGTTAGCGCTGTCGAAGTGACCGTGCTAACCTACAACCCCTTTGACCTCAGCGCTCGTCAAGCCGTGGGTCAGGAATTGCGTAAACGTGTCCATTGGCAAGTGGCCAGCCGTCACCGCATCCTCGAGGCCCTGCATCAGGGCTACGGCGTGGGCGCAGAGAACTTCGAAGAGCTTCTGGAAGGTCGCGAAGGTGCCGATCAGGACGATGACCTCAAACAAGAAGTCAACGTCCTCGACGAAGCCGATGAAGAAGCCACAGTGCTCAATTTTGTGAACCAGATCTTCCGCGAAGGCCTGAAGGAACGTGCGACTGACATCCATGTGGAGCCTTTGGAGCGCGATCTACGCATTCGGTATCGTGTCGATGGTAAGTTGATCGAAGTGCCCGTGCCGCCCAACATGCGCGTGCTGCAAAACTCGCTCATTTCGCGCTTAAAGATCATGGCGCATCTCGACATCGCCGAACGCCGAATGCCGCAGGATGGGCGTATCAATCTCGAGCTGGATGGTGAGCCTATTGACGTCCGTGTCGCCTGCATTCCCAGTGTGAACGGCGAGTCCGTTGCGCTGCGTTTGCTCACGCGGAAAAAATTCGACATGGGCGCTATCGGGCTGGATCCCGAGACCGAGGCCAAGTTTCGCAAACTACTTGCTGCACCCAACGGCATCATCCTCATCACCGGTCCTACGGGTTCAGGTAAAAGCACCACGCTTTACACCCTGCTGAAAGAGCTCAACACCAAAGAGCGCCGCATCGTCACCATCGAAGACCCTGTCGAAAACAAGCTCGACGGCATCATTCAAATTGCCGTGAAGCCCGAGATCGACCTCACCTTTGCGGCGGGTCTGCGCAGCATTTTGCGCGGAGATCCAAACGTCATCATGGTCGGAGAAATGCGCGACCAAGAGACCGTCGAAATCGCCATCCGCGGAGCGCTAACCGGACACTTGGTTTTTTCCACCCTGCATACCAATGACGCGGTGGGTGGCATCTCCCGTCTCATCGACATGGGGATCGAGCCCTTCATGGTCTCTTCCTCTGTCCGCGCCTTCCAGGCCCAGCGCCTCGTCCGCACCCTCTGTCCGCATTGCAAAGAGCCTGCTCATCATGAGGACAGCTACCTCAAGGCCATCGGCTTCCCGCTTGAGTGGAAAACCAAGCTCTATCGACCTGTCGGCTGTCGTTCCTGTCGAAACACAGGCTTCACAGGCCGACTCGCCATCATGGAGATCTGCCTCATGACTGAGCATCTCCAAGAAAAGATCAATCTACGCGCCACCGCCATGGAGCTGAAAGCCCAAGCCCTAAAGGACGGAATGGTCCCCATGCGCTACTACGGCTTCCGCAAAGCCAGCGAAGGCATCACCACACTCGAAGAAGTCATGACAGTGACTGCGGCGAGCGAGTAAAGGCCCCCTATTGCCAAACAGCAACCGATGACTATCATCAGCCTATGACCATTGCATCGAACCCGCCCATTTTCCTGCCATTAGAAGGTCTGACTCGTGATCAGAAATTGGAAGTTCGTGAATGGCTAGACCGCGAGTTGGAGGAGGCAAAGCCTCAAGACTGGCATTTCGAAGTTTTAGCGGAACGCGAGCAGCAGATTTTGTCCGGTGAAATGAAACTCATTCCCCTGGAGCAATTCGCCCGCGAACTGGAGGCTGAGTTCCCATGAATGTGGTCGTCGCTGCTGGTGCTAAGATCGACATCGCGAAGTCATACACGTTCTATGAGAGGCAGTCTGGAGGCTGGGGCAGCTATTTCCGCAAATGCATCATCGAGGATCTCTTTCAGCTAGAAGCCACTGCTGGCATACACCGAATCATCAATGGCTATCACCACGTCAAGTCAGCCAGCTTCAACTCGATTCTTTATTACCGTATGGAACCCAATCAAGTGGTCGTCGTGGCAATTCTTGATGGGCGAATGAATCCAGAGAAACGAGATCGAATTCTCACGAGACGTCCTTAATTCCGCTCCAAAAATGCCCACCTTCGCCTACACTGCTCTCAATACCTCGGGTCAAACTGTCACGGGCAGTTTGGCTGTTGGGTCAAAGGCTGAGGTCTTCCGCAAACTGGAATCTCAGGCACTGACGCCGGTCAAAGTGGCGGAAGAGGCGAAAAGCGCCAAAGCAGGCGCGGCAGCAGCGGCCAAGATGGAGGATAATCTACCGACCAAACTGAGCCGCAATCAGATTATCTTGTTCACTGAAGAGCTGGCTGATATGCTGGATGGTGGATTACAAATCGACCAGGCACTGCGAGTGATCATGGAACGGCAAGAAGATGTGGCTCTGCGAAAAGTGTCCGGCATCATGCGGGATCAATTGCGTGAAGGCAGCAGTGTCTCCAAGGCTCTCAAAAAGGCATCCCCAAGCTTTGACGAACTTTACTGCAATCTCGTAGCAGCGGGCGAGGTCAGTGGATCACTCGCCCCGATTCTGCGGCGACTGGCACAGAATTTACTCGTTATGGCAGAGCTCCAGTCAAAGGTTACTCAAGCGATGATTTACCCGGCTTTTCTCATCGGAGCCTGCACCGTGCTGATGGTCGTTTTCATGACGGTCATGGTGCCGCAGATCACGGATCTGCTGGATAAGAGTGGTCAAAAACTGCCCTTCGCAACGCAGATGCTGATCAGCTTCAATTCGTTTCTAGCCTCTTACTGGTGGGTGCTACTTTCCATCATCACGATCATCGCGCTTTCTTTCAAAGCCTTCATCGCGACGCCAAAAGGTTTGATGTGGTGGCATGAGACGAAACTGAATCTACCCCTTTTCGGCCCAGTCATCGCCACTCGATTCTACGCTCAGTTCAGTCACAGCATGGGCAGCCTCGTCGGCAACGGTGTGCCACTCATGAACAGCATCCGATTGGTCTCCAAAATCTCGGCCAATGTCTATATCCAGTCTCTGCTCGCAAAGGTGACAAACCTTGTGGCTGAAGGCGGCGCGCTTTCCAGCTCGCTGAAAAAGGTCGGACATTTTCCCATGATGTTGGTGGACATGATCGCCGTGGGCGAGCAGACCGGCCAGCTCAATCAGTCACTCGAAAAAAGCGCTATCCGCTATGATAAAGAACTCGATAAGCGTATCAAGCGCATGACAGCCCTGATCTCGCCTGTGATCATTCTTTTTATGGCCGTGATTGTCGGTGTCGTCGCCTACTCCATCATCTCTGCCGTCTTCCAGTCCGTGAACGGCATCCGCAGTCGCGTGTGATAAAAATGACGAATGCTTAAGCCCGAATGACGAAAGAAACCTCAATGTCGAATGACGAAAACCAACCAGAAATCTGGATCATAAGTTCTGGCTTCGTCATTTTTTCGTCATTGGGTATTTAGAAAATTCGTCATTCAATCTGTTTTGACTTCCAGTCATGCAACCAACCCCTCTAATCTGCGTTAAACCTACAAAGCCACCTATGCACACCCACAAACCCCACCTCCGCCTACGATCCTCAGCCTTCACACTCATCGAGATCGTGATCGTGCTGACCATCATCTCCATCTTAGCCGCAGGCTCCATTTACATGCTGAAGGGCAACGTCGATGTGGCTAAAGAAACACGAGTGGATGGAGACCTACAGAACATCATGACTCAGATGCAGCTCTATGAAGCCCGCAACATGCGCGCACCGACCACAGAGCAAGGCATCAAAGCACTCGTCGAAAAACCCACCACGGAACCGCTTCCAGAGAAATGGACCGCCTTACTGGAATCCGTGCCTAAAGACCCATGGGGTCAGGAATACAAGTATCGTTATCCAGCTCAGAAATCCAAGAAACCCTATGATGTCTGGTCCATCGGCAAAGACGGCGCTGACGGCACGGAAGACGACATCGGCAACTGGCCTGCGAGCGCGGCGGCGAAGTGATTCATGAAACCCGAAGGCTCAATGACGAATGACCAAGCAAGGTCTGCCCGTAGCCTTCGGGCTTCAGGTTTCGTCATTCCTTCGTCATTCGGTCTTACACATTCGTCATTGGCCACACCTCGCCAAATCAATGGATTTACTCTCGTCGAAATCGTCATCTCCCTGACCATCATCATCGTCATCGCCGCTGGGGCTGTGCCGATGTTTCGAGGGCTGCGAGAAGAGCAGTTGGCCCGCGAACCCATCATTGAGCTGGTCAGACTGGCCAAGGAAACCCGTATCCGAGCCATGCGGGAGAAGCGTCCCTATCAGGTGGCTTTTTATCAGGGGGGCTTTGTGGCTTCCCGTTACTTCAGTCCTTACTTCCAGCTCTCTGAGTTGACCACTTTTCTCTCAGAAGAAGAGACGGGTTCACGCCGCCTGAATCCGAATGCCGATGACAGTGACTCTGATCTGGATGCAGGCACTGGAGAGACTCCCAAGACGTCGCTCCCCATGGCTCCAGCAGGACCCAAATTAGACGACAATTGGGAGCAGCACTATGACCTGCCTCAGGATGTGCAGTACACCCTAAAGTTCTGGAGTGATACCGCCGAAACCCCTATCTCAGGGGAAGTCGTCAAACTCTGGGTCTTTCAACCTACGGGCATCAGCGTTCCGCTAAAACTTCATCTGGATCGCCAAAGCGCGACCTTTGACGTGGAGTTCGGCGCACTGACAGCAGACATCACACGAGAGGTCATTGATCTTAAATGAAGCAGATCTCACAGAGGCCCACACAACACGGCTATATCCTTCTGGAACTGATCATCGCCCTTTCGATCTTTTCCATCGGTGTGCTTGGTCTGGCGCGCACGCTGAACAGCTCCATGGAAGTGGCCAATATCCTGAACAAGGACCAGCGCGTGCGTATCGGCATGAGATCTTTTTTGGAAGAAATCCGCCGGAAGCCCCTGAATGAAATGCGCGCCAGCATCACAGATACTGCTACAGGTGTGACCTACAGCAGCACGGCAGAGCCAGTGTCTCTGACCATGACCAATGGCAATACGATGACTGACCTTTATAACCTCAAAATCGTGGCCACCTACAGCGCCGGAAACGAACAACGGGAGGAAAGCGTGGACGTTTATGTTTACAAACCTGCCACCAAATAAAAGAAAGTGGAATAGGTTTTTAACCTGTTCGGATTCAGCTGCGGATCGGCGGGTGATCGCAGAATCCGGTCGGCTAATGGACCAGTCTGTCCACATCGTCATGGCTCGGGCAAAGCGTCCCAGGAGACTCCGCTCACAGGTTACAAACCTGTGCCACGTTCCTGGCTTCACACTCATGGAGGTCGTGATTGCTCTGACGATCCTAGGCATGATCACAGGCACTCTCTTTTCCATCATACAAGGAAGTGTCAAAGGTGCAGCCCAGATCGAGCAGATCCAGCGTGAGAATGATGCCATCAACCGCTTCCTAGATCTTTGCCGCAAAACCTTTACCACTCTGCCTAGCACAGCCACGCTTGAGCTAACCTTACTCGACCCCAATTCGCCAGCTTCAGGCCAGGAACTGACGATCAGCGGATCACCCAACTGCTTTGGCTTTGGCATCAATCCCATTAGCTACAAGGACACGATTCTGGGTCTGCGTCCCGATCCGAATGGAGCCACCGATACTAACAATGCCTTGGTCTCCTATCTCTGTCTTTCGCGCGAAGATCTCATTCCCCAAACAGACTCCAATGGCATGGCGCAACGCCAAGAAACCACGGGCCTAACCGCACCCGATGATCAGGGACGCTATTGGATGCCTCTGCTACCCGATGTGGTGAATTTAAAATGGCGCTTCTTCAAAGATGCCGACGATACTTGGCTCGAAGAATGGAGCGACGACGCCTGGCCTGACCTGATCGAAGTCCAGCTCGTCATGCGTGACCGCACCACGCCCCTGCGCATGGTTTACAGTGTGCCGACCATCCTTCTGGTCAAAGGCAACGGAACAACCAGCACAAACGCCTCTAGCGCCCAAGTTGGAAACAACAATGGCAGCGGAGGTCAAGGCGGTGGCGGTGGCGGTGGCGGTGGCGGTGGCGGTGGCGGTGGCGGTGGCGGTGGCGGTGGTCAGGGACAAGGCGGTGGACGAGGACAAGGCGGCCCACCCGGCGGCGGTGGACCTGGTGGCGGTGGACCTGGCGGCGGTGGACCTGGCGGCGGTGGACCTGGCGGTGGTGGACCTGGCGGCGGCCGTTAGAGCTCTTTTTCTATGACTCTCTTTTCCTTCCAAGACTCAATTAGGTCCTATATGTCTTCTAAGACCTATTCTCCCCTTCCCAATAACACGATCCCCCAATCAAGGCAGGGTTCAGCACTCATGATCATGATTTGGGCGCTCCTGCTCATGTCAGTCACTGTGATGGGAGTGGTGGAATACATCCGCTACAGCGCTGAAGAAGCAGCCTTAGCTTCGGCAGAGTTCAGAGCGCTGCATTTGGCTGAAAGCGGCCTGACCGTAGGACTGCATCCCGACACTCGGCGTGGCGATAAAGTCCTCAAACAAAAGATCGGCACGGACAGCGGCTTTGATGTCGTGATCAATTATGAAGGCGCACGCATCCCCATCAATCTCATCACAGATGAGCGACTAAGCGTCGCTGTCGTTCAGCTTTTCGAACGTTGGGGCCTCAATAGCGATGAAGCCGCAGTGGCAGGTGAATCCCTAGCCGATTGGGTGGACCGCGATGAGGATGCGCGCAGCAATGGAGCCGAAAAAGCCTTTTATGAAGGCCTCGGCGTTATGGATCTGCCACGAAACACCGGTTTCATCAGTGTGGACGAAATGCTGCTTGTGCGCGGCATGGGTGTGGTGGACCGCTTAAAGCCTGACTGGCGGGAGTTTTTCTCCGTTTTCGGAGACGGCACCATCGACCTGCGTACCGCCTTTAAAGAAACTCTGATTGCCATCAGTGGTGCCTCTGAGAGCGATGTCGAAAACTACATCAAACGCCGTGACGGTGCCGATGGCATCCCTGGCACGGAAGATGACCAACGCATCTCCGATGGCGAAGCTTACCGCCTGCTCAACCTCACGGGTGACCGCGCCAAAGCCATGCAGAGCATCCTCACTAGTGATGATGACCTGCGCCGAATCACTAGCACCGGCTATGTGGGTGAAAAGCGCGCTCAAATCATTGTTGTGGCGCGAAGAGGAGAAGATCGCTCTTTGACCTATCTGGCACGTATGGAAGAGTGACCGGCTCGAACCTTCCAACGGATACATGTCCATTAGCGGGACGCCCGTGCTCCATCACTCAATACTTTTTACTTCTCCACTTCCCACATGATCTCCTGGTTCGCCCGAAATCACGTCGCTGCCAATCTACTCATGCTGGCAGTGATGGCAGCAGGTGCCTACACTCTTTATCAGGACAAAATCCCGCTGGAAGTGTTTCAGGACATGCCTTCACGCTTTGTCTCGATCAACGTACCCTACCCTGCCTCATCGCCTGAGGAAACCGAAGAGACCATCGTTTTAAAGATCGAAGAAGCCATCCAGCAGGTCGGCGGAATCAAGCATGTCAATAGCACCGCAGGCAGCAGTGGCGGCAGTGTTTTCATCGAGGTAAACGAAGACGATGACCCACGGCGTGTGCTGGAGGATGTCAAAATCAGATTGGACTCGATCCCGAACTTCCCAGCCCTGGCAGAGAAACCGATCATCCAGCTCGACGATAGCTTCCATTCAGTGATCACGGTGATCCTTAGCGCTGATATGGCCGAGCGTGACCTGAAGCGCCTCGGAGAACAAACACGCGATGAACTCGCTTCGCTGCCTGGCATTTCCCATGCCGACATCACGGGCGTGAGGAAAGAAGAAATCGCCATCGAAATACCGGAAGAAACATTGCGAAAATATGGCCTCAGCCTCGAGACGATCAGCAAAGCCATCCGTGAAAACGCCATCGACATGCCAGCAGGCGTCGTGCAGACCGAGGCTGGGGACGTCTCCCTGCGCACGCGCGGCCGAGCCTACACGGGTGAAGACTATGCCCGCATCCCCATGGTTACCCGCGCCGATGGCACGAAAGTCACGCTAGGTGAAGTGGCTAAGATCGTTGACGGCTTTAATGAAAACCCACTCATCACCCGACTCAATGGCCGCCGTTGCGTGATGATCAGTGTCATGCGGGAAGGAAAACAAAACGCCATCACGATTGGCAACCGCGTGAAGGATTACATCAGCGAGACGAATAAAAAGCTGCCAGGCGGTGTGCATCTCGACTACTGGAATGATCGCTCAAAAATCGTCAAAGGCCGCATCGACCTGCTCATGCAAAATGCGCAGAGCTGCCTGATACTGGTCTTTATCTGTGTAGGCCTTTTTCTGCGATTAGAGGCCGTCATCTGGGTCGGTATTGGCATGGTCATGAGCTTCATGGGAGCCATCGCTCTCATGCCTTACCTCGATATTTCCATCAATCTGTCCTCACTCATGGGATTCATTCTTGTTTTGGGAATCGTGGTGGATGACGCCATTGTCATCAGTGAGCACTGCGATCACCTGCGCCGCACCACAGGCATGTCAGCGCTTGAGGCTGCCATTGCAGGCACTCAACGCATGGCCGTGCCCATCACTTTTGGCGTACTCACGACCGTTATCGCCTTCCTACCAATGGCCTTGGATTCATCCGACTGGGGATCCATGTTTAAACCCATCGCGCTCATCTTCATCGCGGTGATGCTGATTGCCCTGCTGGAGACAAAACTCATCCTGCCAAGTCATCTTGCCCATCCCTTTTTAGGCCGTGCAGGAGATTTATTAGAGCCCATCCACCGCCGATCAGATGCTGCCCTGCAATGGTTTGTGCGGACGATTTATGCACCGGCTATCCGCATGAGTGTGAAGCATTGTTATGCCGTTTTAGCTCTCTTATTTGGTGGACTGATTATCATCATTGGTATGTTTGCAGGTGGCCGCATCGCAACGACCTACTTCCCTAGAGTGGCCAGCGAGCGCATCGATTGTCGGCTTTCGATGCTGGATGGCACTCCTGTCGAGATCACAGAGGCACAAATCCAGCGCATTTATGACATCGCTCTACAAATGCAAAAAGAGTACGTCGGCCCAGATGGGCAAAGTGTCGTGAAACATATCGTTTCGACCGTCGGCACGACACTTTCCAGCCGTGGATCACCCTCAAGCAGCGGCAGTCATATCGGTGGCGTAACGATGGAAACCTTTGGCCCTGAAGAGCGCACTCGAGATGCGAACACGGTCGAGATGGCCAATGACTGGCGAAAGCGCATCGGCAGCATTGTCGGAGCCGAGGAACTGACCTTCCGCGCCGAAATCATGCGTGGAGGCGACCCGATCGACATTCAACTCACCGGCACCGATCCCAAAGAGCTGCTCGGCATGTCTGAAAAGATCAAAGAGAAGCTTTCCACCTATCCTGCCCTGTTCGACATCAATGACTCACTCGACAGTGGCCGAAATGAGATCCAGCTCACGCTCAAACCCGAGGCACAACAACTTGGTGTCACCGTTAGTGATTTAGCGCGGCAAGTACGCCAGGCTTTTTATGGAGATGAAGTGCAGCGTATTCAACGCGGACGCAATGAAGTCAAAGTCATGCTCCGAATGCCCCGCGATGATCGGAAAAATCTGGCAACTTTGGACACAATGCGTGTCCGCACCGCAGGTGGACTTGAGGTTCCTTTCAATCGAGTGGCCGAGGCCAAAGTGGCCAAAAGCTTCACCAGCATCAAGCGCGTGGATCGTCGCCGAGCCCTGAACATTTCTGCCGATGCCGACAAAGGCACAACCGATATCGCCGCCATGCGGATCGAGCTAACTAGCTTCCTGGATGAACTGCTGGCTAATCATGGCCATATCCGCTGGAGCTTTGAGGGGGAAGCACGTAATCAGCGTGAAAGTCAGAGCAAAATGTGGATTTCATTCATTATTGTCATCGCCGCCATGTACGGGCTGATGGCCATTCCTTTCAAAAGCTACACTCAGCCGCTGATCGTACTCCTCGTCGTGCCCTTTGGGGTAGTCGGCGCTGTGATCGGTCACCTTTTCCACGGCCTGCCCGTTAGCATCATGAGCGCCTTTGGTATTCTCGGCGTCTGTGGAGTGGTCGTGAATGACACCCTTGTCCTGGTCGATGAAATCAACGACCTCAAGGCCGGAGGCATGAGCCTGAGAGAGGCCGTTCAACAAGGCGGCAAATTACGCTTTCGCGCTATTTTCCTCACTCAGATCACCACTTTCTTTGGACTGGTTCCATTGATCTTTGATGGTACTTGGCTGGCCAAGCTATTCCCCTTCTTCTTCAGCAGCGGCGCGCAAAGCACCCATGCTCAATTTTTGACCCCCGTATCAGTCGCCATGGGTTATGGCAGTCTCTTTGCCACCATCATCACCCTATTCCTCGTGCCGCTGTGCTACCTTGCAGTGAATGACCTCGGCAGGATTGTCGGCGCACTTTTCGGCAAGCCCCAAAGCCAGAGGTAATCGGCGTTAACTTGTTTAGAAAGGTCGTTTCTCCTTATCTAGGCACCGGATACACCAGGGGAAACACCGTTTCCCTTTATCTAACCGCCGAATAGACATGGAGAATCGGCGTTTCATTCTGAGGAATCGGCGTTTCCCTTTATCTAAAGACCGAATAGATATGGAGAATCATCGTTTATCCAGATCGAAACCCTGGTTTTTCGTGATTTTTATTCATTATCCATAAATACAGGAATAATCCCTTCTAAAAACTCATCAAGACGTAGCGCCCGTCTGACCCGTCAGAAAACTTCCCTGCAAAGAGCTTTGCCTCCAACTCGCTTCTGTTCTTTCATGTTACCCCCATCTCATGACCAGCATCGGCCCCAAGCGCATCGTCCTCAAATTCGGCTCAGGCATCCTCACCAAGCTCGACACCCCTGAGCCTGATCCCGTTCAGCTGCGGAAGCTTGTGGAGGCCGTGGCCCTTTTGAAAAAAGACGGCCACAGTGTGGTCGTCGTCAGTAGCGGCGCCGTGGCCTCAGGCCTCAAGCCGCTTGAGATGAAATCCCGCCCGTCAGACATGACGACGCTCCAAGCCTTGGCTGCCGTTGGTCAAACTCATCTCATGCATGCCTATGAAAACCTTTTGCGTGATCACAGCCTGCACGTTGCCCAGCTCCTCGTCACGCATGAAGACCTGGCTCAGATCGACCGCGCCAATCGCGTGAAAGCCACTCTGGAACGACTGCTCCAGTTTCCTCAAATCGTCCCCGTGATTAATGAAAACGATAGCGTCGCCATTGAGGAACTGCGCTTTGGAGATAACGACAAACTCTCCTCCAAAATCGCCTGCCTTTGGAAAGCTGACCTGCTCATCCTACTGACCAGCGCCCCAGGCCTGCTACGTGATGTGCAGAAACCTGAGGAAGGCCCCATCCCAGTCGTGGAGGATGTGGATGTCGTGATTCATCACGCTCAAGAGGAAAAGACCGCCCTCGGCACCGGCGGCATGATCTCCAAACTCCGCGCCGTGCAAGATGCCGTGCGTGGTGGAGTCGAATGCATCATCGCCAGCGGCCGCCAAGCCGAGCAGCTCCCCACTGTGGTCAATGGCGGCGGCATCTGCACGCGATTCCTCAAGCAGTCATGAAAGTCCTGCTGCTACTCTTTGCATTCACCGCAGGCCTGACAGCTAAGGAGACACTGCATGTCTTCACTTGGGCCGATTATGTCAGCCCCGAGTGCATTGAGTCCTTTGAGGCAAAGCACGACTGCCGCGTGGTGATCGACACCTTTGATTCCAATGAATCGCTGTATGCCAAACTCAAAGCTGGCGCCAGTGGCTACGATGTGCTGTTTCCGACAGCCTACATGATCCAGGTCATGCATCAGGAAGGCATGCTCGCCGACCTCGACCACAGTAAGCTGCCTAACCTCAAAAACATCGACAGCTCGGTGCTCGACAAGGTGATCGATAAAACCATGACACACAGTGTTCCCTACACGCTCGCTTATGCCGTAGTTGCTTATCGAAAAGACAAGATCACAGTGCCAAAGCCATCTTGGAACCTCTTTGAAAACCCAGCAGCCGCACAGCGCATGTCGCTCTTTGACGATATGCGTGAGACCATTGGAGCTGCCCTTAAATCACTCGGTTACAGCATCAACACACGAAATGACGCCGAGCTAGCCCAAGCGCAGGAAGTGCTTCTACGCTGGAAAAAGAACGCCGCTAAATTGGATAACGAAGGCTACAAAAGCGGACTGGATTCAGGCGAATTCATCCTCGTCCATGGTTACAGCGGAGACCTTTTCCAAGTCGCTCAAGAGAACGAAAAAATCGGCATCCTCATTCCCGAGGAAGGCGTCACCATGGGCTGTGATGAGATGGTCATCCCGAAAGATGCACCGCAAAAGGAGCTGGCCCATGCTTTGATCAATCATCTGCTCGATCCAGCCATAGCGGCGGAAAACATGCAGTGGATGGGTTATCTCTGCCCGAATGTCGAGGCTCTCAAAAAAGTAAACCCTACCTTCCTTCAAAATCCTGCTGTCATCATTCCAGACGCTGTCCGTGCCAAAAGCGAGGTCATCCAAGATCTCGGCCCCGACTTAGCCAAATATAGTCAAGTTTGGGATGCTGTGAAACGCTAATCAACTCTCATCATGCGCATCGCCATTTATTGTGGGTCCAGTCGCGGACTCGATCCCATTTATGCAGCAACCGCCGCCGAGATGGCAGCCTATCTGGCCAAGCAAGGCATCGGCATCGTCTATGGTGGTGGCAATGTGGGGATCATGGGCGTCATCGCTGATGCCGCATTGGCCGCTGGCGGCGAAGTCATCGGCGTCATTCCCGAATCTCTTCTGGCCAAAGAACTCGGTCATGGTGGCGTCACGGAACTGCACGTCACCCGAACCATGCACGAACGGAAACAAAAGATGGTCGATCTGAGCGATGCCTTCATCGCCCTACCCGGTGGCTTCGGCACGCTGGACGAGCTTTTTGAAACTTTGACGTGGCTGCAACTCGGCTTTCACGGGAAACCCGTTGGTTTGTTGAATGTAGCAGGCTTCTTTGATCACCTGCTCACCTTCCTCGATCACATGAGCACCACCGGTTTTCTCAAACCCGAGCACCGCTCCAGCCTAATCACAGAGACCGACCCAGAGGCCTTGCTGCAAGCCATTCGTGCTTTCCAGCCATATACCTGTGAGAAATGGATCGACGAACTGCGCTAAGTTGAGCAGACATCGCCCGCGGCAGATGGAGAGTCGATGCTCAGTTCTTAGAACTACCCAGCTGTTTGGTGAGCCCTGACGATAGCGTCAGGCGTTGACCCCGTCCGACACAAAATCATGCCTATTCACAAGTTGAATGAACTGCGTTTGTGCACACGATTTCTCAAATATGTTTTCTTCATTCAAATGGTCCTTGGCTGCATTTCTGACTTTCGCTGCTTTGGCTCAAGCAGACTTTCCCGCGATCTACAATTCCGATCCCGGTAATGCCCAGCCTCCAACACCGCAAGAGTCTCTCAAGATGCTCAAACTGCCGCCAGGGTTTAAGGCCACGCTCTTTGCATCAGAGCCGGATGTACAGAATCCAATTGGCATGGCTTGGGATGCCAAAGGCCGGATGTGGGTAGCGGAGAACTACACCTATGCAGAGCGCAGCAAACGCTTTGACCTCGGACTCAAAGACCGCGTCATCATCCTGGAAGATAAGGACTGGGATGGCGTGGCAGAGACGCGAAAAGTCTTCACGGAAGACGTGCAAATGCTGACCAGTGTGGAAGTCGGGCGTGGTGGTGTTTGGCTCATGTGTCCGCCGCAGGTCCTCTTCATCCCGGATCGCAATGGCGATGACATCCCCGATGGCGAACCCGAGGTGGTGTTGGATGGCTTCACGGTAGCCAAAGACAACTACCACAACTTTGCCAACGGTCTGCGCTGGGGCCCTGACGGCTGGCTTTACGGGCGCTGTGGGCATTCCTGCCCAGGTCTGCTAGGCGTGCCGGGCACACCGGACAATCAACGCATCCCCATGAAAGGCGGCATCTGGCGCTTTCATCCTAAGCGGAAAATCGTCGAGGTATTGACCCACGGAACGACCAATCCCTGGGGTCATGATTGGGATCAAAACGGCGAGATGTTCTTCATCAATACCGTGACCGGCCATCTCTGGCACCTCATCCCAGGTGCCCATCTCATGGACTCCAGCACGCTGAATCCGTATGTGTATGAAAAGCTGGACACCATCGCCGATCACTACCACTACGACCGCAGCGGAAGCTGGACGGAATCCCGCGATGGCAAAGCAAACAGCCTCGGTGGCGGCCACGCCCACATCGGCATGATGATCTACCAGGGTGACCAATGGCCCGAGCAATATCGCAACAAGCTCTTCACCCTGAACATGCACGGCCGCCGTGCGAATGTGGAGCGCCTCGAGCGCAACGGCAGCGGTTACGTCGGCAAACACGAGCCCGATGTCTTTCTCACCGATGATCCTTGGTTCCGTGGCATCGAAATCAGCACAGGCCCGGACGGTAGCGGCTTCATCCTCGACTGGAGCGACACCGGAGAGTGCCACGACAGCACTGGCGTGCATCGCACCAGCGGACGGATTTTCAGGATCAGTTATGGGGATGTAAAGAAGCTAGAGTCGCCCTTTGCTTGGCGTAAACCTTTGCCAAAGCCCGATCTCAAGGGGGATGAACATCAGCGCGTGCTAGCGATCCGTGAGATGACGCAGTTTTGGCCTATCGACCTGATCACGGGTGAGCAGCATCCACAAGCGATCAAAGACATCCAAGAGACAGACCTCTTACTCAATCTCGCACGCACAGCCAAATCCAGCTTCGTTCACCTCACGCTTGCTTCCACTCTCCAGCGACTGCCATTAAAAAAACGCGCCGAACTCGCCATTGAACTGCTGAAGCACACGAAATATGCCGACGATCCTTTGCTACCAAACATGGTCTGGTATGGCATTAGCACGCTGGCCAAGCATGACCCAGCAGCACTGGTGAAGATCGCCCAGCATTGCAACTGGCCGAAGACGATAAGGTGGATCACCCGGGGCCTGGCCACGCATCAAGAGCATCTGAATGCGCTACTGGCGAATGCAAGACCAGAGCAGACACCGAGCATCCTCGAAGGCATGGCGGAGGCCTTTAAAGGTCTGCGAAAGGTGCCGAAACCGGAGAGCTGGGATGCTTTTACCGTTCTAACAAAAGGCCAAACAAACCACCTCAGAGATCTCTCCATCCTCTTCGGCGATGGCCGGGCATTGGATGATGTGAAGAAAATCGTGCTCGATGCCCAAGCGGAAACCTCAACACGTGAGGCCGCTTTGAAGACACTGATCGAGGCCCGTCCCGCCGACCTGCGAACGGTTTGTGAAGGCCTGCTCGATGTGCGTGGACTAAACATAGCCGCCGTGCGTGGGCTGACGCTCTTTGATGACCCAGCCATCGGTCAACGACTGGTGAAGGATTACCGGAAATTCGCGCCTACGGATCGACCCACCATTCTAAATGCACTGGTTTCCCGCCCCGCTTGGGCATCCGCAATGTTAGAAAGCGTTGGTAAAGGTCAGATCGACCGCACTGAAGTCACCGCCTTCCATGCCCGGCAGATCCGTGATTTCAAAGATGACGCTCTAACCAAAAAGCTCACTGAAGTCTGGGGAGAACTGCGCGACTCCGCCGCCGATAAAAAGGAACTCATCGAGAAGATCAAAAAACAACTCGATACCGCTACTTTGGCTAAAGCCAATCTCAGTCAGGGGCGCGTACTCTTCACGGCCATCTGCGGTGCTTGCCACCAAATGTATGGGCAAGGCGGCAAAATCGGCCCTGACCTCACTGGCAGCGGCCGTGCAAACATCGACTACCTTCTTGAAAACATCGCCGATCCTAGCGGAGTAGTCAGCGCGGACTACCGCATGAGTCTGCTCACGCTCAAAGATGGTCGGACTCTCAGTGGCGTCATCACTGGGACCTCGGACAAAACGGTGAGCTTACGAACCCTCGCTGAAACAATGACTCTGGAGAAATCCGAGATCATCAAAACCGATACCTCACCCGTCTCCATGATGCCCGAGGGGCTGCTCTTAGCCTTCCAGCCAGACCAGATTCGTGACCTGATCGCCTACCTCATGCATCCAGTGCAAGTGAAGTAGCCTGTTGCGTCAGCGCTTGGTTCATGGGATGTAGGACTTTCCATGATTCCACCCAAGACCGTTTCTGAGCCCCAGCTTCTCCTGGCATTCCTTTTCCAAACATGGCCGGAGGTGAAGCGTACCAATGTGAAGCAATGGCTGAAATTCGGCGCCGTGCGTGTGAATGACCAGGTGGTAACGAGGCACAATCAGGAACTCAAGGCAGGTGACCAAGTCAGCATTCACCCGACCAAAGCACCACCACCAGCCCCAGATTTGCCACAGGGCATGAGTATTCTGTATGAGGACAACGACATCATCGTCGTGCATAAACCAGCCCATCTCCTGACGATCTCGACCGAAAAGGAAACCGACAAAACAGCCTACCACGCCATCACTGGCTACGTCCGTGACCGCGCACGCACCGGCATGGCCCGTGTCTGGATCGTGCATCGTCTTGACCGTGAAACCTCTGGAGTACTCGTTTTTGCCAAGAGTGAAGAGGCCAAAGAAACGCTGCAAAGCAACTGGACCACGGCAGAGAAAAGCTATCTTGCTTTAGTCGAAGGAAAACCACCCGCCCAATCTGGCACACTGCGCACGCATTTGGATGAAAGTCAGCCTCACAAAGTGTTTGCCTGCAAAGAAGGGCCTGAAACCCGTGAAGCCATCACTCATTATCGAGTGCTCCGTCAGGGCATGGGCCGCACCCTACTTGAGGTCACTTTAGAAACCGGACGCCGCCATCAGATCCGCGTGCAACTTGCTCAAGCTGGCTGCCCGATTGTGGGAGACGAAAAATACGGAGCCAAATCCAACCCAGCACGGCGTATGGCGCTGCATGCTGCCGTGTTGAAATTGACACACCCGCATACAGGCAAAGAGATGATTTTTGAATCTCCTCTAGCACCGGAGTTATTAAAACTCTTGCCCAGCGAGGTTTAATCAAAGATCATGACGATGCTGACGCGTCTCAGCGGCGATCACACCGCTGAGGCAGATCAGACAAATCAGATTTGGAATAGCCATCAACCCATTGGCAGCATCTGAAAAGTCCCAGACTGCGCTGGCTTTTTGGGTAGAGCCAAAAAGCACCGCCGCAATCCAAAGCAAGCGATACGGAAGGACTGCACGTGTTCCAAAAACATATTCCGTGGCTTTTTCTCCATAATAGCACCAGCCAAGAATCGTGGAGAAAACAAAGGTTAATAGGCCCACCGTCAAAACGAATGGCCCAATGCCTGACAAAACTCCAAACGCTCCTTGAACCAAAGCAGCCTTTGCCAGCACAGCACTGCCATCAGCAGCCAGCTTCATCGTGCCGTCGGCCGCCATGCCATCTTTCCAGAGACCACTGCTCACGATGACGAGTCCTGTCATGGCACAAACGACCACGGTATCCCAAAAAGTGCCAGTAGAACTGACCAAAGCCTGACGATACGGATTTTTGGTCTGTGCTGCAGCCGCGACAATCGGCGCGCTGCCCAGTCCTGATTCATTGCTGAAAAGCCCACGGGCAATACCCATCTGCATGGTCATCTGCATGCCCCTACCAATGAAGCCACCCGCAACAGCACTGCCGGTAAAAGCCGAGCGGAAAATCACGGCAATGGTTTCAGGAATGACGGCCCAATTATGAATCAGCACAGCCAAACAACCCAGCACATAAAAGATAGCCATAAACGGCACGAGCACCTCACATACTCTAGCGATGGATTTCACTCCCCCTAAAATGACAAGGGCAGTGAGTATCGCCATGATGATGCCCAACCCCCATGCAACGAACTCAGGCTGAGCCCAGCTCACACCAGAAGCCGTTTGTTCCTTCAAAAGATTCTGCACGTTATCCACGATGCTATTGGCCTGTGTCATGCAACCAATGCCAAATGCCGCAATCATGGTAAAAATCGCAAAGATCATGCCTAACCATTTTTGGCCTAATCCGTATTCCAGCGCATACATGGGTCCACCTGCAAAACTACCGTCTTTTTGCTGGACCCGATATTTCACTGCCAATAGAGCTTCGCTGTATTTGGTGGCAATACCAAAAACACCCGTTAGCCACATCCATAAGACAGCGCCGGGACCACCCGCAGCCACAGCGCCGGCTACGCCGACAATATTCCCAGTCCCGATGGTTGCGGCCAGAGCCGTCGTCAGTGCTCCAAACTGAGACACATCTCCTTCTCCTTCTTTTTCTCTAGAGAATGAGAGTTTGATTGCCTGCCACATGCGCTTCTGAATGAAGCCAGTGCG
>JAIXOU010000072.1 GCA_027486585.1 Verrucomicrobiaceae bacterium | reverse complement strand
CGAGAACGTCGCGTTTGAGTGGTGGTGTTGAATCAGCTGTAAGCATAAGTGCCGTAGCTTGGCTGCTACGACCTTTACACACTACGACCTTCCAACGGTGCTAGGTTTGACGGATACGCTAAATCTAGACTTGGGAATGGCTTGAAGGCGATTTGCATCCGCCATTGATTCCAATAGGCTTTTTGCCATTCGGGCAGTGTCACCCGAGACACATCCGCTGCGATTCGAAGAACCCTGGTGAACCCAAGCCCGGCGGCAACTCGAAGATCTTCCATTCCCGCATCTCGGTGAATATGTTCCTATAAATATCTGTATCTTTAAGATTAATTAATGAATTGATTGGCATTTGTCTATAATTATCATATTTTATGGGCTTATATTATCTTTAATGCCTGACAAATCACCCATTCAAGCTGGCCTCTTTGCTGCCAACCAAAGTCTGACGAGCCTATCGTATCCTTGCAGAAGGGTTGGATTGTGTCTGGTTGGGGTAGCTTCTTGGTTGGTTTTGATGATGCCATTGATGGCAGCGCAGACTCCAAAAACGGGTCAGGAACAAGTAAGAAAAGAGCAAGAGAACCTAGTCGGCAGCTTTACCCATTGGCAGAGCGAAAACCCTCTTGATGGCAAAAATGGGGCGCTTGATAATCCGGATGGTGATGGCTATTCGAATTTGGTGGAATTTGCTATTGGGCAGCCCGCGGACACTGGCTTGACTTCAGACCCTGGTATTTTGCCGAGGCTGATTTACGACCCAACGAGAGCCAAGTTTGATTTTGCATACAGGCGCCGAAAGAATTTGCCGGCTAACTTGATGATCACATTGCTGATGACAGGATATGATGGCTATGAACAGCCAACTGGCTTAGAGCCGATCGTATGTGACGAAGGAGGTGGCTTTGAAAAAGTGGTCTATGCGGATGTGGAAAGTGATCTCATTTTTCATGGACTTGCCATGGGAAAACTGCGGCTTAAGGTGACTCTAGATGCAGAAACCGATCATCACCTGGAAAGCAAGACAGCGCTTTGGTGCTGGAGGCGACAATCCTTGACTGCGGGTGGTTCTCGTAGCTTTGCCATGCCCCTGGTCCGGCAGGAGGTTTATTGCGGCCGGGTAGCAGACGTCACTGCCAGTGTTTTGGAGTTGGGTGATCTCCTGGGTGATGGAGGAGACTTTGCCGCCGCTTTATTAGTCGGTGAGAGGTACTATGTGGAGGTCACTGAAGGACCTTTGGAAGGGCAGCGTTGGGAGGTCGATGAGCTAGCCTGCACGGCCGATGGAATTGCTTTGGATCTGACTTCGTCGAAGAATACGCAATCTGAGTTGCCTGATCTCACGGGGATGCGTGTTGCCGTACGCCCGCATCAGACACTGTCCAATGTGATCAGGACTGATCGACTGTTGTCGGCGACTCGGTCCTCTCAGGCTGATCGGGTTCAGTTTTGGGAACGTGAGCAGAACTGCTATACTGAATGCTGGTTGTCATTGCGCGCAGGCAATGTTCGGCAGTGGGTGCAGGCAGGTGACTCGGCTTTTGCGGATGCTGGAATGCGTGTGATACCACCAGATGAAGGTCTGTTTCTCAAGTTAGGCAGTGTATCAGCCTCGTTGCCGCTTGTGGGGCTATGTCGGGAGACCGACTTAATCGTTGGTTTGGGAAGAGGTACCAACTTTGTCGGGACAGGCTGGACCGATGCTGCCTCACCAGAGCAGTTAGGGATGCTGAGCAAGCGAGTGTTCAATGCCAGCACAAGCAGCCAACAGGCTGACCGCATCAGGATTTGGAATAATCAAAGTAAGGTCTCATCCGCTTTAGCAGGCTACTACTTGAGGGCCTCAAACGAAGGCCATCATGAATGGATTCTGGAAGGTGATGCTGATATGATTGATCAAAACCAGGCAGGCCTGCTGAATGGCTTTGAAGCGCTTTTCTTCCTGCATCCTGGAGCGCCAGCGCAATGGCGGCAACCGGACCAAGCTATGCCTAACAATTCAATGCAATAATCATGAGAATCGAACACCTTATCTTTTTCATCCTGGCCGGTCTTACTTGGCAGGCTTCTGCGCGGACGATTTCTTGGTTCAACGCTGAAGGCGATGTTCTCGTTTCGTCAGGAGGCAGTTCCACTTTGGATGCCTCATTTACCTTTGAGATTGGCACCTTTGGCACTTTTATCCCGACGGATCTGAATCTGGATCAGTGGGCTGCCAATTGGAAGGTCTTTGACCGTGCCGTGAGTGGTGATGGCTGGAATGGCACAACCGATTATTATACGAGCAGCGCTGAGTTTCTTAGTTCAGGGCTATCTAGCAGCGGCATTAGCGCTGCTACCTTTACAGCGGGTGAAACGGCTTATCTCTGGGTTTATAACGCACTGGATCTAGTCCCGACTTCCGAGTGGGCCTTGGTGCGCGATGTCACGAGTGGTTCATCACCAGCCTGGGTCATTCCCACAGCAGATGCAGGCAATCCGAATTCGCTCGACTGGGATCTGCTTGAGGCAAATACTGCCGTCTTTGGGCAAGTGAATGGTTTTGTCGGTGCAGGCAGTTTTAATCCTATCGGAGATCCTGGCGGCGGCGTCGCCTGGCTACAGACCGCTGCCGTACCGGAGCCTGGGAGCGCGTTGATGGTGCTGATCGCTGCCTTTTCCATTTTTGGCAGGCGTAGAAGCTGGGTATCAACGGAACCGCGCTGCCTCTGAAAAAGTCAAAACCCGCACGCTGTTGATCAGTCGTGCGGGTTTGAAGGAAGACTGTTTACTCAGGGATAATCAGTCATTATCACAATCGCGTTCAGTGGCTTTGAAAGGACTCAAAATGTAGCTGGCGTTCGTGGCGTAAGTTCCTAGAAGAAGCAGGTTATCATTGTTTAGCATTGCTGCACCCGTGAGATGGGTGATCCTCTTGGTATCTTTTGGGGCACGGATTTGTTGCCATTTTCCTTTTCGGAGGATGTTGCCAAACCAGTTAGCGCCATATTCGGGATCAGCGGGCAGATCCAAGTCCGAAGAGTCAACGATGACTTCACCTGAATCGAGCAGTGAGATCGGTACATTGTAAAGGTTACCAGGGATCGTCGGCAGCACTTTGTAGTGATTTCTTTTGGCGACCAAGAGGACACGGCCAGAGGCATTATCGCCTGCGCCAAGGAGATGACCGCTGCTATTGATGGAAGCCCAGTAAATGTCTGTTGCAGGAGGATTCGCTGGTAAGGAAAGCGGCGTATAGACACCATCTTTGTAAACAAAGAGGACCGGGAGCCCCGTTTGGCCATCAACGGACTCCCCAAGGATCTTACCGTCAGAACTCATGGAGCGGATGAAGGTGGTGCCTGTCTGGCTGCCTGGGTAGATGAGCTCTGTGACACTGTTTCCCATCCTTGTGTAAGAGTGTGCTGGGCCAGCCGCCTCAAAAGCCACACCTGCGACTAAACCGCGCTGTGTGATGCCGACTGGGAAAGAGGCCTCGATCGTGTAGCTGGCCGTATTCGGAAAGCTCATGTCACTGTATCGCTTCCCACGGAGAAGGAAGCCTTTTAACATGCCTGGCGTGTCGCGGTAGTAGCCAGTGATCCAGCCGCTACTGTTTGCAGCTGTTGGCTGTAGCACATCGGCACCTAGAGGAAGTGTGATGTTGGAAAACTTGAGTTTATCGGAGTCACATTTTTTGCGGTCATCATTGTCCGCATAGGCTGGGATGGTGGCGGCGTAGATGAGAGATACAGCGAGGAACTTAGGGAGGTAGAGAGCGGAGCGCATATTGAGGAAGTAAACGTTTAACTCGGGCTAGACTCAGCTGCCTAGTCACCGCCCATGGAAGGATTCCACAGCGATAAAGGTTTATAGTAACTCAAGAAGAAAATCGTCAAGCAGTGTGTTGCTGCCGATTATGGATTCCGTTGTTTACAAGAACGAATATAAAAAAATCGTCAAAGTCTTGGCAAACGCGCCAGAAAACAGGGGCCAGGCATCGCCGTTTAAAAAATCGAAAGTGTAGAAATAATGTCAAATATAGTTGATATTGATTATCAATAGTTTCTAATAATATAAGTTTACTAAATTTCTGGTTAATTAAATAAAGATGAATTCATTTCTTGAAGAAATTCGATTATACTATATTTTCCATAAATAAAGAAGCCGCTAACACTGACTTTCACCATGAAACAAAAGAACTCAATTACCACTGTGGCTGCCGCCATACTTTGGTTGTGTGCCATTGCAGCGCCTGTCAGCGCCAGCACAATATTTTGGGGGTCAAAACAGAATGACACACTCGTGGACAGTGCGGGCAATAGTCTAGATGCCAGCTACCAGTTTGAGTTGGGTTACTTCAATACGTCAAGCGGTTGGGCACCCACGTCTCTAAACATTTCTGAATGGGAATCTAGATGGATCATATTTGATAAGGCATCGTTTGGACTTGGTTGGGACCCAACGAATCGTGAAATCAATACCAGCGTTGATCATACCAGCACCTCCGGTTCCACTTCGTCTAGCGCGAATCCAGCGAGTGTCTTCACACAGGGTGCAACGGTTTATCTTTGGGTTTATAATTCGAAGACTTTAGTGGGAGATGTTGAGTGGGCCTTGCTTTGTGATTCGGATAAAGGGGCCAATGTGTTTCCGGGTGCTTGGGAGTTCCCAGATCCTTCTCTGCAAAGTGGTGAGTCCTTCGACTGGCAGACACGGGATTTGGACACCGCTATCCTAGGTGGCGTGAATGGCGTCCAAGGACCAGGTGCGTATTCGGTCGATCCAGGTGTGTTCGTCATTCAGACCCATGTCGTGCCAGAACCAGGATCTGCGCTGCTGATGATCATCGCTGGCATGGGCCTCGCGCGCCGCCGTCGTGCTCAATCATATCAGGTCTGATTCTTTGTCTCATGGCACTGCCAAAAACAAAAACCACTGCAACGCTGCGATCTGGGGTATCCCAGATTTTGGCGTTTGTATTGTTCAGTCTTTTGAGTGCAGCAGTCCAGCAGGCAGAGGCTCAGGTGGACAATGGTGACTACAACGGTTTTGCTTCCGCATCGCAGGCGGTGAATAGCATTATCCGGATCGGCACACTGGCAACAGATGGAGAGGCTACCAGTCCTGCCAATGCCACTGCTACAGGGGATGATATCGTTGGGGATGATGAGGACCTAACCCTGCCTACCTTCACTGTCGGCACGGCCGCCACGCTGAGTGTTCCTGTTACTATTAGTACCATCACCGCGGCGCGTTTGAATGTCTTCGTGGATTGGAATGGAAACAATCTCATGGATACGGGTGAAACGCAGACGGTACAGTCTGTCACCAGCTCAGGCACCAGGACTTTTACGCTTACCCCGCCGGCGGGTTCTGAGGGCACGCGTTTCATGCGTATCCGCTTCACGGAAGGCACCACGGCACCTGCATTCAGCGGTTCGTCGCTATCGCGTGGAGAGGTAGAGGATTACATGTTCACGGTTTACGCCACCGACCCGTGCAGCTGCCCAGGCAATCTTTTAACCAATGGCAGTTTCGAGACCAGTGACTTCACTGGCTGGACTCTCACGACAAACGATGCCACTCAAACATCCTTTGCTGGCAGCAATCTGTGGGCCGTGTGCGGCAACCGCTATGCCTATTTCAATCCCACAGCGGGCAACGCCACCGACTTTGTTTCCTATCACCAGAGCGTGGCCGCCGCGCCAGGCCAAGTCTTCACCTTCGTTGCCTATTCTGGCGTGCATGATAACACCAAAGACCACCAGCTGAGGCTACAGTTTTTTAACGCATCCAACACATTGCTTTCAGGCGGTCAGATCGTCCAGGTCGATAACGTGACCACACACACCAACCTTCAACGGTTTACTCTCACTGGCACAGCTCCCGCAGGCACAGCTACGGCACGCGTTACAGGCTATGTGTCTGGAGTCTGGAGTGGGCTGAGTATATCCCTGAAACTGGATGCCCTCTGTCTCACAGCTACGGCAGCACCGTCCCTTGATTATGGCGACTGGAACGGCAGCGGTGCAGCTACGACTACCACCACCAGTACAATCAACAGCAATCTGAGCCTCGGTGCTAGTGTCGATTCCGAAACAACGGTCACTCCGAATGCCGCTGCTACCACAGATGACACCACCGGCAGCGATGATGAAGACGGCGTATTATTCCCTACGATCCGCCGTGGGTGGAGTCCGCGTATCGCCTTCCAGGCCACGAATCAGACCGGCTCACCAGCGTATCTCAATATGTGGATGGACTTCGACGGCAACGGCACCTTTGCCGACTCCGAGCGTGTGATCACCAATGATGTCCTTGCGACTGGGCAGACTAGCGCTCGTCGTGCCATCAATGTCAATATACCGGCTGGAGCCGTTCTGGGTACCATGGGAGTGCGCGTTCGCCTTAACAACGTCAATGCGGCTACGCCTTCTGCAACGGGTGCAGTGGGAGCTGGCGAGGTGGAGGATTATGTGGTGCAGGTTCTTGAAAACATAGGGACAGGTCTTCTCGGCAACTGGCACTTCGACGACGGTTTTACCACGCGCCCATCTGACATTGTCGGTGCAGCAGTGCCTTTCTGGTCGGGGAGTGATCAGGCCGGTGATCAATCCTACAATACCTGGGTGACTTCTGGTGAAGGTTGGAAGATTTCAGCACTCGCTAATGGCACCGCTTTTGGCTATCTGGCCTCGGCAGCGGGTACAACGACTCAAATGACTCAATCGGTGACTGCCACCGTTGGCAGTTCTTATCAGCTCACCTATGAAGATGGTATTCTTTATCCAGCGACCAACAGTGGTTTTGTGGCACTGCAATATCTGGATAGCGCTGGGGTTGTCATTAGCGGACAAAGCATTCAAAACAGCATCACACATTACATGTATTCCAGTTCTCTGGGATCACCCATTTTCTCTGGGCCACGCACGCTGAATTTGGGAGCAGCTCCTGTCAATGCCGCCAGCGTCAGAGTGGTTGTCAGTCACACCATGACGTCGGGTCCGCTTGACTCATCCAAGATTGAGTATGCTGTGCTGAATGCCACAGGGGCCACCAATGATTTTGGCGATGCTCCCGCCAGCTATGGCACGCCATCCAGCCTGATCAGTAGTACGGTCAGGCTAGGCTGCCTCACTGACGCAGAAGCGGCAAGCCAGCCTACGGCTGCCGCCAATGGGGACGATAGCCTCGGCATTGATGATGAGGAAGGTGTTGTCATTGCGTCTCCTGTCATTCCAGGTGCTGACGCCATCGTCACCGTCTCTACCACAGGCGCTGGTTTTTTGAGCATTTGGGGGGATTGGAATCGTGATGGCGACTTCTTGGACTCGGGTGAGCAAGTGGTCACGGACAGGAGTTTGGCTGTCGCCTTTAATGGACAACCTGCGCCGCAGATCCTCGCCATCCCGGTTCCGGCCACTGCCAGCCTGGGGACCACCTACCTGCGTGCTCGCTACTCCTCAGCCAGCGGAGCCACTTCCATTTCCACCGGTAACACGGGAGAGATAGAAGACTATCAGATCACGACCACCGCAGGAGCTAGCGTGTCTGGCATGGTTTGGGTGGATAACAATAACGGGCTTCGTGCCGTCGGTGAGAGCGCTCTACCGCAGTTTATCGTCAGCCTCTATCGCTCAGATGGCAAGGCGCAGGCGGTCACACTCAGTGACGCTAGCGGAGCTTATAGCTTCGGCTCGCTTCCCGCTGGTACCTATTATGCGAAGGTGGAGATTCCTACTTCCCATACCTTGGGTGCGATGGACATTGGTGCGGACGAAACCATCGACAGTGACTTTAGCACCACCACTTTCCAATCCGCAGCCTTCACCCTCGCCGCAGGTGGCTCCAGGACGAATCTTGATGCGGGGGTAAACGTTCCCGCCAACACCGTCACCTACAGCGCAATACAGGCGCCTGCTGTGACGGATTGGACAGTCCCATTCGCTATCACACGGCTACCAACCTCCTCGGGAACCATCACCAACGCACAGGTGCGGGTGCTGTCTTTCGAAGTCACTCATGCTGCTAGAGAGAATACGGGTGCTACAGCTCTTACCAACTATCTGCTCGGCTTTGCAAGTGCCTTCTCACTCACTCTGCCCAACGCCACAGCGTTGAGTGTGAGCAACAATGCTGGCACCACCACCCAGAGCTCTGCTGCCTTTGATACCTGCTATGACTTGCGTGGTGCCTCTGGGCTCTTCGTCTTGGATCATGACCGCAACATAGCCCTCAACAGCACCAACTATTCCGCACCCACTGCCTTCGCTGGCACGGGAACCATCAGCATGAACGGTGGCATGACTGTCGCTGGATATAGCATCGGAGCCAATGCAAACCTCATTGGGCAGGGACTCTGCTTTGGCTCGGCAATTGTATCTGTGACTTACACTTTCACGCCAACGACCGACTTCGGGGATTGGAATGGCAGCGGTGCAGCGACGGCTACCACCACGAGTACAGTCAATATCAACCTCCGCCTCGGTGCTGCCGCCGATGCCGAGTCCAGCGTCAGTCCAAATGCCGCCGCTACTACGGATGATACCACGGGTAGCGATGATGAAGACGGACTCATCATGCTGCCGTCCATCTCGCGAGGAGCCACTGTCAATATTCCCGTGACAGTCTTTAACAACACGGGAGCCAATGCCTTCCTGGATGCCTGGATTGACTTTGATAACTCCGGTGGGTTCACTGACTCAGCGGCTACCTTTGCCGGAACGGGTGAACGCTCTAAGACACAGATCACCGTGTCCTCGTCAGCTAGTACGCAATCAATCATCGTTAGCTTTGATGTGCCTAATGGTGCCAGTATCGGCACGGGGCGCGGGGTGCGTTTCCGTCTTAGCAATACCAACGCTCACACGCCGACGAGCAGTGGCGCTACGGGTGAAATTGAGGATTATGTCACCAGTATCACCACACCCAAGAACTGGCTCGTGACCAACAACACCAGCAATAAGATCGAGTGCTACGATCAAAATGGTGTTTGGGTGAATACCTTCAGCTCCGCCGTCATTGCGCCGGTCGGCATCGTTCTGGCCAATGATGGTTTCTATTATGTGACCTCCTATCTTTTCCCGAACAGTGATAACACGGCGAAAATCTACAAGCTTGATCCTGTGACCGGGGCTTTAGTCAGCACCATCGTCCTGCCCACCGCTGTTGGACATACGGGCAACTGTCTGTGGGACATTGTCATGGATCCAGCCAACGGTGATCTCTACACCGGCTCAGCCACAGCAGGTCTCTGGAAATATGTTCCATCAACCAACACCGCCACACTGCTTTCTAGCAACTTGGGCGTCGGCTTCGCGATTCAAGGAAATTTTTGGTATCGCTCAGATTGGAATCATGTTTACCGAACCACCATTGGCGCAGCGCCGAGCACCACGGTCTTTTTTAGTCCATCACCTACTGGGACGACTAATGGTGATGGCGCACGTGATGTTCATATTGATGCCGCAGGAAATATCTACGCGGTGGATGCGAAGACTTTCAAAGTGAAGCGATACAACTCGGCAGGCGTGTTCCTGAATGATTTCGTCACGCTGACTTCCACTCAGCCCGGCAACCCCACCGGCATGACCTTTGGCAGCGATGGCAATTTCTACCTCTGCGCCCGTCAGGAAAACCGAATTTACCGCACTGGCCCCAATGGTGGGGCGACGACCCTCTGGAGCAGTGACAGCCGCTTGAGCAATCCTAAATACATGCTCGAAATCGAAAACAAGCCGACTGCCGACTTTGGCGACTGGAACGGCTCAGGAGCTGCGACGACGACGACGACGAGTACTGTGAACGGCAACCTCCGCATCGGTGCCACTGTCGATGCGGAACCAAGTGTCACACCGAATGCCACCGCCACCGCTGACGGCGCAGATGAAGACGGCGTCTGGTTTACTCCCTCCGTCACTGTTGGTAGTTACGCTCAGCTCTCTGTGAAAGCCACGAATAACACGGGCAGTCCTGCTTATCTACACGCATGGATCGACTTTAATAATGACGGCACCTTTGGGGCTGGGGAACAGGTCGCCACGAACCACCTCGTGCCCAATGGTTCAAACGGCTTTGATCCTGCGGGTCTAAATCCGACAAACTCATTTTACCAGTATTTCCGCCTTCAATATCTCGTCCCTGCCACGGCCAGTGTCGGCACAGGTCGTGGGGTGCGTGTGCGTTTGACGAATGTGCAGAACACAACCGCCACGGGGGCTTCGGGTTCAGGGGAGGTCGAGGATTACACGGTCGCTTTCACCGCCACGGCTCCCTGCTATCGTTTCCGGTTTGGGGATGCCAATGGGGACAAGTGGATTGATCCCAATGCCGAAATGACGCCAGCGGCAAACAACTCCCCCATCTACTGGGATCAAAACAACAACCTCGGAACAATTCGTGAGGTGGACATGAGCTACAGCCCCAGCAGTCAGTTGTTTAACTTTGATTGCACCATTGCTCAGATCAATACCACAGGCGTCATCGCAGACAGCATTTGGTTCATGCTAGATACAGGCCCACTCGGTATGCCGAATGTGCAGCGCTACGCCATGGTGTACATTGATGGCTTTAATCGAGCCAATCCCAAGGTCACGATCTACGTTGAAAACGCCTCATCCCATTCCAATAGCTGGACTAGCCCCGGCTTCCTGCTCCTCTCGACAGATACCTCGGGTCCGGTGAATGCTAGCGATGTGAAAGTGCTCTCGGTTACCGAGGACACCGTTGCTAAGACCTCACGCTTCCGCCTGACGCTGGATACGACTCGCATCAATGACCGCACGGTTTGGCCTGCTGGTTACAATCTAGACGCCGACTGGCGCGGTATTGAAATGCGCAGCACGGCTGGCCTCTGGCTCACCGTTTCAGATCACACCTCCGCGCCCACTTATGCGGCTGGTAAGATCACGGCCATGAACTACAACTCATCAGGAAATTCTGTGAACATCGACGTGCCGCCCATGGGTGATCTGCCGATTTTCACCCAAGCCTGCACGCTGGACTTTGGGGATCATTTCTTTGGCAATGGCAATTCGGCCTCTCAGACCGCCAGCGTAGACGCTAGGATCGGCACGGCAGCGACCGATGCGGAAGGCGACTATGCGGATTCCGGTGCGTCACTCGACGACACCACCGGCACGGATGACGAAGATCTGACCATGCCAATCTTCACTGTAGGCACGGCCACCACGCTGAATGTGCCAGTCACCATCGGCGGCACAGTCACTTCAGCGCGCCTGAATATCTTCGTGGACTGGAATGGTAACAACATCATGGATACGGGTGAAACCCAGACCGTGCAGTCTGTGACCAGTTCAGGCACCCGCACGTTCTCTCTGACGCCACCTGCTGGCACAACGGCTGGCACCAAATACTTGCGCATCCGTTTTACTGAAGGTGCTACATCGCCGGCATTCTCTGGCGCGAGTACTCTTCGTGGTGAGGTGGAAGATTATGCGGTTACAGTGACTGGCACTACCGCTGTGGGGAATCTCGTGTGGTTGGATGCTAATGACAATGGCCGCTTCGACACGGGTGAAGGCGTGGGCAATGTGGTTGTTCAGCTTTTGGATGCCTCCAATGTTGTACGCAGTTCCACCAGCACAGATGCCGCAGGCCTTTACCAGATCTATGCAGATCCAGGCACTTATTATCTGAGGATCCCCGCCAGTGAGTTCGCTAGTGGAAGGCCACTCAATGGCGACTTCTCCCTCGTCGGTAATGGGGCTGACAATGGTCGCGACGATGACTGGGATGAAAATGGTATCGACGACGCAGCCCCAGCCACGAATGGCGTCCGTACACCTAACTTCACTCTGGCTGTCGGTGCAGAACCCACGACGACTGAAGTCGGGCAGGACAATGCCTGGGACAATGGCACATCCCCACGTCCCGCAGATGCCAGTGCGGATCTCACCATGGATTTCGGTTTTGGCCTTTGTTACCGGGTGAACCTGGCCTTTAACCCTAGCTTTGAGAATCCCGAGACAGCGCCTGCAAGCTTCCCTGACACCTTTGCTGGCACGGCGGGCATTTCGCGGAATGGTTTTGTCGATGGCTGGTACAATTTTGCTGCTAGCTGGGGCATTGATCTGGGTGCTTGGGTTAACAATTCGGCCCGGGCGACCGATGGCAGCCGCTTCTTTTATTTGGGTGCTGGAGATGTCTGTCTGGCCACTAGCGCTGCCACGGGGACAGCAGAGTCCTGGGAGGTTCCTATCACTTCTGGTAAAACCTATACCGTGACTTATGATTGGGCACCCTTTGATCATCTGGACGTCAATGCCACCAATGGGCGCAGTTCGGGAACTCTTCTGGAGATGGACTTCCGTGATGCGACCTACACGGACTTTCTCTATGGTGCTTATGGCATCAGAAACTTCACGGATGTGCAGACAGGGACCGCAGCAGCCAATCCGCGAGCCAATAGCGCCTGGAGCAATCTTCAGTGGCGGCGTATCCGCACCAAGTTCATCGCTCCGGCGACTCCGACAGGCAAACCCAAGCTCGCGTTCCTTTTCAGCACCGATGGTGCGAACGCTAATCTTTCGGACGCTTACAGTAAGATGCTGATCGACAACGTGGTCATTCAGGAATCCTGCGCGGCGGACATCTGCGGTGTGGGTAATCTCATATTCCAGGATTGGAACAGTAACGGACGCTTTGATGCTGGCGAAGGTCAGGATTGGGTGAATGTGGAACTCTACCGTTCTACTCAAACCCCCGGCGTGGATCTACCGCTGCAGGAACTTATCACGCACAGTGGTGGAAGGTATTTCTTCAGTGTGCCCGCCGGTAGTTACAAGGTGCATATCAAGGCAGAGAACTTCAGGGCGGGTGGGGCGCTTGAAGGCCGTGTTTCAATCTTGCCAGCTTCCCCCTCTGATGATGCCTTGGATGACAACAGTACAACGGGTGATAATGGTCAGGATGCAGCCAACCTTGCGGTCAATGGCCTCACCTCCAATACCTTCAGCCTAACCGTCGATGGTGAGCCAACGGGCGAAGCCGGAGCCTTCAATACCATCGACGATCTGGACGACAATAACTCCAACCTCACCGTTGACTTTGGATTTGGTGCAGCAACGACCGACTACGGAGATTGGAACGGCCTCGGTGCGGCCACGGCTACGACGAGCAGCATCTCCAGTACCAACATTCGCCTCGGAGCGACCGTGGATGCCGAAAGCGGAGTCACCCCTGATACCGCAGCCTCTGCCGACGGAGCAGATGAAGATGGCGTGACGATGCCTGCTAGCATTACGCCTGGGGCTAGCGTGACCATCCCTGTGCGAGTGTTTAATAACAACACGGCCAACAGATTCCTGGAGGCTTGGATCGACTTCGACGGAAACGGCACCTTCAATGATGTCGATGTCACCACCGCTGGAGGGGAGCGCATCTACAACGCAGCCACCACCGCGAGTGCCTCTTTGCAGACCATCAATGTCACCTTCACCGTTCCCGCGACCGCTGTGGGTGGACGCTGGGCTGGGGCGCGTTTCCGCCTGAGTGACAACGCTGCCACCACGCCGACGAGTTCCGGTGCCATAGGTGAAATCGAGGATTACGTCGTCTGCATCAATGCTCCCATGCTCATCGAGTGGGACATGAATACGGGGCATTACGGTGTTCCCATCACCCCCAGCTTCCTCTCCCCCTGCGTGACGGGTGGTTCTCTACGCGCATTTGCGACGAGCCCACTTCCGTTCATCAGTGATGACCCACCGGGCGTCAACGGCCCCTCCAAAGGCGGCGTCGGGCAGAATGAAGCGGCACCCGGGGAGGGGTTCGCCACTCTCCGCTGCGGTCAGGGCTTCCCATCTGCCTTCGACCCGGCCATGCAGGTGAGACCTCGGGCAGACCTGACCGCCAAAGTCTCTAAAACATGGTGCCAATTCGTGACGGCAGCTAACATCTCAAGCGGCAGCATCACTGGCTTTGTCATGGACATCGCTCGGCAAGGGCCCGAATCTCCGACGCATGTCCAAGGCTATCTCACCTGGTTTGACGGCACGACTTACAGGACCGCCTGGACCGCTGCTTACGCGCTGGAGCCCGTTTATTTTACCCCAGCTGTTATCACGAACAACCATCCAGCCTGGCGCAAAATCAATCTCGGTGCCTTCAATGCTGGCGGCGATGCCATGCCGACCAATGCAGCCCTCGCTGGCAAGACCTTCCTTTTAGAACTTCACATCTACGGCGACACAGGCGCTGCCACCGACATCCTGGAGTTCGATAACTTCGCTCTCACGGGCACTTGTTCGCAAGTGGCCTCTGACTATGGCGACTACTCCGGGTTCGATGCCTCAGCATCGCAAGTGGCCAGCACTGCCCTTCGCATAGGCACCGCTGCTACTGACAATGAAGCTGACGGTCTGGCAAACGCCTCTGCCACGGGCGATGACAGCACTGGCACCGATGATGAGGACTTGGTATTGCCGGCGGTCACTTTAGGAAACACCACGAATATCACGGTGCCAGTGACCTTGACCAGTCCCGTCACTGCCGCTCGCCTCATTGTCTTTGTGGACTGGAATGGTGACGGTGATGCGTCTGACCCGAGTGAAACGCAGGCCGTTCAGAGCATCACCTCCACGGGAAACAGGACTTTTGCGCTCACTCCGCCTGCTGGAACCACCGCCGGCACTAAGTACCTTCGTGTCCGTTTGTCCGAAGGAGCTGCGACCCCACTTTTTACTGGGGCCTCACTCTCACCGGGCGAGGTGGAGGACTATGCGCTCACGATACCGTTCGATGCGAACTGCTATAACGTGATCCTGGCTAACTCGGGAGCCTTCCATCTCCGGGCCTACGATGGCGTCACCGGCACGGACCTAGGTGTGCGGGCCAGTGGCTCTGGCCTGAGCTTGGCTTCGGAGATCGTCCCCGCTCCTGACGGCCACCTCGTGGTAAACAACATCGACAGCGGATCCACGCTGAAGTTTAACCCTTACACTGGGGCCTTCATGAGTACGCTTATCGCCAGCGGTGGCCCCGCCGCATACGCCTCCGCCGTGGGGACGGATGGCTTCCTTTACCTGGGTGACTACGCCACTAGCGTGGTGAAGCGTAACGTGGCCACCGGTGTGGCCGCAGGCACGTTCATAAGCTCCGCCAGCCCGCGTGGTATTCTCGTAACAGGGGACGGTAAATTTATTGTCCATGAGTATGCCACCAGCCTGAAACGCTACTCTGCCGCCGGTGCTCTGGAGGCCACCGTATCTTCCTTTGCTGTATCGGATTCTCTCTCTCTCGCCCTCGGACCGGACAACAACTACTACATCACCACCAACGAAACAGCCAAGACCATCGTTAGGATCACGCCGGCTGGCGTGCGCACCACTTTTGCCACCGTGGCAGGAGCTACTCGTCTCTTTGCGCTGGCTTGGGGGCCGGACGGTAACCTCTGGGCCTGTGACTCGGATGGCAACAAAGTTTACACGATCAACTCTTCCGGTACGGTCATCCGCACCCTGACAGCTAATGTCAACAGCCCCTGCGGTATCGCGATTATGCCCTGCCAGCCAAGTGACTTTGGAGACTTGGGTTTCAACTACGCCACGCGGATGTCCCAGAACGGTGCACGCCACGTCATCGGAACGCTTCGAATGGGCACCAACGTGGATGCGGATGGAGATGGCCTGGCCTCTCCGAGTGCCAATGGGGATGACATCGACCAGGATGGCGATGACGAGAATGGTGTGACCATCCCAACGCTTACAGCAGGTGTCACGGCCACGGTGGTCGTCAATGCCAATGCCACGGCCAAGGTGAACGCCTTTTTCGACTGGAACAATGACGGTGACTTCTTGGATGCGAGCGAAACGATCACCGAACTTAGCGTCGTCGCTGGAAACAACAATCTCAGCGTTTCTGTGCCAGCTGGTGCTGTTACCGGTGCTGCCATTGGTGCCCGTTTCCGTCTCAGTACGGTAGGTGGGCTTACTTCGGTCGGTGGGGCGCTGGATGGAGAGGTCGAAGATTACGCTGTCACGGTGACCTGCCCGACCATCTCTGCACTCACACTTCCGAATGGTGTGGCAGGCACGGCCTACTCTCAGGGAACGGCCTTTAGTGTGACGCCCGTGGTCAGCGGATTCACTTGGACGGCGACTGGCCTGCCGAGTGGCATGAGTCTTGGTAGCAGCACTGGGCTGATCACTGGCACCACGACGGACATCGGAGCCTTCCGCGTGGTGGTGACTGCCACCATGGGCACCTGCACAGACACACGAGTTTTCCCGCTGAGGATTACGGGTTGCGGAACGACGAATGTCTGGGCCTGGAACTGGGATTCACGGGT
>JAIXOU010000045.1 GCA_027486585.1 Verrucomicrobiaceae bacterium | reverse complement strand
TGCAGGAACCTCATACCGAGCATCAGTGGCATGATCAGAGCCACACCAAGCCACCTGGCCTGTGGATGAGCCGCTGCTTGCAAGCTGGCAAAGACGACCACAGCCAGCCAAGTGAAATTCCGCGCCAAGGACCAACGGTCTGAACAGCGCTCCATCAGGCCAGCCGTGATCAATCCAAGCATTGAAACCACCGTGCCAATCACGCCATACCAAGCCTCTTCGATACCGACCAGTCGGTAGAAATTACTGGCCACCGTGAGGAAGAGTCGAATCACGCTGTCAAAGACCACTCCAAGCAAGAGAATGGTCACAGCCGCTGGCGTGCTCCAGACCCAGCGTGCGGTCTGTGCAATACCCCAAAAGGCCTCTCGGCTGCGAGAAAGCCAGTTGCCCTGAGCTTTGCCCGAGTCGCCAGCTAGTGGCACCTCAGTCATCCGCAAACAAACAACAAGACAGGCAATGCCAGTGAAGAAATTAAGCAGCAAGGGAATCTTCATTGTCAGCGCACGATCCACGCCCGAGATGCCGATCCAGCCTAACAAGGCAGTCACGCGTGAATGATCGTAGAGCACGGAACCACTGATGGAGGAGATGATGAATCCGATGGCCATGGCCCGACTCAGCTTTGACATCACCTTGGGCCACAGACCGGTGCGCTCAGCCTTTGGAAGGGAATCATAGGCAAGAGCCTCGTCCGCACCGCTAGCACAAGCCTCGGCAGCACCACTGAGGATGCGATTCAGGATAAAGAGCCATAATACCACATCATGATTACCGACCGGCATCAGACATAGCACGCCCATCTCGGCGACCATCAGACAGCCTGCAATCACCACGAGCCGCCGCCGCCCAAACTGATCCGCTAACGCCCCTGACGGTACCTCTAGAAGTACAATCGTAATGGCCCAAATGACATTCAGCGCGGCAAACTCGCCAATGCTTAGGCCAAGATCCAAAAAGAGAATCGTGAAGATAGGGTAGTAGAACCGGCAGTTAAACAACAGGCGGAACCAGATAAAGAGTCGAACATTCAGTGGCATGGAAGGACTTTATGGCACCCTATACCAGCCATTGCTAGTGAAGGAAGAAAACGTTTCATCCATGGCATCATAAGATCGACGGATGAAACTGAAATGATCCTTGTGACATGGTGTGGACTCAGCACATTGAAATACTCTTATGATTCGCTTTCAACTCCTCGGCTTTCCGATTGTCATCCACTGGATTTTTTGGCTAACGGCTGCGCTTTTAGGCGGAGCCAATGGTGCCAGCAGTCCAGAAGCGATTCGGAATCTCGTAGCCTTTGTGATCGTAGCAGCTGCTTCGGTTTTGATTCATGAACTGGGACACGCGCTGACCATGCGCCACTATGGCGATCGACAAGTGGGCATCATGCTGCATGGCTTTGGTGGCTTTGCACGCGGCAGCCGCTGGCTATCACGCCAAGAGGACATCTTTGTCAGCGCGGCAGGCCCCTTTGCCCAATTGACCGCGGCGGTCGTCATGTGGTGGGTGCTGGATGCCTGGAACCCTGAGCCCGGCGTCATGAGGAATGCGCTGCTTTCTTTTAAAGACATCAGTATCTTTTGGGCGCTGCTGAATCTGCTGCCGATCATCCCGTTGGATGGCGGTCATATCTCACGTGCGCTCTTTGGCCCAGATCGTCTGAAACCTGCACTCACACTCAGTATGATCTGCTCTGCAGGGATGGCGCTCTTTGCGGTAAATCACTTTGGCATCATTTCGGTGGCGTTCTTTGGCATGTTTGCTTGGAACAACTACAAAGAAATGCGTGGGGAACCACAGACTCCGTGGATGGAAAGTCGTTAAAACCAATATTTGAACCACACTGAGGTGGAATTGGCAGCTACTTGCTACCTTCAAATGGCGACCCCTAGGAGAATCGAACTCCTGTCGCATCCGTGAAAGGGACGTGTCCTAACCGCTAGACGAAGGGGTCTCGTTTTGAACGGGGCGCGATTCTGCCACAGCAGAGACTTTCCGCAAGTGGAAAGATGAAATTATTGCGTCTTAATTTGGGAAAAGACGGCGGATTGTCTGAAGGGTGGCCCCTTCGTGAGCCGCTAGTGCCCGATAGCCAGCCGCTCCAAAGCCATCACGCAGAGCCTTATCTGCCAATAATCGAGCCAACTCAGCTTCCAGTGACTCGACGTCAGGCACCTGCACCGCTCCCTTGTCTTTGAGTAGCAGTTCTACCAGTGCTTCGAAGTTTTCCATGTGCGGACCAAAGAGCACGGGCTTCTGCGCCATCACGGCCTCGGCAGGATTTTGACCGCCTTCGGCCAAGAAACTTTTGCCGACAACGACGAGAGTGGCCAGGCACTGCCAGGCCCGTAACTCGCCAGTGGTGTCGATCAGCAGCGTTTTCATCTTTCCAGAAGCTCCTGATAAGATCTGGGACCGCAGCTGGGCCTCGATGCCTAGTGTGCGTAATTCTTCCACGATAACAGCTGATCGCTCGACATGACGCGGCACAATTAAGAGCGCTAGATCAGGGTAAATCGCGTTCAAATTCAGCGCCACTCGTGCCAGTAGAATCTCCTCACCCGCATGAGTGCTGGCCAGCAGCAACACAGGCTGCGTTTCTGCAATATCGGCCTGCTTTAAAATGGCACGAAGTTGCGCCAACTGTACCTCATCGACTGCGGCACCTTGCGGATCAAATTTAATGCTGCCCGTGTAGTGGATGTTTGCGGGATCGACACCCAGACCTGCAAAACGTGGAAGGTCTCCCAGTTCCTGCACTAGCACCTGATCCAGCATGGCAAAGACGGGGCAAATGAAGAATCCGAACTTTTGAAAACGCCGCTCTGAACGGGCTGACAAACGTGCATTCACCATGGAGACGACAATGCCGCTCTTTTTTGCCGCAGCGACCATATTGGGCCACAGTTCAGCTTCGATCAGCACCATCTGTGAAGGTTGGAGTTGTTCTAAAAACCGACAGCCAACCCAGAGCAGATCGACCGGTGAATAAAGCACCACGACTCGGCCATTTTGCTTGATGGCGAACTCCTCAGCCATGGCATAACCAGTCGGAGTACTCGTGGTTAAAACAAAACCCAGGTGGGGCAGATCCTTCAACATCCGCGTCATCAGTTTTGTGGCGATACCGACCTCGCCAACACTGACCGCATGAAGCCATAAGCGATCTTTGCCAGCAGGCAGCGTGGCCAATGCCCGCTGCTCCTGCTCGGGCAGAAACCCAAAGCGCTGAGCCAGATCTGACCAGCGCCCACCACGTGCACGCATTTTGCGCACAGCTCCAGGCAGCATGACGACCAGCCCCACTGGAAGCAGCAGATTGTAGAGAAAGAGACTGATAAATTTCGACATCGTGACCAGAGAACTAGAGCGGCTTACGCAGCCACAGGATGCGGGTGGAGCCATACTCACGGTCTCTCACCACTTCCCAGGGCGACCATGAAGCGCTGCCACCTTTTGTCACCATGCATTCCAGAACGACGCTACCACCTGGAGCCACGACTTTGAAGAAATCAGGATCAGCCGCCAGCTTCACACTCAGATTTACATCGGTCAGCTTGTGCGCATAAGGAGGATCCGCAAAAACCAGATCAAACAACTGCCCTGCACTGATGAGTTGAGGCAGGATTTTAAAGACATCTGACTGGCGCACATTGGCACCTTCAAGCCGTGTTTTAGCGATGTTCTTTTTCATCACCTCACAGGCTCCACGATCCTGATCCACCAATAAAGCGCTGGCCGCACCTCGACTTAAACATTCCAGCCCCAGCGCCCCAGATCCCGCAAAGACATCCAGCACATGCGCCCCGTCGATCAGATCGCCGAGCATATTAAACACCGCCTGCCTCACCCGATCCTGAGTGGGACGGGTGACGGACTTGGGAACTTCCAGCGGGATACCACCCGCACTGCCTGAGATAAGACGCATAACTCATGGCTATCATGCCACAGCAGCCGGTCAATGCTCAGGGTGAAACAAAGAAGTAAAGGATATGCGCCGCTACTGATAATGACTGCCTAAAAAGAGAAATCAACAAACGCTAATAACTTGCATTTAATCCGGCAACCATTAAATGCAAGTGTATTGCATTATGAAAACCTCTACCATTTCACCTAAACTTCCCGTTACCGTTTTGTCTGGCTTTCTTGGTGCGGGGAAGACCACTCTTCTCAATCATATCCTGCGAAACCGCGAGGGCCGAAAAGTCGCGGTTATCGTCAATGATATGAGCGAGGTGAATGTGGACGCTCAGCTCGTGAAAAGTGGTGATGCCAAACTCTCCCGCACGGAAGAAAAGATGGTGGAAATGAGCAATGGCTGCATCTGCTGCACGCTGCGCGAGGACTTAATGCTAGAGGTGGCTAAGCTCGCGAAAGAAGGTCGCTTCGATGCTCTGGTGATCGAGTCCACTGGCGTCTCAGAGCCGATGCCTGTTGCTGAGACCTTTACCTTTGAAGATGAATCAGGCCAAAGCCTGAATGACCTAGCTCAACTCGACACCATGGTCACCGTCGTCGATGCGCGAAACTTTCTGGAAGACTATCACAGCACTGATGACCTCCAGTCCCGTGAAATGGGTGTCACTGGTGAAGATGCCCGCACCATCGCTCATCTACTCACGGATCAGATCGAGTTCGCGAATGTCATCCTGATCAACAAAACCGATGCGGTCAGTGCCGATGAACTGGATGAGATCCAAGGCATCGTTCACGCTTTAAATCCAAAGGCTAAGGTTCATCTCACCCGCAAGAGTGAAGTGCCGCTCACCACTGTGCTAGATACCGGACTCTTTGCCATGGCGGAGGCCGAGCAGAACAAAGGCTGGCTGGACAGCCTCAGTGGTCACACACCGGAGACGGAAGAATATGGTATCAGTAGCTTTGTCTATCGTGCCCGCCGCCCATTCCATCCACAGCGGCTCAATGCGTTACTTCGTGGTGCCTGGGAGGGCGTCATCCGGGCCAAAGGCATGTTTTGGCTGGCCACCCGCATGGAGTTAGCGGGCTATGTTTCGCAAGCTGGAGTCCTGCGTGACACCCGTGCCATGGGCTTCTTCTGGAGTGCCGTTGCTGAAAATGAATGGCCACAGGACGAAGAAAGTCTTGCCGAAATTCGTGGCAATATCGAGGGTCCCTATGGAGACCGCCGTACCGAGATCGTCATCATTGGCCGTGAGATGGACAAGGCTGCACTCACCGCTCAATTCGACGCGACCCTGCTCACAGAAGCCGAGTTCAACAAAGGCCCCAATGCCTGGATGCAGCTTCCCGATCCCTTTCCAGAGTGGATGCCTGAAGAGCCTGAGATTCACGAAGTCGTTTAAAGTCAGACGGGATCACCCTGGCCGATACTTCGTCATCCATCGCTTGGCGCAGTCGGTCTGCTCGCGGGTTTCTAGGCAACATTTTCGGCGTGCTCGAACCCATTGCACAGGATCAGTCTTCGCGGGGATGAACCCAGCCTTGGCGCACCAGGCGACGATGAACTGCCCCGTCCGGCCGCAACCTGCCACACAATGCACCACGACAGCTTCGCGAGCGGCATGGTGCTTGTCCATCAAGCTCACGAATTGCTCGATCTGCGCATCTGTCGGCACACCATAGTCGGGCACGTTGATGTGATAGTAGTCGAACTGGCTCGGCACATCCTGGCGATTGTCGAACTCGCAACAATTCACGACTGCTCGGATGTTCTGCTCCTCGTAAATCTCAAACACATACGGATCAGGCCACCACGATGCCGCGATGACGCCTTCGACAATCCAGGTGAAGGGCTCAGTTCTTTCAGGCTGTCCTCTTGCGGGCCAATACCATGGGCGGATTGTTTGACTCATATTCTCTCGGTTCTTCTGCACTCACATGACTCTTATTTCAACCTAGATTCAGGAATGGCTGACCGCCGATTTGCATCCGTCATTGATTCCACAAGGCTTCTTCGCCTCTCGGGCGGTGTCACCCAAGTAGGTTCAAGGCTTACGATAAAGCAGTTGTGCGTTACTTCACGCGGAGGTATCGCTCGGAAAGCTGGCTGACGCTTTGCCCCGTCATCTCGAAGTGATCGACGACGGTCCCCCGATGGAGGATGGCGACTTCATCGCTGTCGATGGATAGATGCCAAAGATCATGCGTGGTGAGAAGAATGGCTGCGCCCTCAGCAGCGAGCTGGCGCAGCAGTCGAGCGAGCTCTTGCACTGCAGCCGGATCGAGGCCTGTGGTAGGCTCGTCCAGGAGGAAAACTTTGACCTGCCGCGCAAGAGCAATGGCGATAGCGATGCGCTGACGCATGCCTTTGGAATAGGACCCGAGTCGGCGATTACGAGCCTCTTGGGCCAAACCGACGCGGTCGAGCAGGGCAGAGGCCTCAGCATCACTCAAATCACGGCCGGCATAGGCCGTGAAGGCACGAAGGTTTTCCAAGCCGGTGAGCTCGGGATACAGCGCGACGTTTTCAGGTATGTAGGCACATTCACCAGAGATGCTCACGGTGCCACTGTCGGGCTTTAGAAAACCGAGGATCAGATTAAGCGTGGTGGTCTTACCCGCACCATTACCGCCGAGCAGGCCGAGGATGCGACCGGACGCAACGTGGAGGTTGAGATCTTTCAGGACGAGATTTTCGCCAAAGGCTTTGGAGACGTTTTGGAGCTGGATCATGACAGGACAGCCCGAGGGCGGGCAAAGGGCAGAAGTAGGGCTGCTAACAGCAATGGCGGCCAAAGACTTAGCGGGGCAGCTGGAGCAGGTGCGGGGCTTGTGAAACGTGGAAAGCTGCGGGTGGCTCCCGGCGGCAAAATGGTCTCAGCAAAGATGATGGGGAAGAAATGCTTTTTGAGCTGCTGGTGAAAGGAACGTACCGTTTCAAGGTGCAGTAAGTGTGCATCGAGATCCGTCCCAGCTCGGGCACAAAGCATGGTCTGCGTCATCGCGGGTGGTGAGAGCCAGGCGAGCCGCTGGGACCACTGATGCCGCTGGCGCAGGTGCTTGAGGTGCTGCGTGGCGAGCCCCAATACAGCGTGATCGGCGTTTTCATGCATGGCATAATACCAGCGCCAGGTGAAATCCGCCTCAGGCACCGTGGGAAAGGGGCCGCGATACTCGGGCTGGCGGGCAAGAAATGAGTCATAATTCGCCTGGCGAGGCTGATCCCAACTATCATGCATGACCTGCCGCTGCCGCACGGTAAGCTCTAGCCCCTCCGGCACGGGGAACAGAGTGCTAAGTGTGAGATTCAGCATTGCAGGCATGAGTATGACGAGCACCACAAACGCTGTCATGGCCGCAGACAGACTGGCGGCCACGCTCTGCGCCCGCGCAGCGATGAGTGCTGCAATGCCCAGCCATGGCAACAAGCCCACTAGCACGATGAAAAGCCACGCAAGACTATCGGCTGACCAGGGCAAGTCCAAGACGACCGTAGCGACACAAAAAAGCAGCACGCTTACCAAAGCAACCATCGCAAAACGCACCAGCAACCTCGCAGCGAAGATTCTCCCAAGGCCGCCCGCCTGCGCTGCGAGCAGAGGTAGCGAGCCAAGCCCCCGATCTCGGCTCAGTACATCATGACCCAGCAACAGCAAAACGAGCGGTGCAAGCACGCCTAACACAAAGGTAAGGTCAAACTGCCCAAGCGCCTGCAACTGCGGATTGCCAAGACCGGATTCATAGAGCTGCTGCTCCAGACCGAGTAGCCGCACCCACGTCACAAACGGAGCAAGGTCACGCAGGCCCCAGCTCACAGCGGCGAGCGGACTCGGCGGCTGATGCACGGGAAAGAAGCTGTAGTAAGCCCAATAGCCGCTGTGCTCGCCCTTCTCCTGATAGCGGTGCTCGTGGCGCTGACTTTGCTTTTCAAACTGGGTATCCAGATCAGCGATCTCGACCTGCTGCGCCTGCTGAAAAGCATGACCAAGAAAAATCGCAGCAAGACCAGCGGCAAAAAGTCCACCGAGCAGCCACCACGCGGCACTGGAGCGGCGCAGGCGCAGCCATTCGATCTGCAGGAGGCGCTTCATCGTGCGGCCCTCCTTCCGAGAGTGATGGCGAGCAGGCCCCACATGCAGAGCGCGGACCAATTGCCAACAGAACCTGCCAACGCAGTGCTGAGACTTGGCGGTGTGGGTTGAAAATCTGCGATCTCATCAAAGTGATCCGAGGAGATGCGTTGAACATTTTTCCCCGCGTAGGCGGTGTGGTCGCGCTGCATGTGATTGAGCTGCTGGATGAGGCTGAAACGATACGCTTCTGCTTCACGGATAAAGCGCCGTTGGCCTGCCGCATCCGTGCCACAGAGCCGAGAGGTGATCTCACGCAAGGCAAGTGCAGGAGAGAGCCATGCGGCCACCTCTAAAAAGGCAGCCTGACTGGACTGCACATCTTCAATTTTAGCCAATTCCTGTGCAAAGACGCGGGCAGACTGCTCCTCCCCTTCCGCCATGACCAGCCCCTTATAATTGAAGGGCAGATCCTCGACACGACTCACGCCATACTTACGCAGTGTCTCTTCTTTCAGAGTGACAAAAGCAGGATCATTCGCGTTGTGAGAATCGCCGAGTTTCCCAAGTTCTTCAGCGAGGCGTGCGTTGAACTCGCTTTTGTCAGGCAGCGGGTGCCACGCGGCAGCCACCCCAGAAGCCACACGCGGAAAAATCACGCTTGATGCCAGCCACAAGCACATGCCGAGTGCCAATGCCTGCTGTGTGGTGCGACTGAGGGCTGATATCGCCGTCACCAGCAGCACCCACAGCACGCTGTAGCCGAAAATACAGCCTAACAGCAGCCCCACGCGGCTCAAAACGGCCTGCTCATCTGAAAAAGCCAGCAGCATCGGCAGCACAGCAGCAACCACGACGAAGGGTGAGATGCCAATCCATAGACCCAGAGCCTTGGCACTCCACAGGACCTTACTTCGCTGGCCGAGCTGGGCACGCAGCAGCCGCACACGACCACTTTCTATTTCTGCCGCCATCACTCCATGCCCGATGATGACAATCATTAGCGCCAGCACGGCCTCTACGAGAAAGCCCGGAGAGAGTTCCCCCAGCCGCGAAGCGGCGGAGAGTGTACCCGCCTCTGCAAAGTTCGCCCCATTCTGCCGGTGGGCCTCAAGGAACTGAATGCGGCCCGCATAGCTCTCAATACCCGGCTCATAAGCGGCGAGCACGCTACGTGGCTTAAACGCGAAGGTGCCATAATGGGCAGCTCGGTGCGGATGCCTATCTGGCTGTGCCAACCACTGCTCCCGCACGAGCTGTTGGTAATTTGCCTGCTGGCGTTTTTCGCGATCTTGGCGCAGGCCACTGAGAGCCGCTGCCGCCGCCATCAGCAGCACAAACCCGCCAAACAATCCCCACGTGGATCGTCTTCTCCAGATCAATCGAATTTCTGTAAGGGTGATGGGGGGTAAAGGTAAGGCCACGAGTAATTTAACAAAAAAATCCTTTGAACTGCAACTATATTGCGTTTGTGTGGAGGTTCATGCAAGTCCGATTTCCATTCAAACACATCCTTCTTTGTCTTCTTTTTGCAGACTCATTAGCTGCCCAAAATCCGCCGAATCCAACGACTGGCGAGGTAACCGAATTGAAAGAAATTGTTGTCACGGCAGATAGAGACGAGCCAAAGCTCTACGACCCCACAAACTTTGGTGGAACACGCCTTGATGTGCCCCTCCGCGAGGTTCCGCAGTCCATTCGCGTCGTCACCAATCAGCAGCTTCAAGACATCACCGCCGTGCGTATGCAAGACGCTTTTGAATACGTCAGCGGCGTCTCACTGCAAAACAACTTTGGCGGTGGCTTATGGGAAAATTACGCCGTGCGCGGCTTCACTGGGGATGCAAACAATGCAGGTCTTGCCTACTTGGTAAACGGCTTTCCTGCTAACCGTGGCTTCAATGGGCCGCGTGATACGGTGAATGTGGAAAACATCGAGTTCCTCAAAGGCCCCAGCGCTGCTCTCTTTGGTGCTGGAGATCCAGGTGGCACCATCAATGTCACGACAAAAAAGCCTCTGTGGGAATGGCACCACAGCATGCAGAGTATGATCGGCAGCTTTGATTTCTTCCGCCAGACTTTTGATAGCAGTGGACCACTCACGGATACCTTCGCGTATCGTCTCAACTATGCCTATGAGGACGCAAACTCCTTCCGAGATTTCATCGGCAGCAGCCGCAATTTCTACTCTGGTGCCTTCACATGGAAAATCACCGAAAACACCACGCTGGAATACTTTGGTGAATACCTAAGCGCCCTCTCAGATTTTGATCGTGGCGTCTTTGCTCTTAACCGCGGCACAGCTGCACAACCCAACTTTCAACTCGGCGCAGTGCCAGACGAACGCTTCTTTGGCGAGCCCGATGATGAGCCGATGCAAAACCGCAATCACACCAGCCAATTAAGACTCACCCACAAATTTGATGAAGACTGGTTTGTGCGTCTGGGGGCTGCCTACAAGCAAAACTCACTTTTCGGCTACTCGAGTGAAACGCGGGATGTGAATGCGACAACGGGCCTGATGCGCCGCCGCTACCGCTTACGTGATTATGACTCTCAAGATTGGGATATCCAAGCCGAAATCGGCGGTAAGATCACGACCGGGCCGCTGGAGCACACCCTGCTAGTAGGCATGGAGACGTATTGGTTTGAGACAGATCAAATTCTCCGCTCTGGCAATTACGCTACGCCTCTGAATATTTACAACCCAGTCTATGGTCAAGCCAAGCCCGCCCTTACAACGACGGTCTGGGACCGCACCGAGACACAGCAGGGCTTTGCCTTGTTTTATCAGGATCTCATTTCCATTGGCAAGCACTGGAACATCCTCCTCGGTGCCCGCCACGACCGCTACCGCCAGCGCATGCTGGACCGTGTCGCATCTCGGACAACTTTCCAAGATGACAGTGCCTGGTCTCCACGTGCAGCCATCACATGGCTACCGACAGACACGATCAGTTTTTACACAAGCTTCAGCCAATCCTTCCGCCCCAATGCAGGCACGGATATGGCTCTAAACACCTTTGATCCTGAACGCGGCAGAGCTGTAGAATTTGGCATGAAATACCAGAGCCAAGACGGCAGGTTGGGAGCCACACTGGCCATTTTTGATATTCAAAAGCGCAACGTGCTCCGCTTTGATCCCGCCGATATCTCAGGCGTCTTTTTGCTCAATGGCGGCCAGGTGAATAGCCGAGGCATTGAATTTGATATGTCTGGATCTGTGACAGACAGCTTGCGCATTTCTGCCAGCCTGACTTATCAGCATGTGAAATATGATGAAACCGAGGCCTTCACACCTGGCGGCCAATTACTCAATATTCCGAGCATCAATGCCAGCCTGCTTGCGGTCCAAGAGTTTGACCTCGGACGTTATGGACGCCTTGGAATCGGTGGTGGAGGCATCTATGTAGGTGAGCGCACCGGCAACGAGCAAGGGACCCTGGATCTGCCCGACTATATCACATTCAAAGTGCTATCTTATTGGCAAGCGACCAAAAACGTCCGCGTCACCTTTGATGTGGAGAATCTTTTTGACCAGCAATTCTACGCCTCATCGATCAATCAGAACATCATCCAGCCAGGTGCCCCGCGCACCTTGATGCTCGGAGTTCAACTCACTTTCTAACCAAAGGCTCAGGCTTCTTTTATATGACTCGGGGCCACCTCAACGATCTTACCACCGCCCTGGGCCAGCAGATGTTTTTCTGGGGTCGAGATGTGCTTCAAGAAGGCAATTTACTCAAGAAGCATGGCTTTGAAAAACGTCCGTCTCCAGGACTGCAAGGCACCAGTTGCTACTGCAAACCCTGGCATCAAGGCATGATCGAGCTGCATGGTGCCTGCGCTGGCTGGTATCCCTGCCGTGACTGTGATCAGGGTTTTCTCTTCATCCGCGCAGACAAGCGCTGCTTCACCCATCATGAGACCACTCCAACGATCCCCGGTCGCTATGATTACACAAAGCTAACCTCGGGTGAACTGCACAGCCTGGACACAGCCAGTCGTATTTTTGTCGATTGGTTAGCCTACTATGAAAACTGGATCATCAGCGAAATGGGCCTTCGCTATCGTGAAGCTTGTTTTCAGATGTTTGGCCAGCTGCCCACAAGTCGGCCCTGGCTGTCACCCACTCACGCTCAGCAATGGTACAGTCTGTATGCCAAAGCCGACTCACGCTTGCCGAGAGCCCGTGAATGGATGAAGAAACGGAAGCCATGAGTGACTCAGACTCCTCCAAACCAGCCCCACAAAAATCCAAAAAATCAGCACGAGCCATCAGCCTCCGGCATGAAGCTGGAGTGCCACAATCCGTGGGCCGAGTTTTAAACACGGAACGTGAACTCAAGCGCCTGATTCAGGGGGAGGATCTGCCAGACCTCAAGCAGACTCAGGGCGTGGTCAAAAAACTACAAGTCGTGATCGCCGACTACCTGGAATCTGGGAAACCTCTGAAACTCACACTCAATCCCATTGAAATCCTGAGTGCTCTGGAGGCCGCGATAGAAGAAGCCCAAGGACGCCCAAGCCCATGGCCAGATGGTGCTGATGCACGTGCCTTTTTCATCCATGGTCTCTACGATGAGATCATTCAGCAGCCGAGCAACATTTTCGAAACTCGCTTTTTCCCCGATGGCAGTGAGCGCTATGTCCCCGTCAGTCGAGCTACCTGGAAAGCCTGCCTGGAGAGCCTACGAACAAAAATCATCGAGGCTGGGAAGAATATCGTGCAAAAGGCTGAAGCTAAAAACAATTAACTCACTTTGCGCAATTCCTTGGGCCAAGGATCATCAAAGCTGCCACCTGATTGCCAGTGCTTGATTTCGTCCGGCGTGCAGAAGCAGGCCTGCAATTCTTTCACGAACAGTTCCCGATCATGAGCTGTGCCGATGACTGTCAGTTCATTGAGGCGATCTCCAAATTCGGGATGCATGGAGGCCAGTTGTGATTGCAACTCGGCGATCTCTTCGGGCTGCAGTTTACCCAGGGGATCTTTGACGATTGCCGCCTTCCAATACGCAAGAAGTTCAAGGTCAATGCTGCCTGCTGCCTGGTTCCACAGCAGCACTTGATCATCACGAGAGGCCATCCAGAGAAATCCTTTGCTGCGATGAATGCCTTGGCCTAAACGCGTGCGGAAAAGCGTCCATAACCGGCGTGGATGCAGTGGGCGCGGATCACAAATCACCGTGCTGCTGATATCATAAGCATCCGCTGACCCCAAATGCTCTGGAGCATTCTCCCGCCAAGCACGGCCAATGAGATACGCTTTATCTAGGCTGAATTTACCCGTGCCCAGCAGCCGAGCGTGAGGGATCTGTCCATAAGTGACAGGATGGATTTCAGCCTGAGGATTCAGGATCTCCAGACACTTGATGATGAACGGCAGATCCTCTGCACGCACGCGATCCGTTTTGGTCAGCAGGATGACACTGGCAAACTGAATCTGCTCAGCCAACAAGTTGGCCGTGCTGCGCGTTTGCATCTCTTCATTTCGGATCAGGCTTTCAAAAAGCAATTTTCCAGCGCCGTAATCCTCCACAAATGCTTTAGCATCCAACAAGGTCGCAAAGGTATCTAGCGAGTAAGCAGGCCGACGCGCAATCTCTTCGATCAAAGGCCAAGGATGAGTGCTGCCGGAAGTCTCGATGACGAGATGATCCAAGTCCGTGCGATCCTCCCATGAGGCCAGTGCCTGAGCAAAAGCAGCGCGCTGATCTCCACTGATCGATCCAGCATAGAGACTCACCAAATTTCCCTCTGTCTCTGAAATACGATGTACACTACGAACCAAGTCTCCATCCACTTCCAGTTCAGCCATGTCATTGACGATCACCCCCAGACGCAATGCCTTTTGCTCTCGCAATAGACGACGCAGAAGTGTGGTTTTGCCAGAGCCAAGAAATCCAGAAAGTATGGTAACACGCATTCAGTCACCAATGAATTGTCGGGCCATTTAATGCAAGTTCATTGCACCTGAAGACCAAAGTTTAGATTCGTAGCTTGCTCCAAAAAAACAACCCATGCCACTTTCGTAGCATGGGCCGTTGGGGGGAATTCAGATCAGACTTAGCGAGCTGGCGGATTGCCAGCAGGTGGCTTTGCTCTAGTAGGCGGCTGATTGCGCGGCGGTGGACCTGCTCGGCGTGGCGGTGGAGCCATGAAGGCGTTCTTACCGACTTCAGCTTTGATCTCGGTGTTGCGATGAATGATCACACTGAGTGTCTGGGCGTTGATCATGCGGACCATTTCAGGTGACATGGTCTTTTCATACCAGAAGCGGTCGCCATCCCGAACGCGGGTGAATTGGTCCACCAAAATGCGCTGAAAGGTCTCTCCTACCATGGAGCCTGGTCGGTCTGCTTCTGCGAGGCCACCGATCCAAAGATCAATGTCCGCAGGACTGTCATAAGCTGCATCAAGCTCAGCCACGACTTGGCGATTCGGGTTCACGTCCTGAAAGCGTGTCACTGGGCGGAGTTTCAAAGCGCCGCGCATTTGAGCAAAGCTGGGTAGGCCATGATCACGGCCACGCTGGATATTGAGCGATGCCAAATCAAGTCCACCAGCGCCAGGGGCACCAAAGAGGAAGTTCCGAACGTCGTCAATGATCCACTCATCCAGCTCCTGAGCGCGGCCTGTCGCAAGACCCCGCAAGATCACATCCACGCCGTGATCGGTGATTTGCTGTGGTTGGAAGAATGAGCCTGCTAGGGTAAGGTTCCCTGCGGCAATCTCGGTGCCAGTTTCATCCAGACGGAGGAGTGTAGGAGAGAGCAGGCTGTGGCCCAAACGATACGCCGCTGTGGCAAATTCATTGGAGATCGTCGGATTCACTTCCGCTTTGTAACCACGATATGGCTTGAGCGCATTTGGGCCAAGCAAGGTGGGAATGAACTCGCGATACGAGATAGCCTGCATTTCAGCGCCGACAATGAGTCGGGCAAACTGATAGATTTCCTCATCGTCTGCGTCCGTGTTGGCTGCGCGATAAAGATCCGCCCAGTAGTTGTGTTCGCGCATGAACAGCGTGTGAATCGCGATGAGACCCACTTGCTCATTCACACGAATATCGCCTGCGACAAAGAAGCCTGGCACTGGCGGCAGTGCTGCGAGGGCCTCTGAATGAGTGGGCAAAAGATCACCATGAGCACTGGAAGAGGTCCTGAGTCGGCCAGTGCCATCATTGGCACGCAGTGCTGCCGCACGAGCTGAATCAGAACCATAGATATGAGAGGCATCGATCCATGCTGTGACAGCACTTTTTTGTTCCCGTACTCCAACCACGGATTCATAAGCGCTGCGATTCAGCCCCATGGTCACGGTGCCTGAGTTAGTGGGGTCAAAAGAGGGATCACCTGCTGGCACGGCGATCGGGAAGCTCTCAGCTGGATCAGCTGTTGGTGTCTCATCCAGATCGTGATCCAGGAACTGTCCCCACTGCCAGAGGAAGTCACTGGCCCCACGGCGATTCGGGCGCAGGTTTTGCTGCTTGGCCACGGCATTGCTGACCACACGGGCGCTGGGCCGAGTCGCTCCAGAAGGTGCACTGACTCCATCGGCATACGTATTGGGTGCAAGACGAACAAAAGGTTTGTCCGGTGTGCCCCAAGCGGTGCTTGTCAGGTTATTCGAGTTCCCGTCTGCTGCACGAAACTCAGAAGGTAAAATAAACGAAGTCGGCAGACTAGGAGGTAACGGCTGCCCCGCATTTTGTCCAGGCATCGGCGGACGCTGACCCTGCGGTGGTTGGCCCTGCGGTGGTTGGCCTTGCGGAGGCTGACCCTGCGGTGGCTGACCCTGCGGTGGCTGACCCTGCGGTGGCTGACCCTGCGGTGGCTGACCCTGCGGTGGCTGACCCTGCGGTGGTTGGCCCTGTGGTGGTTGACCTTGTGGTGGCTGACCCTGCGGTGGCTGTTTCTTGGGATCAGGACGAGGAATCATGCCGGCACCGTTGGATGGCGGTGAACCTGCTGGTGGTTTGGCACCAGCGGGTGGCGGTGGTTGTTGCGCCGTGACTGCGCTGGTGACGCTGCTGAGCGCGAGAGCGGCGGCCGCTGGGATCCAGCGGTTCATGATTCGATGGTTGTATGCTTTCATCGTCTGTTGTGTTATGTGTTTTGGAACGTGGCGTTGCTGGCACGAACCAGCGTTGTCACACACACAACAGACCACCCTTGTGTTAAGGAAATATGTCCTTAGAGCTTGAGATTTGTGAAGGGATGGTAAAAGTTTCCACCTCTTACCGTCTCAAGCCGTCAAACAGGTCTCTTGGTTTCCCAATTTTAGGCGACTGCGGAACTCCGTGGGACTCTCGCTGGTGATTCTGCGGAAGCTTCTGTTAAAATGGGAAAGGGACTGGAAGCCGACATCATAAGCCACTTCGGTGATCCGACAGGAAGGACGCATCAGCATGCGGCGGGCTTTTTCCACACGGGCGTGATTCACAAAGTCGGTGAAGGTCAGGCCAGTCGCCTTTTTAAACAACTTACAAAAGTGGAACAGGCTGACATTAACGGCGTTCGCGACAGCTTCCAAGCTGAGGTTTTCGGCGAGGTGATCGTGGATGAAGGCCTTGGCATTACGCACGACATCGGGTTCGTGAGTCGTCTGCGCAAATAGCATCCGATGGGCATTTTCAGCGAGCTGTGAAGCAAAGCTGGCCAAGACAATCTTCGCAGCATTGTATCGTTCGACTGCGGTTGTCGGATGGCTGTCAAAGTAGGCTTTAGCTGCTTTAATTTCAGCGGCGCTTTTATCGTCAGCCAGCATCTCACGGGCCACGTCATGAAAGGCTTCATCTCCAGGGGGGATGAGTCGCGTCGATCCTGTCTGAATAAAGGCGATGGTGTTTTTCCCGATCTTTACAGGCACCCGAGTGACGGCTAGGCCATCCTCGAAGGAGGTTTTGGTTTCAAACACTTCATGTTCACCCTCCTGTGCTGGTGTCAGACTTAGCTTAAGTCCTGTGAGATCATGGAAGGCACCTTGATGAAGACTGAAAAGAGGGCTGTCGGCCAAAGTTTGAATGAAACGTGCTTTGCTGGAAGGCGTGGTGGCTTTGGTTGGCTTTGCATTCATAAGAGTCAGTTGGGTTGAGGTTGACCTTCCGACTATGAATGAACTGTAGTGTTCCGATATTGTGGTCACATACGGCTTCTCTTGTCCGTAGTGCCCGCAATAAGGTGTAGTGGAAACCAGTAGCGCAGTAGCCGGACTCGCAATCCATGAGACAAAACTACCGCTCGCCGCAGCAAGAAAAGATCACCAGCACCGCGCTTCTACCCAACTACTTAAACACACGCTTCAAGACTGCTTTTTCTTCGGGTGTCAGCGACTCACGCCAGACCTGCTGACCGCCTTGACCTTGATTTTCGGTCCTCCCAGCGGCTTGCGGACCGGCGTATGTTTTATCCACGTCATGTTTCCCATCTTGCAGATTTAAAAGCGTGCCAAGCTGGGCTTTAGACATGTCTTGATTCACCACAGCTTCTGTCTTGTGAGTGCCAAAGTTGTTTTCCTCCTCAGACAAGGTCAACGGCGCGGTGCCTGGGCCGCGAGTGATGCCACCGTTGCCTGGGCCTTCACCCTCCCCTTCTCCTAGGCCGCCCCGACCTTCAGCTAGCTGGTCGTCTTCTCCTTCGCCATCCCCCAAGAAACCTTTGCCAGGGGCCATTTCACTCATGCTGTCGCTTTTTTGTTTCAACGAGTCACGCAGTTGATTGAGCTGTTCTTGAGAGAGTGATTTCAGGTTCTTGGGATCAATCTGCGACAGTTCCTTTAAGAGCTGCGGGTCCAGCTTCATGCTGCCATTTTTCATGCCTTCCAGCGCCTCACTGTATTCTTTGAGCATCTGCTCTTTGGCCTGCTCAGAAAGCTTGCTCGCGTAATTTTGCAGCGTATTCAGGCTGCGTTCAGCATCAGACATATCACGGGCCATGTTGCCGATCTCACGCTGGAGCTGCTCTTTGAGTGTATCACTGGCATTGAGGCTTTCATGGCTGAACCATTTCTCCTGCTCCTGATCACGCAGGGCATCAATCTTAGCGGCCTGCTCTTCTTTTTCTTCGGGGGTAATGATCTTCTCTTCCTCTAGCTTTTCCAACCAATCGTCCATCTGCTGCCAGGCCTGCGGTTCAACGGTCGGCAGCACAGAGGCAGCATCAGGGTTCACAGGCAGACAAAGTGCTGCGGCCAAACACAGAGTGTAGATGGCAAAGGGACCGACTACGCGGAACCAGCGCCATTGCAGACCATCAATCTGCTGTTTCGGCAGTTCTGGCCAAACTCCGCGTCCCAACTCTGCCACGGAGAGAGCATTGTAGAGATGCATCTGAGACTCCAGCCGCACCAGCGCATCCTGACGAGAAATAAAACGTCTCTTTGCCAACAGAAAACTCGTCAAGACTAAGATCAAGACAGTACCTACAAGCCAAGGCCAGACTTGATTCAACTGAATTTCGACTCCACGGGACCGCTGCCAAATAATCACGGCGAAGGCTAGGGCACCAGCGACCACCATCAGAGGCGTCAACTGCTCCAGCAGCCAGCCGGCATTCACCTTCCGCGCCGTCTGACTTGCTAGTCGATGCCACCGCGCTGCGAGTGTGACCTGATCATTCATGTGGATCAGTGTATCGTTTTAATGCCACTCGCCAAGCACGAGTCTTATCTCACTTGGCTTCCTGCAGCTTTTGTTTCTCCTCTAACTTGTGGCGGAACTTGGCCACTTTCGGGCCAACAACGACTCGGCAATAACCAGCGGTCGGATTATTCGCGAAGTATTCCTGATGATAGTCCTCGGCTGAGTAGAATTTTTTCAAAGGCACGATCTCCGTCACGATCTTCCCTGTCTGCTCCTTCTGCGCTTCAGCCATGGAGGCCTCAGCGATCTTCTTCTGCTCCTCATTCAGATACATGATGGTAGAGCGATACTGTGTTCCAATATCGTTTCCCTGCTGATTCAGTGTGGTCGGGTCATGCGCCAACCAAAAAAGATCAATGATGTCCTTGTAGCCAATGATCGCCGGATCGAACTCGATCTGCACGACCTCTGCATGGCCAGTATCTCCCTCGCAAACTTGCTTGTAGGTCGGATTATCGACCGCACCGCCAGCATAGCCACTGATGGCCTTTTTCACGCCCTTGAGCATTTTGTACTGAGCCTCCACGCACCAGAAACAACCGCCTCCGATGATGGCTGTTTCAGTTTTACCCGCAGGCGCAGGATCAGCAGCAGAGACAGGAGTGATGATGGCAGACATGGCGGCAAAAAGAGTTAACAGGGTTTTCATGGTCGCGGATGGTGAATGATAGATTAGGTGCGACTACTCATGCGTTACGATGGCAGTCAAACTTTCAGACGAAATAGAGTTCGTCTATGGGAACACGTTTGGCAGAAAATATTCCATGATTCTCAAAAAAGGTCCCGTGCCGAGGGGTCATTTCCCGTGCGGCTCAAAAAGCACGCGCTCACATTCCACCTTCCTCCGATCACTCCGGCAGAGCCAGTGCCAGCGGCGGATCTCTGTGATGAAGGACTGCGGAGGTCCACTCAGAATGCGGAAACTTCCCAGTAACTCCGCCCCGTCATGCACCTTCAGCGAGCGCGCGGCCACAGATCCACTCAGCGTGCCTCCAGGCATCAGCGTCACCGGTCCCTCGCAGAGAAAGTCGCCAAAAGCGTCCCCAGAGATAACAATCTCCCGCGCCTTCACCTCGTGCAGGAAAGTCGCCTCAGTCCGTGCGGCGACCTCCACACGTTGGGCATGCACAGGCTCAGCAATCAGGCAGCTCTCCTCAAACACACGACAATCGGGAATGTCCGATTGCGCCACCGACTCCACGCGACTCAGCTTTTGCAGACAGACTGGGCAGGTCGGCGTAGAGCAGTCACCTGCCGTGGCAATGGTGAAAAAAAAGTCACTGCGCTCAGCCGGCAGTCCCTGCAGCACCGTATACAGAGCTGAAGCATCCACCGTCTCGATCCGGTGCTCCTGCGCTGCCAACAGAGCTGCGGGCGTAAAGCCTCCCGGAGAGACCAAAATACCCCGAGCCTTATTCGCCGTCAGAATTTCCCGGGCAAAATGCATCACGCTCGTCGGAGTCGCCCCCCATTCATTCCAGCCAGCGATTTTTACCAAAACCCGCTGAGGGTGGGCCGTCGTCGGCCGTTCGATCATCGCAAAGACCACTGATCCATCTTCTAAAACCACCGATCTTGCCAGCTCACAGCCACTGTGGGAGGCAATAGCCCTCACGAGTTCCGCGATGCGTAGCCAATCCAGACTCACGATCAGCTCCTGACTCCAGTGATCTCCGGCAGCGGTGATCAGCTCTCCCTGCTGGGAAAAACCAGCCTCAGCGAGAGTGACAAAGGGATCAAGCATGGGAGATGGATTGAGCTTAACGGTTCATAGATCCAAAAAGTCCATATTTCATGGTGAATCTTGTGTTTGCTGAAAACCGGAGCAAAAGGCAAGATCTAACCGCATAAGAACGTGTTTTACCTCTTGCTAGCCCCCCGTCTGGTGGTTAACCGTCGCTCTTTAAAGCCATGCTCGACTTTTCGCATTCCATGCCACGCTTCCTTTTCCTGCTCATCACCCTGCTTACGCTGAGCCAATTCTCTGCTCAGGCCGAGTCCAACGGCATCGCTGCCGTCGTCAACGGCAACGTCGTCACCAAGTCCGAAGTGCGCGACGCCGTCAATGCCCAGGAGCAAATCCTGCGCTTCCAGCTTCAAAGCAATCCCGACACCCTTGCACGTGAACTGGCTAACCTGCGCTCCACAGCCCTAGACAGCCTCATCGACCGCGAGCTCGTGCTCGCCGAGTTCAAGCGCCTCGGAGCCGTGATCAAAGCCCAGTGGGTCGATGACGATATCAACGGCATCATTCGAGACAGCTTCAAAGGCGACCGAGACGCCTTTGTCAAAGAGATCGCCAGCAGCGGCATGACCCTGAAAAAATTCCGTGCCCTGCGTGAAAAGATGATGATCGTCCAAGCCATGCGTGGCAAGCAAGCCTCCCAACAAGCCCCCGCTACCCCAAAAGAAGTCGAAGACTTCTACAACAAAAACATCGACCAATGGCGCGAAGGCGGCATGATCAAAATCAGCACCATCACCGTCCCTCGCTACAGTGGAGAGGCCAGTGCCACCCCCGAAAGCCAGCGTAAAATAGCTAACGAAATCCGCGGCAAGCTGCTCAAAGGTGCCGACTTTGCCACGACCGCCAAAACCTACTCCCAAGACAGCCACGCCGAAGACGGCGGAGCCTGGGATTGGATGGCCAAAGACCAGATGAAGCCCTCTATCGCAAGCGTCGCCTTTCTTTTAAAGACCGGAGCCATCAGCGAGGTCATCGACGATGAAGCCGCCTACATCATCATCTCCTGTGACGCCATCAAGCACGGCACCGCCAAGCCCCTCAAAGAAGTCCGCCCTGACATCGAACGCGCCATCCAAGCCGAAAAATCCAAAGGCGTCATCGACAAGTGGATGGAAGGTCTCCGTAAGCGCTCCGTCATCAAGAAGTTTGGTTGGAACTAAGGTTTCGACATCGCCTCACCGATCTTTGCAGCGCAGTTTCCCAGGATGAAATTGTGGTCCTGTCCGGCCTCCTCATGCAGAGTCACCACCACTGGATACGCTGCCGCTAACTCGCGCCCCATCGAGACTGGGATCACCTCATCTGACGTGCCGTGAAAGATCGTCACCCGAGCGCCCTGTTGCACCACAGCCGCCAGAGATTTCTGGTTATCGAAACGGTGTAAGTTCAAATAACACAGCGGCCAGCCCAGCACCCGCCGCCCCATCTCCGTCATCGTCGTAAAGGGAGCGATCAGCACCACCTTCCTCACCGCTTGATCCTGGGCAGCCATTAATCCTGCCGCACAACCCAGCGAATGCCCAAGCACCGCTAAGCGAGGCCGCAGAGCCTCTGGGGTCATTTTCAAATGCCCCGCCAGAGCCAAGACCGCAGCCTTAGATGACTCCCTGATCGATTTTGGATTTGGCTTCCCCTCGCAGTCGCCATAGCCCGGATAATCCACCAGTAGATAACCAAAAGAAGCATCCCACTCATTTCGAAAAGCCAGCCAATCCAGCGCGCGCGATCCATTGCCCGCAAAGCACATCCAGATCGTCCCCGCAGTACCGTCCCTCGCTGGCACATAATGCGCCACCTGCCGCCCCTGCCCCGTCGCATACTCCAGCACCACACCATTGTGCTTTTCCAGCGTCCGCTTATTCCCCTCATGATAAGGCTGCGGATAATAAATGATCTTTGACTGACACCCCAGCAGCAACAGCACCGGAATCAACATCAGCCAAAAAAGAGTCATCGAAATAAATCGCGCCAGTTGCATCATCCTGGGAGACTATCCGCTCAGAGACCATTCCAGCCAGCTCAAATTCCTACTTTTCAACGAACGACTTTTTCAGGCCAAAACATTATTATTGTCTTTTCGAGGATTACATCTGTAATCTCAGGATTACAATTGTAATTCAAACATGCCACGCACTCCAAAAACTCCGGCCGCCCCCAAAATTTCTGATGCCGAATGGACGGTGATGAAGGTACTGTGGGAGCGTGGCAACAGCACACTGGCTGAGGTCGTGAAGGATCTGGAAGGCCGACTGCATTGGAAGCCGCGCACAGTGCAGTCATTGATCCGCCGCCTGACGGACAAAGGTGCTCTCGCAGTGGAGGCCATCGGGCGGGAGTTCCGTTACTCACCCGCCGTCGATCAGGATCAGTGCCAGCATGAGGAGAGCCGCAGTTTTCTCGACCGAGTGTTCAATGGTCGTCTCACACCTTTCGTCGCCGGCATGATGGAGCGTGACGATGTCACAAAAGACGACCTCGCCGCGCTTCGTGAAATGCTCAACCAAGCCGAGAAGAAACTCAAAAAGTAGTCCGCTATGAACACCGACACCCTTCTTCACTGGCTCCTGCGTACCTCCATCGAAGCCAGCATGCTCATCCTCGCCGTGCTTGGACTGCGCCTCATGTTCGGCACTCGCCTCAGCCCCGCTTGGCGCATTGGATTGTGGATGCTCGTCGGGATGAAACTCATGCTTCCCGCTTTTATTCCCGCTGGCTTCGGTCTCGGCGGCTGGTTTCAGTCCGATGAGACTGTGCAGGCCTCTTCATCCAAGAATGTCATCGCCTTAGTGCATGGCTCTTCATCCATTATTCCGCTGGATTCAGAAAACCCGCAGATGATCGCTCCTGAACCAATCGGTGGGTTTTCTGAATCTGTGGGCATCCTTTCTGCAAACCGGATCCTTCTCACACTCTGGCTCGTCGGAGCCTTCGCCGTTTTTGCAGGCGCAATCATCCGCCAGCGTCGATTCGAGTCCTTCCTCCGTCGTCGTCCACGAACGAACGACCCGCATCTCACGTCTCACCTTTCTCGACTCACGCGCCTTCTTGGAATCCCATCGCCTGAGATCTTCCTCATGCCGTCAGGCACCACGCCGGCCATGGTCGGCGTGCGTGAGCCGAAATTGCTGCTTCCTGAAGATTGGCAGACGCGTTTTGACGACCGCAGCCTGCGCCACGTCCTTCTGCATGAGTTGCTGCACGTGAAGCAGCATGATCTTCTCTGGAACTGGGTCGCTATCGCATTGCAGGCGCTGCATTGGTTCAATCCGCTCGTCTGGTTCGTCGTTAGCCGCTTTCAGTCCGACCGCGAGCTGCGTTGCGATGCCGAAGCGCTCGCGCTGCTCTCGCCCGCCGAGCGTTTGGATTATGGGCACACCCTTCTCCGCATTCAGGAAACCTTTTTCGCACCACCGACCATTGCAGGGTTGGCCCCATGTGTGCGCAACCACCCCACCCTGCGGCAACGAATCAGCATGATCGCTCACCCAACCACCCGCCAGCCCTGGCTTCACGCGCTGCTCGTCCTCACGCTCAGCGTGCTGGTCGGCTACTCCTTCACCACCGCCCGCGCCGTTGAAAAAGAAGTCAAGCCCAAGGTCCGCGAAGGTGAGACAATCAAGAAGCCCGCAGCCACACCTCAATCGACCGACGATTCGAACGAAGTTATTATTCGAAAACTGTTACCCCCAGGCACAGAACTAACACGCACCACTTTTCAACAAGACATCATTCAAATTAAAGGTTGGGCACCGAAATTAGGGCATTTCATTGCACTTAAAGATTCTTTGATAGAGTCACCTGAATTGAAAAATTGGGTCTGGGAAATACCACACCCTGCTTCCGACCCAGATGGTAGATTGATCTTCTTTTTGACTGCCCACCCAGCTAACCAAAGAGATGACAGCGCTCGAAAGGTCGGCACTGACGACCGCGAATCCGGCACCCCCTCTGCGGAGCGTGAAGGCGGCAAACCCAATGCCGAACGCGACGGAGGCACCAAAAAGCCCGGCACTCGCGATAGCGAAGGCGAAAAGAAACCCGGCATGCGCGATGGTGACAAGCCCCGCACTGGCGGACGCGATGGCGAAAAGCCGCGCACAGGTGAGCGTGACGACGATGGCATGAAAAAAGGTGGTGAACGCGATGGCGTAGGTCGTAAGCCCTCCGCCGAATCCGGTCAAAAGCCCCGCAAAGGCGACGGTGATCGCAAAACAAACTCCTCCGGCGGAACCCTCACCCTCAAAGTTATCGACGGCGGTGACACCGTCCTCATCGGCGACGAAAAAGTCCCCATGAACCGCCTCCGCGGCTTCCTCAGCACATACCTCCCCGAGCACCTCGGTGCCCGAGTCGAAGTCACCGGCAACGACGACACCCCGCTCAAAGCCCTCCACAACACGGTCGATGCCGTCCGCGACAACGGGAACAAAAACGTCGGGATTAAGGCGGAGTAAGTTAGGTGCACCTTCGTTCGTTTGTTTAGGCGTTCCCCAATTCATACCAATCCAACAAGGTTATGAACAAAATCATCTGGCGTTTGGTCCTTGGTATTGGTTTTCTTTGTCTGCCGATTACTTGCATGAACGGGCTTGTGCTCGTCAACATGGTGAACCCCATGGCCATGGGGTTTCTGACGAGCTTCTCGGTTGTTAATCAATCGCAAGAGACAGTTTATGTGACTCCAATCGGAACAGTAGGTAGAGAAGGTAAGCGGTATATACTCCCTCTATCACCTTCAGCTAGGTTCTCGCTGCCATTGACTGGTCCATTTGAGATCACACTGCCATCAGCCGAGAAACATCAGTTCACTTATGATTGGGATGACATCAATTTCTCTGAACTGGCTGTCCGTAATGAGCGCGGAGAATGGTTTCAATTGGTGACAGATCCGAACCCAACAAAAAACCAATATCACCAGCCAGAGGCGAAAGAATTCATGATACCGCTGCTCTCGCAGCTTCCGAAGGCAACTAGTGGCGTAGTGGCTGCTGCTAGGTCTCCCAGAGGGAGGTCTTCAATGTGGTGGACTTGGTTTTTCCTCATCGGACTCCTCGGTCCAGCTTTGGTCTTCTTAGCACGAAAACGTCTAAACAGATTGCCACCTCCTCTCCCAGCAGTGGCCAATCTAGAAACTACTTTTCAACCATGAACTCTTCGTACTTTGGCCTTCGACATTCTTTCGTCATTCTGATCTCGTCATTCGTCATTCCGCCGTTCGCCACGGCCGCGACGCCTGCCGAAGTCTTCGCTGCGACGGTCAAGGCCGTCACCTTCTACCACTCCCACGCGGCGTCCCACGGCGGCTACGTTTATCGCTACAGCGCTGACTTCACGCTGCGCGAAGCGGAAGGCATTCCCGGTCCAGACACGATCTGGATTCAGCCGCCGGGGACGCCTGCGGTCGCGATGGCGATGTTGGATGCTTATGAAGCCACGAAGGATGCCCAATGCCTTGCAGCCGCCGTCGAGGCCGCGAGGTGTGTTTCGCGCACGCAGCTCGCTTCGGGCGGTTGGGATTACTCGGGCCACTTCGATGCCAAAGGCCGCGAATCGAAGCTCTATCGTCGCGATGCGGATGGGAAACTCATTCCACGAAGGCAAACCGCCACACGCGAAGCTGGCTGGCACAACTGGCGTCGTCAGGAGAAACACAATTACTCCACTTATGACGATGATGTATCGCAAGCCGCCACTCGCTTGCTGGTGCGAGTCGATCACGCGCTCGGCGGTAAGGATGCCGAGATCACAGAGGCGGCTGACTTCGCATTGCGCACCATCCTCATGACGCAGTATCCGGCGGGCGGTTGGAGCGCGAATTTCGACGACGCGCCCTCCTCGCCGCCGCCAGCGGACAAGTATCCGATCAAACCCGGCAACTACCCCGCCGACTGGCCGCGCAAGTGGCCGAAGGATTTCAGCGGCTGCTATGTGCTCAATGACAACACGCACGCCACTTTGATGAGCACGCTGCTGCTCGCCTGGGAGCTTCGCGGCGATCAAAAATACCTCGATGCCGCCAAACGCGGCGGCGATTTCCTCCTGCTCGCGCAGATGCCCGATCCACAGCCCGCCTGGGCGCAACAATACAACGCCGAGATGCAGCCCGTGTGGAGCCGCCAGTTCGAGCCCACCGCCATCAGCGGTCGCGAAAGCCAAGCTGCCATGTGGGCGCTGCTGAAGCTCACCGCTGCAACGGGCGACAAAAAATATCTCGCGCCCGTCGCCAAAGCCACCAGCTACCTCCGCACCGTGCTCCTGCCCGGCAACCAGCTCGCCCGCTTCTACGAACTCAACACCAACAAGCCCCTCTACTTCGAGCGCGGCGCCGGTGGCAAAGGCTTCGAGCTGACTTACTCCGATAAAAAAGCCTCCTCCAATTACGGCTGGGTCTGGGACAGCGAACTCGATGCTCTGCAAGCCACCGGCAGTCAGGTCGCGCGTGGTGAAAAAGTCACCTTTCCCCGCACCGAAAAAGAACGTTGGTCCTCTCCACCCACCGACGCCGACATCGCCACTATCCTTAGCGAACAAAACCCCAACGGCTCCTGGACCGCCACCGACGACGAGCGCGGCATCATGCGCGATGCTAGCGGCAAAAAAACCAAGCCTGCCGGTGGTGTGATCTACAGTCTCGACTTCGTGCAAAATGTGAAAGCGCTGAGCACCTGGCTGAAAGCGAAAGGAGGGTCCCGATGAGCGCGATAGCGTCCTGGAGTACGTCGGTCCTCAGGCGCATCCGAATGTCCCTCGGCCTCCGAAAAGCTCCAGAGGGCTGGAGCATTGATTCGCTTCGCTCACCCTCCGGGCAGCCTTTGGCTGTCTATCTCCGCTGCGCTCCGGTTCCAAAACGCTCACGCGCTGCTCTTTCCTCCGGCTCGACTAACGCGAGCATACTCCTCGGCGCATAACCGGTGTGGGCAGGTCCTACACTTCATTCAAAGATCGCGGCTTTTGAAGTCGCCATAGGCTGCTTGAGTTGTGGTTGAGTCTTTTGGCGTACCATCTGCCAAAAGACTCAGCATTTCTGGAAGAGATTCATGAGGTATTTACAAAGCTGCTCCGAGGTGAGCTGGCTTGGGATCAATCGACGAGTCCAAATTTTCCACTCAGTTTAAAACTCCACACATGAACATTCATCTCCTAGGCGTTGATTTAATATTATTAAATTACATTTGAATATAATTAAACTTAGATTCAATTATCTTCAATGAAGCGCTTTCCCGTCACCTGCCCGAGCTGTGAGCATCGACTCCAGGTCAAGCGGCTCGCCTGCGATCACTGTGGCACCGAGGTGGAGGGGATTTATCCGCTGCCTGTGCTCGCCGCCCTCTCGGCGGAGGATCAGGCCTTCATCTGCGACTTCGTCAAAGCCAGCGGCAGCCTCAAGGAAATGGCTGCGCTGCTGAAAGTCAGTTACCCGACCGTGCGCAATCGACTCGATGAAGTCATCGCCAAGCTCCAACCCACGCCTCCCACGCCATGAAACTGAGCCAAATTCTCTTCCATCCCTTCGTCCGCATCGCCGGAGGCACTTCGCTAGCCCTTGGCCTTGCTGCCATAGTGCTCGCGGGCCTCATCGGAGCACCTCAGGGGCTGCATTTCGACGGTGTGCTGGACACTCATGCGGGCAAAAGTGGCCCTTGGTGGTTCTTCGTGTCCGAGGGCCTGATCGACTGGCTCAGCCTCGCGGTGCTGTTGCTGATTGCAGGCCGGATCATCTCTAAGACCGCTTTCCGCAGCATCGACCTGCTCGGCACCCAGGCTTTCGCCCGCTGGCCCACTGTGCTGACGGTGCTCGCCTGCCTCACGCCTGGTTTTCATCGTTTCAGTGAGGCGCTCACGAAATCCATCATCGGCCTCAAACCCGGCCAAATACCTCAATTACCTCCCGCAGGGCCTGACGCCGTCGTTTTCGGCCTTGTCACGCTTTTCATGCTCGCCTGCACCGTGTGGATGGTGGCGCTGATGTGGAAGGCCTTTTCCTACTGCTGCAATCTCCGTGGCGGTAAGGCCGTGGGCACCTTTGTTATCACCCTGCTCCTGGCTGAGCTTCTTTCGAAAGTGCTCATTGGGCAGCTTTTCAAACTCCTGTAACCAGCAGCGATCATGAAAAAAGGCCTTCTCTCCTGGATCGTCCTCCTGCTGGCGGCAGGGGCGCTGGTGAAACTGCATCTCGACTTCACGCCGGATCTTCCAGCACGCATCGCCAGCCACTTTGACATGGCGGGCCGTGCCAACGGTTGGCACTTGAGAGGTGCTTGGGGTTTGGGCACCTTACCGCTGCATCTCGGCACCGCAGTCTTCATCGTTGGTTTGATCAGCTTCATGCACCGGCTACCACCTCACGTCATCAATGTGCCGAACCCGGAGTATTGGCGGCAGCCCGCGAACTTCCAAATCGCCTGCCAGTACCTGCGCAGCTGGTCACGCTGGTTCGCCGCCTCCGAGCTCATCTGGGCCACTTTTTTCGACCACCAGCTCTTCCTCGCCAATCAACGCCAGCCACCGCACCTCGACTCCCAGGCCATGAACATCCTTCTCGCCGTCGCCATTCTAGGTTCGCCGATCTTGATCGCAGCGCTGCTCATTCGATTCAGCCGCATTCCTTCGGATCCAAATAATCCATCCGGTAACTGAGCCAGGTTTGAAAGTTCACTCATAACGCACCGCATCATGACGCACTACCGAGCCACTTGGAGCACTCTGTTACGAATCATCAGCGTGGCGGCCGCGCTGATCTGTGTAGGCGTCGCTATTCAAGAAAGGCATGCACTGGCCTTCGGCGATTTTCGTAGCCTCGACTTTTGGTTCGGCGTGCTGCCACTGGCGCTGCTCATCGGTGCCGCACTCTGCACCGTGCGTGGTTACAGTCTCACGCCAGAGGCCATCCTCATTCACCGCCTCTGCTGGAAAACCAAACTATTGCGACAGGGCCTCGAATCCGCCGAGTATCAGCCCGACATCCTGCGCCACAGCCTCCGTAGCTTTGGCAACGGCGGTCTCTTTTCCTTCACTGGCTGGTATCACAACCGCACACTGGGTTCCTATCGCGCCTACGCCACCGACATTCACCGCACTGTGGTCTTGCGCCTGAGTGGAAAAACCATCGTGCTAACGCCGGATGAGCCGGAGCGCTTTGTAAGCGAACTGATGAGGAAGCAATCTTGCCACCCATGAACCTCCCCGACCTCCGTCACAAGCTACGCCAAGCCGCGACTCCCGAACAAGCGGCCATCGCTCGGCGATTCTTCAAAACAGGCCCCGGCGACTATGGCGAAGGAGATCGCTTTCTCGGACTCAAAGTGCCACAACTCCGTGCGGACCTTCCCCACACCGATGAACTCAGTGAGGTGGACGTTTTGGACCTCATGCGCTCCGAATGGCATGAAGAACGGCTCCTCGCCCTGCTGGTGCTCGGACGTCGATTCTGTCGGGCAAAAAAGGACACCGCCACTCAGCAGCGCATCATCAGCCTCTACCTCGCCAACACGAAATGGATCAACAACTGGGACCTCGTCGATAGCAGCGCCCCGCACATCCTCGGTGCTTGGTTGCTCAAGCGAGATCGCTCCGTGCTCGATACCCTCGCCGCCTCGACCAGTCTCTGGGAACAGCGCATTGCCGTCCTTGCCACGCAGGCGTTCATCCGCGCAGGAGACTTCGCCGACACCCTCAGACTCAGCGCCCTCTTTTTGTCCCATCCGCACGATCTCATGCACAAAGCCTGCGGCTGGATGCTCCGTGAGGTCGGCAAACGCGATGTGAAGGCGCTGCAAATCTTTCTGGACTCAACCGCCGCTCAAATGCCGCGCACCATGCTGCGCTACGCCCTTGAAAAACTTCCCGAAAAGACAAGAAAAGACTACTTGTCCATGAAGCCGCGACCGTCTGCAAAGAGAGGCCATTTCTGAATCTAGCGATCAATCCACGACGCGCAGGATGTGGAACGAAGAGTAACTTTAGCCGTATGAGTCGGAGACAATAAAGCAACTGGACACTCCATTTACAGGTCAGAACCAATTCCTGCTAATTCTGCTAATCCTGCGATTAGAAACTCGAATCACGAACAGTCTCATATCACCCATGGCGTGCGGAAATGCACGTAACTCCAGCCCAGTTAGTTAGAGGACTATTGGTTGGGTTAGGACCACAAAAAGTCCGATCTCTGCCGACGCCAAGCACCTCCGTTTTAAAGCACTGCCTAAGTTGAGGGAGCGTTGGAAGCTTGGGCCAATAGCGACGAGACATCCAATTCAAGATAGCGCCTTGAGATGGCGACATATTTTAAAGCTAGTTGAGCGTTGGCTTGTTGTTCAGCCTCGGTGAGGGGGCGGACGACCCGTGCTGGCGAGCCCATAACCAATGATCCTTCCGGCACTTGCATCCCCTTGGTGACCAATGAACCTGCGGCCACAATGCTGCGGGCACCGATGACGGCACCATCTAAAATGATGGCACCCATGCCAATGAGAACTTCATCACCAACGGTGCAGGCATGAACCACGGCCCGATGCCCAACCGTCACGCGTTCCCCTAAAATGCAGGGGAAATCGTCGCTCACATGCAGCACACAACCATCCTGAACGTTAGACTGAGCGCCGATAATGATGGAATTAATATCACCGCGCAAAACCGCGCCGAACCAAATGCTTGACTCAGCGTTTAACTCCACTGAACCGAGCACGGAACAGCCTGGAGCAAGGAATGCAGACTGGTGCACGGAAGGGTTGAAGTCAGGAATCAAGAGGTTTTTCAAATTGGGGTAACTCATGGAACAGCCTAGTCGCAGGTTTTGTGAATATTTTATGTTTGACGGAAAGGCCTGAATAGCCTTTTAATCAATGACAATTCCGTTTAATCCCATGGCGGAAATGCCTGAGCATCAATACCAGCAACAACCGAAAATAATAGCATGAACAAAGCCCAACTCCTCGAACTCATCCAAAAAAACCTCGGCGGTGAAGTCACCAAGCGCGCCACAGGCGAAGCTCTTGAAGCTGTTCTCTCCGCAATCGCGAAGGGCGTGAAGAAAGACGGTAGCGTGCAGCTCATCGGCTTTGGCACCTTCAAGGTCGCTAAGCGTGCAGCTCGCACAGGTCGCAACCCAAAGACTGGCGCATCCATGAAGATCAAAGCTTCCAAGAGCGTCCGTTTCGTTGCTTCCTCCGCTCTGAAGGCTTCTCTGTAATCCTTCAAGCTTGATAAAGCTATGCCCCGCAGTGCTCCGTGAAAGAGCTGCGGGGCTTTTTGTTGAGCATAATGATCTCCTCATCGGCCAAAGAAAAGGCCTCCAAAAAAAATCTTGGGAGGCCTTTCCACTCTAGCGAGTTAACCAAATGGGTTAAGGAGCCAATGAGCTGCGCTGAAGAAACTCGACACCATAATCTGCAGCAGGAATCCAGAGATCCAAATTCGGTGTGAAGACGGCACGATTGACTTGGAGCCAAAGATTGGTCGGTGTATCAAAGGAGGCAACGGGTGTCAGCACACCTGTAGCGGCGGCGATACTAGCGACTTCCAGATTGCCGTAGCTGCTGGCTAAAACGTGGCCGCTAATCACATTCAACAAGGATGGCACTTCTGTGGTAGTCCATGAATTGATCTGGGCTAAGCGACCCGTGATGCTATTGTAACCGACTCCTACTACGCCTTTGCTTCCTGCTTCCTTTGCAAGATAAAGGCGTGTGCCGTCAGTGGTGCTAGCAGAGTAAAAAGGAGTCGCGGTGATGTAGTTGTCCAGCTGCCAAGCGCTGACGCCATCATAGCCACTGGCCTGGATCACACGTGTAGCGCTGCCGGCCGTGCTGATTTGCTGATCAGAATTGGTCAGAATCACGGCCCCCTGAGCATCTGCCTGAGCGACACTCAACAACTGACCTGGGATTGAAACTGGATCACGAAGCACAGGCTCAGCTGCACGCCAGTCCACCACTTGCAGCCATGAGGCCACACGCCAGTCGTAGTTGTAATAGGGATAAATGACTGAGCTGAGGGCCACCGATTTGATGGTGAAAGAAGCAGCGCCTTGAGAAAGCGTGGTTGTGCTAACTGTGTTGGCCACAGGCTCTACAGCAGTATCATAGCTGAAGTAAATGAAGCCTGCTTCAACAAAGGCGCGGCTAGTGCCACGCAGACTGCCTCTGACATTCACTGACTGAGCTTGAGCAGCGGTAATGCCTGAGGCACCTACACTCAGCGGACATAGGACGGCAGCTGGATTAGTTATGGAGAGGATGGGTGCCGTTGTATTGGCTGCTACTCGTAGGGGGGCGGCAGCGGTCGTATTCAAGGAAATGACGGCAGGCCGGATGTTGTTAATTGCATAAACGGGCCCCCACCAACCCCACCAGCGCTGCATCTGCATTGGGATATACCAGACGAGTGTTTGGGCACTTGTCCAAAGCGGCTGAACAGAATCGAGATTCATCTGGTATTCGCTGAGCCCAGTTAGATCATGCTCCACTCGGCTAACTTCCGTCACTGTGGGTGGTGCGCCAAGCTCTAGAACGACTGTGCGTAAGCTCTGTGGTGCACTATCCGCAGCAGGCACCCATTGGGCCAGATAGAGGCGATTGTCTTTCTGAGTCACACCGACCACCCGACCAGCACCTAGATCGACGCTTTGCAGGAGTGAATCAGGATCACTAGCAGGAGAGATGCGCAGCTTAGCCGAAGTTCCACCTGTGCTGCCGATGCTGCGGATGAACCAACCACCGTACCAGCCAGTGCTACCATCTTCAATCTGCACCAGGTAATCTCCAAATGGCACCACTCGGTCCGTACGCCAAGCTAGCGACAAAGTGACCTCTGGGGCGGTGTCTGTGGCATCTGTGCCATGCACGAGCAGCTCCTGACCTGAGATGGTGACAAAGTGACCAGCAATCCAGCTGCCACGGCGGGGATTAAAGCTATGATTGATCGTGGTGCCCATGGTGAGGGCATCTGTTCCGACATTAACGATCTGGATGGCTTTCTGTCCACCACCCGCTCCCCAGCCCCACGTTTGAAATGGCACCATGACCACACCCTGATCAGGTAGATACTCGACCGCTTTCTCATCATAGTTGGCTTCGCTCCAGCTGTGGGTGCCTTCAGCGCCTAGAGGCAGGCGTGAGAGCAGGGTCGGGGCGGTAACATCTGTCACATCAAAGAGTGAGACCGTGACGCGCCAGTCCTCCACACCGACAGCAAGAAGGCGATCTCCAAGAGGCTCTAGATAGGTGCTCCAGCCTGGCACCTCGAGCTCACCTGAAAGCACCAGAGCTGAGGGATCGGCGATGTCCACGATGAAGAGTGGATCGGTGTTACGGAAGGTCACGACATACAAGCGATCTCCATCAAAACGAGTGGCGTGCAGCTGCTCATTGCGGGCGCTCAGCAGCTCAATAGCGGATAAGGTCGTGACGGTGCTTCCGGCGAGCGGGAAAGTTTCCACCCATGTCTGACGATTTGACCAATTCTGCCAATCAAGGGAGACGGTCACCACGGCACCATTAACGATGTTCATTTTGAACTTGTCTTGAATCTGACCACGCGGCGTGAGCGTCTTTACCAAGGCTGGAGCCGCAGCAACATCAATGACGTGAACGTTTGAACCATAACCAGACGAGCGGGACGTGCCGATCATCAGATGACCTTCAGCCGCCTGTAGAGCCGACGGCCAACCAGGGAAACGTAGGGTGCCGAGTCTTTGCGGCGCGTCGATGTTGGAAAGATCCACGCTAGTGAGGACTGATTCAGGATTCCAAGTGCTGGAGTTCTGTGACCAGACGCTGCAAAGAACGTGCAGTGTCGTGCCGATCAGGCGAGTATCTGTGATGGCACCTTCCAGCGGCACTTCTCCGATCAAAGCAGGCACGCCAGCGGTCACGCGAATGAGCCAGACAGTGGCAGCACCTTGACGAGCTTTGTCATTGGAGCGGCCGAGAAGAGCGACGGTCGATCCAGCCTGATCCAGCAGGAACATCTGCTCGCCACTGGCTGGCAGACGCAGGCTGCCCACGCGCACGGGCAGTGTCGGATCACTCAGATCTAGGATTTGCAGACCGCGGTATTGATTGAAGAAATACACCTGATCTCCCACAATCTGCCAGATGTCCGACTCGACTGCTTGAGCCGTCGTAGCTCTTGAATCGGCAACAGCGGTGACTGTGCCAGTGGCATTACTCATCATGAGAGGGCCACCTGAATTCAGGGAAAGCATGCCATTGTTAGCATTGAGATCTTTGCGATCAAAGCTGCGTTTGCCTCTCAGGAAGCGCGATGGGAACTTGGCTCCACGATAGCCCTGCGCCCGCAACTCGGAAGCTGGGATAGAGGAGGGCAGATTCACGGTCACACGGCGCACCGCGGCCCAGGTATTGGCGGTAGGATAGTAAACGCTGATCGGCTTCCAGCCAGCGCCAGCTTTTTGCTCGATGACGACCTGCTGCACGCCACGCTCCACAGCAACTGTGGCCGTGCGGCTTTTTAAAGTAAAGCGCAAGGGCACAGCGACCGCTGTTGAGGACGCTGACTGAGCTGAGGAGGTCTGGATCAGAGCACTCAGGCAAAAGAGTGCTGCAGTGATCTTTGAGAGACGGTTAAGGTTCATGGCTGGGCTTGGAATTGAAGGTTTTACAGATGATGGATTGGTTTGGCAAGAAAAGAAAAAAGACTCAAGGCGCTGCTGGAGGAGTTGGCGGTGGTACGGGAACGACGATCAGGTTAGCACCCGTTGAAGCGGAATGATCAGTGGCCATAGCCATCGCTTCAGCTTGGGCATTTCCCTGAAAAACATTGGTGGAGTTGGAGCTCTGGCTGGCCGTACGAGCTACGATGTTATATCCAGAACCAATGTTTACCAAAGCGCCCGACTGAACGTTTGTATTGCCGCCGGTATATGTGTTAGTACCGCCCCAAGCAAACTGGACGTTTCCATCTTTTCCCAAACCATCTCCGTTAGTGTTAATTGTGGCTGCACCCACTATCTGGCCTTGTCCTGGTGGTGAATCAACTATCGCGCCCGTAGCAACCACCACTGGATCAGCACTTGGCTGCGGCCCCATGTTTTGTCGGCGGTCTGCCCCTGGATCGTAGGCTGGGTTTAAAGTTAAAGAAACCGTGTTCCCATAGGGCAAAAACTGGATGGGGGCTCGATTCGTGGGCGAGGCCAGCTGTGGGGTGAAAATGATCAAAGGCACGGACTTGGCTGCTACGATCTTTTTGCGCTCCTCGTCCACTTCCTTGGCAGTCAGTACGCGATTGCTGGCTGGCTGATTATTCCCTGGCACGGCATAGATGGCGTAGCTGGGCATGGGCAGGCGACCCAGAAGATCCCGGGTCTCAGTCAGCATCTTCAAGGCCTCCCATTGACCGCGGGTGATGGCGACGCTGCCATCGATAGCAGGCTTCACGCCTAGAGACTCGGCGTCTGCACGCAGAGCTGCTAGCCGATCAGGATCACTGATCGACGGGCTGCCACTGGCATTGAGACGACCTGCCAGCATGTCTGATAGCACGCGCTTTTTCACCAGTTCAGGATAGATGCTCTGCTGGATCGTGATGGTGATCTGTGGCTCACTCACCTCCACCTCACAGCCTGCCAGCGCAGCCACGGCGCGGACCGCTTTTAAGAAAGGAATCGGACCGCTATGAAAGGTGATCCGCCGCTGGGAGGCACCCGTTGGCACCAGAACTCGGAGCTGATCCAGCGCCAGCGCTGCATCCCGATTCACTTCATTAAGCTGCCCTTGGAGAATGCCGATGGCACGGCTAAGTGGAATATTATCCAGAGACACGCCCGTCAGGAAAAAACGATCCAAATGCTCGGTGAGCAGCTCTTTAGGCTCTTGGGCTGCGCTCTCTGTGATCTTCGGTGCTTCAGAAACTACAGTCTTGTTTGAAGCCTTTGGCAGTTTCAGGGGCGGCTGCTGGATCGGTCCCACCAGCTCATGCACGATGACAGGTGGCCGCTCAAAGCCGGCCTCATTCCAGAAATAGACACTGACCAGACCCGCAACGAGGACTGCCGCTGCGGCACCCACCCAACGACGCGTCTTGGCACCCCACGGACTCTGCGCAGTCCCTTGGCGGAGCGGACGCTGTGCAGCTTGGGTTTCTTTCTGGTCAATAGACCGCACAGCAGGAGCCAGCATTTTTATCTCACTGGCCCGCTCACTGACGGCCTCCGCCAACAGGGATTCAAAACGGGACGCAGCAGCCAATGCGGCAGCGCATTGAGGACACTCGGCCACGGCCTGCCAGAGGCGTGCGGCTTCCTCAGCGGTGGCGGTTTGATCCAGCCAACGGTCAATGAGAGTGATAAACTCGGCGCTGCGGGGGTCAGGCTTCATTCGGATTCTAGGGTGAGTCCCAACCGACGCTGCACGCAGTCACGTAACTGACGGCGCAGGCGGCTGAGGGTTTGGTAAAGGGCGTCCACGGAGAGACCGGCCTCAGCAGCCATCGCCTCCATGGGTTGGCCCACATGATAGCGGTCGCGGATAAAACGAGCACTGCGCTCTGGCAGTGTATCTAGGCACTGGTTCAGCGCCGTTTCCCGTGCCTCCCAGGGAGACTCAGCCTCATCGGCCATGAAGCCAGCAGACAGCATCTCCAGCGCCTCTGGCGTGCAGGACTCTGGCAGCCGCCCCTTCATCCGATGATCCTCCAGGATCTTTCGGGACGCAATGCCCCGAGCCCAAGCCCCAAAGGGCTTAGCTGGATCATAACGCTCAAATTTCTTCCAAAGGATCATGGCAACTTCTTGAAAAACATCCTCCCGAGTGGCTGGATCACGCACCGCCGCCCCGATAAATGCCCGCAGGTCCGACTGGACTGCGAGGAAGTGGGGAAGAAAGTGATCGTGCTCTAACATTCGTGGTGGCTACACTCTCTTTGACAGAAAGTTTATTTCCTGACAGAAAATCTTTTTGTGACAAAAAATAGACAAGTCTCGGTGAGTTGAAACCCAAGCATTCTCGCTGTTGCGGCCAGCTTGGCGCGCGCTCCTGTAGAGGAATGCGCGCTAGTCTTTTGCTCTGCTTTATGTCCGCCTCCACTTTTGCTCAAACACTGACCTATCCTGTCTCCCGAAAAGACGAGAGCATCATCGACAATTACCACGGCACGAAGGTCGCTGATCCCTATCGCTGGTTAGAGGACGATAACAGCGAGGAAACAAAGGCCTGGGTGAAGGCGCAAAACGAAGTGACCTTTGGCTTTCTCAAAAGCATCCCCAAGCGCGAACAGATCGCCGAGCGACTCAAAAAGGCCTGGAACTACGAGCGCACCGGCATCCCCTTTGAGCATGGTGGCAAATGGTTCTTCAATCGGAACTCAGGCCTGCAAAATCAAAGCGTGCTCTATGTGACCGACTCCCTCGATGCTGAGGCTCGCGTGCTACTCGATCCGAATACTCTTTCCAAAGAAGGCACCACCTCGCTGACAGAAACGGCCCCGAGTGAGGATGGCAAATGGCTGGTCTATGGCGTCTCCAAAGCCGGCAGCGACTGGCAGGAATTCCGCGTCAAAGACATCGCCATAGGCAAGGATACGGAAGATCTCATTGAGTGGGTGAAGTTCAGCGGCGCCTCCTGGGCCAAGGATAGCAGCGGCTTTTATTACAGCCGTTTTCCCAAACCAAAGGATGGCGCGGCTCTCACAGAGGCGAACAAAAACCAAACGGTCTATTTTCATAAGCTAGGCACGTCGCAATCCGAAGACAAGATGATCTATGCACGCCCAGATCAACCCGACTGGGGCCTGCATGCTGGTGTGACGGATGATGGTCATTACCTTATCTACAATGTCACCAACGGCACTGATCCCAAGAACCGCCTGTTTTACCAAGACCTCACGCAGGCCGATGCCAAGGTGATCGAGCTGCTCAATGACTTCGACGCTGCCTACAGTTTCATTGAAAACGTCGGCACCGTCTTCTACTTCCTCACCGATCTCAAAGCTCCACGTTATCGCGTGATCGCTATCGACATCAGCAAGCCTGATCGTGATCAGTGGCAGGAGATCATTCCTGAAAGCGCGCACAAGCTTGATAGCGTCTCCTGCATCGGCGGCGAGCTGCTTTGTAAGTATCTCCAAGATGCCCGCTCCGCCATGACAGCCTATGATTTGGCAGGCAAAAAAGTGCGTGAGATCGATCTACCAGGCATCGGCACCGTCGGTGGTTTTGGCGGTAAGCGCGCAGACAAGCTCACCCATTACATCTTCACCAGTTTCACGACTCCAGGTGCCATTTATCAATACGATGTCGCCAGTGGAAAAAGCAGCCTATGGAAGCAGCCCAAGGTCGATTTTGATGCCAGTCCTTATGAAACGAAACAGGTCTTCGTGACTAGCAAAGATGGAACCAAAGTGCCCATGTTTCTGGTGCACAAAAAAGGCCTCAAGCTGGATGGCACCAACGCCACCCTGCTCTATGGCTATGGCGGCTTTGACATCAGCCTCACACCGAATTTCTCCATCGGCCGCGCCATCTGGTTAGAGCTTGGAGGCGTCTATGCCTTGGCCAATCTGCGCGGTGGTGGCGAGTATGGGGCGGAGTGGCATCTCGCAGGCACGAAGCTGCGGAAACAAAACGTCTTTGATGACTTCATCGGCTGTGCCGAGTGGCTGCAAAAGGAAGGCTACACCTCACCGAAGAAGCTAGCCATCATGGGCGGCAGCAACGGCGGCCTGCTCGTCGGTGCCTGCATGGCTCAGCGTCCTGAGCTCTACGGAGCTGCTCTGCCAGCGGTGGGTGTCATGGACATGCTGCGCTTTCACAAATTCACCATCGGCTGGGCCTGGAAGAGCGACTACGGCAGCAGCGAAAACGCCGACGAGTTTAAAGCCATCTACGCCTACTCCCCACTGCATAACCTGAAGCTCGGCACCCATTACCCAGCCACCATGGTCACGACAGCTGATCACGACGACCGTGTCGTCCCCGCCCACAGTTTCAAGTTCGCCGCCCGCCTTCAGGAATGCCAAGCCAAAGATGCACCGCCAGTGATGATCCGTATCGAAACCAATGCCGGTCACGGTGCTGGCAGCGCCCTCACCAAAGTCATTGAAGAAACCGCTGACGAATGGGCCTTTCTCTGGAAAGTGCTGGGGATGGAATAAGCTAAAACTGCTGAAGCAAATACTTGATCAGATCGGTCGTCGTCACCATGCCGACCAGCTTGCTGCTAGAAAGAATCGGCAGGGAATGGAAGGTATTGGCCACAAGGATCTCAGCGGCTTCGCGCACACTGCCTGTCTCTTGCAACGTGATCGCCTCTTTTTGCATCACTTGTTCGATGGAAAAAGTGTGATCAAGCGTGGCATCAACGGTGCGTTCGTCCGTCTGGAAGGTATCACCAAAACTCACGCGGAGAATGTCACTCCAGCTGATGATGCCAACAAACTGGTCACCTTGAACAACAGGAATGTGATGAACACTGTGTTCCTGCATCAAAGCACGGACTTTGGAAATCGGATCGCCGTGATGCACGGTGATCACGTTACGGGTCATCAGATGGGAGATAGGGTCGTTTCTTTTCATGGTGGTGAGGTCACTATGAAAAGAATGTCGCCAGCGTCTCCGCGTCGCTTGGCGATGCGTGGACGGATGTTGCTCCAAAGTATTGGCCAATAAAAATGCACGGAGCTCGAAACTGTGTCTTGGCGATCCCCGTTCTTTGTGAAAGCATCCACTCACGCATGAAAGCCGCCCTGATCAGTTGTCTCACCCTCAGTTCCATTGCCGTCCAGGCCGCCAGCCTGAGTGCTCCGCTGGAAGATATTCGCGCCGTGAATCGTGAAGGGTCGGGAAATGAAAAAGCCACCCGTGCTTGGCAGCAGCTCACCCAGGCTGATCCTAGCACACTTCCAGAAGTGCTCGCTGGCATGAACGGAGCCAACCCGCTCGCTGAAAATTGGTTACGCGCGGCTGTCGGCGTAATCGCGGATCAGGCGATCTTGGCCAAAAAGCTGCCCATTGAGTCTGTGCAGGCCTTTTTAGCCGATACGAAAAACAGCTCTGCTCCACGAGTCGTGGCTTTTGATCTTATTCAGCGTGCGCAGCCCGAATTGGCCGAAAAGATCACACCTTCTCTTCTAGAAGATCCGAGCAGCGAGCTGCGTCGTCACCCCGTGTCAAAGCTGCTGCATGCGGGCGATGAAGAACTGGCTCAGGGCCGCAAAGACGAGGCGACCAATGCTTATCTGAAGGCCATGAACAGCGCCCGCGATGAAGATCAGATCAAGGACTTGGCCAAAAAACTCAAGGACCTCGGCAAGCCCGTCGATCTGCCAAAACACTTCGGGTTTCTCATGGACTGGAAACTCATCGCCCCCTTCACCAATGTGGAGCGCAAAGGATTCGATACCGAGTTCCCCCCTGAAAAAGAAATCAAGTTAGATGCTAGCTATCCGGGCAAAAACGCCGAGGCCAAATGGATCGACTTCACCAGCAAGGATGAATATGGCCAGATCGACTTCAACAAGCCCTTCACCATGCTCAAAGAGGTCACCGGCTATGCCTACACCGAGTTTGATTCAGTCGAGGCACGTGACGCCCAGATCCGACTCGGCTGTAAGGATGGCTGGAAAGTCTGGCTCAATGGCGAACTCCTCTTCGCCCGTGATGAATACCATCGCGGCGCCAAACTGGATCAATACAAACTGCCCGTGAAACTCAAGAAGGGCAAAAACTCGATCCTCGTCAAATGCTGTCAAAACGAACAAACCGAATCCTGGACCGTCGAATGGCAATTCCAGCTCCGCGTTTGTGATGACACCGGCACGGCGATTTTGGCGAAGAAGTGATCTTCAAGACTGTTGTTATATGATCGATGATGAAACTCTATCTTGCCCGCCTGAAGGCGGGGCCATGAAAAAGGCATTCCTTGGATATCTTGTCCCGGGGTTGATCGTCGTTTATGCAATCTCCTTTGGTCTGATCGCTGGTCACCTAGTGTTGCCTCTCAAGCATTCGGCCATTGAGTTTACAGGATATGCGGCAAGATGGCTTGGATTCGCCTACCTCTCATTGGCATCCTTCATGCATTTTCACTTTGGATGGGGCTTGAGTGAAACACTCTGGCCCCATAGCCAAAAAGGAAAATGGAGCTCTCTGCTCATTTTTTTAACAAGCCTTTTCATCGCCATCTGCCTGCACTCAAAACTTCTTTAAACATCTCTATGAAACCTTTTTTTAATCTCCTTTCATCCCTCATCCTTCTTCCTTCAGCCTTACTTTCCGCCGCCGATTGGCCGCAGTTTCGTGGTCCGAACGCCAGCGCGGTTTCGACAGAAACAAAGGCTCCTGGGCCAAAGCTCGCCGCCGCATGGAGTATCGATCTTCCTGGGCGTGGGCTGAGCAGTCCGATTGTCGTCGGGGATAAGGTTTTCATCACTTGTTCAAGCGGACCGGATCAGGCCAATTTGCACGTCTTTTGCTTCAGTGCTGCGGATGGAAAAAAACTCTGGGAGCGTGTGATGAAGGCCACGGGCCGGACGATGGCCCATAACAAGACCAGTGTGGCTGCGCCCACCCCGTGCAGCGATGGCAAGCGCGTCTTTGCCCTGTATTCATCCAACGATCTTTTTGCTTTTGATCTGGATGGTAATCTACTTTGGCTTCGCGGTCTAACTTACGATTATTCGAATGCCAGCAATAGCCTCGGCATGTCTTCCTCTCCTGTGGTCCTGGATGAGACGCTCGTCGTTCAAAGTGAAAACGACAGTGAATCCATCGCCGTCGGCATTGATGTGGTCACGGGGAAAAATCGTTGGAAGAAGGAGCGCCCCAAAGCCGCGAATTGGACCAGCGCTGTGGTTTACCAAAATGTCGTCGCGCTCCAATCCAGCAAAGGTCTCACTGGCGTGAACCCCAAGACCGGCGAGATCGAATGGGATTACACGGACGGTGCAGGCACGATCCCCAGCTCTGCGGTGACTCAAAATGCCATCTATGTTCCCTCCAATGGGCTCACCGCTCTGGCTCCAGAACGCGGAGCAGCCTCGCAACTCTGGCGCGCGGCAGGTCTCAAGCCAGGCACTGGCAGCCCGCTAGTGATTGGCGACTCGATCTACGTGCTCAATGGCACCGGAGTTCTCATCAAAGCCAGCATCGCCAATGGAGATGAAGCTTGGAAACTTCGACTCAAAGGTCCACTCAGCGGATCACCTGTCGCTGCGGGTCAATACATCTACATCGTCAGTGAACGTGGCGACTTCCAAGTCATCGACACCACAGCCAAGGAAGGCGAAGTCATTCACACCATCGAACTCAATGACACTCTACTTTGCACACCAGCCATCAGTAACGGAGCTATCTTTGTGAGGAGTGACAAGAAGCTCTGGAAGCTTCAATAAAAAAATCAGCGAGCAACATCGAGTCGTTTCTCGGCATCGGCTTGAGTGAAAAGAAACTCGCTCGGTTTGGCTTTGCCGCGCAGATGCAGCAGATTGATCTGATCTTTAAACAAATCTTGAAGGATGGCGTACCGCAGCGTGATGCCTGAGAATCCATCTGGCAAGTCCAGCTCGAAAAACAGGATCACCTCGGGATCCTCTTTTTGCACTGAGACGGCATCCACTTTTCTGCCCACCCAGGTTAGTTTGGATGAGCCACCATTGGCCGTCATCAGCTGGAAGTTTTTGTTTAGATAGGTCTGAATCTGCGCATCCAACTCCGCCTCAGCTGTCTTCTCAAACGAGATCCATTTTTCCGACTGACGGATCAAAGCCAGCTCAAGATCGTCGATGAAGACCGTCAAACTAACCTCCAACTTCTTTGTCTTTGAATTGTATTCAGCCTCCGCCGTGGATTGATGAAAGGTGTGCGCCTGCGCCTGCCAAGAGAGGCACAATGCTAGCGTGAGAATGAGATTTTTCATGATGTTGTAGGCAAAGAATGTCGCAGGCTTGCAGGTGTGAAAAAACTTTTCTTCCCTTTCGGAGGCATTAAAGTGCCGCCATGAGCACCGGAACACTAACTTGGGCGGAGGTCTGCGCCATTCCCTGGCTTAAAGACATCCCCGCAAAAATCGAAACCAACAAGGATAACAAAATCATGATGAGTCCTGCATCTGCATGGCATGGCGGCTATGAGTCTGACATTGGACGTCACTTACACCATTTAATGGGTGGCGGCCGTGTGATCAATGAGTGCCCGATTGACACAACAGAAGGCACCAGAGTCGCAGATGTGGCTTGGATCACTAAAGAGCGCTTCCGTCCTTATCGTCGTGCCAACAGCCTGCCTATCGCTCCAGAGATTTGCGTCGAGGTCTTGTCTCCCTCTAACACCCGCCAGGAAATGCTGGGGAAGATGCAGCTCTATTATGCAGCTGGTGCCAGCGAAGTCTGGCTCTGTGATGAACATGGCAACATGGAGTTTTTCATCAAAGAACAGATCGAGTCAGTTCCACACTCGATCCTGTGCTCAGCTTTTCCTTTGTGCATTGAGGAAGAGGATTGAAGTGACTCACTCTTCTTTGGCCTCTTCCACGTCCTTGTTTTTTGGGTCATCTTTTTTGACCTTCTCTTTCTTGGTCATCTCACGCATGGGATTGGTGGCTTTATCGTCTTTATAAAGCTGGAATTTGCTCTTCACGGGACGTCGTGGCCAGAAGTTATTCTCCACGTCGGTGTCCACGAGTTCCTGTCGTGGGTCAAAAGTCACGGCCTTCACTTCTTTCTTGGTGAAGTGTAGCTTAGAAGCTTTCTCGGTATTAAAGCGCCAGATTTCTGCGGGGATTTTGAGCTCTTCACTACTGCCGTCGGTGTAATCAATCTTCAAAAACAAAGGAGTAACGAGCCCACCCACATTGCTGAATTCAAAGACGTAAAAGTTGTGCTTGGTCTGGAGCAGCGTGGGATCGATCTCCTCTTCTTTGAGATCTTTGATCAGGGATTCAAACTTCTTCTTTTCACTTGGCAGCACAGCGGCTTCATCAAAAGTGTCATAAAAATCTTTCAGCTCGGGAAAGCGATCCACACGTTTTGTAAGCGGATAGTTACGTTCTTTGGCAAGAGTTTGCGGCAGGTCCTCCTTCTCCTGTTTCTTCTTGGGCTTTTCAATCGACGGATCACGAGAATCCAACTGCATCCAGCGGACTTCATCAATGGACACATCGACATGATCAACGCTGTAAAACCAGCCGCGCCAGAACCAGTCCAGATCGACGCCACTGGCATCTTCCATGGTGCGGAAGAAATCAGAAGGTGTTGGTCGCTTAAACATCCAGCGACGTGCATAAGTTTTGAAAGCGTGATCAAAGGCTTCACGACCAAGGATGTATTCACGCAGAATATTTAAAGCTGCGGTGGGTTGGCCGTAGGCGTTGGGGCCCAGATCAGCGATAGACTCTGAATTGGTCATGGCTGGCACACGATCAGTGAGCCTCATGTAGTCCACCATGCCGCGATTATCCCGACGGTGATTCCAGTCATTCTCCCATTCTTCTTCAGCGAGGTATTCGACAAAGGAATTCAGGCCCTCATCCATCCAGGTCCACTGCCGTTCGTCGCTATTGACGATCATCGGAAAATAATTGTGTCCGACTTCATGGATGATGACGCCGATAAGAGCGTACTTCGTTTTTTCTGGATAAGTGCCGTCCTTCTCGGGTCGTGGGCCATTGAAGCAGATCATTGGGTATTCCATCCCGCCGATGGCTCCATGGATGGACCAGGCAACGGGATAAGGATAATCAAAGGTGTAACGAGAATAAACTTGGATCGTGTGAGCGATGGCATGGGTCGAGTATTTATCCCACAGAGGCATCCCCTCTTTTGGATAGAGAGACATGGCTATCACAGGCTTGCCATTGAGATTAGCACCCTCCACGGCCATGGCATCCCAGACAAATTTGCGGGAAGAAGCAAAGGCAAAATCACGGACATTGTCGGCTTTGAAAATCCAGGTCTTTTTGCTCTTCGGTTTGCCTTTTTCAGCGGTCTTGGCTTCCTCTGGAGTAACGATGAAAACTGGTTTTTTCGTTTCTGTCTGAGCTTTTTTGAAGCGTTCTTGTTGAGCCGCTGATAAGACCTCTGCTGGGTTTTGCAGGGCTCCGGTCGCAGCGACCACGTGGTCATCAGGTGTGGTGAGACTAACGTTGTAGTTGCCAAACTCTAAGGTGAACTCACCTGTACCAAGAAACTGCTTATTCACCCAGCCCGCGTAGTCGGTATAAGCCGCCATGCGTGGGAACCATTGGGCGATGGTGTAGATGGAGTTGCCATCTTCCTTGAAATGCTCATAACCCGTGCGGGCGCTGATGCGTTTGGCATCATTGATGGGATAGCTCCAGGCGATTTTAAAAGTAAAATTAGCTCCTGCGGCTAGCGGCACTGGAAGATCCACTCGCATCATGGTCTTCACAATTGTGTGTGGTAAGGGCTTGCCTTGGGCGTCCGTCAATTTGCTGATTTTCATTTCGCCATCGTACTCCTCATAAGCGCGCAGACGATCCAGGGCCGAATAACTAAATTTAGTCAGATCGACCCCGCGTTTGGTATTTGGCGCTGTGCGGGAGTCGGCGTTGTGGGAGAGATAGTTCTGATCCAATTGAACCCACAAGTAGCTCAGCGCATCTGGAGAGGCATTGTGATAGGTGACAGTGGCTTCCGCTGAGATGCTGCGTTTTACGTCATCTAATTCTACAGCGATGTCATAGTCGGCTCGGTTCTGCCAGTAGGCTGCGCCTGGTGCTCCTGAAGCGATACGCTGAGCTGATGGAGTCGGCACCGTTTGATCCAGCTGCTGAAACTTACCCACTGGCGCCCCTGTTTGCTGAGCTGTGGCGGTCAGTGTGATGAAGAGAGAAAAAAGGCAGAACTTCATGATCATGGCCCCACCATAACGTTGTCAGCGCCCTGTTTGCTAGGCATTTTCTTTGTCGGGTGATCATCCTCTGTTAGCTTCACCGATCACCATGACATGGGAAATGCTCACCCTCCTCTTTCTCGCCGGACTCAGCGCTGGTTTTATCGACGCTATCGCAGGTGGTGGTGGTCTAATTTCTCTGCCAGCACTGCTCTGGGCTGGATTGACGCCACAAATGGCACTCGGCACCAATAAGATGCAGAGCACTTGGGGCACTCTCATGGCGGTATGGAGATATGCCAAAGCAGGACTCGTGACCTGGCCGCAGGTACGACTGACGGTGCTCGTGACCTTTGTTTTTTCCGGCATCGGAGCCTGGGCGGTGACTCAGGTGAGTAATGCGGCGCTAAAAATGATCGTGCCGTGGATGCTGCTGAGCATCGCGATTTATGTGCTCTTCAGTCCTAGCCTGGGGCAGGCACCTTCAAAAGCGCGCCTGAGTCTCACCTTCTTTGCCTGCCTAGCTGGCTGCGTGCTTGGTTTCTACGATGGCTTTTTTGGTCCAGGCACCGGCACCTTCTGGACACTGGCCAGCCTGTCTCTACTCGGACTGAGTTTAACCCACGCTACGGCTTTCACCAAAGTGGCGAACTTAACCAGCAATGTGGCATCGCTGATCGTGTTCATCCTCTCTGCGCGTGTGAATTACGAGATCGCTGCTGCAATGATCGCAGGCCAGCTCATCGGCGGAAGACTCGGTGCAGGCATGGCGATCAGGCACGGAGCGCCGTTTATCCGAATCATCTTCATCAGCGTCGTCTTACTAATGGTGCTAAAGCTACTCTACGATCAATGGGCTGCCAGATAACGCAGCACGCGCCAGACGAGGTAGGCTGCCAAAACGCCACCTGAAACATCCGCCAGCCAATCCCAAGGATCATTGCCCATGCGGCCCGGAGTGAAGCTTTGATGATACTCATCGGAAGCACCAACGATGGCAGTGAAGAGAACACTCGGAATCACCAGTGAACGAAAACTCGGTAGAGACGATCGCCTGCCATAAAGGACAAACAAAAAGCAGAGAGCCCCACCGCTGTAATAGATGCAGTGCACAATCTTATCTTTAAAGGGAAACGATGGGCCACTTGGCAGCGTCGAGTTTGCAGAAAGGTTCCACAATACAACCAGCCAGATCACTATGCCCATCCGCCAGAACCAGCTCTTGGGCACCCAGCGAGCGCATAAAGAGACAAACCATGAGCTGCCAGAACTCATCCTTCCTTCATCTCCTCCTCCATGCGCTCACTGAGCCACTGCTTGATCATGCTTTGGTAGTTCAGATAGCGGCGGCGGGCGATACGCTTGATACGGCTGAGCATCCGTGGATCGAAGCGCAGCGTGATGGTGGTGGACTCACGCACATCCGTGCGGTGAATCGACATCTGCATCAGCCGTGACTCCAGCTGATGCTGTGCCCAATACTTGCCCTCGGCTTCTTCAGACTCAAAAGCCGGCACATCCTTCCAGGCACGCACTAAGCCCAGATCTCCATCCATGGGGATGGGTCGGGTGGTGATGGTCGTTTCTCTGCGGCGTGGTTCAGTACTCATATTAGGTTATGCATCCTCCGCTCTTTTCCTCTCAAAAAAGTCAAACTCACCATTGGTCATGTCTCTCGCAAAGATCACACGGTAGCGTTTGCCATCGGTCCAAAAGACACTGAAGACCGCCCGACCACCCAAGGACTTACCCAGATTATAGAAGCGTGACTCCGTCGTGTTTTCAGTGTCGCCAGGCAGGAGCTTCAACGAAAAGGGATCTTCAAATGACTCCTCAATATCCTTGGGAGGCAATTTCGTCAGGTCAAAAGTTACGCCGAGCCAGTCAAAGTCCATGATGTGTATTTATCCTCTACGCGATGGTGAGAGGTTGTCTCTCTATTTACGATACTGAATTAATTCTATCTCATAACCCTCAGGGGCGTCAATAAATGCGAAGGTCCCGCTGGAACTTTCTGTCGGTCCGTCAGAAAGCGGGTAGCCGTGGGCCGCTGCATGTTTCGCAAAAGCCTCCAAGTCTTCCACTTCAAAGGCTAAATGGGTCACATCGGGACCCAGCGTCACAAGACCACTGGCTGGGAAACTGCAGATTTCAATGAGTTCGTCGCTATTCGGTGTTTTGAAAAAGACGAGTTCTGATCCGCGTGGCGACTTATGGCGCTTCACTTCTTCCAGGCCGAGGACGTCCTTGTAAAAGGCGACAGTCTTGACCAAATCGTTTACGCGGTAACGGGTGTGAAGGAGTTTTGTGACCATGAGATTTAAAAACTAAGTCCTATAACTTGGGACAGTGCACCGCATCTGGCAAGACAGTCGTTTGCGATAGCCACGATTCAATCCTATAGAGGGCGATGTCAGCCCGCCGCCCAGCCGTCCTTTTCATTTTCATTACCCTCGTTCTCGATATTCTGGGCATTGGCCTCATCGTCCCAGTTCTGCCAAAGCTTATCCAGCATTATCAAGGTGGGGACGTGGCGGCTGGCTCCTTCAGTTATGGCATGTTGGCCGCGCTGTATGCGCTGATGCAGTTCCTCTTTGCCCCACTGATCGGCAGCATCTCCGACCGCTATGGGCGGCGGCCCGTGATCTTGGTATCCCTTCTTGGATCTGCCATTGACTACTTCCTCATCGCCTTTGCCCCTAATTTGATCTGGTTCGCGGTCGGAAGAATCGTCGCGGGGATCACAGCGGCCAACTACGCAGCTGCCTCCGCCTACATTGCCGATGTCAGTCCACCGGAAAAACGGGCGGCTAATTTTGGGCTCATCGGCGCTGCGTTTGGCATCGGTTTCATCATCGGCCCGATCGTCGGGGGCGGATTGGCTGCCTGGGGAGTAAAAGTGCCGTTCTTCGTCGCTGGCGGCCTGACTTTGATTAACTGGGCCTATGGCTGGTTCGTACTGCCAGAATCACTCGCCCCAGAAAACCGTCGTGCCTTTAGCTGGTCACGGAGCAATCCCGTGGGAGCCCTCTTTGCCCTACGACGTTTCCCTGCCCTGATGGGACTGGTAACCTGCTACTTTATCGCCGTGCTGGCGCATCAGGTTTATCCCAGCATCTGGGTACTCTACACCACCTACCGTTATGGCTGGACAGAGCTGCAAACAGGACTCTCTCTCGCAGCCGTCGGCGTCATGGCTGGCATGGTGCAGGGCGGTCTGACAAAACGCGTCGTCGGTTGGCTTGGGGAGCAGAAAACGGTGCGCTATTGCCTCACCCTTTCCATCTTTCTCTATGCCGCCTATGGCCTAGCCACACAGCCCTGGATGATTTATGTCTGCATCGTCATCGGCAGCCTCTCTGGACTGGTCACGCCCGCCGTGCAGTCCCTCATGTCACAGGGCGTGCCAGCAGATGAACAGGGTGCTTTGCAAGGCTCGCTCAGCAGCCTATCCAGCGTCGCAGGCGTCGCTGGACCGCTACTTTGCACGCAGCTTTTTGGCTTTTTCATTGGTGAAAAAGCCCCCGCTATCTTGCCTGGCGCGCCTTTCTTCCTGAGTTCTGCAATGATGATGCTGGCCCTGTTTATCGCTGTGCCGGCATTGAAGCGGATCACACTCGTGAAGTAGAGCCCCAGCTATTCCACGTTCTGAATCTGCTCGCGGATCTTTTCCAGCTCCGTCTTGGCACTCACGACATGGTGGGCGATCTCTGCATTATTGCACTTAGAGCCCATGGTATTGAATTCGCGGAAAAACTCCTGCACCAAAAAATCCAGACTGCGCCCAACAGGCTCACCCGAGGACAAGTAGCTACGGAATTGTTTCAAATGACTGGCCGCACGAGAAATCTCTTCAGAAATGTCGGTGCGATCCGCAAACAAGGCGATCTCTTTGAGCAAGCGCTCATCATCCAGAGGCAAGGGCAGTCCAGCCTGCTCCAGGCGCTGACGCAACACCGCTCGCTGATGCTCCGGCACACTGGGTGCTTTTTCGGCAATCTTTGCGGCCAGAGATTCGATGGTGCTAAGCCTCATCTCGATCTCTTCACAAAGATTATCCCCTTCCGCCTTCCGCATGGCAATGAATTGATCCAGTGAAGCCGTGAGAGCCAACTGAACCACAGGCCAAATTTCCTCTGCTAAAGTTTCGCGCGCTTCATTCACCAGCACACCCGGCAGCCGAATGAGCTCACTCAAAGATAGATCCGCAGAGATGCCAAGTCGCGCCGACATGGCACGCAAGTCAGCCAGATACCTCGCTGCCACAGCCTCATCCAGACGCGGCATCGCATCCTCAGCGGTCGGGCGATCTCCGCGCACGGAGACATTCACACGTCCTCGCGAACAAACCGCAGCGACCTGATTGCGAATCTGAGTCTCCAGATCATTGAGGTCACGAGGTAGATTGATGGAGACCTCCAGCTGCTTGCGGTTGACGCTGCTGCATTCCACCACCCAAGTCGTGTCACCTTGCCGCGCTTCACCACGGCCAAATCCAGTCATGCTTTTCATAGGCAACGATACATGGCGTGCTGATAGGATCTGGCAAGAACCATCCCAAAAAGAAGACGTATGGCAGCATAGCCACCATGCGTCATTTCTACATCATCAAACCTACCGATCAGACAAATCAGAACCGGAAACAAATATCAAAGGTAAAGCGATCTTCCGTCAGACCATAAGGCTTGATGGCCGCTTTTTCATAAGCCACACCAAGATCAACATTATCCAAAACTCGCGAGCGGAAGCCTAAGCCTAACATGCCCTGAGTGCGGCCATTGGCCTGGCTTGCACCGAAATTGATCACGTCGTAACCTTCGGTATTTAAACCGATGTTTTGTCCATCATTTAAGACCGTGAATCCATTGAACGACACAAACGGAATGAACCAGCGGCAGGCATAATAATCCAGCATCAAGCTGTAATGACCAATCGTGCTCTGCTCATTGCCTGTGACGGGGATGCGGACGCCCACATTACCAGACAGATGGAAATCACCGAAGCCTTTTTGGAAAGAGACAAACGGATTGAACTCGCCACCCCCACGACCTTGGAAGACCACACTGTCACCAGTCGGCACATGAAAGGTTAAGCCGGGCGTCAGGATGAACTGAGCAGGCTTGTTGTCGATGAAAGCATATTTGAAACCCAGCGCCAGATCCATCCAGCCACCAGGACTACCCAGAGCAGCGTTATTAATTTTTAGATAACCATCCTGGTTGGCAATGAAAGCCAAGCGGTCCGTCATCGCATAGCGAATCTGCAACGCGTAAAGCTGTGCACTGCCGCCGCCCAAGAATGAGTCATCAATGTTATGATAAGCAAAAATGGGGCGTATTTCTGAGCGAATGACCGCGTCTTCAAAAAAGATCGGGTTCGTCACAGGAGCGATGGTGTGCTGCTTCCAATCGACGGCCTCGACGGGTGTTGTCGCTGCCTTGGCTGAAAGCTCAGGCGCGCCAGCTTGAACATGACTGATGAATGACACGGCTGCGCAGGCACTAAGGCCGAAGCTGCGCAACCACCGACTTTGGGAGTATGTATGGTTGTCCATGGCATAAAGTAAGCATCAAACTCGGTGCCTTGATCGGCTGTGATTGCTTTTAAATGTGCCGATTGTGTGTCATGGAATCCATTAACCTTAAGGTAGTAGGACCCAAAATCACGCCTTGCTCAGACTGGCGCTGCGTGTTTATGATCAAGGTCTTCGTTAGACCTTTTCTATGAAACCGTTTCTGCATTATTTAGCCCTGAGCATACTCGCCACCCAAGCCCTGGCTGACGTGAGATTACCCGCCATTTTTAGTGACAATTTGGTGCTGCAACAAGGCAAGCCCGTCACAGTTTGGGGATTTGCCGCTGCTGATGAAGATGTCACCGTTCGTTTCGCGGGACAAACGCAGGTCACACGCGCAGACCTTGACGGAAAATGGCGTATTAGCCTGGACCCTATGACCGCCAATGCGCAACCGCAGGAACTCAGTGTCAGCGGTAAAAACACCGTCTCACTCAAGAATCTTCTCATCGGTGAAGTCTGGGTTTGTTCAGGCCAATCCAACATGCAATGGACCGTCAGTCAATCGGCCAATGCCGAGCAAGAAATCGCCGGAGCCAATGCACCGCAGATCCGCATGTTTACCGTCGAACGAGCCACAGGCATGACACCCGCGACAGATGTGAAAGGCTCATGGAAAGAAGCTAACCCTGCCAATGTCGGTAATTTCTCTGCTGTCGCTTACTTTTACGGTCGCCATCTTCATCAAGTCCTGAAAGTGCCTGTTGGCTTGATCAACACCTCATGGGGTGGCACACGTGTCGAAGCCTGGACCAGCCGCGAATCTTTGGAAGAGCGCCCCTGCGCAGCTCAAATGCTCAGTGATTGGGACGGCATCCGCCAGAGCTGGGACGCCACCGCTGAAGCCGCCAAATTCGAAGCCTCGAAAACAGCTTGGCAAGCTGAAGCCAAGAAAATCAGCGCCGAAAATGCTAAGCTGTCAGCCGATCAAAAGAAGAAAGCGCCCCAGGCACCACGCCCGCCGGATGATCCGAACAAGACACCGCATCACCCAGCGGTCCTGTTCAATGCCATGGTTGCCCCGTTAATCCCTTATTCAATCCAAGGAGCCATCTGGTATCAGGGAGAGTCTAATCAAAAACGCGCCTTCCAATACCAAGAGCTTCTCCCAAACATGATCAATGACTGGCGCACCCGCTGGAATGATCCGTTCAGCTTTTACATCGTACAACTTGCCAGTTTCGGAAACGGTCAACCGATTACCAAGGAAGCTGGTATCCCAGATACCTGGGCTGAATTGCAAGAAGCTCAATACTTGACCTCCATCACCCTGCCAAAGGTCGGACTGGCGGTCACGAATGACATCGGTGAAGAAAAAAATATCCACCCCAAAAACAAACAAGAAGTCGGCCGCCGATTGGCACTCTGGGCACTGGCCAAAGATTATGGCAGAGCCGATACCGTCTTCAGCGGTCCCATGTTTAAAAGCGCACTGATCGAAGGCAGCCAAGTCCGCATCCAATTTGATCACACTGGAGGTGGCCTCAAGACGCGTGATGGCGGAGAACTCAAGCATTTCCAAATTGTCGGAGAAGACAAAAAGTGGGTTTGGGCCCAAGCCAAGATCGAAAACAACGAAGTCCTCGTCTCTAGTCCAGAAGTACCGAATCCCGTCGGCGTCCGCTACGCCTGGGCCGCCTGGCCAGAAGGAGCCAACCTCATCAATGCCGAAGGCCTGCCCGCCGGCTGCTTCCGCACCGACGAATTCATCCCCACCACTCTTGGTGTGATTTCACCTTTTCAGGAACTTCAAAAAGCACAGGTGAAGTGAGTTCCGACGTCCTAGCAGGATTCCGTCAATCATAGGCTTTCGACAAAGTAGTATGAGTTGAAAGCCAAGGGCAGGGCCTGAAGCAGGAATAAACCTAGTCCGACACATCACCCCTTCATCTCTGCACCTACCTCCATTTGGATTCGTTTTTATTCTTTTCGGGACGCAGTGTTCGAGGCCAAATATCTCAGAATCAATCACACAGACCATAAATACCCAGAAGAAATAGACAGTTGTTTCATTGATCATGAAAAATTGGTCATCTTAACCTGAAAACTATTTCAATACGTATATGTTTAGGCTAGTCTGTAGTCTCAGTTTCGATTCAATTCGTTCGAACCCAACCCAACTCCTTTTTATCCGTGAATCTCAACCATGGTAATGTAATTCCGTCTCCGCGTATCGGCAGTGGTATTTGAGAACCGTTCACTACCTATTTTGACTGCCTGGATCCACCAAAAAAGTTGGCATCAGCAATACTGACCTCTTCGAATCCATCTCTACAATAAACGGGCGCTACTACCAAGATAAGCCGCACTGCCCTTACAGCCAATCAAGTCTACGGAGCCTACCGGACCAAGGTCCACCCTTAACTTCCCCACCCGCCGCCCATGAAGACCCAAACCACCCAATCGCTATCGCTTCCCGTGCGCCTGACTCGCAGTCTGCGTACACCTCTTTGGAAGAAATCGATCTCATCAGTGCTTCTTGCCCAGTTTGCTCTTTGGAGTGTACAGGTTAAAGGTGAAACTTGGACGCAGACTGGAGCTGGACCTTTCACCTGGACGACAGCAGCCAATTGGAATCCTGCTTCCGTTCCAAATGCCATTGATGCTAGCGCCATCTTGCAAACAGATGTTTTGGCCAACCAAACGATCAATTTAGCATCCGGTGTGGCAGGCAACATCACACTCGGCACATTGACTCTTGGAGACCTTTTAGGGACGCAGACGATGACACTCGCGCCAGGGGTGGCAGGCAGTGGCTTAATTTTTGATGTCAACTCGGGCGCAGCCAGTCTTAATCACTTCAATAGCAACACAGACACCATTCAGACAGGGATTACGCTGAATGACAATCTGAATGCCAATATCTACGCTGGGACGATCTCTCTGAATGGCGCTGCCAACGCCCAGATTGCTCTGAATGGAACAGGCAACTTCATCAAAAACGGCGCTGGACGCGTCCAACTCAACCCCAACAACGCGGCCTACACAGGTAATTGGGTGCTAAATTTGGGGACGATCGATCTGGGCGCAGGTGCAAATAATTCGACTCCTACTTCTTTGGGCACGGGAACGGGCGGCATCACCCTCAATGGGAGCGGCTCAGCTGGCCTGACAATTTTGAGCCTCCAGTCGAATGGAACTGGAGCCAACGGCACCTCAACCTGGACAGGGAATAATAACGTGATCGTCAATGGTTCTTCCACGATTGATGTTCGCCGTAATTTTGTGGGTGGTGCCAATGATGGAGTCACGCATATCCTCAATAATTTAACCCTGAATGGTGGTGTTTTTGTTACTCAATCCAATAACAGTCATCGCCTCCGCTTTGACGGCACGACGACACTCGTTGGAGATACCAATGTCTTTTCAGTAAGTGCCAATGCTACTGCTGGTTTTGCCAATCTCACCCTGCAGGGAACCATCACAGATGGTTCCAATAGCCGAGCCCTGATTAAAGAAGGAACCGGGCGCATGATCGTCTCAAATGTTGCCAATACCTATGATGGTGTGACAGCCATCAAAGATGGCGTCTTTCAGGTCGCAACGGGCGCTAATCTAGGAACTGGAGCCATTTATGTGAATGGCGGCGCGCTGGCTCTGACCTCAGCGGCCCAGACCAGTCTGGCCACGGGTGGCCTGAATCTTGTTTCTCAATTGGGTACTAGTCGCTCATCACTCGCAGCCATTGTAAATACTGGCTTTTTGATTGATGGGGCCAATCCAATGGCGGTCAATGTCCCGACTTATGGGATGGCTCTGGAAGTGGATAACATTGCTAACAACATCGACCTCAGTCAGGTCGGCGGTGCTGGCAATGGCCGCGTTTATCTGAGCAACACCCTCGGATTTGACTCCACTTATACGGGTGTGGTAACGGCGAACACGGGTGGTGCCATACGCCTTGCGTCTGCGACGAATAACTTGATTCTCAACACGGCCAATCAGCTAGGTGGGGCCGGAGCGACGAGTGCTCTGACTATCGGTGTGGATTGGGCGACGCCATTACTCTTTGCGGGAGTCACAGCCGTCACCCATGGCACTGGCGGTACAGTTTCTGTTCGGGCAAATAATTCCAACACCCTGGGGGCAGTCACAGTGAATCGCGGTGTCACTCTGAATATCAATGGCGCAGTCACGACTCCACTCGGCACAGGCATTGTGACGGCTCTTGGCGGCACGATCAACACTGATAACGCCACGGCTGCCCAGTTTGGTAACACGGACTTCCGCCTATTTGGTGGCAGCACCCTGTTGCTTGATAACCGTGGCGTCGTTGGAGCCAGCACGGATCGCCGACTGCTTAATACGACTTCCCTTGCGCTCACTTCCTCAACTCTCAGCTACGCATCCGATGGGGGTGCTGCTGGCATCTCGGCGCAGACCGTCGGGAGCCTGACCTACCGTGGTGGTAGCTTCCTCAACATCGGTCGCGATGGCGCCACAGCGGGTTCCCGTGCAGACCTGACCGTCACTGGCGGCCTGACTCGTGCGAACGGAGGCACGCTCGTTCTCGGTCAATTGGATGCGCAGGCGGCGACCCTGGGCACCGCCAGCGCCACGTCGAGAATCTTGCTCACATCAGCCCCCACCGCCAATAATGGCATGATCGGGGCTAACATTGCTCTCCTTGGCGGTGCAAACATGCAGACCACAGATCTCCCGCTGTTCACAACTTACGATGCTACCAATGGTATCCAAGCTGCTGCCTTCGGAGTCACTGCGACAGCCGTCACGGGTATCAATACCTCCACGGCATCGACCATCCTCGATATCAATGGTATTACAGGCACCAATACGCTGACGGCTAACGTGAATGCCCAGGCTGTTCGTCTGCGCACCACGGCCGCCTCCCAGGTTCTTGCCAACGGTGGGTTCACGGTTAATATCGGCACCACAGCCGCCGCAGGACAGGGGGCGGGGCTTTACCTCGCTCACACCAGCAATGATACCGTGGCTCATACGGCCAACTTCGCCTTTGGCAGCCAGGAGGGTCTGATTTACGCCGCAACGCCGGGTGGAACCAATGGTATCGTCAATCTTACGGGCACGATCACTGGCAGCAACGGCATCACGCGCTTTGGGCCCGGCATTTTGTCTTTAGCACCTGGAGCAGCTGGTAATACCTTCACTGGCGCATTGACGATCAATTCAGGTGAAACCCGTATATCACAGGGTGGTGCGGGTGCAGCTGTAGCGGCGGGCGGAACCATCAATCCTGCTGCCGCCAATAACATCGACCTCTGGGGTGGCTCGACTTACCTCGCGACGGCCAATGCGCGTTACAACAACAACATCACCTTCAACAATGACGCTCGTCTTGGTAACATGAACATTGGGGCAACAGGTTTCAACAACTTGACTGTGAATGCTCGCGCCGGTAGCACGGCCCCCATCGTGCTCGATATCCGCAATCAGGCGGGTAACAACGTCACTACCAGCTATGGCGCCGTGACTCTCAATGCTCCGACGCAGGCCTACATGACTCATATTTTCCAGACCAACGGTGCCATCAGTGGAACGGGAACGCTGGAAAAGTACGGCAATGAGCGCTGGTATCTGGGTGGCGATTCCTCAGGTTACTCGGCTGCTGTTACGGTTAATTCGGGTGTTTTGGCCAGCATCAATGCCACTAGCACTGCTAAGCCTTTCGGCACGGGAGCCGTCACCATCAATCCAGGTGCTGCTATCCGCCTTGCGGCCTCCACAAACATCAATGCCAGTCAGGTTACTCTGAATTCCGATCTCGGCGCCATCTCGGGTATCGCCCTCACTTATGTCGGTGATCCTGCTGCGCTTCCGGCCTTCACCTCCAACACTTCTGCACCTAACTGGCGTGCTTATGTGGGCATTGCTGCCCCTGGATTCAGTCAAAACATCGATCAGTCCACTCTCTGGGGTGGCAATGTTTACCTGGGAGCCACCGTCGGTGACACCGGAACTTACACGGGCACTCTGACTCCTGCGACGGGCAACAAATTCCTTCTTGGTACGGGCCAAGGTACGATTCGTCTAGCGGCCCCGCTTACGGGCGGCAGCAATTCAGTCATCATCGGCACCAGCATGACTGGTGATGTCGGGCGTGCTGACCAGACCGTCAACAACAGTGGTGGCACGGCTCAGTATGATGTGCCAATGACCTACGGCGGCGATACGATCGTCCACACCAACGCCAACCTCCGCTTCAGTGCCAATAATGCGGCCACGGGCATTGGTGCTATCACCCTGAACGGTGGCAACCTTCGTGTTGAGCAAAACATCGGTGAGGTCAGGATGAATGCCCCTCTCTCGCTTCCCAACACCATCAACCTCACTGTCGACTCCGGGGTATCCTTTAGCAATAACGCCTCCACGATCCGTCTTGCGGGTGCTGTGAACCTTGCCAATGGCTCATCTGGCGTGGCGCGTCAGTTGTTTGTCACCTCGGATAACATCGGTGCTGAGGTGTTTAACGCGGGCATTCTTTACTTCGACGGTGGGATCTCCAACGGCACCGGCGGCGCGTCTGGCAACCACTTTATCAAGGCTGGCCCAGGCTTGGCAATGCTCACGGGCATCCAGACCTACACTGGCACGACAACGGTGACGGGCGGTTTCCTCGGCATCAATGGAGATGCTGACTTGGCTAGTTCCAGTCAAATCATCCTCGCGGGTGGCGGTCTGGCTGTATTGGAAAACTCGTTTACCACCAGCCGCAATATTTCGCTCACTAGCAATAGTGCGCTAGATGTGATGGGTGGGCTTACTCTCACCCAGGCAGCGACTTCGACTTTCGACGGTGGCGGAGGTATCATTAAGCGCGGACTCGGCACCTTGGTCCTCAATGGCACCAATGCCCAGACCAATCTCATTGTGGCGGATGGTATCCTCAGGGTCAGTGCGCTCGCTAACATTGGTGATCCAGCTTCAACGGCAGCTATTCAGATCGGTGGTGATTTCAACGTGGGCGGTGCCAATAACTCCACGCGATACACTGGTGGCACCTTCCGCGTGGATGGAACCTTCACCACCAACCGCGGCCTTACCTTTAACAACAACGGCAACACCACCTTCTCCGGTGGCATTGACGTGACGGCGGGAAATACCCTGACGCTTGGCGGTGTGATCTCCCAGGGAACTGAGTTCGACACCGGCATGAAAACCGGTGCTGGCACGTTGATCACCACGGCCAATAATACCGCTCGTCAGCTTGCCTTCATCGGGGGCACCTACCAGTTTGGCACCAGCACTCCCTGGACCAACAGCACGGCGACAGCAGCTGATAACACCAACATTGACTTCCTCGGTGGCACCGTGCGTGCCGTGAATACGGGTGCAAACATCACCCTGGCCAATGCAGCCAGCACCACGAACTACAACTACGGTGGCGGTGGTCACCTGCGTCTGGAGAGCGGCGGAGCCTTCTCGGCTGAGTTTGCAGGTGACAATCTTGTGCGTAACAACCAGGGCACTATGATAATCGAGACGGCGGGTGGCACCACCCTTGGAGCCACAGGTGCCAATACGGCCCGCGTCATCACTACCAACGTGATCAACAGTGGTCTCGCTGCTACCTCGGCCGTTAACAACGGCATCTTCGCACCGCATTTAATCACAGCTGACTCAGCAGGAGTGGCCAACTTCACGACCAACAGTGCCAACGGTGTCGCGCCCTACGCTGGAGCGGTGAACACAACCCTCTCAGGCCTTGCCCCAACGGCCATCGCCAACATCAATTCGGCCCAGACCCTCAGCGGTTCCAATAGCATCTATGCCTTCCGCACCACGGCAAACGTCAGCGGCGGCACTCTTAGCATCAAGGCCATCGATAACGTCAACGAAGGCGGCATTCTCATCAACGGCAGCAATACGATCAGCAGCAACCTGATCTATGACATTACCTCCGCCACAACTGTAGGCGCAGGCACGCTTGGTGAAGCCTTGATCTACGTGAAAACGGGCGAAAACGCTGCAGTCACCGGCAATGTCACCGCCAATGCAATGACCAAATTTGGCGCAGGCACCCTGACCCTCGCCAGCGGAACCTCCATTCTTAGCGATCTGAGCATCCAGGAAGGTATCTTAAAACTCGGCACAGGTGGTCTAGCCAGCCGGTTAAATACCGACCTCAATGTCAATGCTGGGGCAACTCTCGATTTGAATGGCAACAGCTTTGGTTTTGAGACCATTGGCAGCAACAATCGTCAGGTCGGTGGCACGGGCTTCATCAATGTAGGCGGCACCATCACCAACTCTGGCTCACAGGCCATTTTGAGCATGGACGGCCCTGCGACCTCCACCTACACGGGCGTTCTTAATGGATCGCTTACCCTTCAGAAAAACGGAACCGGCGTCCTCAACATTGACGGCTACCGCGCTAGCACGCCTGACGCTGGCATGAACACCTTTACGGGCCCGACCAACCTCTATGGTCTCAACACGACCGGTGGCATCAATCTTGATAACACCACCTTTGGTCTTGGTGGTGCCAATGGCAGCACGGCTGGTGATGTGAATCTCTACAGCGGCACGCTTGGCCTCCTCTTCAGCAACGGCAACACCGGCTCCTCCAACAATACGCTTGGCCAACAGTTCAACAATCAGGTCGTCAAATTCGGCGCTGAAGCAGGTCTCGGCTACACCGTCAATGTTAAAGGCCCAGCCCAGATCAACGTCAATCAGAGCACCGTCACCACGAACACCACCTTTGGTCAGGCTAACATCATGCAGGTGGGCGCTCTGAACATGAGCAACAACACCCTCAACCTCAGTGGTGGCAATCTCTATCGCGTCCGCGTCGCTGGCACGACCACCATCCAGGGTGCTCAGGCCAGCTTCCAGACCAACAGTGACGGTCCAAGTGGGGCTCTCGAACTCGTGGGACAAATCACGGGTTCAGGCGCTCTGAACAAGCTGGGTGACGGTTCCATGCGCGGCATTGTCATTTCCAATACGACCAACAACTACTCCGGCGGCACCAACATCATCGGTGGTGACGTGCAGGTCACCTCCCTGACCAATGCGCTCGGCAGTGGCCCCGTTCGTGTCTTCCCAGAAGGCACGCTCCGCATCGCCGGAAATAACAGTGTGACGGGTGCCAACCTCACCGTCATGAGTCGTGTGAACGCCTTGGGTGCGGTTTCATTGGATGACAACTTCAATCCAACTGTCCTCACCAGCAGCAATTTCAGCAGCGCGTATGGTACGACCCTCCAGTTGTCTCAGGCCTTCTTTACCCAGGCCTTGAATCTGTCCACCATCGCCGACGGTAAAACCTTCTTGGGCTCAGGCCTCAGCGCCGAAGTCAAGTATATGGCACCCACATTGGGTGCCGGCGTGGCCGATGCTTGGAATCCGGGTGTGGGCGTCTATCGCCTCGTCGGTGGGGTGAATAACTTTGGCTTTGACGGTGCGAACAACGTGCTCACAGGGTCCAACTACCTTCAGATCGGGCCTCAGCGTAACAATGTGCTCGGTGCCGTCACCAACTCCGGTAACACGGTCTTCATCCGTAACTCCAACGATTTCACAGCAGGCACTCAGGTGACCGCTGGTACCGGCCTTACCGTTGAAACGGGTGGATCACCTGTGGGCGAGCGTGCATTGGGCACCGGCGCAGTTGAAGTCTATGGTACCCTCATCTATCAGGGTTCTCTCGGTTCCAACTGGAAGGCGGATACATCCGCCGCAACCAACACGATCAACCTCCGCCCAGGTGGTCTGGTTCGTCTGATTGATTCCAACATTGCCGGTAATGGCGGGAACCTCGTCGCAGGAAATCAAGGCCGCTGGGGGGATGCCGTGGGCATCGACCTCAATGGTGGCCAGTTCCGTTATGATGGTGGTGTCAATATCAACGCGGTTGAAACCATCGGCGACGTCACCGCACGCAAAGGCGGTATCCTGACCGTTGCTCGTAACACTGGTGCGTCCAGTGCCCAGCTCAATGTGGGTAACATCGACCGTATCGACCGCGGCACAGTCACCATCAGCTACAACGCGGGCTTCCTCGGAACCAACCTGACCACTCCTCTTAGCTTCGAGCGCCTGACCGCCACGCAGATCGACGGCACAGCCGTCGCCAGTGCCTTGGGTGGCACGACCAACAACGGCGCAACAGCGGTCAACGGCGGCATGATCGCACCCTGGATCGTGGACCAAGTGGCCAATACCTTCGTTGGTTACAACCCGACCGGCACAGGTACAGGCTTCCAGCCGATTGTTAGCACACTCACGCCAGGAGCGGGCGAAATCGCCTATAACCAGATTCTTTCCGGTGCCACCATCGGTGCCTTGGGTGCCAATGACATCGTGGACGTGACCACGGCTGCCAAAACCCTCGCTGCCAACACATCTCTCTATGCGTTGCGCATCAACGGTACCTTTAACATTAGCCCGACCGCTACATTTAACACGCTCACCATTGGGAGTGGTGGTATCATCAACACCGGCACTCCGACGATCAACCCGACGGGCTCCATCACACCAGGTGTCGTCAGCCCGATGACGATCAATTTCGGAGCCGCTGGCGCTGGTGAAGCCATTTTCTACAATGCTGGTAACATGACCATTCAGGCGCAAATGGTCGCCGCACAGGGCCTGACCAAATTTGGTGGCAGCCAGCTGATCGTGAACTCGATCAACCCAGGCATTGACGCTGCAGTTACCATCAACGCGGGCACTCTGATCGCCCGTGTGCCCTTTAGCGGCACCGGCACACCGCTCGGCGCTGGCAACGGCGTCTTCGGCGGCCAGGACATCATCCTCAACGGCGGCACCCTTCAGCTTGATCCCTTCCTCGCTAACGCCTCAGGCACAGCATCGGTCATCGCGTCCGATATCCGCGCCTCTGCCATTTTCGACAGCAACATCTTCGTGCGCGGCAATGCTGGCCTAAACAACAACGGCCAGGCTACCTTGGTACGCATTTCAAACCTCACTTTTGAAAATGGCGGTGGCGCAGCAGGGATGGACGGCAATGGCACTATCGCCCTGGCCCTCCAAAGCGGTGTCTGGGTCGGTGGCACCACCACCCTCATTCCGCAGGCTTCGTTTAACATGACGGTCAACAGCGGCACGCAGTCCACGTTTGCTGGCCAGATCACTCAGAGCGGTACATCCGACCTTGAGAAATTTGGTAATGGCACGATGACCTTGCTCAACGGTACCAACAATTACTCGGGGGGCACGACCATCTGGGGAACCACAAATAATGCGGCCGCTAGCACCGTAGCCTCGGGGTTCCGCGGCACAGGCACGCCATTTGGTTCGGGAGCCATCACTGTCAATCCTGGTGGTATGATCCGCATCGCAGACATGGCTAACATCGCCAGCAACGCAGTTACTTTGAAGTCTGACGGTATCGGTCTCGCAGGTCTTGGCATCGCCTACAATGGCGCACTGCCTACCATCATCACGACCGGAACACCAACGGCTGGTCAGGTGAAGATCGAATCCACCGGCCCCTTCGGCGGCGTGCTCGGACTCGACTACGGCTACTTTAGCCAGAATATTAATCTCGCTACAATCGGTAATGGCGACTGGTGGTTGGGTAACTCCACTCAAGCTGAAGCTTTCTACTTCAACGACACACTCGGTGCCAACAGCAATGGCAAATATCAAATCGGTGCTGGTGGTGGCCAGAACGGTGTCAACTTCGGCTCCGTGCTCGTCAGTGGCGGCCGCACCGCCTTGTTTGAAAACCTCTTTACCGGCGGCACAGCCAACACCACTCGCGTGGAAGTGGGCGCGCTCACCGCAGACCTGTTTGCTAACGGTCCCTCCTTCGTCAATGGCAACGGCACCAACATGGTGATGGTTACGCGTAACACCGGTCTCGTCGGTGACACGCGTGTGAACACCAACACCACACTAGCCATCGGCAACAACTTCGCCCTCGGCTCCGGTCGCCTCATTCTCAATGGCGGCAACCTGCGTGCTGACTTCGGTCCAAACAACGCCGTTAGCGCCAACGTCACCCTTGATAACAATGTCCTGCTTCAGGGCGACTTCGGCACCAACAACGGTGGCGAACTCGTCTTCAATGGCAATGTGGACATGGACGGCGGCGGCGCTGCCGGTGCAACTAGGACTTGGAACCTTGGCAGCACAGGTGCCATGGCAGTCGGCCTCACTGCTGGCTCCTCCACCAATGGCGTCATCAGCGGACTCGACGGCTCGAACCTCATCAAAATCGGTGGCCAGCAGGTTTCCTTCCGAGGCGTGAACACTTACGAAGGATTTACCCAAATCGGCCAAAGCTCCATCGTCGCGGTCGGTGATGTCCTTCCAGGTGTTGCGGGTCCTCTCGGCAACAGCACCTCTGCCATCATTCTTGCTGCTTCGGCCACAAACGTGGGCGGCGGTTTGAGCGTTGGTGGTAAATACACCATTGGCCGTGACATCCTTGTGTCTCAGGTCAACGGCACGGGCGTCAGCTTGCTCGAAAGTCGCACTAACGAAACTGCTCGTGTGACCGGCGGCATTTCCCTTCTCACCGGCACGACTCTTCAGGTCGGCGCAGCTGCGGTGGACGTGACTAACTGGCGCGGCGGTATGATCGACCTCCAGGGTCCGATCAGTGGCGCTGGCCTCCTTCAGGTCGGAACAACGGCGGTCGCTCCGGCCATTGGCGGTACGGTCTTGCTTTCAGCCAGTTCGAATGGCTTCGGCACGAATACTTATTCTGGCGGCACTCAGCTCTTGAGCGGCCGTCTCCAGATCTCCTCAGACACCTACTACACGGGCCTTGCTACGGCACCGACGATCCTCAGTGGTCCTCTCGGAACCGGCAACTTTACCTTCCTGGGAGGCGAGTCCAATCGTGGTGGCACCATTGAAGCAGTCGGTGGCCCTCGTACCATCGTCAACGCACTGGGTGCAGATAACGTGGCTGGCAACACCACTCGCTCATTCTCCGGCCGCGAAGCGCTGACCTTCACGCGCAACTACGACATTCAGGCTGACGCGACGCTCCGCAACCGCACCTTCACGACCAACAATTATTACCAGCCGATCACATTCTCGGGAAATCTTTCCAACAGCAGCGTGCAAGGCTCCAACTTTGTCAAGAATGGTACTGGCATGCTGGTTCTAACGGGCACTAATACGCAGGCAAATCTTGTCGCGACTGATGCAGCCAACTATGGAGTTGGGACCTTCATTGATGCCGGCATCCTTCGCGTGAATTCGGATGCAGCGCTCGGTAGCACGGCAGTTTTGGCTGCGGCCGGACCCCACACCATTGCAGGTCCAGCTGATGTGCGCCTCCGCGGCGGTGTCCTTTCGATCTCCAGCGGCTTCACAACGACCCGCCAGATGCAATTGACCGTTAACAGCGGCATTGACGTTGCCAGCGGTCAGACGCTGGCGATCTCGACGGCAACGAGCGGAGCCTTTGGCATCACAAAAACGGGCCCCGGCACCTTGGCTCTCAATAGTAGCGCCAACACCATCACCAATCTCACTCTCGGCGGTGCGCAGCAGATCAATCCGAATGTTGGCCTTTTCAGCGCTACCGGCGGCACCGTTTCTACAACTGCCACGACAGGAACACCGTTTGCCACGACCTCGGTGACAATCAACAGCGGCACCCTCTCTCTGGCGGATGCTGCGGCACAAGTCCTGACGATCCCGACCATCACCTATGGTGCGGCTGGTCAGATCGCCACCAACGGTGCCGACGTTGTTACTGCTACCGCTCTCACTCGCGGGAATGCGTTCAACACGGTCAACTACGGTACCCTGATTCTCCAGCCGTCCTCACTTGCAGCTCTCGGCACAGTCGCAAACCAGCAGGTGACCACGGGCACAGCGCAGACCGTAACAAACGGCACCCTGGCAACACCGTCCGTCTTCGCACGCCTCAGTGGAGCCAATCAGGCTGCAACGTTTGTAACCTTTGGTGCCCCCTTCACCGGATTCGGCGCGGTCACCTACAGTGGAAACACTCTGAACGGAGGTGCCTTCACCTTGAATGACCTCATTGATGTTGCTGCGGCTGGTGACACACTGAATACAGGTGCCACAGGGGTTTACGCCCTACGCACCGCTGGCAACATTGCTGTCGGCACTCAGGCCGCCCTCAGTATTGGTAACGGCGGTCTGATCATGAACCCAGGAACAGCTAACGCTCCAGCGACCATCAGCCCGGCGCTTGTTTTCGGCACCGGATCTACCTCAAATCTTCTTACGGAGGCGATCACCTATGTGGCTGACACGACCGGAGCATCTGTCATCGCCGGCGGCATCACCGCTCGTGATTTCACCAAGACCGGCCCCGGCCTTCTTGAAATCTCCGGCAGCGCCAATCTGCTGAATGCCAGCAACGTCGTAGCTACCCCAAGTGCTCGTCTCCCAGTGGTCAGCGTTCAGGATGGCACTCTCCGTTTTGCCACTTCAGGTGCTCAGTTCACCAATCAATTCCGTCCGGCTGGCCTCAACACCACGCTCGGCAGCTATGTGCTGAACGTCAACGAAGCCGGCATTTTCGATATGAACGGCCTAGCCACAACGCTCGGCGGTCTCACCGGCAACGGAACCGTCACCAGCAATGTGTCGGGCGCAGTCAATCTCCGTATCGCCAATGGCTTCGGTGTTGATCCGACCTTCACAGGTGCCATCACCAATGGATCAGGCACCGTTGCGGTCACCAAGACTGGAAATGGTATTCTCACACTCGGCGGCCACGGTTCTTACACCGGCGGTACCACCGTGGAATCTGGACGTGTGACCAACGCCGTCGGCAGCACGGCCGCTAACGGACGCCTCGAAGCTCAGAAGCTGACATCTCTTGGCACAGGTCCCATCACCCTTCAGGGAGGTACTCTGACGTTAAATGCCACTACCTATCTAAATGGTGCTCAGACAGCCTCCGAAGTCACTGATGGTTTTGAATACAACCTTTGGGGCGGTGGAAATGGCTATGACCTCACGGTTTCTGCCACCGCTTTCGCGCAGGGTGTCGCCCTTCCAGCCAACGTGACCTCCACTCTTAATGCAGCCACACAGAACGCAGGGATCGGCACCCTCACCGTCAATGCGCCAATCATCACCTCAACCGCTGGCATCATCCAGGTGAACGGTGCCACGACCTTCAATCAAGACACTGTTATCCGCACCGCAGGCGGTCGTGTTTTCCTTGCTGGCCAAGTCAATGCCGCAGGCCGCACACTCACGAAGACAGGAGCCAATGACCTCGTCCTCACCCATACGGAATCAGGTGCTGGTCAAAACAGCGTCGGCGCTTGGAAGATCTATGGGGGAACACTCACTCCACGCGTGGCTGACGGGGCCTCTAACCCGCTTGGCAGCAATCAGACCGTCGAAATCAACACCGGTGCGACTGGGACCGGCCTCTTTCTCACCACCGATGGTGACGGCACGGCCGCGACAGAGCGCGTGATGACTTTCTCAGATACCAGCATTCGTTTTGGTTCTACTCTTGGCATCTCCAGCAATGAATTTGTCTCCAGTGGTCTTGGCCGTTTACAGACAGACCGCGTTCTGGCCAACAACGACGATAAACAAGTCGTTCTAAATAACCTCGAAGTCGGTGGCGTGCTGGGCAGCCCTTACATGCTGACCACGGGTGGCAATGCTGCCAGCCATTGGTTCCAAGGCACCACCACATTTACTCGTGACATGTATCTCCAGAATGACGTACGTCTCACGCTGAATGGACTGATCAGTGGCAACGGCACCTTTGTGAAGCGTGGCGGCAGTGACTTGTTCATCAATGCGGACAACACAACAGGTTACAAAGGCGGCACCGTTCTTGGAAATGGCGGCACCACCTACTTCGGCAACATGGACGGCAACCGCGTCAACCTGAGTAGCACGGCTAAGCTAGGTGGTCAGGTCATCATCAATCCTGCCTCACGCCTTATTATCAACGGCACTGGCAATGTCCAAGCCAACCAAACCTTCGCCGTCGGTGGGAACTTGAATAACTACGGTCTCTTAGGCATCGGCTCAGATGTGCCACTTAGCTCCATCGGCTACCGTTCTCTTGGCAGTGGCGGTATCCAATCGAGTCTTTCCAATTATTACACTTCTGCGGTTAACCCATACAGTTCCGTCCTGGCCATCAATGCAGTTTACACTCAAGTTCTCGATCAAAGTGTTCTGGGTGACGGCATGGGCTACCTCGGCAGCACCACCAACGGCGTCGGCGCCAATGGTCTGTATGATGCAGCGACACTTACCGCAGGTCGTGGTGACACCTATCGCTTAGGTGCTGGTGGATCGACACTCTTCATCGGGCGCAGCAATGCAAACGTGCTCACCAATGCCTCTCCTTCCCGTCCATCTAGCCTGATCGTCGGCGCACCAATGTCGGTGGAAAATAACGGCGTCATCGGCAATGGCTCAGGAACCATCGTGCTCCTCAACAATAACAACTACAGCGGCAGCACTTGGATTAACCGCAACAGCTCCCTCGACTTCCGTGGCACACTCGCCACCTCAAGTATCGAGACCTATGGCATCTTGAACGTCGCAGGAGAGGCCGGCACTTTCATTGGTGCAGGTCCCGTGACGCTTCGTCCAGGATCAACCCTGCGCTTTGACAATACTTCCGCTGGTGTGCTTCCTGCCACCAATACGGTGGGCCGCTGGGCAGATGCTACAGATGTCACCCTAAACAACTCCACGGTCCGTATGCAGGGCAATGCTGCACTAGAGACCTCAGAAACCGTCGGTGTGATTTCCTCCACCGGGGGTTCCTTCATTGAACTAGCGCGTGGTGTTCAGGGCCGCACCACCACTCTGGTCGGCTCCACCATCACCCGTGGCACCACAGGCTTTGGCACCATTCAGCTGAATCACACCACAGGTCAGCTAGGCACGGATGAAATGCTCAAAAGCACGACCGCGCCTGCCATCACGAATGGCATGGTTACCCCCTGGATGATCAGCAATACGGACAATCAATTCCTCACTTACAACAGCGACACCGGCTATACTTTGGCGGGCTTTGATTCTCTGGCCAACGGCGGAACCACTGCAGCCACCGTCAGCACGCCAACGAACCGTGTGCTGTTCCAGACTGCTGCCACCGTGCTCGGTACAGGTTTTGACATCGATACCTACGCGGCACGTCTTGACCAAAACCTCACCTTGGCAGTCGCTACGACAAACACCGTGGGTGCTAACCGCCTCATCGTTCAGAGCGGTGGGTTGATCCTCAATGGCGTTCGCACCGTCACCACGGGTATCCAAGCCGGCTCAGCAGGTACAAGCGAACTGTTGCTCTTCAACAACAACACCGTCACTCTGGGTGACAATGCGGCGGCCAACCGTGCGACCTCCGGTCAGATTGCAGCCTCCAGCATCACCAAATTTGGTTCTGGACAGCTGAACTTGAACTCTGAGCAGCAGGCCTTCGCCGGCAACATCCGTGTGCAGCAGGGTTCACTCGTCCTCCGCTACGCCAACGGCACCGAAACCGACCCTGTCTCCAAAGTGGCGGGTAACGGTGGCACCATCTTCATGGACGGTCCGAATACCACCCTCTTCCTTCGTGGTGGCCAGGACAATCTCACCGGCAACGTTACCTTCAGCAACAGCGTGACTCTCGGTGACTACAACCCGATCGTGCAGATCGACGTGGACCGCCAGGGCGGTGCAATCACCAACCGCCGTAACATCCTCAACGGCAGTTTGAGCTTCGGAGCCAACAATGCCGAAACCGGTCAGATCCTTCGTTACCTTGGTGCCAATGCCATGGACTTACAGATCGGCGACAATGCTGCCGATAACCTGACTCTCAATGGCAAGTCTGTCATTCAGGTCACAACTAGCACCTCTGACATCTTCGTCGCTGCTAAGACAACAGGCACAGGTCAATTGATCGTCTCAGGCATCGGCGGCGGCTTGATTGACTTAGCCAACGTCACCAATTTGAACGACTACTCCGGCGGCACCACCGTGATGGGCGGAAACTTAATCGTGCGCTCCAAAGCCACCAACGCTGCCGCTGGCACCAACTCCAATCTGACAGCCGGCAGCCTGGGCACGGGGAATGTCACCCTGCTCGGGGGCACCCTGAACCTTCTAGTGGATAGTGATGTCGGCACCGCAGCCGATACGGATCAAGAATTCGTTCGCATCAGCAATACAGGTGTGGGTGCCAATCTGAACGTCGCGGGTTCTTCCACGATCAACGTCGATCGCAACCTCGCAGCAGGCAGTAATAAAATACTGACCTTTAATGACCTTTCCATTGGCTCACAAATTCTCACAGCCACTGGGGCCAATGGTTACGGCCTCGGTATCGCTGGCACCACGACCATGCAGGGGAATATGTTCTTAAACGCTGCCTCGGCTGACATTATCTTCACTGGAGCTTTCAATGATGGTGGAGCAGGCCTGTTCATCAATAAAATCGGTGCGAATGCGCTCTACATTAACTCGAACAACAACACTGCGAACTCACCGAATGGCGGTATATATGTGAACTCCGGCTTGCTGGACTTTGGCAGCCGCGCGGCTGGCAGCACGACGGCCTCCTTTGGTAAAGGTGACTTCTATGTCAATCCAGGCGCTACTATCCGAATCCGTGGAGCCGGCAATCTGAACACAGCCGCTGGCCAGGAAGTCGTGCTGACAGGCACACCCTACGCCACATCGATACTTCGCACGGTCGCAAGTTTCACTCAGGCGCAATTAGCCAGCTTCATCCAGCCACGGACCACCACTTCCAATGAAGTGAACTATGTCTCATTTGAAGCGACACCAGGAGCCAACAACCTTGATCAAAGCGGACTCTTAGATGGTCGGATTTACTTCGGTGCCACCGGTGCCGACCGCACCTACACAGGTGCTGCCACAGGTTCTTCCCTCACCCCAGGCTTACCCAATCTCCCCGAGAGCGTCATCGGTGGCACAAGCTCCAACCGTGTTTATCGCCTCGGCGGTGGTGATGGAACGGCCAGAACTCTCACCATCAATCTCACCACAGCAGGTGCTGGGCTTGGAGATGCTGGCGGTCCTACGGATGTTATGATTGGCTCTCTGGCCAGCCTCGGAACCAGCAACTTCAACGCTGGCTTTGTCTATTTCCAGGATCAGAACACCTATACTGGGCAAACGGTCGTCTCCCGTGGCCTCACTCTGCGCTTCAACACATCCAACGCTCTTGGCGATACGGCTGGTCCATTGGGTGTCGGTTCGGGCGGAGCTGCCTTAATCGATGTCTATGGTGGTCTCAGATCAGAGACTGGTGGTTCTTTCCTTAACAATGCAGGAACGGCTCAATTTTACTCCAACATTCGATTGCACCCCGGCAGCAGCTTGAGCTTCCAAGACATGGCTGCTGGCGGCAACCGTTGGGATGATAGCTTGGCCATCAACCTTGATGGTGCATCCCTCATTCCTGATGCGTTGAACAATGTGGATAATGGTTCTGAAGTCGTTGGTGCAGTCACCTTTGACCGCGGAGCTCGCATCTCACCTATCCTTGAAGGAACAGGGGATGCCTTTATAACGGCTGCTGCCATTTCTCGTGCTACCAGCAGCGCTGGAGCTGGCACCGGCCGCGGAACCATGGTTTTTGCTCCATCGACTTCTGCGGCCCTCGGTGCAACACCCACGGCGGGTGTCGCAGATTTACAAGTCCTCTTCACCAGTGCTCCTACCGCCTCAGCGATCTCCGCTATCTCCGGCATGTTGCCCGGCTATTACATCGAGGGCACAGGTGGCCGCTTCGTCACGCATAATGCCACGACAGGCGTTGTTCCAGTAGGGGACGCTTCCATGGTACCCTTTACCCCCGGCATGACCGCAGGCTCAGCCGTTGTGAATGTCACCGCTACGACCACACTTCCAGACTTCAACCCAAGTCTGTATGCACTTCGTATTGTCGGCACCAACACCACGTTGAACAGCCCAACCGGCGCGAACAACGACGCGACCATCACGTTTGCGGGTAGCGGAGCGGATGTCGGTGGCCTCATAACCACTACCGCAACGACGGTAATCAATCCGAATCTCAAATTCGGCACAGCAGGCACGAATGAGGCTCTCCTCTACATCGGTGGCACGACCACGCTTAGCGGGAACATCACGGCTGGCAGCGTCACCAAATTTGGTGCTGGACAGTTGAACATTGGTAACGACCAGAGCGATGCAGCTCGTGGGACTGGCCAGGGCTACCAAGGCGGCTGGGTCATCAATGAAGGAAGTATCAACCTCCAAACTTTCGGCTCTGCCGGTAATGCTGTTGCATCCAACACCATTGTGCTCAACGGCAATCAATCAGGTACACCAACCCTCTTCCTCCGCGCGCAGCCTGCTGATACCTTGCTGAACTACGCCTATACTTCAGGCAAAATCTTTGTCGTGGACAATGCCGCCATCGACTTTGATCCAGGTGCTAATGATCGAGTTCACACCATTACTGATATTGAAATCCAACAGTCTGGCGGAATCGGCAACGCCACAGCCAATGGCACGGTGGACGCTCAGCTTCGCATCGTCAATAATCGTGAGCGCACCATCCTGTCCGCAGGTCAATTGACTTTAACCAACAACGCCATTGTCAATGTGGACTCGACCTTAACCCCACAAGCTTTCGTAGGTGCGGGGAACAACGCCGCTGCCTACCTGACCAACGGAGTTAGCAATGGTCTCTCTGTCGCCTCACTCGCAGGCAGCAACCGACTCACGAAATGGGGTGATGGTTACCTTTACATCCGTGGCGATAGCAGCGGCTTCAGCGGCCCGGTCGTGATCGATCAAGGTGCTGTCGGAGTCGCCAATTTAAACGCCCTTGGCAGTGGCAGTGTCACGATCAATCGTTTCGGCGTTCTGGATGTCTTGGTTCCAGGCTTCACCAAGTCCGCGACTTATAACGAAGGCTCGGTAGAACGCTGGGGTGTCAATGGTGCCCGCACAGGCACCCTCGATCTTGGTAAAGGAACGCTTCAAGTCGGTGCCGACCAAACTGGCACTCTAGCCCTCACGCTGAATGGTGGTTCCATCGAAGGCTGGCTCCGCACAGACGATGTGACGAGCACCCAAACCGATGTCGGAGTCTTCCGCAATCTCGGCCCCAACATCAGCGTCAATCTGGCCGCCAATTCCTTTGTCGGGAATCAATACTATCTCGGAGCCAATGGCTTGGACAATGGTCGCCAGACCAATGACTACCGTCCAACCAATGAAAGCATTGGCTCTGGCACCATCCTCAACATCCAAGGCGTGATCAGTGGCGCTTCAGCACTCACCAAAGTCGGGTATGACAGCGTCATCCTCTCCGCCCAGAATACCTACACAGGCGGAACAAACGTCAACGGTGGACGTCTAATGATGGGCCGAGAAAATGCACTGGCACCTACTGGCAATTTGAGGACTCAAGCAGACGGCGTGTTTGACTTAAATGGCTACAACCAGACTGTATCTCAGCTCTCCAACACTGTCACACCGACGACTCCTGGCACCAATAGCGGCTACATCACCAACTCGGCAGCGGCAGTCAACACACTCAGCGTGGGTAACGCAGCTGCCGCAGACTTCACCTACAGCGGTATTATCCAGAATAACGTTGAGTTAAACAAGGTCGGAAGCACGATCTTCACTCTCGCCAACACGAACACCTACACTGGCAAAACCACCGTCAGTGGTGGCAAGCTTAGCATCTCTTCAGAGCTGGCCCTTGGAATCGCACCCAATGTCAACAGCCCCGCACATCTGACGCTCAATGGTGGCACACTCCGCACGACTAGCACCTTTGCCATTGATGACGTCAATCGTGGCATCACCATCGGCGCAGCTGGAGGCAGTGTTGAAACAACCACGGGGACAACATTAACCGTGGCAAACCCCATTGCAGGAGCAGGTGCATTCACCAAAGATGGTCCAGGCACACTCAATCTGAGCGCAATCAATACGCTGACTGGCAGCACCACCGTCACAGATGGCACACTCTCGCTCACTGGTGTCGGTTCTATTTCCACCTCTGCGGTCAATTTGAGCACTGCTACGGCTATTCTGAACATCGCTGGCGTTTCTTCTGGCACAGCCGTGATTGGGTCCATCGCTGGCATCACCAGCTCTGCGATCCAGCTTGGCAGCAACACCCTGCGCGTCGGCGGAAACAACGCCACCACTGACTTTGCAGGCAGCATGGCTGGCACAGGTGGCCTCTCAAAGATTGGCACGGGGACACTGACGCTAAGCGGAACCTCTACTTACACAGGGCCGACCGTAGTTCAGAATGGTGCACTGAATGTCACTGGCAATATCAGTTCCAGCAGCGGACTCACCGTGAATAGCTCTATACTCTCTGGCACAGGCACCCTCGGATCTGTCGTCATCAATGCGGATGGCACACTGGCCCCAGGAACCAATGGCAGCATCGGAACCTTAGCCGCAAGTGATCTCATCATGAATTCAGGATCACTGCTCAGTTTTGATCTGAATAGCTCCCAAAAAACCGCCGACAAAATCAATCTGGCCGGTGGTTTCACTCTCGCTGGTCTGCCAACGATCTCCTTCACGGAACTGAATGACGACCCAAGACTCGCTCTCTCTGATAGCTTTACACTCATCAATTATACCAATACTTGGTCACCCACGAGCCTGTTCCAATACAACGGTAATCCTTTAACCAATGGCTCGATCCTTACCATTGGCACTCAACTGTTCCAATTTGATTACAATGGCGGAACAGGCACTCAGGTTACACTGACGAACGTCTCCAATGTGGCTCCGACGAACATCCTCGTGTCCAGCACAGCTCTGAATGAAAACCTCGCCAGCGGCACCACCATCGGCACCGTTTCTGGGATCGATCCAAATTCAGGTCAGTCGGCTACTTTGACGTTCTCCTTTGTAGCAGGTCTTGGTGACACCGATAACAGTAGCTTTACCCTCGACGGCACCACGCTGAAGAGCAATGCGGTCTTCGATTACGAAGCGAAGAACAGCTATTCTATCCGCCTTCGCGCATCAGATTCCGGCTCACCATCACTCACCTTTGACAAGGTCTTCACGATCACCATCAACGACATCAATGAAGTACCTACGATTACGGTCATTGCGGATGCCTCAGGAGATGAAGACGTTCCTCTTGGTCCTTATAACTTCACGATTGGTGATCCAGAAACCGCAGCCACAGCGCTCACTGTGACGGCACTTTCCAGCGACACCGCACTCGTCCCGCTGACAAACATCGCGCTCAGTGGCACAGGCGATAGTCGCAGCGTCACCGTCACCCCAGCACTGAATCAACCAGGCACAGCGACCATCACAGTGAAGGTCAGTGACGGCACCAATGAAGTCACCGAACTCTTCGATGTGACCTTCGCGCCAGTGAACGATATTCCGGTCTTTACCGTGGGCAGCAATCCAAACTCGATTTTTGCTGTTACCAGTCCTCAAGCCATCACTGGCTGGGCTACTGGTGTCAACGATGGCGACCCTGAAGTCACCCAGGCCCTAACTTTCAATGTAAACGTGACCAGCGGTGCCGCGATCTTCACCACACTTCCGGCCATTGATGCCACGGGCACACTCACCTACTCTCTAACTGGAGTCGGTGGTTCCGCCGCAGTCGAGGTCTCACTCACGGACGACGCCACCGCAGGTGGAGCCGCACTCACCAGTGCTGTTCAGACTTTCACGATTTCACAGGATACCAATGCAGCTCCGACAAACATCGTGCTTACCAGCAGCTCACTCAATGAAAACCTGGCAAGCGACACGACCATCGCGACCGTTTCGGGCACCGATCCAGATGCTGGCCAGTCGGCTACACTGACCTTCGAGCTAGCAGCTGGTGCAGGCGATACGGACAATGCCAGCTTCACCCTCGTGGGCACAACGCTCAAGAGCAATGCAGTCTTCGATTACGAAGCGAAAAATAGCTACTCCATCCGTATCCGCACCACAGATGCTGGACCGCCAGCCTTAAGCTTCGAAAAGGTCTTCACCATCAATGTCAATGACATCAATGAAGTGCCAACGATCACAGCCATTGCGGATGCCTCAGGAGATGAAGACGTTCCTCTTGGTCCTTATAACTTCACAGTTGGTGATCCAGAAACCGCAGCCACAGCGCTCACCGTGACGGCTCTTTCCAGCGACATCGCACTCGTCCCGCTGACAAACATCGCACTCGGTGGTACAGATACTAATCGCAGCGTTTCCATTACCCCAATGGTCAATAAATCTGGCACAGCGACCATCACATTAAAGGTCAGTGACGGCACCAATGAAGTCACCGAACTCTTCGATGTGACCTTCGCGCCAGTGAACGATATTCCGACCTTTGCAAAAGGTGCTGACCAGAGCCTGCCATTGACCGTGACTGCATTGCAGACCTACCCGAACTGGGCCACTGGCATTGAAGATGGTGACCCTGAAGTCACCCAGTCTCTTAACTTCAATGTGGCAGTCACTAGTGGAGCAAGCATCTTCACTACCCCCCCTTCTGTTGATGCCACCGGCAAGCTAACCTATGCGCTCAATGGCAATGGCGGCACGGCATCTGTAACCGTTTCCCTGACCGACGACAATACCGCAGGATCAGCAGCTTTAACGACTGCGACTCAAACCTTCAGCATCACACAGGCGGCCGCTACTGACGCCACCCTCGCAGGCTTCACTCTCAGTTCCGGAAGCATTAGCCCAGCCTTTACCGCCGCCAACACCGCTTACACAGCCAGTGTCGGTAACTTGACTCCAACCATCACGGTGACTCCTGTCAGCGGAGATGGATTCTCCACCATCTCCGTGAGAGTCAATGGCGGCGCTAGCACGCCCGTTTCATCTGGAGCGGCAAGTGGAAATCTAGCCCTCTCTACTGGGCCAAACACCGTTTCAATCATTGTTACCGCCCAAGATGGCACTACAACCAGAACGTATAACACCACTATAACCCGTGCGTTTAGCAGCGTAGCTGATCTAGCGGCTCTGACCTTGAGTCCAGGCATCCTTTCTCCTGTCTTCAGTTCCAGCACCTTGAACTACTCGGTTAACGTAGCGAACAACGTACCGACGCTCAGAGTTACTCCGACTCTAGCTGAGCCAAATGCAACCATCCTGATCAATGGCCTATCCACTAGCTCTGGAGTGGCAAGCGCACCTGTGATTCTCGCAGATGGCGTAACCAATATCCCTGTCGTAGTCACCGCTCAGGACGGAGTGACCCAAAAGACATACACATTGAGTGTCACCAAGTCGCTGCTTGCAGTCGCTGATCAGGCAGACATCGGAATCGAAAACGATCTCCTGACCAACCCGCTCAATGTCACTGGAACGGCGAATGGTATCGTGCGTTACACTATCGCCGCAGCGCCACAAAAGGGTGCCGTGCAGTTCGACTCAGAAGGTAACTATTATTACAGACCTAACGCAGACTTTATCGGATCGGATCTCTTCCGCTACGATGTCGCCGATGACAGCGGTTACATTGGCAGTGCCACCGTCACCGTCTCAATCGTTCGTCGTCCACCGCATTGGTCCTGGGAAGGTGGCTCCAATCTGGCGAAGCAAAAAGGCATTTACCCACCCGCTGTTAACGGCGTAGGCACTCCTGGAGCCCGTGGTAACTCCGCATCTTGGTCTGATGGCGCTGGCAAACTTTACATCTTTGGCGGAACCGGCTTTGGAGCCGCCACAGGACCTGGAGCACTCAATGACTTCTGGCGCTGTGACTTGGCCACTCAAACTTGGACATGGCTTGGCGGCAGCAACACGACTGATGCCCCCAACACGTCCACTACCCCCGGTGCCCGCGCAGGAGCTTCCACCTGGAGAGATACCAGCGGCAATCTTTGGATGTTTGGCGGACTCTCCAAAACAGGTCCCCTCAATGACCTCTGGAAATATGATCTTCAGAACAGCACCTGGACTTTGGTGAAAGGCCCTACATCCGTCAATGGACTCGGCATTTATGGTGGCACGACTCCCGGCACCCCGACTGCCACGACCATCCCAGGCGCCCGTAACTCTGCAACCTCATGGCTGGATAGCACCGGCAAGCTCTACCTCTTTGGTGGCAATGGCTTAGCAGAAAGCGGCACTGTCATCGCTCCAATGAATGACCTTTGGAGCTTTGATCCAAGCACCCAACAATGGACATGGCTGAATGGCAGCAAGACAGCCAAAGCCATCGGCGTTTACGGCAGCAAAGGTATCGCAGCGAATGCAAATACACCTGGAGCTCGACTTGGTGCCTCTGCTTGGACTGGCACAGACGGCATGCTGTGGCTGTTCGGCGGCAGCAACAGTAATGATCTCTGGAAATACAATCCCAACACCAACACTTGGGCTTGGATGAGTGGAGCCAATAAACCTGCCGCACCTGGTATCTACGGCAAACGTGGTATCCCAGACTCTCTCAGTGAACCTGCCTCACGCAGCGGTGCCGCCGCATGGGTTGACGCAGAAGGGGCACTCAATTTCTTCGGTGGTTTTGGCACAGCGCTACGTGATGATGTCTGGAGTTACCAGCCAGCCACAGGCCTATGGACCTGGGTTAAAGGTTCTAACACTCCAGCAGCAGCTCCTGTTTATGGAATAATCCACCTTGGAGTGGAGTCCAACACTCCTGGTGCCCGCCAGCAAACAGCCGTCGCGCTAGACGCTGAAGGCGATGTCTGGACTTTTGGCGGACTGAATGCGGCAAACAGTTACAGTGATCTGTTTAAACTCGATGTGCCATCCGTCATGCAGTTGGCAGCAGGCACAGCTACAAACATCAGCACCTCAGGTGTCACACTCACCGCCAGTGTGGACCCCAACGGATTCCAAACCAAAGCTTACTTGCGCTACGGCACGCTTCTTGACATGAGCAATTCAAGCAGCACCGCTGAAACGGTGATAGGTTCAGGCAGCAACGCTGTTCTGATCCCTGAAAACATTACCGGATTAGCCTCTGGCACCACCTACTACTACCAAGTTGTCGCCAGCAATGCCTTTGGCCAGCGCACCAGTGATATTCGTAGCTTCACCACCCAGGGTGCCAGCGCTGCTGCCACAATTCAATTCGCTACACTCAATTCAAATGTGAGTGAAAGTGCAGGAATCGCCAACGTCACAGTCACCTTAAGCAGACCTGCCAGCAGCGCCGTGTCCATCCCGATCACCGTCAGTGGATCAGCAACCAATGCGGATTACTCCATCCCAAGCAACAGTCTCAACTTCACAGCTGGACAAACAGCCGCGACAATCTCTGTTGTCATCAATAATGACATCAGCACAGAATCCACCAAGAGCGTCGTTCTTGGTTTTGGCACCCTTCCGAGCGGAATCACTGCTGGAATACTGCCCACGCATACGCTTAGCATCCTTGATGATGATCAGGCCCTGGCCTTCAGCGCTCCGTTGCTACAGACTCAGAGTCAATTCGTGCCACTCAGAGGTACCCTTAACCTCCGCGTCGCAGCCACAGGCACGGCACCCATTCGGTATCAGTGGAAACTCAATGGCACTGCGATCAAAGGAGCCACCTCGGCCACATTCACGGCAAACAACGCTACTGGCGCGACGGCAGGACTTTATACCTGTGATGTGACCAATCCAGTGGGCACCCTGCCCGCAGCAGCAGCACAAGTCTTCGTTGTTGATGCGGCACCCAAATCATTCGTGATCGCCCAGGGTAAATCTGTCTCATTCACTGCTGTAGGCACCGCCCCGAAAGCGACTGTGCTTACCTACGAGTGGAGAAAAGAAGGCAATTCGGCAATCATCGGAACAGCCAAAACGCTGATGCTCGCATCGGTCACCGCCGCTAGCGAAGGAAACTACATCTGCACCATCAAAGGTGGAACACCGATTGCCTCTGGATTAAGTGGCAGAAACAACCTCCGCGTCTTTGCCGCACCAAGTACCGGTGCCATCAATTATGCCGCAGTCACAGGCAGCTATCTTGGCCTCATTGGCCGCGATCCAAAAGTGGGTGGCAATTTGGGCGGACGTGTGGACTTAACCACGACTTCGAAGGGATCCTACACGGTTACGCTCACCTCTGACGGAGTAGCCGCCAAAGTCGCTGGCGTTCTGGTGCCTACCCTCAGTGGTTCGACACTCACGGCAGTCTCTGGCCAGGCAGAGTTTACCCGCGTTGGTAAACCAACCCTTCGCCTCGACTTCACCCTTCATCTGACCGACAACACGATGAGCGGAACATTAACAGATGTGAACACAGGCGTCAGCAAAGCACTGGATGGATATCGTAATGTCTGGAGCAAGGTTGCCAATCCTGCGAACAACTTCAAAGATAGCTATACCTTCGGTCTTGAGATCCCATCAAAATCCTTTGGCGATCTCGATATTCCTCAAGGCAATGGTTACGGTGCCTTTACCGTCGCTACAGATGGTGTGCTCAGTTGTGCTGGACTCACCGCGGACGGTCTATCCTACACATCCGCAGGCTTTGTCGGACCCGCAGGAGACGTGATCATCTTTACGGCCTTTAAAGCCCCTGGCGGCTCCATTCTCGGCAAAGGTCTCATCACACCGGCACCCTCACTGGCAAACAACACCTTTACCGGCACCCTGAGCTGGAACCGCGCTGCAGAACCTGCCAACTCCAAGGGTGTCACCTATCGTAGCGGATTTAGCCCGATCGACCTTACCATCATCGGTGGTAAATACAAAGCTCCTGCCTCTGGCGGAGTTGTCCTGGGACTTCCAAACACAACCAACAATGCACGTCTCGTTCTATCCGAAGGCGGCCTCGTTGAAACAGATCTAGACGGCTCAGATGCAGATCGATTGAAAGACAGCTTTGTCTTTAGCATTCAAAATACAGGAACTGCCGTGGCACAAAAAGTCACGCTGCCATTGGCCACTGATACTCTCAAAAACTACAACAAAATCAGCTTTGCCTTGGCAGCTACTCCCCCGGGCAGCTTCAATGGTGGATTTATCATACCAAACGCCAATAAATTACTGGAACGCGCCGGCACTTACAAGGGCATGATGGTATGGACTGGTAGCGCCTATCGCGCAGAAGGCTTCTTCCTTCTGGCACAGCCACCGCAATCAGGCCAAACTGTCAAGACATCGCCCATCCTCAGTGGCCATCTGATTTTGGAAGCGAACAACTAGACCTCCCATCCTTAATCGAGTGCACCCTCACAGGAGGGTGCTGTCATCTTGACGTTCCAGCTTGCCGATCTTCTTTTTGATCACTTCAAGCTGCACGGTCATCTCGTGAAGACACTTCAGACTATCACCCATGATTTCACTATCCTGGAGATGTGGAAGAGCTGGGTGAATTTTCATCATTTGAAGGGCGATGGTTTTGGCGGCATCACGGATTTGCTGTATGGCTTCGGGGCGGGTCATGAGGGCTCCATGTTCATCGGCTGGGCGACTTCTGCAACTTGGCTTTGAGGAGTTGTCAGTGACCGAGGTAGCATTTAAATAGCCCTTCATGGATCTGCGGCATTTGAGATATTTTCAGGCAGTGGCGGAGGAGCTCAGCTTCTCGCGCGCAGCCAAACGCCTCCGTATCGCACAGCCAGCCCTCTCACGCGCAGTGCAGGAACTAGAGAAGGATCTCGGCATGAGGCTCATTGATCGAAATCGCCGCAGCTTTGCCCTCACTCCCGCAGGGGCGGTGCTGCTTACCGAGACAGCCCTCATCCTGGAACGTCTGGAAGAATCTTTACGCCGGGTCAAACGAACAGCCCTTGGTGAAGAAGGCGAGCTACGACTCGGCTACATCGGGCCACCGACTCAGCAGTTTCTCGGCAGATTGCTGCATGAGTATCGACTGCGTTTCCCAAAAGTCTCCGTGCACCTGGAAGAGCGCACTCCAGAGCGAGTCTGGGAAATGGTCGCCAAAGGCCGACTCTCGATCTCGATCACGCGTCCGTTGCCAGGACAGGGTGAGCGTGCGCTCAAAACACTACTATTGCGTAAAGAGCCCCTCGGCATCGTGGTTCCGACCAACCACCCTTTAGCCAAAAAGAAATCCATCTCATGGAAAGCCTTAGAAAATGAGCCTCTCATCGTGCTGGCGCGGCGGGAAGGTGTGGGTCTGCATGATGAAATCATCGCTGCCTGTCGTGAAGCAGACTTCACCCCACGCATTTCCCATAGCCCCAGCCTCATGGGCACAGTGCTCAGTTATGTCGAAGCCGGAGCCGGCATCGGCATCGCCACAGACAGTGTAGCAGCAGCCGCCATGTCGCCAGATTTACGCTACATCTCGGTCACACCGACACGGACCGTTCCTTTAGTCATGGTCTGGAATCCTGAAGATGACTCACCACCAGTGAAAGCCTTTCGCGATCTCATCAGCGAATGGTTAAAATCTGGCCAGCTCTGGACCAGGAACACGCTGCCGCAAACCGTCAGCGCTAAAGTTTAATCCAAAGTCATGAAGAAGCCGCAAGAACTGCTCCGGCGAGGAAGTCTGGTGACACGCTTTGTTTTGGTCTTTGTGACCTTCGTCGCCGCAGGATCATTGTTGCTATTAGCCTGGTTGCGCTACCAACAGCAGGCGGAAGATGAGCGTGTCTTTCTTCGCCTAGCACATACCGATGCCGACTTCGTCCAAAGAATGAATCTCCCTCGTAGTGCCAAGCTAGCTGAAGATCTCCAGCAATTGTTGCGCATGAGCCTTTACTTTCGAGACACCCAAGGCCACTTCGAGCCAGCCTTACAGGCAGAAAAGATCGCATGGCTCAAAGAGATGCCGCGCAACGAAGTACTACCCCTTAAAAATGGGGAACAAGCTCTCATTCTACGCTTGGACGCACGCCACGACATGATCTTTGTCCGCACAGCTTCTGAAGCGGCGCTGAGTGTGCTGCATCCCGCCACCCGCAACGCGCTCGTTGCTTTTTGGCTGCTATCAGCTGCGCTTGGCTGGATTATTGCACGTCAGATGATCACACCCGTTCAGCAACTCTCTCGCGGACTGGTTTCCTTCTTTGATTCCAAAGACAAGATCCCCGAAGAATCGAAGCGTCAGGATGAAATTGGCGATCTGGCACGCAGTCTCACTCAAGCTCGTGATGACCTCTGGGAGGAACGCGAAAAACGCGAGCAATCGGAACGAATGGCATTGCTAGGACGCGTCGCCACAGGCCTTGCCCATGAAATCAAAAACCCTCTCGCTTCCATTCAACTCCACACTCAATTGATGGATGTCACTGCCTTGGATGCTGAGTCTGCTCAGTCCCTCAGACACATCCAAGAGGAGGCTCAAGTCATCGAAGGCCTCGTCAATCAATGGCTGTATCTGACACGTCCCACACCACCCAAGAAACAGCCGCTGATGATCACCGACGTTCTACATGAAACTCTGGCCACCCTGAAAGCCCAGACAGACCATGCCAGCGCGACCATTGAGACCTATATAGAAAAGCCTTCCACTCTTGTTCTAGGCGACCGTGCAAGACTCCAACAAGCCTTCCGCAACATCATCCTCAATGCCACGCAGGCCATGCCACGCGGAGGTAATATACAAATCAACTTCACAGCAAACGACCATCATGTCCGACTCATCTTCCATGATTCAGGCAAGGGCTTTTCAACTCCCGCTCTCGCGCATGGAGCCGACCTTTTCTTTTCTGAAAAGGAAGGCGGCATGGGTGTCGGCCTGAATGTCGTCAATGAGATCCTCACCGCGCATCAAGGAAGTCTAAGCCTAAACAACCACCCAGAAGGCGGAGCCTTGGTGACTCTCGAACTTCCCTTGGCCAAGGCAGCGGAAAAGAGCAGTGGCACTGATTCATAACCTAAAGTAGCAATGAGAAATGATCCAAAAAAAACCGCAAATGACTGTGACTTACTAACAATGATTTATTGCGCCGCTTCCACAATAGCCTCGCTGTAAGCGTCAAAGGCCGATTCGTCATTTCGGAGTTTCACAGTCAGAAGATCTCGACGCAGAAGCAGTCGGAGAGTTAAACCATGCTCAGGAGGACCAGCTTCGCGGAGAAGTGTCTCGGCCTCATGCTGATCTTCACTCATCAAAGCGGAAGCAGGCTGACGATAGCCCGTCAGTGTCTCTAGTCCCCTATCACCTTGCGCAGATGGGAGGAGCGACCAGCCCTAGGCTAACGCCATTATCAGGTGTGATTTATTGATGATGCAATGTAAACGCCACAGTAACGATGCAATGCTGGCTCTCACGCTAGCCCCACAAGCGAGTATCAACCTACGGCCCCATCGTCAGCCGATCTCCTGATCACAAATCGCCACCTTGGGAATTGGAAGCAAAACATGTTCGGCCGAGATGCCAACAACCCACTCATGGCTGCAAAAGAGGCAGATCCAGATCGTGATGGCTTCTCCAATCTCCTTGTATACGCCCTCGGTCGACAGCCCCTCACGCCCGAGCCATCTAAGCAAGGCATCACCCACGACCTGCATCTCGGCCAACAACGTTTCACGCTGAACCCAGATCCATTAGCGACAGACGTGATCCCCCAAATCCAACGCAGCACCAGCCTTAGCACCGGTTCATGAGGCCGCACCAACCTCATCATCGTTCAAAACACCGTTACTCAATTTCGCGTGCATGACACCTCACCCATGGCTAGCCGCAGCTTTCTTAAAGTCATAGCGACACCAGCACCTTAGCCTGAAACCTGAAATGGCTGATGGTTAATCAGCAGACTTTGGATCAAAGGCATCTCTCAAACCATCTCCCAAAAAATTCAGCGCCAGCAAGCTGAGTGACATGAGCACCGCAGGAAAGGCCAGGAGCCACCATTTGCTTTCGATAGGATTGATGACTTGAGCTCCGTCTTTCAGTAGAGAGCCCCAGCTCGCGGCGGGATCATCAATACCAAGCCCGAGAAAACTGAGGAAAGACTCGTCTAGAATAACAGCCGGAATCGTCAGCGTCAGGTAGGTGAGAATGATCGTGCTAAGATTTGGCAACAGATGCTTCCGCAAGATGCCCCATCCTCCCTGACCCATCGCGCGTGAGGCTGTCACAAAAGTCAGCTCACGCAGGACCAGAACCTGACCGCGAATGATACGAGCCATGGTCAACCACTCCACGAGTCCAAGACTGAGAATCATCACGAGAATCTTCGAATAAGGGATGAGGTAGCGAGTCGTGGATTCCAGGCCTTTCCACTCAGCCTGCTGCGCCCAGAGCCGAGCGGCATCCAACCAGTCTTTAAAAACGCTGTCAAAGGCAGCGATGAAAATCATGATGAAAAGAATGCGCGGTACAGCATACAGCATGTCCACCGCACGCATCATGAGGGCATCCACTTTTCCACCCAAAAAACCACTCGTCATGCCATAAAGCGTGCCGATGACTAGAGAAATACAGGCACCGACGATGCCTACGCCGAGAGATACCTGAGCACCTGTAAGAAGCCGATAGAACAAGTCCTGCCCATTTTTATCCGTGCCACAAAGATGTAACACAGGCGTTTCCTGTCCTGTTGTCAGCGGAGGTAAGAAGGTGTCACTGCTAGTGCTTTTTAAACTTACTGGCAAAAAGAATGGCACCGTGAATGCGATCAAAACGATCGCGATCAAAAACACCAGCGAAACCATCGCTGGACGATTCCTCTGCACAATGGCCCAACCATCCGGGCGTGTAAGGTTTTCAGGCGCGTCAGGCATAGAGTCGGATGCGCTTGTCTAGGATGCTGTAAAGCAAGTCCACGGTGAAGTTAAAGAAGATGAGCAAAGAGCAGTAAATCACCACCGCTCCACAAAGTAAAAAAGCATCTCGATTCTGAATCGAGTTCACAAAGATACTGCCTGCACCCGAGATATTGAAGACACTTTCCACAATCATGGAGCCTGTGAGTAAATGCGCTGCAAGCGGTCCCAGATAAGTCACCACGGGCAGGATCGCCACCTTCATCGCGTGGCGTGTTAGAGCTTGGGTTTCGGTCAGGCCCTTTGCCTTCGCGGTACGCAAAAAGTCACTCTTCATCACATCCAGCAGACTGTTCCGCATGAGCCGAGCTACGTAGGCCACATAAGGTGCAGAGAGACAAAGCGCCGGTAGAATGAGATGTGAGACACCACCCCAGCCACCCACAGGCAACCAGCGCAGCCAAAGGGCAAAAATAGCCACCAGAAACGGCCCCGTGATGAAAGATGGGATCGAAATCGCAATGATAGCCCCGAACATCGACGTCCAATCAATAACCGTGTCACGCCTCATCGCCGCGAGGCTACCGAGCAGCACCCCGAACGTGCTGGCGATAAGAAAAGCCAACCCACCCAGCTTCAGCGAAGAAGGCATCTTTTGCGCTAAAATCTCTGCCACGCTCCAGTCACGGTATTTGAAGGAAACACGCAGATCCAGCCGCAACAGATCCCGCATGTAGGCCGTGTATTGCTGCCAAAGCGTACCGTTGAGCTGATACTTCATCAGCAGCGCCTCCTGCACCTTAGCCGACCCCGCCTTCTCCTTATCAAACGGCCCCCCAGGCAGTGAACGTGTCAGCAGGAACGTCAGCGACACGGCAAAGAACAGCACAAAAAGGCTGCTCAAAAGACGGCGCAGAAGAAAAACAAGCATGGGTAAATCAGACCGCCAACTCGGCAGGTTTGCATGAATGCCCTTTAAAAAGCCCAACGCCAACTTCTAAAAGGCAAAAATCAGCGCGAACAGGACCCCTTAAAAAACCTCGTTTCGCACTAAAGCCATTATCCTTCTGGCGAATGCACCGCAAGTGCGCGAAATAACGTTCGTCGGCCAAAACGAGTAATCGGGAGGTTTTCATTGGGTCTACTTCAACTCAAATTTTACTCTAACTTGCCATGAAAAGCCCCCGTTACTCCTAGTTCGTGCTTCTGCTTGCTGCCAGAGAGTGTGACCAGCCGCTTCGACGGCACACAGCCTAGATGCGATAACCTTTAATTTCGCTGGGGATAGCCGCGGTAATTATCGGACTGCCTATTTAGATGAGGCAACAGATATGACAATCTTCTGATCCATCACTTGGCTTTCTCGGTCTTCTCTTGAAGCACAAAACGATACTTGTGATCGTAGGTGCCACCATTGAGTTCATCACAGCATTTCCGGCAAGCGGAGTAGCGGCGGAATTTGCGAACGCGGAGGGCCTGGGCTCCACAATGAGCGCAGGCATAGACATAATTACGCTTCACCTCACGGCGCGGTAGGGGTAGAGTGTGGCGGGCGGACTCGCCTGGGATGCCGAGATCGGAGCAGGCTTGACGCCATTCGCTCCCGTGCGGCTCGATCTTACGACGGCCTGCACGGTGATAGGCCACGAGATGCGCCAGCTCATGCAGGAGCGTGCGCTGCACTTGACCTTCAAACTCACGCAGCTTCGGGTTTAGCTCGATGATCCAACTCGGATAGCGGGCATAACCTGCGGTGCTGCGCAGACGGGGATTCCACTGCACCTGCACAACTTTGGCCATGCCGGTGAGATCCAACTGTAGCAGGCGCTGGCGACAGATCTCTGCCAGTTCCGGGTCACTGACGCTGTCCTTGGTTTTTTCGCTGGTCCGCGCGGGTGTTTCAGGCGTGGCGCTGCCGCGGTCAAAGACCTCGCCGTCGGCGGGCTTCCAAGCTGGCGGGGCCTGGAAATCGAAGATGAGTTGGGAGATTTTCCGCGCGAGACTCATGGCTCAGTCCTGCGCAGTGACAGGGGACTTTTTCAGCGGAGTTTGTTTACGATCACGGATGCGGTGCTCTTGATCTCCGAGAGCATAGACCATGTCTTCAGACACGCTTTCCATGAGGAAAACATTCGCGCCAATGACACTGCGGGCACCAATGATGGTATCACCGCCGACAATGGTGGCCCCCGCATATATGGTGACATAGTCTTCCAGGGTCGGATGCCTCTTTTTACCAGCTAGACCCTGACCCGCAGCCAGGGATTTGGCCACAAGGCCGACGCCTTGATAAAGCTTCACATGCGAGCCGATCTGACAGGTCTCTCCGATCACCACACCGGTGCCGTGATCAATGAAAAAATGAGTGCCAATCTCAGCACCTGGGTGGATGTCGATGCCTGTGCGGCTGTGCGCCCACTCGGTCATCATGCGCGGCAGCAGGGGGACACCAGCCTTATACAAAAGGTGCGCGCTGCGCTGAATGGCAATGGCTTCTAGGCCTGGGTAGGCGAGAATGATCTCCTCAAAGCTGCGTGCCGCTGGGTCGCCGTCAAAGGCAGCCTGCACATCCATTTGCAGCAGAGCACGCACTTCTGGCAGACGCACCATGAAGTCACAGACGAGCTTCATGGCTTCTTCGCGGTGATTGTCACCTTTGCCATCGCTCAGGCGCAAACTGCGGCGAACTTCCACGTTCAGACGCTCGCGCATCCCAGCAACGCGCTCATGAGTTAGCAATTCCAGATCCTGAGAGGACAGCGCATCTTCCGTGAAAAAGCCCGGGAACAGAACTTGCAGTAGATCCTCACAAAGCACGGCAATGGCGCGCTTTGACGGCAGATTGCCGCTATCGACATGATTGATCCCGCCGACCTCGCAATACGAGGCCATGAGGCTTTGAACGATCTCTTCTTGGCGGCAATCCATGATATTATAGCTGACCATTTAAAGACAGATTACGCCTGAAGGCAAACGCGGAGGCTGTGAACAACTCAAACGGCATCTGCTGCCAAAGAAGCATTACCGATGATGCCGGCTTCATTGCTGTATTTAGCAGGCAAAATTTGCAGCCTTTCATAGACAACCGTGCTCAGCATGGACTGTACTTTACGCTTCAATGGATCAAAGATCAGATCTCCTGCCTGGGCCACACCACCACCGATGATGAAGGCGTCTGGATTCAGCAGCCAAGCTATGCTGGCAAGTGCCGTTCCTAGCCAGTCGGCGATCTCTTCCCAAATTTGACGAGCGATGTCGTCCCCAGCCTTTGCGGCATCAGCAATCTTCTTGGGCGTGCAGTCTTCCAACGCTTTTGTGACGTGCGCCTCGGCATAACGCTGCATCGCATGTTCAGCGATCTCCTTATTGCCAACGTATTTTTCCAGTGCGCCGAGATTGCCGTAGTGGCCTGATTTACCATCGGCATCGATGCTCATTTGTCCGATCTCACCTGCGGCACAGCCGACACCGCGATACATCTGGCCATTTAAAATGAGCCCTCCACCGATGCCCGTGCCCATGGTGAGTGCGACGATGTTATTGAGCCCGCGCCCAGCACCGTAGCGAAACTCAGCGTAGGCCATGGCATTCGCATCATTTTCCACCACGACAGGCAGACCTGTTTTTTCACTGAGGATCGCTTTCAGGGGCACATGCTTCCAACCAGGGACATTCGTCAAGACATGCACGAAACCATGCTCGAAATCGACCAGTCCCGGCACGCCCACGCCGATCGCAGCGATGTCTGGGTAAATCTCACGCAGTTTGGCCACACGCGCGGCCATCTCGGTGATCAAGGCGGCTGGACCCTGGAAATCTGCCGTGATGATGGGAGCATCGGTGTGGAGAAGTTCGCCTGCACGGCAGACGCCGAGCTTGACCGAGGTGCCGCCGAAATCGATTCCGACTGTGGTGAGTGATGTTTCAGACATGAGAAAGGGCGTTGAGATTGCCCACCAATCGCAGCCCATGCAAGGTCAAATCTGGATCGACTGTGATCCGCTCCTCCATGCCAGAGATGATCCAGCCTGCATCCCCACCCGTGGCCACGACATGCACCTTATCACTCGGCGGCAGTTCTTTGCGCAGAGCTTCCAGGATACCCCGAATCATGCCGCGATAACCAATCGCAGCCCCAGCCTGAATCGCACCAATGGTTGATTGCCCGATCGCCGCAGTCGGCTCAGCAAGCTCAACTTGAGGCAGTAGCGCCGTACGCTCGTGCAGATAATCAGTCATCAAACGGAGACCGGGCGCGATCACACCGCCGATGTAATGCTGATCTGCCGAGATAATATCAAAGGTCACCGCTGTGCCAAAATCGATCACAATCCCGGGTGCTCCGTGCAAATGTGCTAGGGCCACCGCGTTCGCTAGCCGATCTGGTCCGATGCTCTTTGGATTCGGGTAACGAATGCCGATGCCCATTTGAGTCTCATGCTGCAGTTCCAGCAAAGATTCTCCGAGAACCGCACGGAAAGCCGCCACGGCTGCTGGAACCACGCTGCAAAGCACTGCTGAGCGAAATTTCCAGCCCGTCAAAACTTCCTCCACAAGGGCAGGCGTCAGCTCCCGAGTGGCACAATCACGACGATCCAGCAGACCGTCCTGAGAGGCTAATCCCAGCTTCGTACGGCCATTGCCCACATCAATAAGAAGGTAGTCAGCGATCATCCCGCAGCCTATCGCCGGAGTCACGGCAACGATCAAGGCTGGAAAAAGAGGTTGCGAAACCTCAGACCACATCCACAATGCCCACCCCTCACCCAGTTCGCCCCTCATGGGAACTGCTCGGTAAGGCCCACTTCCAAATCCCTGTTACTATGAATACCATCGACAAAATCGACGCCGAACAACTCAAGAAAGACGTTACATCCTTCAATGTAGGCGACACCATCAAAGTTCACACCCGCGTTATCGAAGGTGATAAAGAACGTATTCAGCTTTTTGCTGGCATCGTCATTGCCCGCAAAGGTTGCGGCATCAACGAAGCCTTCACTGTCCGCAAGATCTCCTATGGAGAAGGCGTCGAGCGTGTTTTCCCACTGCATAGCCCAAAGGTCGCTAAGATCGAAGTGACCAAAGCTGGTAAAGTCCGCCGCGCTCGCCTTCATTACCTCCGTGGTCGTAAAGGCAAGCAAGCTATCTCCGTCAAGGAAATGGGCTGGACCGAATCTTAATTCTCCACCGAATCTCTTTTCGAAAAACCCCAATGATCCTCATTGGGGTTTTTTATTGCCCACAATTTAGGCCTTCCGCTCGTAATAGCGGAATTCCAGGTCAGGTGTCTTTTCGATCACCTCTCTCAGCGTAAACAGGTCTTCAAAAGCGGGCAGGAAAGTATCTCCCTCAAAAGCCTGCTCCACCCAGGTGAGATAGAGACCATCACACTTCGGCAGCAGATCTCCATAGACCTGGGCACCGCCGATCACAAAAACCGTGCTGTCTTCAGCGCAGAGTCGGCTCAACTCTGCCACATCTCGGATCACGATGATTCCGTCTCTCGGTGCCATCGTCCTACTCAGCACAATGTTTTGCCGTCCAGGCAGCGGCCGACCAATTGACTCAAAGGTTGTCCGACCCATCAGTATTGGGTGACCCAGCGTGGTTCGTTTAAAGAACTTCAGATCCTCAGGGAAATGCCAAGGCAGCGTCCCATCACGGCCGATCACACGATTGGAAGACATGGCAACGATAGCGATAAGACGAGGCATAGTCACTACTAAACACTGATTCGCCACACGCAAGGTTCGTCTGTTTTGATCCGTCCAGTTGCGGTCGATTTCGAATACGACTTAGAGGGTCTTTCTGCCCAACATTGGCGGGCCAAAGCGAAGTTCACCTTTTTCCAGGTGCACAAATAAGCTGGCTTCCTGGATGTCTTCCTCCGTCATGTTCGGGATTTTGAATTCACGGCCTTTCAGTGCACCCTTGGTGATCGTGATACCCTTAGCCAGACGCTTCAGGACAACCGACACATCTTTTGTGCCAGCAGCGATGTTTAAACCTGCGGCACTCGCCGAGTAAGCCAGGGTGCAGAAGCTTTGAGCATTACGTTTAGCGGT
>JAIXOU010000052.1 GCA_027486585.1 Verrucomicrobiaceae bacterium | reverse complement strand
TAGTCCTGCTGGCCGATGGCGTCGAACTTGTGATCATGGCAGCGCACGCAGCCCAGCGTCATGCCAAGGAAGGCGGTGCCCACCTTGCTCACCTGACTGTCCACGAAGTCGTGCTCCATCTTGAGCTTGTCGATGGCGTTGATGTCCACATCGCCCAGCAGGATGAAACCGGTCGCGATGAGATTTTCTCGGCGCTCCTGTGGCGACGCGGCAGGCAGCAGATCGCCCGCGAGCTGCTCGCGGATGAAGCGGTCGAAGGGCTTGTCCTGGTGGAAGGACTCCACGAGGTAGTCGCGATACCGCCACGCATGTTCGGCGAAGACTTTGCCCTCCGTGCCGATCTGCTCCGCATAGCCCACGAGGTCCAGCCAATGCCGTGCCCAGCGTTCGCCGTAGGCCTTCGATGAGAGCAGACGGTCCACGACGCGCTCGTGCGGGGAAGTTCCAGACGATGAGACAATCGGATGGGGAGACAATGAGATGCTCTTCTCCTTGTCTGATTGTCCCCTTGTCTGACTGTCTCGTTCGAGGTCGGCCAGAAAGTGCTGAATCTCCGCCTCCGTGGGCGGCAGGCCGGTGAGGTCAAAGGTTACGCGCCGCAGCCAGGCATGCGCTTCGGCCTCGGGACCCGGTTGAAGGCCCGCTGCCTCCTGCTTCGCGAGAATGAAGGCGTCCACCTCATTCAGCGGCCAGGCTTGATTATGCACGGCGGGTGGCGCGGCATCACGCACCGGTTGATAGGCCCAGTGTTTCCGACCCTCCTCCACATCCACGCCGGTCTTCTTCACCACTTTCGCCACCGCCACCATCTCGCGCGGATCGGGCGCACCGCGCTTCACCCATTCCTCCAGCACGGCGATCTCGCTTTCCGGCAGCTTCGCCTTCGGCGGCATCTCCATGTCCGGGTTCATGTAGCGCACCGCCTCGATGAGGTGGCTCTTTTCTACATCGCCAGGCACCAGCGCAGGCCCGCTGTCACCACCCGCCTGCCAGCCTGAACGCGAGTCCAGCACCAGCCCGCCCTTGATCTTGCCCGCGTGCGAATGGCATTCGTAGCAACGCTGCTTGAGCAACGGCTCCACACGCTCGCGGAAAAAAGCATCACCCTCCGCCGCAGAGGCGGCGAGTGGGATCAAAAACAGGGCGGTGAGTTTCATTCGGGATTCGGAAAGGCTTGGCGCGAGTTAGGCCAGCAGTTGATCAACTATCTTCGCGCCTTGATTGTCGGTGAGGCTGGCGGCGAGCCCGTTGCGCTTGTAGCTAAGCTTGTTGTGATCAATGCCGAAAAGCTTCAACAAGGTGGCGTGGTAGTCGAAGTGCTTCACCTCGTCGATGATGGCCTTATGGCCGAAATCGTCCGTCTCGCCGTGAACATAACCTTTTTTGAAACCGCCACCGGCCAGCCACATGCTGAAGCCATGGGTGTTGTGGTCACGGCCCCATTTGTCCGGCCCCGCATCGTTTTGCAGAACGGGAAGACGACCCATCTCACCACCCCAATGGACGACGGTGGTATCGAGCATGCCACGCTGTTTCAGATCGATCAAGAGCGCCGCGCTGGGCTGGTCAGTGGCTTGACAGTTTTTCGGCAGCGCAGAGACCAGCGAGCCATGCTGGTCCCAGCTCTGGCCCGCATTTAGCACCTGCACATAACGCACACCACGCTCAATGAGTCGGCGGGCAATGATGCAGCGCGTGGCATAATCCTGAGTGATGGGATTATCGACACCGTAAAGTTTTTTGACGTGCGCTGGCTCATTGGAGATGTCGAGTGCTTCCTTCGCAGCGGTCTGCATCTTGGCAGCGAGTTCGTAGCTGGAAATGCGAGCCTGCAGGTCAAGTTCGCCTGGATGAGCGCCGAGATGCTCTTCATTGAAGGCTTTTAACAAGGCTAGCTGACGCGCCTGCGCCCCTCCTGCAAGCGATGCAGGCGGATCGAGATTCAGAATGCGCGGCTCGGTAGGGCGCACGAGCGTCCCCTGATAAAGCGCTGGCAACCAACCATTCGTGTAATGTTCTCCGCTGAAAGTGGGCAGACCATTCGGATGCGAGAGCACCATGTAGGCGGGCAGTTCATCCGTCTCGCTGCCAAGGCCATAAGTGAGCCAGGAACCGAGAGCCGGACGTCCTGCGGTGACACGACCGGCATTCATGGCGTAAAGACCCTGCGCATGATTGCTGACACCGGAGGTCATCGAACGCACCAGCGTGATCTCATCGGCGACCTGGCCGAGGTTGGGCAAAAGCTCGCTCAGCTCCATGCCACACTGCCCACGCTTTGAGAACTTCCAAGGCGAGCCAAAGCATTTCGATGAAGCCTGAGCGAGGTTGTCATATTTCACCTCACCAGGGAACTTCTGCCCATGATACTTCGTGAGCATCGGCTTCGGGTCGAAAAGATCCATCTGCGAGGGCCCGCCCATCATGAAAAGGGAGATCATCGCCTTTGCCTGCGGCTCGAAGTGCGGTTTCTTGGCAGTGAGATCATAGCGGATCTCGCCCGTGATGTTTTCCGGTTTTAGCGGAGCGCCGAGCAGGCCATCTCGCTGTAGCAGCGAGGCAAGCGCCAGCGTGCCCAGACTGTAGCCATTGGCATGGAGGAAGTGACGACGGGAACAGATCTGCGAGGATTTCATTCGATGTAAAGGAAGCGATTCGAGCTGCAAAGCACTTGGCAGAGACTTGCCATGGCCTCTTGCGGTGGATTGGGGACGACGCCTTTCGGGTGCTGAATGTCGTGATGGTATTGAGTCAGCGCTTTCGTCTGCTCGCTAAGGTAGGCGAGGCATTTGGCGATGTCCGCCTCGGTCGCAGGCTGGCTGTAGAGCAGGCTCCAGATGCGTTGAAGCTGCTTCGTGCGGTCTTTGGGCGCTTCTTTTTCGACGAGGTCGGCCAGGCGGCGTGAGCTATCGAGCACGAAGGTGTCGTTCATGAGCAGCAGAGATTGCGGCGCGACGGTGGTCTGCGCCCGCATCTCACAGTTCGGCTGCATCACCGGTGCGTCGAAGGTGTCGAGAACGGTCACAGGCTTGCTCCGACGGACCTGGATGTAGATCGAGCGGCGGAAATCGGCCTCGCCAGCGGGATCGACCTTGTTCAGCGTGATGGTGCCTTTGTCGATGCCAGTGATCACGCGGCCCTGTGGATCACGACCGATACCGCTGGGCGGGCCGTAACTGGTCTTCACGAGCGAGCCGGTCATGGCGAGCATGGAATCACGCAATGTCTCGGCCTCTAGGCGGCGGATTTTGAAGCGGGCATAGAAGCGATTTTCAGGATCAGCACGCAGCGACGCATCATTCACCGAGGATTGCCGATACGCCGCACTGAGCAAAATGAGCCGGTGCAGCGGCTTCAACTTCCAACCGCTCTTCACGAACTCATCCGCGAGGTAGTCCAGCAGCTCAGGATGCGTCGGCAACTCGCCCTGACGGCCAAAATCACCGGGTGTGTTCACGAGGCCGCGACCCATGTGATGCATCCAGAAGCGGTTCACCAGCACGCGGGCCGTCAGCGGATGCTTGCCACTCGTGAGCCATTGCGAATAGGCGAAACGCCGGCCGCTCGATCCGCTGCTGACAGGCGCTGGCTTGAAGGGCTCAATCATCGGGCTGGCGAGGATGCTGAGCTCGCCGGGCTTCACCTCGGTCTTCGGCTGCTCGTGATCGCCGCGATTGAAGAGCTTCGACACCGGCACCTGGCCTTTGACCTCGGTGAGAGCCATCACAAAGCCTTCTGCAGGCTTCGTGGCACGCAGTTTCGTCGCCTCGGCCATCTTGGCGTTGACGACCTCCTGCTTCTTCGGGTCGTAAAGATCGAGCGCGTAAGTAGCGAGCGCGGAGGGATACTTTTTGATCAGCGCCTTCTGTTCCGGCGTTTGTTTGGCCACGGGTGTGTCGCGAGCCACACGAAACGCGGCCTGCTCGGCCTGCGGAACCTTCTTGATCTCAACCTCGAAAATCTCATCGAGGAACTTCTTCGACATCGCGCGTGCCTCGACCTCGATCTCCTTCGCCTTCACCTCGATCTCAGCAGCCTTCGCGCTTTCCTCCGGCGAGTAGAGCGAGTAGAGGCGGCTGTTTGGAGCACGCCAGTTCTCCCAATTGTAAGCGGGATCAAAGATAGCGCGCAGACGGTAGTAGTCGGCCTGCGTGATCGGATCGTAGCGATGATCGTGGCACTGCGCACAGGAGAGCGTGAGGCCCATGAGCGAGGAGCCGAGGATCTTGATCTGCTCGGCGATGACGTTGTTTTTCGCGAGCTTCGCATCATCCACAGTGTCTCCCGTGCCATCAGGTGCCATGCGCAGGAAGGCGGTGGCGATGAGCTGGTCCGTGCGATTCGGATCAAGCACAGCCTGCTGGTAATCGCCATGCGTCGCACTGGCGAGTTCGTCACCGGCAAGCTGCTCTTGGATGAATTGATCCCACGGCTTGTCTTCATTCAACGAGCGGATCACATAATCACGGAAGCGCCAGGCATGTAGGCGCACGCTGTCTGCTTCCGTGTAGCCGTTCGAGTCCGCATAGCCGGCCACGTCCAGCCAGTGCCGCGCCCAGCGTTCGCCGTACGTTTTTGAGGCTAGCAATCGCTCCACCAGTTGTTCATAGGCCACTGGTGATGTATCCCTGACAAAGGCGTCCACTTCCTCGGGTGTCGGCAGCAAGCCCGTCAGATCCAAAGTGACTCTCCGGATCAAGGTGCGTCGATCCGCCTCAGGAGCCATCGAGAGACCTTGGTCCATCATTTTCGCCGTAACAAAAGCATCCACGGCGGTTCGCGTTTTATCGGCTTTTGGCACCGCAGGCCGCTTCACTGGCTGAAAAGCCCAGTATTCGCGATCTTCATCCAAAATCACTGCTCCAGGTGCCAGCGCCAAAGGTTCAGGTTTGGCGGTCTTCGCGCCTTGGGCAATCCATTGCTCGATCACGCCGAGCTGCGCCTCGGTGAGCGGTTTGCCCTTCTCCGGCATCTCACCGCTGCGGATGACCTCCACGAGCTTGCTCTTCTCCGGATGGCCAGGGACAAGAATCTCGTCCATGAAGCGCCGCAGCCGCAGATCGACGCCGCCCTCCGGCTTTTCCTCTTCGCCATGACAGTGCGTACAATGCGCCTTAATGATCGGACGCACATCGCGTTCAAAGGTGAGCGCACGCTCCGCCGCAGATGTGGCGATCGGGATCAAAAGCAGTGGAATGAGCTTCATGAAGACTGAGAAAAATTGGCGCAATCGAAGAAGGCGACAGCAGCTTTGAAAATACAGCGCCACCAACCTTGTTCTTCATAAACTTGTGAGACTATTTTCCTAATGGCCGTTACTCTCAGAGCAATGAAATCCAAACACAGTGCCAAGCCCTTCGCGTGACGGCAATTGCGGGCGCTGAAGGATGGTTACGGCGTGACCTTTAAGCCCAAAAACGGTTTCAAGTTTTAGGTTCAAAGTTTCACGATATGAAAACCAAGGGGTTGTGAGCATCGCGCCCCTCACTTTTTAGGTGTGCCAGCATGGAGCCTTCATTCATTGATTCAGAGAACTCGAAACCTGAGACTTGAAACTTCAAACCCGGATCTAGGTTCAGACATCCTGATTCTCCTGCCTGTTTCCGCCTCATCCATTCGCCCTGAGGTCAGGATTTCTGAGGCGCTAAGCCCCTCACGGATTCACCAGCTTCACGCGCACGAATTTCCGCATCACGCTACCGATGGCAGGAGTGACTTGTATGCGCACGGTTTCATGGAGGCCGTCGCCGACGGGAGTGGCGGAGAGTTCGGTGGTGTCGCCGGCGGTGGAGGTCCAGGTGAGGAGGTCTTCGCTGGTTTCGATGATGTAGTTGAAGCCGGGGCGGACGAGGCGGCGGTGGTAGTCGAGGGTGAGGTGGGGCTGTCCGCTGGAGGATTGCACGGATGGCGTGGTGGCGATGGGGCCGATGGTGAGGGCGAAGGGATTGGAGGTGCCGAAGGCTCCGGTGCCGCTGCGAGTGGCGGTGAGGCGGACGGCGTCGCCGATGCCATTCACGGTGACATTACCAGTCCACGCACCGCTGCTGAAGGCGGAGGTGGCAGCGGGGGTGATGGTGAGGGCTTTGCCGCCGGTGCTCGCACCGAGGGCAGCGTTGCTGGTGTAGGCGGTGACGAGGTCATTGCCGCTGCTGCGGGCAGTGATGGTGACGGGGAAGGCGACGCCAGGAGCCTGAGCGCTGATGTTGGAGAACTCGAAGTAACTCGGGTCGTTGTCCCGCACGGTCGTGGGTCCGCTGCCGCTGGTGAAGGTCGCGGCGCTGGCGGTGATGAAGACGGCGAGATCGCCGTCGTCGGTGGTGTCATTGAGGGTGGTGACGGTGAAGCCGCTGGCGGTGTTGCCCGCGTTGATCGTCACGGTGGCAGGGACGGTGAGTTTGGAAGGATTGCTGGAGGCGAGGCTCACAGTTAGCGGACTGGTCATCGAGCCGGAGATGATGACGCTGGCAGCTGAGGTGCCTCCCTCGGTGATGAGATTGGGCAGATTGAGCGAGAGCGTGCGGGGTTCGTTGTCATTGACGAGAACGGTGGTGCTGCCGCTGGTGAGGCCGGGAGCGCTGGCAGTGACGGTGATGGTCTGCTGGCCGTCGAGGCGGGTGTCGTCCACGGGTGTGATGTGGATGCGACCCGAGCCAACACCGCCCTTGATCGTGGCGGCACCCACGGTGGTCACGCCATTGACCGACCCGGTAATGAAGGCCTCGGAAGTGTTGCTCACCGTGAGGGTGACGGAGGTGTCCTCAGTGGGTGCAGGGGACACGGAGACCGTGCCGTCATTGGTCGGAGGATCAAAGTTCTCAAGGATCTGCGCGGGCAGGCTGAGGCTGAGCGTGCCAGTCTCATTGTCGGTGATGAAGGTGTTGGCGTAGCTGGTGGGATAGCCGCTGGCGGTCACGGTGACGAAGGCTCCGAAGCCGCCGCCGGAATCGAGGAAGCCATTGTTGGGTGCGGTGACGCTGGCTGTGGCGGTGGTTTGCCCGGCGAGGACGGTGACGCTGGCGGGCACTGTGAGCCGCGCTGGCGCGTTGGAAACAAGGTTCACGGTGACATTTCCCGCAGGCGCGGATGGCAGGCGGACGGTGATGTTTTGCGTGCCGCCTTCAGCGAACTGCGCGGGGAGTTCGAGCGCGGGAGCCGAGATGGCATTGGCCTTCACCACGACATCGTCGATGGCGATGCCCGCGTCCGGGGCCGGGCGAGCTGTGACACAGAGGAATTTGATGCGGAAGGTGCTGTTGTAGCTCAGTCCATAGCGTTGGATGATGGGATCGAGCACCACGCGACGCACCGCCGTGTAACTGGTGGGCAGGACGAAGTTGGGCGCACCGCTTGTGAGTGGCTCAGCATAGATCGTCGGCGCGGCGAGATACCAGTTGGTGCCGTCCGCGCTGATGGCGATGCCGTCGAAGATCCCCGCGCTCGTGGTGAAGGGCTGGGTGCCTGGAGCCGTATTCGCGACTTCACCAGTCATGAACTTGGCCCAATACTCCAGCGTCACGTTGCTACGTCCCGACAGGTTCAGCGACATCTCGGCGGCGGAGAGCACGCTTTGCAAGCCTGGCAGGATGACGCTACTGTCGAGCACGAGATGCTGAGTGCCGCGCGGCGTGTTGGCGGAGGAGATAGCCGCGCGCGGGGCGTTGGAGGGAGCTCCATTGATGGAGAAGCTCCCCGCCGTGCTCCAGCTTGCTCCGAGCGTGGTGCCGGACTCGAAATTGTCGCTTAAGATCGTCTCCGAACCGCTGAGTGGAAGGGTGGGAGAAACGTTCACGGTGAGGCGACTGCTGAAGCCCATGGCTCCCGAAGCTTCAGTGGCCAGCATCCAGGCGGATCGGGAAACGACGCTGTCGCCGAGGCTGCGCGTGGTGTTGCCGGGTGCCGGGATCGAGACCTGTCCGGACCAGACGCCGGAGGTGAGACTGGCCGGAGAGGCTGCGAGCAGACCAAGGTCGCGTGCGAAATAGACATCCATCGCGGGCAGTTCGGTGGAGAGCTGCGTCGAGGGGCCGGTGGTGGCGGACCAGTTCAAGGGATTGCCATGCGCACCGGCGCTGGTGCCGGAGAGGACTCGGTTATTGGATGCGGTGGTGTAACGCAGCGTGGTGGCGGTGCCGGTGGTGCTGTTGTCAAAGCTGATGTCCACCAGCAGGCTGCTCGTGCCGTCGAAGTAGAAGGGTCTCGTGAAGGGAAAATTCGGCAAGCCACCGGCCTGGGAGACGGAGGTGTAAACCGTGGTCCATCCATCCGTCTCCCATGCTGCGCCATCCATCGTCGTGCGCGGACTGAGCTTCACGCGGATGGTAAAACTGCTCATGTTCGGCGTGCCGTTGGTGGCGCTCTTGAATGAGATGGCTCCAAGCCAGCCAGGAAGACCGCCGAGTTCGCTCGCGGTGTAAAGCAGCGTGGCACGCGACTCGAGGGCGGCGGTATTGAAGACCTGCGAGGTCTGTGGCGACGAATTGGTCGGATTGCCGATGGTGCGGTCGTAGTAGAGCACATGGGCGCGGAGGCTGGCGCTACCGTTGAAGCTGGTGGAGACGGCGTCGGAGTCGTCCTTGCCCGTAACCGTGGCATTCAGCAGTGCATTCACGGCACCGGAGGCTGGCAATCCGGTCCAGTCGAAGTGATCTAGCGGCACGGTCACGACATCGAAGGCATTGCTTTGACCCGTGCGGCCAAAGTTGTCCGTGGCAGTGAGCACGATGCCGGTGGCGGCGGCAGTGAAGGTGAGGCTCACGGAGGCCACGCCATTGCTAAAGGTGCCCACCGCCGTGGGTGAAAAGGCGACCGCGCCGGAGGTGGCGGTGCCGCTCAGCGTGACCGAACCGGCCGGCGTGGCGATGGTCTGGCCGTTCACATCGCGTGCGGTCAGCGTGACTGCGAAGGCATTGTTGCGTCGCTGCGGCGAGGCGATGGGGGCGAAGGAGTAGGAGCTCGCATCGTTGTCGGTCACGGTGAGATCCAGCGCGGCGCTCTGATAGCCTGCCGCCCCAGCGGTGACGGTGGCAGGCTGCGAACCATCGCGCAGGGCATTGTCCACGATGGCGGCGCTGAAGGTGGCGCTCTGCTGGCCCGCCGGAATCGTGACGGTGGAGGGCACGGTCACCTTGCCCGTGTTGCTCGAAGCAAGATTCACGACAAGGTCGGAGGCGAGGGCTGCGTTCATGGCGACGGTCAGCGTGCGCGGCGCATCGCCTTCTGCCGCGGTGGCAGGCCCGGTGAGAGTGAGACGTGGGCTTTCATCGTCCGCCACGGTGACGGTGGTAGTCGCAGTGGCCCAGCCAGAGATGGAGGCGCTGAGTTGCACCGTTTTCGGGCCTTCAAAGAGCGTGTTGTTGGGCGCATTGAGCAGCACCGTCACCGGCGCGGTGGAATTTGCCGGGATCAACACGCTCGCGGGCACGGCCAGCGCGGAGTTGTTGCTCAGCAGGGTCACGACTTGATCTCGCGTGGAAGGCGTCGCGAGCTGCACGCTGGCCGCGATGTTGCTGGAACCCTCGGTGACAATGGTTGGCGCGGTGAACACGAGCGTGCTCGTTTCATTGTCGAGCACCACGAGGTCGCGCACGGCGGGGGCGATGCCCGATGCCGTGGCGGTGACCGTCGTGAGCTGATGGCCATCCGCACTCGTGTCATCCACCGGCGTCACGTTAAAAGTCACGCTGGTCTGATTGGCCGGGATCGTCACGGTCGCAGGCACCGTGGCCGCCGACGGATCACTCGAAGCCAGTGCGACAGTGAGCGGCGAAGCTTGTGCCGTGCTGATCCCGAGCGTGGCGGTCACCGGTCCCGCGTTTTCATCCACGGAAGCCGCGAAGGTCAGCGACAAGGCCGCGCCGACCGGTTCACCGAGGATTTCGATGTCATCGAGATTCCAGCCGGAATACGCCGTGGGCGAGGCGAGCGTCTGATGCCCCCAGCGCACATAGACGGTGGCCTGCTGGTCCGCCACCGGGCCGATCTCATACTCCATGCGCCGCCAGGCATCGTCCGCCGCACCGCTGTAGCCGCTGGCGAAGAGCGTCTGCCATGTCGTGCCATTCGTGGAGATCTCGATGGTGGCGTTCGCAAAAGTCAGCGGCTGCATGTTCAGCCATTGCTGGAAGCGCAACCGCGTGTTGCGCACCGTGGAGAGGTTCACCGGACCGAGCGTGACGTAATCCGGACCGGTCACGGCCACCGAGTGGTTTCCGGAGAGGTTCACGCCGAGCACCTTCGTGCCGGTGGCGGCCACCCTGGGATCGGCATAGCCTGCGCCACCCGCCGCCACGCCGCCGCCGCCCTGCGGCGTGCCGTAGGCCCACTCCCCGCTGCGCGCCCAGCCCGGATCGGTTTCCAAATTGAAGCGCACCACGGCAGGCGGCGCGAGGTTCAGTCGGGCACCGACAGGCTGATTGAAGCTCGTGCCCTCGTTGCGCAGCACCAGCATCGTGCTGCGGCGGCCCGGAGCGAGGCGCGCGGCATTCGCCTGCACCGTGATCGTGGTGCTAGCCCCCGCCGCGAGCGAGCCGCTGGCGGGACTGGCCTGCAACCATGCCGCGCCCGGCGTGGCGCTCCAGTTCAGCAACGATGTGCCGGTGTTGCGCAGCGTCAGCGTGGTGGACGTCGTGCCGCCAAGGTCGATGGCGAAGTTCCAACCGTCGAGATTGGAAACCTCGAGCGCGTCCGGCACGGTGATGGATTCGATCGCGCCAGAGGCGTAGATGTTGCCTCCCGGCGGTGCCACCGCGCCGCTGCCCATCTTGCGCTTCGCAAAGGCCGTCCAGATTTCACCGCGATTCAGCCCGCCGCTGTTCACGAGGTCCGCCTGGAGGATCGCATCCCGCGCCTGCACGAAGGTCGGATTCGCCGGGGAGAGCTTCATCCCGTCCGTCACCAGCCGCAGGGCCAGGTCGTTGCCCGGCACCGCCCCGTAGCGAGCGATCAGATTGGCCCGCATGTCCCACAGCATGCCGCACCACACCTCGCCCTCGCGGTGGACACTCGGGGTGTTGATGTTGTTGGTGTTCGGGTTCAGCGGCACCTCGGGATAGGCACGGTCGATGGAGAGGTCGATGTCTCCAAAGCGCAGTGGATTCATCGTCGTTTCCACCGAGTAAGGGTAGCGGCGGATGCCGAAGTAAAAATTGGCATCGCCGAGCCGGCTCAGTTGATACGTCGAGTAGCCGGCCTTCGCATAAGCCGCCTGCGGATCGGCCGAGGCGGGTGTCAAAAGCGCCAGGCCATAGAAATCCGACCAGCCCTCGCCCATGCCGCGCGTGTGCCAGTCGGTGATGCCCGCGCCGCCGCCCACGAGGCGGTTGCTCAGGCCGTGGGCGTATTCATGCACGACGATGAGTCCGTCGAAATCGCCGTCGCGGTCCGGGTTTGGCGAGGTCCACAGATACATCTGCATGCGCCCCGGTGAGCCGTCGTCGGGCGTCTGGAAGTTCGCGTTGTTGCGCGATCCATTTTGCGCGTTGTCCTGCGCATCGGCGAGGACCGGGTCATTGCCGAGACCGCCGCGCGCGAAGTTGTTCGTCTGGAAATTGCCCGCCGACTCCGTGAAGCCCAGCTCGTAGAAGCGGTCGTGGATCATGTTGCAGTAGTAGAAGAGCTGCACCACCGCCGCGTCCTTGTAGTTCGCGGGATCTTGCGAGAGGTTCAGCGGCGGATCAAAGACGCGGGAAGGCGAGCCCTGCGGACGCGGCAGATCGGGGGTGTTGTCGCCATCGCGGTCCGTGTGCGCCTCCACATTGTTGCCGCGTGTCTCGTTCACGCCGTCGTCGATCCATCCATTGGGCGATGCCGTCGTATTGAAAGCCGGCGTCACGATCAACGAACGACTTCCCGCCGCCGGTTGCAGCAAGGAAACGCTTGCGTGCGTCGGCTGCATTGGCGTGGGGCTTTCGCCCGTGAAGACACGATAGCTCGCATCGCTGATGTATTCGGTGAGCGACTGCCGCACCAGCACCTCCGCCGTGCCCGCATCCACCAGCACGCGATACATCTCACCGCGTGCCTTGCTCACCGTCACCACTTCCCAAGCCGGACGCATCGCCTCGGCGCTCAGCGGCACCCACAGCAAACGCGTCGAGGCCTCCGTGAGCAACGCCGCCTTGAAGGCCTGCTTTTTCTCCGGTCCATCCGCTGGTGGCCCCAGCGCACGCACCGAGCTCTCCGTGACACGATCCCCGATCTCCTGCCCCGCCACCGCGACCGCCTTGCTCGCGCTCACCGCTGGAGCCGCGATCAGCTCGCGATAACCCGGTGTCCCATTTGCCGCCGCCAGCGCTGCATCGGGAACCACCTGGCTGCCGATGTTCACCAACTCGCCCAGACCCGTCACCGTCGCCTTCAAAATGCCCTCGAACACCGCCAGCCCCTCATGCCGCTGCTGCCACACCAGCGTGCGCATCCCATTGTGCTTCGTCAAATCGTCCCGCGTCTTTGTCGCCGCATCCAGCACCGTTGCATCATGCCCGAACAACGTGCGACGTCCATTCACAAACTCCCGCACCACCGCCTCGCCATCCTTTCCCTCCTCCGCCTGCGTCAGAAAGCCGCCGGATGACGCCACCCACTTCGGCGTCCCCGTGATGCGATGCCTCTCCATCGTCACCCCCGGCACCTCCTGCTGCAACGCCGCGAATCCCGCTCCCGCCACCGCATCCGCCGTCCCAACCCGACGGTCCACATTTGCCAAAGGCCGCTGCGGGGCTTTTACCGTGGCTGTTACCGCCGCCGGAATCGCTGCATCAGCCTTCTGCTTGGCCGTCGATGATTCGGCTTTCGTCACCGGGAGCGTCATCGGCATTCTACCCGACAACCAAAACCACCCAACTCCAAGAAGAAGAAAGGAGGCAACAATGAAGATGGATCGTCTCGCAGTCATAAAGAGGTTGGTGGTGACTCGTCTTTGGTTTTTAACAAAATCGGCCGGCGGGCGTCAATCAGTAAACGGTTTACACCATCGGTTAATCCTGCATCCCGCAGACAGAAGCCAATGCGATCCCTGACCCGCTTCGCGGCAGGATTAGTTGCAGATGCGCTAACAAGGTCTGGCACACTCGCTGACCACAAAAGCCATCCAGCGCATACAAAAACGAAAAAGACAAAGTCGATGATCGATCGTTTCGGAGTCATAAATCAGAAGCATGGCTGGGGAACTTTGAACTTATCATAAAGGCAACATCTGTTTTCTGAATGTCCTCGTTTAAACATCTCCCTAATGACCGTTACTCTCAGAGCAATGAAACCCAAACGCAGTGCCAAGCCCTCCGATGACCGCCGCTACTTCAAGGAAGTGCGGTTCCGCCAGATCCGCGCCTTGTTTGAAATCGCCAAGCACGGCACCTTTGCCGCAGCATCCCGCAGCCTCGGCATGGCCACGCCCTCGGTCTGGCGGCAGGTGCGGGCGCTGGAGGACGATTACGGGGTGCAACTCGTCACTGCCAAAGGCCATGACGTGCGCCTCACCGAGGACGGTGAGCGGCTGCTGGACCTCGCCGCGCCGCTGGTGGAGGGCTTTGACTCGCTGAAGAAGGTCTTCCATGACCAGCATGGCAAAGCCGAGCGACATCTCCGCATGGCCGCCCCCGCCACCGTGCTGAACGGCACGCTTCGTCATATCATCGCCCGCTACCGCGAATCCCATCCGCAGGTGCGACTCTCGCTCATCGACGCACCTTCGCGCATCGCGTGGCAGCTCCTGGAAGCCGAAAAAGCGGACCTCGCCATCGTCGGCGCGCCGCAGGGTGTGGTGATACCGCCACGCTTCGAGGCCATCCCTCTGGTGCGATATCCCTTTGAGGCCGTGTGCCTTGAAAGCCATCCTTTCGCCCACATCAAGGCCCCCAAGCTGCGGGACATTGTTAAACAGCCGCTCATCCTCGCCGGGGAAGACTCAAGCTCACGCATGCAGTTTGATCACCTCGTCGCCAAAGCCGGGTTGAGTGCCCAGGTGAACATCATTATGACTGCGAGCAACGTCACCTCCATCCTCAACTACGTGGCACTCGGCATGGGCGTGGCCATCCTCACCCGCCCAGCAAGTGAAGCGCTGCCTGTGCCAGCCGATGTGAAAGCCCGCTTCATCCACCGCGATGTCTCCAGCTTCCTCGGCCACGACCAAGTGGCCCTACTGCACCCCAAAGGCCGCCACGAGATCGCACACGTTCGCGCCTTTCGCGAGATGGTGGTGAAGGGGCTGAAGGCGGAAGCATAAGCACGGCTACAAAGGGAAGTGCTCGTGAAGCCTTCGTCGGAAGGCAAGCCACACATCTCATAACGCCAGCACCGCCTTCACCACATGCCCGTGTACATCCGTGAGGCGGCGATCGACGCCGTTCGTGCGCACGGTGAGTTTCTCGTGGTCGATGCCGAGGAGGTGCAGGATGGTGGCGTGGAGATCGTAGCCGGTGGTGATGTCTTGCGCGGCCTGGTAACCGATGTCGTCGCTGACGCCATGAGTGATGCCGGGCTTGATGCCCGCGCCCCAGAGCCAGCTCACGAAGCTGCCGCAATTGTGGTCACGGCCGAGCGAGCCCTGTGAGAACGGCGTGCGGCCAAACTCGGTGGTCCAAACGACTAGAGTGTCTTCGGCGAGACCGCGCTGGCGCAGATCACGAAGAAGCGCGGCGATGGGCTGGTCGATGCTGCGGGCCATGGGCGGGAGTTGCGTGGGAATATTGCCATGGTTGTCCCAGTTGTTCACGGCACCTTCGGGTCCACTCCAGACCTGCACAAAACGCACGCCGCGCTCGATAAGGCGCGTGGCGAGCAGGCAGCGCTTGGCGAAGTCGGCGGTGGGTTTGTCCGGGCTGTCGAGGCCGTAGGCTTTGCGCGCGGACTCGGGCTCGCGCATCACATCGAAGGCCTCGGGAGCGCTCATCTGCATCTTCGCGGCGAGTTCGTAGCCGGAGACGCGAGCGGCGAGTCGTGAGTCACCGGGATGCTGGGCGACATGGGCGCGGTTCATTTGATTGAGCAGCGCGAGTCCATCGGCATCGGCGCTGCGCGTAGCGTAGGCGAACTTGTCCGAGGCAAAGAGATCAGGAATGGGCTGCGGGCTGTCGGTCTTGATGACGGTGCCTTGATGCACGGCGGGCAGAAATCCCGCGCTGAAGCAGCCGCGGCCGTTGTAGGGCAGGCCGCGGGCGTCCGGCAGCACGATGAAGCCGGGCAGGTTGTCGCTCAGGCTGCCGAGCGCATACGAGATCCACGCGCCCATGCAGGGAAAGCCGGGCAGCAGGAAGCCGTTATTCATCAGGTAGGCGTTCTGCCCGTGCACGTTCGAGCGACCGGTCATGGCCTGGAGGAAAGCCATCTCATCGACGAGCTTCGCCTGCTCGGGAAAGAGGCTGCTGACCCACTTGCCACATTGTCCGTGCTGCTTGAACTCGAAGGGGCTTTTCATCAACGCCCCCTGCATGCCCGTCGCGCCCTCGATCTTCGTTTTGGAGCCGAGCTTCTGGCCGTCGAGCTTCGTGAGCTCGGGTTTATAGTCCCAGGTGTCCATGGGACTCACGCCGCCATTCATGAAGAGCTGGATCACCCGCTTCACCTTCGCCGGATGGTGAATGCCACCGTTGAGTTCCGGTTTGGCAAACGAGCCCGCTGCTTCACGGGCGAGCATTTGGGTAAGCGCGAGACCGGTGAAGCCTCCGCTGAGGCTAGAGAGGAAATCACGGCGCAGGATGGGATGCGGGTTCATGGCATGAAGATGAGGTTTTCAGCGCAGCACCTCGCCTTTCTGCGGGTCGGCGGGTGTGTCGATGATCTGCACCTGGCAGACGGTCTTGAAGCGGGCGTGGTCGGCGAACTCCCAGACCACTTTTTTGTCCGGTGTGACCTCGAAGAGCATCGGTTGCTTGCCGGTGAAGCCGTGGCCGATGTAGTTGCCGAAGACGGTGTTGCCGTTCGGCAGGCGGTGGATGCCCATGGGGATGCGCAGCGGATTTCCGGGCAGTTCGTTTTCACCAATGCGCCACACGGGTTTGAGGTCCGCATCCAGTTCGATGATTTCCGTCTTGTCCCACAGGCTGATGAGCAGGTGGCCATTCGGCAGTTTCACGATCCCGCCGGGCTGCCCGTCGAGCGGGATCTCGCGCAGCAGGACACCCTCAGCATCGAGTTCGACGACCTTCTTTTCATCCATGAGGCAAACCCAGAAGTGACCGTCCGCGCTGCGGCGCACACCGCGAAACTGATGACTCATCACCTTCGGCGTGGACTTCACTGGTAGTTCCTTCACCACTCGGCCATCGCGTCCGACGATGACGAGTCGGCTCATGAAGCACTCGGCCACAAGCACGCTGCCATCCGGCAAGGGCTGGCAGGAGTGGACCTTCGCCTGCGGCGGCGCGGTGTATTGCCACACCACCTTTTTGTCCTGCGTGACCTCCACCGCGCCGCTGCTCTGGCTGAAGAGCACATTGCCATTCGCCAGCAGCCAGCAGTCCTGCGGCGTGGTCGCCGGATATTCCCATTCGATCTCACCCGCCGCGGACAGGATGCACACGCGGTTGCCGCCGTAGTCGGTGACGAGGAGCCGGTGGGAGATGAGTGTGGCTGGCGGCGGCTGTGTCGCCGACGAACTGCCTAGCGCGGAACTGTAGAATTGCCAGTTCTCGTCGCCGAGGCCTGTGAGCAAGGGGAGTGTATCGTGGCCGACACCCGGCACGATGGTGAACGTGTGGGCGATGTTCAGTTCCTTGAGATAATCGGAGTAGGCGCGGTTAAGCGGCCCCGTGCTGTCACGCGCACCGGCCACGATCCGCACGCGCATCTTCCCGCGCACGGCATCCGCCTGCTGTTCCGCGACAGTGATCGGGTGGATGGCCCGGTAATAGTCGAGGTCGCCACCGAAAGTGCCGTTCAAGATGCGCTCCCGCTCGGCTGGATTGCCGGTGGCGCGCGGCCCGGCGAAATCCAGGTCCAGTGGTCCTCCAGCCAGGATGGAGACCGCGCCGAAGAGTTGCGAATACTTCAATCCCAATCGCGCGGCACCGTAGCCGCCCATGCTGAAACCCTCAAGTATGCGGGCCTCCCGCGTGGCGAGCGTGCGGAAGGTGGCGTCGATGTGCGGCACGAGTTCCCGCGCCACCATGGTCTCCACCGGCACGGTGCCGTCCTTTGAGTCGCACCACATGCTCGCAGCCATGCCGTGGGGAAACACCACGAGCAACGGCGCGATCTTGCCCTCGCGGATCGCGCGGTCAAAAAACGTGGACAGCGGAGCGATGCCCTTTCCCCCGCCGCCGCTGCCGTGCAGCCAGTAGAGCACCGGAAAGCGTTTCTCCTTTTCATTGTCGTAAATCTCCGGCGTGAAGACATGGAAACTCACCGCTGTCTTCGCCGCCTGGCTCTGGAAAGTTCGAAACTCCACGCGGGGAGCGCGCACCGGCGACGTCGTCCACGACGGTGTTTGAGGTTCCTGGGCAAGCGTTGTCAGAGGCGCAAGCAGCAGGGTGGCGAGGAGTGTGAGGGGCGGTCTCATGCGCATGATGATTCAGTTCACAAACAGGAACTCGTTGCTGTTGAGCAGCACACGGCAGAGCGCGGCGAGACCGTTCTTTTGAGCATACGCACCAAACTGGCGGACTTCTTCCGTCGTCGGTTCACGGAGCAAAACACGGCGCACGGCTTCTTCGGGCGTGGTGAGTTGTTTCCCCAGCTCGCCGCTGAAGTGGAGCACGAAGCGGTTGTTGTAGAGGGCCAGTGATTGCAGCGCGGAGGCGGAGAAACCGCGTGCGGGAGCCAGCATGCCGAGATCGGGGAAATCAAGCGCGTCCATGAAGGGATCGGGCACGCCGCGCCAGACGAAGCGGTAGATGCTGCGGCGATGCTTCGGCAGTGCGGCCCAGTCGTAGGCCTCGTAGTTCAGCGTGGGTGTGAGCTGCACGGGCGGGCCGGTGACGAACTGCCGCACGCTGGGACCTCCGAGCGCGGGATCGAGTCGGTCACTGGTGGCTAGCACGAAGTCGCGATAGCTGTCCGCATCGAGCCGCAGCCGGTTCATGCGCCAGAGGAGACGGTTGTCAGCATCCAGAAGCGCAGCGTCATCGCGATGGGCGCTGCTCTGCCGATAGGCGGCGCTGGTGACGATGAGGCGATGCAGGTGCTTCAAGGAGCCGCCGCTGTCGCGCAGTTCGCATGCGAGCCAGTCGAGCAGCTCGGGATGCGATGGTGTGCCGCCCATTCGGCCAAAGTCGTTTGGCGTGTCACAAAGACCTCGACCGAAGTGATAGTGCCAGATGCGATTGGCGATGCTGCGCCAGGTGAGCGGGTTCTTTTCATCCGCAAGCCAGTCAGCCAGCGCGGCACGGCGCGCGGATTCATCCGAGGTGTGCGCCTTTTCAAAACGGGCGGGCAGCGCATGGATCGCGCTCAAGGCACCGCTCACGGCTTCCTTCATCGGCTTGTCAAACTCGCCGCGCTTCAGCACTTGCACGGTCTTCGGTTTGCCGATGGTGGTCGGCGTGCCTTTGCTCACGGCGAGCAGCACATCGGCCTTCTTCGCGGCGGCATAGACCTGCGCTGGCGCGGGCAGCTTTTTCATTTCCTCGTCGGCACGAATGCGCAGCGCATGAGCGGCGAGCGCGAGTCGCTCTGGCTCGCTGCGTTTCTCAGCAGGCAGCGTGAGCGCCTCCTGAGCCAGCATCGGCATGGCAGCGGCACGCACGGCGGGTTCATCAGTCACGGAAAGCTTGAAGGAGCCGATGAGATGCGATTTCCCGGAAAGCTGCTTCAGCGTGAGCGTGAGCCTCGCGCCGGGCTTGATGGCGACGGCATCCGCCATCTCGAACACCGCATGGTGCGACACGCCCACCGCCGGATGAATGCCCCAGCCAGTCGCCGCGTTGCCATCAATCGCCATCGCCGAGGTCCAACCCTGCTGATCGAAGTCCGCCGTGGCACGCGTGAACTTCAGCTTCACCGGCTGCGCGGCACCGGGATCGAAGAGCTGAGCCTCGATCTCGCTGAGCGTGAGATTGCCATTGTCCTGACGCCCCGGTCCTTTCATCGGCAAAGAAGGCTCCGCGAGCACATCGAGTCGCAGCGCGGTGATCTTCGTGAGCGGCACGCTGCTGGTGATGATGTAGCTGTCCTTGTCCGGTTTAGAGCCGGAGGAGAGAATGACTTCGCCGGAGCGTTTGAGGCTCGAACCGTCGGTGCTGACAAAGCTCTCATAGCCCAGCGGCGTCCACTTCACCGGCGCTCCTTGCGTTTTTTCCCAGGTGCTGACCAGTGCTGTATTTTCCGGGTTGAGCAGAGCGGCCTTATCCTTCGCCTCGGCGGCGGTGAGGAGCATTTGCCAGTGCTTTCGCGACTGCGCCACCGTCTTGTCCTCATCGAAAGGAATGTCCCCCTCGATGAGTCCCGCGAAGACTGCCTGCAAAGCATAATAATCGTCCTGCGAGATGGGATCGAACTTGTGCGCGTGGCAGCGGGCACAGTTCGCCGTGGTGCTGGCAAAAGCGCCCATCGTCTGCGTCACGAGGTCATCGCGGTCGAGATAGTCAAAGTTCGTCGGCGCGGTCTGATAGGCGCTGTGGTCAAAGACACCCGCACCGAGGAAACCGAGCGCCGCGATAAGCTTCGGCTCCTCGGGAAACAACACATCGGCCGCGAGTTGCTCGCGCACGAAGCGTGGCCATGACTTGTCCTCGTTCAGCGCGGCGATGACATAGTCGCGGTAGCGCCACGCATGGTCGCGAGGCAGGTCATGGCCGCAGCCATGCGTCTCCGCGAAGTGGATCGTGTCCAGCCAGTGCCGCGCCCAGCGCTCGCCATAGCGCGGCGACTCGAGCAGACGGTCCACCAGTCTTTCGTAGGCAGACAATGAGACAATGGGATGGGGAGACAATGAGCTGTCCTTCTCCTTGTCTGATTGTCCCCCAGTCTGATTGTCTGATGGTCTCTCCGTCTCAGCCAAGAAAGCCTCCACCTCGGTATGAGATGGCGGCAACCCATGCAGATCAAACATCACACGCCGGATCAACGTGCGCCGATCCGCCTCAGGCGAAGGCATGATCTTCCGCTCGGCGAGACGCGCACGGATGAAACGATCCACTGGATGATCCACGCCCGCGACTTCCGGTATCTTCGGCATCACCAGCGGCTTCAGCGACCACCAATCCGACTCCGTGGGCCGTTTCTTCACCATCACACGCGGATCAGGCGCGCCACGCTTCACCCACTCCTCCAGCAGCGCAATCTCCGCCGATGGCAGTTTCTCCTTCGGCGGCATCTGATGCTCGTCATCGCTCCAACGCACCATCTTGATGAGCAGGCTCTCCTCCGGCTTTCCCGCCACCAAGGTCGGCCCTGAGTCGCCGCCCTGTTCCCAACCGCTCCTCGAATCGAGCGTGAGCCCGCCTTTCATCTTTTTCTCGTGCGAATGGCACTCGTAGCAGCGCTGCTTGAGCAGTGGCTCGATTTTCGAGGTGAAGAACTCATCCGCAAAAACGCTCGAAACGCTCGCGAAGCATCCAAAGAGCAAAAAAACCTGCTTCATGCTCCCAGCCTCCTTTCAATCTCACGCGCGGCTTTCATCACTTCGACCGCCACTTTGGGAAAACGAGCCTTTGGCATGCGCCCGGCCACTGCCGAGGCCCAAATCACCGCCAGCAGGTGATTCGGCCGGTCAAACACCGGCGCGGCCACGCAATGAATGCCTTCGTCCGCCTCGCCCCAGTCCGTGCCGTAGCCCAGCTTCACCACGCGCTCGCATTCCTGTCGCAGCGATTCTTTCGTCGTGATCGTGCGCGCGGTGAAACGCGCCAGTTTCAGCCGTTGAATCGTCCGCTCGCAGGCCTTCGGATGCTGAAAAGCCAGCAGCACCTTGCCGGGAGCGTTGTTGTGCAGTGGAAAACGCAGACCGATCTCCACGCAGATGCGCACCGCCTGCGTGCTCTCCACCTGTTCGATGATCACACCTTCGTCCCCGATGGGAATGCCGAGCTGCACCGTCTCGCCGACTGCATCCCTCAGCGCACGCATCGGCTCCAGCGCACACTCCACCAGGCTCACTCGACCCACGCGCGGATGCCCCAGCCGCAGCAGCTTGCCCGTCAGGCGGATGATCATCGTCGCCTCATCCCGCTCCACATAGCCGCGCACCATCAAGGTCTGCACCAGCCGTGAGGTCGAGTTCTTCGGACTGCCGATGCCCCGACTGATCTCCGACAAACTCATCCCCTCCGTCCTCGCATCCAGCGCCTCCAGAATCGCCAGCCCCCGATCCAGCGCCGGAGCCTCAATGCTGTCACTCGTCGCGCTATTGGAACGCTTCTGTGCCGTATTTGGAACGTGTTCTATGGGTGTCACGGTCCAAATACCCGCGCCACAGCGTTTTCTTGCGGGAAAATTTTGAGCAGACGAAAAGGTTTGAGGAAGAGTTCAAACGACTCTTCGTGGTTCTGCTACAACATCGCCCTCCTCCACTCCAAAGGCCGCCACGAACTCGCCCACGTCCGCGCCTTCCGCGAGATGGTGGTGAAGGGGATGTGATGTAACAAGGAATCGAGAGAAAGAATCGGCATTATTTGCCACTCACTGCACGATCACCCCATCGGCAAACACAAGCAGCACAAGCTTCTTAAAATGAAGCCGATCACCGGCTTTCACCGCTTTGCGATACAGGCTCATGCGATTGATCTCGCCGGGGAAGAGTTGCACTTCGGGCACCTCGACCTTGGTGAAACCGGCTTTTTGCAGCGCTTCCTCCTGACTCGCCGCTTTGGGGCGGATTGTTGGCGTGAGTGCGAAAAGGGTGCCGGGCTTGGTGACGGTCACGTCGAGCTTTTCGATGCTGGTGCGGTGAAAGGGTAGGTTTTTGACCGCATCGGGCATTTCATCAATGACGTAGTCGCGATCATCGAAAAGCTTCACGCCGCTTTTCATGACGGCGGGTGCTGGTGGCTGCGGTGCGGGCCATTCGATGCGCTGGTGGTCTTTTTGTGATTCGAAGTCGCCCACGGCTTCGAGTTTGCCGAACATGATGCGATCGGTGGAGCCACCGTGATCGCTTTGGCTGACGGTTAGCCAGAGTGTGCCTTCGTGTTCGTGGAAGGTGGGATACTGGAAGGAGTGCGGGGACTCGAAGCGGTATTTGCGCTGCCAGGTTTTGCCATCGCGGGAGATGTCCACGTTGAAGACGCTGCGATTGCAGTTCTGGATCTTGGTGTTCTCCTGCCAGCCGAGGTAATAGACGCCGCCGAACTTATCGAAGGTCGGTTTGGAGTTCAGGCCATTCGGCACGAAGGGCTTCGGCTCGGCGGCGGTCCATGTTTTGCCGTCTCGGCTCGTTGTGAAGTGGTAGTTGCCCGCGTCGTTGCGCACGATGGCCATCCAGGTGCCGTCGGGCAGGCGATTCACGGCGGATTCGCTGAGTTGCTGCGACTGCGGCTCGTTGTAGTGGCCGATGACTTCGAAGGTGGTGAAGTCATCATGCAGCACGGCGAGGGCGTTTTGTTTGCCGGGGAAGTTGTTGAGCGCGACGTAGCGCTTGCCGTCGAACTCCTTGAACGAATCGAAGATGTAGAGGCCGTGGTTCACGGCGGGTCTTTTGAAGCCTTGGGCCGCTGCATCGGCATGAAAATGACTCGGCTCCATGTCGAAGGTGCCTGCTGCAGTTTTGAGTTTGGCTTTGTGGATGCTGTCTTCGAAGCTTTGCGTGCGCAGATCGAAGTCGCGATACCAAGTCAGCTCGCTCGCCGACTTGCTGCAAAAGTAAGTGCGCAGCGTGTGCTCGTCCTTGCGGATGATGCGCGGCACGAAAGTCTGCGCCTTTGGCAACGTGATGTTGGCGAATGCCTGGCCCGCTTTGGCAAGCAGGTGCGTCTTTTCGACCTTGAGCGTCTTCAAGTTCACCACCGACAGCACACAATACATCGCCGCGCCCGCCCCATGGCCGGGGGTCACGTCGTTGTCATGCTCGACGATGTAGGCTCGCTCGCCGACGCAGACGAACTCCGCATCATGCGCCCCTTTCACCTGCGGTGCCGAGACGCGTAAGAGCCGCTGCATGACGATGTCCGCCGCGAGTGCGGGGTCCCAATTGGCGGGGAGGAGTGAAGGCTTGTGCAGCTTGTTGATTGTCTGTTTCAGCGTCACTGCGCCGGACGCGTTTTTGCCTGCGAGCACGTCTTCCTCTTTGAACTTCGCCAGCAAGATCTCGCCATCGCCTTGGCGGTCGCGATCGTAGGTGATCCAGATGAGGCCGTCTTTGTCCTGCACGCCATCGGGATAGGAGACGCCGGAACGCTCGTCCAACAGGAGGCCTTCGTTCCACTTTTGGCCATCGTCGGTGGAAAGTTGGGCGTAAAGATGGCTGCGGCCCTTAAACTTGTAATGATTGATGAGAAGAAGATTGCCGGAGGTCAGACGACGGATGAAAAATCGGGAGCCGGGATTGGAGATGCGAGTGGCTTTCGGCTCCGTCCAAGTGCGGCCTTTGTCAGATGAGTGGCTTTCCCAGAGGAAGCCGCTGCCTGTGCGGGTGAGGAGCCAGAGACGACCGTCCTTGAGTTCGGTGATCATGCATTCGAGTGCCCATTTGGGCATGCTGAGAGCACCGTGGAGTTTCCATGTCTTGCCTTCATCGTTCGAGATGCCCACACCTTGGAGTTGATCGGCGAAGGGGAACCAAGCGTGGCTCGGCTGCGAGGCGTGAGTGACAGGCATGATCCATTCACCCGTAGAAAGCACGGTCGGTTTGTTCATGCGAAAGGCGAACGGCGCATCGAAGCCCACACGGAACTCCGCCCCGAAGATCGGCGTCTGGGCATCCGGCGCGTCACAAATCCGCGCCCACACGTCATGCTGCGCGGTGTCTTTGTTGCCGCGATTGAAGATATACCAAAGACGTCCTTTGGGGTCGATCCAGACAGTCGGATCAAAGCAACGCGTACCATCTTTGGGCTCGCCCATCACCTGAGGGGTCGTTAAGGTCTTCGCCCCATCATCGCTCCAACACAGCAACACCTCGTTGTCTGGAGACGGCTCCTTCGAGCCGCCAGTGAACCAAGACGAGAAAACGCGGCCTTTTGCTGTGCGCTCGAGGCCGGGGATGCCCTGCCACGTGCGGTCAGGGGCGGTGGTGCGCTCGGCAGTTGCTTGACCTGAAAGAAGCACAAGAAGGCAGAAAAGGAATCGGAGAAACATGATGGGATAGAACGGGGGTGGAGAAGGCATTTTGCTTCTTGAATGCTGGCATGGCGTGTTATGGTAACACCATGCCCGAATCCACTTCCGCAACTCTCAAAGACATCGCCCGCGCCACAGGCGTGTCGATCATGACGGTGTCGCGGGTGCTGCGCGGGGCACCGAAGGTGGCGGCGGAGAAGCGGGAACTCGTTTTGAAGGAAGCGAAGCGGCTCGATTACCAGCCGGACCCGCATCTGGCACGCATGATGCAGGTGGTGCGCGGGAAGAAGGAGAAGCGGCTGCGGGCTGTCATCGCCGTGATCCGCGAGCATGTGCCGCAGGATGGGTTGCTGGGGCCTTCCTATCAATATGTGCCCATTGAGGACATCCGACGCCGTGCGCACGGGCATGGTTATGCTGTGGAGGAGTTTTATCTGGGTAAAGATGGCATGACGCCGAAGAAGCTGCAAAAGATCCTGCACGCGCGCGGCATTGAAGGCGTGATCGTGTCGCCGCAGAGCATGACACTTCCGTGCAGCACGCTCGACTTTTCGTCCTTTGCGTCGGCGACTTTTGGGAATGCCATGAGCTCGCCTGCGCTGCACATGTGCGCGGGAAACATGACGCTGGGCATTCACATGGCGGCGGAGCAGCTCGCAGCACGTGGCTACGAACGCATCGGCGTAGCGGTGACGAAGTGGATCGTGAATCGCTCTCAGTTTGGCTACAGCGGCGGTCTGTTTCACTGGCAGCACGGCCTGCCGGAGACGGATCGCGTACCACTGCTGCTGTTTCCGAGTAACGACATCAGCCGTGGCTTCGACGCCTTCTCAAAATGGATGCGCGAGCAACAACCGGACGCGCTGATCACCTTCGACACACACGTTCCTAGCTGGCTAAAGCGACTCGGATTACGTTTCCCGGAAGACATCGGCTTCGTCGTGCACGACTGGACGCCGAAGATGACCGGCTTCGCCGGCATCTACCAGCAGCGTGACCACCTCGCCGCCGCCGCGGTCGATCTAGTCGTCACTCAGCTCACGCAAAACGAGCATGGAGTACCTGAAGTCCCGCGCCAGATCATGATCCCACCGAAATGGATCGAAGGACCGAGTGTTCGAGCGCGAGCAAGCCAATAGGGTCGTTAACCCATTAAACTAGCGCTGGAGTGGGTTGGTTTGAGATGCTGCCCATGATCTTGCCGTGCAGAAAGCGCGCGGAGACTTAATCCTTAATTCAGGCGTTTTCCAACGGCCGTTTTGTGGCTCAAGGTTTGAACTCGGCCACAACTTTGGCGCTGGGGACATCCCAGGCGCGCAGCACGCCGTCTTGATCGCCACCGAGGACAAGGTCTCCGTTGCGGTTGGTGGCCAGGGATTGCAGGAAGGTGGTCGAGCCGGGGAGTTGCTTGACGTCGCCTCCGTCGCTGGTGATGAGGCGTAGTTTGCTGTCTCCAGCGCTGGTGGCGATTTGATCGGCGGCGCCCAGGTAGCGGATGCCGGTGACTTCTTTGTCCCAGCCTGCAACGCTCTTGCGGCGCTCACCCGTAGTCCAGTCCCACACTTTGACGACGTTGTCCGCGCCACTGCTGGCAAGCAGGCGGCCATCAGCCCGCCAGCTGACACCGAGGACATGATGCGTGTGCCCCTCAAAGACTTTGATGACTTTGTCGGTGCTCAAATCGGTGATGCGCACGGCTTTATCAGCACCTCCAGAGGCGAGGAGTTTTCCATCGGGGGTGAAGTCTAAGGCGAAGACGCTGTCGAGATGACGCTCGGCGTAGTTCTTGGTAAGCTTGCCCGAGTGAATGTCCCAAAGGGTGATGTCGCCACCGCGAGAGGGCTCGCCACTTCCGACGGCGAGGGTTTTGCCATCGGGTGAAAAGGCGAGGCTGTTCGCGCGGTCAGTGATGGGAGACTTGCCATCCCCCGTGCCGAGCGTGCGCTCAAGGATCCAGGCTAGATGGGTGCTGCCGCTGGCGATCGGTTTTCCATTCATGGTGCTCCAGGCGAGCGATGGACCGACATCGAAGGTGGCGATCAGTTCGAGTCCATTCGGAGAAAAGTGCAGCGCCTTGGCCTTCTTCATGGACGTCGCGAGGGCCTGGGTGGCGAGGCTGCGTTCCGAAGTGGCCTTTTCAGAGTCTTTCTTCAAGAGTTCAAGACGTGCTTTAGCCTCAAGAACGGTCTGTTTGGCTTTCCTCTCGTTCTCGGCGACGAGTTTGATTTCGTTGGCGGCGTCGGTAACGGCTGCTTCAGCGCGGGTCAGGGCTTCCTGGGCTAGCTTGAGGTCAGTCGCGGATTTGGTGACCTTGTCTTTCGCGTCTGTCTGTTTCTTTAATAGAGCTGGGTCAGGCTTAGCCGCTGATGCCTGCGTAACGATGTCTTTGGCGGCTTTGTCTGCGGCGGTGAAAGCGTCTTGTTTGACCTTCAGATCCGGCTGTTTGGTTTCAACTGTCTTCTTAGCGACTGCGGCCAGCTCGTTGGCTTTCTTCAATCGGTTGCCCTGTTCTGTGGCGTCGGTCTCAGCTTTCTTGATAGCCTCATTTTGATAGGTGAGCTCTAAGACTGCCCGAGAGGCGGCGAGCGCGCGTTGTGCCGCCAGTTGCTCGCTGATGAGGTCGGTCTTGATGTGAGCGATGAGCTTGCCGCCGGCGGTTTCGGTGAGTTTGATGGAGTGATCCGGCTCCTGTCTGGCGCTCAGTCTGGGATGTGTGGGCATGGGAACCGCCGCCGTGGTGCTTTGGCGTTTCCACAGTTTCACCTCGCGATAACTGCCGGTGGCGAGACGTGTGCCATCGGGACTGAAGGCGAGCGATTGTACCAGATCGCGATGAGCGACACCGGGCTGGTGAGAGAGGCCGGACTTGAGCAGAGCGTCATCGGTGAGCTTCGTGACAAGGCTTTGCGTGGGCAGATGATAGAGGCTGATTTGATTCGCACGAGCTGCGGCAATGAAGTCGCCCTCAGGGGTGACGGCGAGGGCGTAGAGGGGTTGCACGCCGGGCGGCAAGGGTTCCCAGGCGATGATCTTGTCCCGCTTGGGGGAGGGGCGCGCGCCTTGATCGATCCAGTCCTTCAGCTTGGCCAGCTGCGGTGAGCTCAGGTTCACCGCACCGACTTTGTTTCCCTTGGGCGGCATCACGCTGTCCCAGGTGTGCGCCGCAGCTTGATAAATGAGGCTGTCGAGACCTTTGCCGGGGAGGATGCCTTGGTCGGTTTCACCGCCTTTTTCCATCAGCGCGGGAGTCTCCATATTGAGTCCGCCCTTGGTGGTGGTTTTGTTATGACAGGCGATGCAGTTTTCTTTGAGAAAAGGATGGATGTCCCTGTCGTAATCGATGACGCCAGGAGCAGCCTGGGCTGACGCAACGAAACCTGAAAGGAGGATGGCAAATCGTAGGATGGATTTCATTTTTTAGCGACCTCCTGAACACGCAGGCGCATGGGATGGGAATAGACGATGAAGGTGGCTTCCTTGGGAGCGGCTTTGGCGGTGAGGTCTTTGACCCGCGCATCCGCAGCTTTTTGAGCGGCCTCCGCGGTTTTGACGGCAGCGGTAGCGGCTTGGATGAGTTCCGCTTTTTTCGGTGTCAGGTCGGCATTGGCGCGGGCCAACTGCGCTTTGGCATCGATCTGGGATTGCATGGCTTGTTTGGCAGCGAGGTCGGCCGACGTGAGTTCCTCGACTCCGCGCCGCACTTTCATCTTGGCGGGGCCTTGCAGAATGAAGCCGTAGTCACCCGGAGCGAGCTTGAGGGCTTTCACGTCCAGAGTGAGTTTTCCAGCCGTGGCTTTCGTGGCAATGTCTACCTCTGGGGCTTTGGTGACGTCTGCGATGAGGCCGAGCACTTTGAGTTTGAGTGCCTCAGTGAACTCCGCGTGGCGGGTGACTTTGAGGGGGATTTCAAGCTTCGAATCTGCGGCGACTTGGAGGATGTCTGGTTTCTCTGATTGGACATAGGCGGGCGCAGTCAGCGTGCTGACACCGATGGCAGGCGGTCCACTGCTGCGGTAGAGCGGACTTTCTTTGGTCATGTCTGGCACAGCGAAACTGACGAACAAACTCTGTGAAATGCCGCTGAGAACGCTGGCACCTGCTGGAGCATCGGACGCTGCTTGAAAGGCGATGTAGCCGAGCGATTGGCCCCTGCCAATGAATCCGCCGAGGCAACTCACGCCTGCTGGCAGATGTTCAGCCTTCAGTTCAATGGGCTCGCTCAAAGCATGGCGATTCGCTGCAATGACTTCGAGCGCGGTGATGCCATTGCGCGGGATATTTGAGCTACCAAGGGCGGCTGTCTTGGTTTTGGCTCCGGGCAACTGCGGATTGATGGCGATGAGCGTCGGGGGCTGCTGGGATTGTTTAAGAATGCGAAGCTCAAAAGGGTGGGTGGTTCCAAAGGCGTCGTTTAAGGTTAGGCGGAATGCGCCGTCGGCTTTGGCCTCGTAGGCATAGGAGGGATCTCGATTGAGCACCGCCAAGCTTGGGGCAGGGCTGATGGCAGGCGCATCGGCAGCTTCAGCCTGTGGGGTGAGTGTGCCGTCAGGCTTGAGGTTTTCGATGACGAGATGCGCATCCGTTGGGTAACCGAGTTGATGCGAATGGACTTCAATGAAGAATCGCTCCCCTTTTTTAAATGGAAGGTCGAAGCTGTTAGCAGCAGCGAAAGGCGGGAAGGTATCCGCAATCGTCTGGCCGATCTGGATGGGGCGCACTGGAGTTGGTGCGCTGATTGGTGACGCAATTGGAGAACTGGTGCTGAGAGTGACGCGATAACTGAACTCGTCTCCGATGCGGAACATGAGCTCGTTTAGGCGGAGTCGGTAAGTGGCATCTGCCGCTGCGGTGAAGCTGAGTGCGCCGTGATTTAGGCGTGCGACTTCACGTCCTGTTGGCTCACTGATTGCGGCAAGCAATTCGGTGCGCGTGTCAAAACGACGCTGATGAAACGTGGCGGTTAGTGTCTGGCCTTTTTTGGCGTCAAAGATGAACCAATGAGGATTTGCCGATTTGAAGACGCCCTCAATGACGGAGTTGAGAGAGATCTTTTGAGCTTGGTCGGCCTTGGTGTTGCTGCCGGATGACTCGATCGTGTCGTGCATGCTAATTTCAAACGCTCGCGGATTCGAGACGCCATAACGACCGATAAAGCGAAGATCGTAGAGCCCAGGCTTCAGATCTGCTGGCAAGGCAAGACTCACAACGTTTGGCTGCGTGCTTTTGACGGGAATGGAGCGCTCGTTCAGCAAAATGGCGATGGGCGCATCGAGATCTGCACCACGAAGCGTCAGCTCGATCTGGGTGTTGGCTTTAGAGCCAAGAGGCGTCAGGCTGGTCAGCGTTGGCGTGGGAAACGTCGCCTGAGAAAAAGCGGCAGTCGCCAAGGCCATCACCACCAAGAAGGCGAACGGAAAACAAGGCATGGAACGAGAGATCATAAGCGGTGGGCTGGTCCTGCGTAACGGTTTGAATGGACGAACGAGAGCAGGGACGCTCAAGCTGACTGGGCGTTTTCGATCAATGATTGAAGAGAAACTCTTTCGTGTTCAGCAGCGCCCACAAGATGTCTTCATAAGCCTCTTTTTTGCCTTTCAAGGCTTCTTCGCCGGTCTTGCCCAGCATCTTCTTTTGGAGATGACTGTGGGCTAACTTCACTTCGGCAGGACTCGGCTCGCGGCTGAGAGCGATGTGATAGAGGTCGGTGATTTTGTCGTCATCTGGGCGGACATCTTGGGTCAACCTGTCAGCGCGGCCCTTGCCACGCGAGAGCTGAGTTTGAATGTCGGCTGCGTTCAGTAAGTGCAGGCTCTGCGCAAGGCTGGCCTCTTGCGTGCGCTCACACTCACAGGCGCTGGAGGAATCGGGACGACCAAAGACGCTGAGGAAGTAGGTGCTTTGATTGTAGCTATTGTCCGGCAGAGCCACGGCGCGGGTTCCAGCGGCCTGACCGGCAAAAGTGCTTTCGACATCGAGCAGCGTGTTCACGGCGTCATAAAGAACCTCGGCATTGAGACGTTTCGGATAATAGCGGCTGAAGTTCTGGCGGTCTTTGGCATTGTGCGCATTGGGCACAGCGCTGAGCTGGTAAGTGGTGCTAGTGACCAGGGTGCGGATGAGTTTTTTCATGTCATAACCACTCTTGACGAAGTCCGTGGCGAGGGCATTGAGAAGCTCGGGGTTGACCGGCGGATTGGTCTCACGCATGTCGTCCTCGGGTTCGACAAGACCGCGATTGAAGAAGTGTTTCCAGTAACGATTCACCAGCGTGTGGGCGAAGAATGGATTGTCCTTCGCACTCATCCAGTCAGCCAGAACATGACGCGGGTCCTGCTCTGGCTTCAGCTTCAAAGCGCTGCCGCCTAGACTTGTCGGCATGACTGCTGCCTTCGTGCGGATATTCGTGGTCTGTGCGATGCCGCGTTTATGAAAGACGATCTCTTCACCCACGAAGCTGGAAGGCTTGCGCGCAACGTTGCTGAAAAAGGCAGCAAAGCCGTAGTAGTCCTGCTGGCTCCACTTTTCAAAGGGGTGATGATGGCACTGGGCACACTGCATGCGGGTGCCGAGAAAGAGCTGAGCCACGTCCTCCATCTGCTGCTTCATTTCTTTGACCTGTCGATACCAGGCCACGGGCGGATTCTGCTCTAGATCACCCGCTGCTGCGACGACTTGGTGCACGAACTGGTCATAAGGTTTGTTATCCGCCAGGCTATCGCGGATCCATGAATGAAAGAGGTAACTGCCACGCGCATACGTGGGCTGCGTGCGCTGGTTCCGCAGCAGGGCGCTCCACTTATTCGCAAAATATTCGGCGTATTCTGGGCTGTCGAGCAGGCGGTCGGTGAGGGCTGCACGCTTGCGGATGTCTTTGGAAGCGATGAAGTCCTTCATCTCTTCGGCGGTGGGCAGGCGGCCCGTGAGATCAAGAGTGACACGGCGGATGAAGGTGCCGTCATCGGAGATCTCAGAGGGTGGCATACCGATGGTCTTCAGTTTGGCAAAGACGAGGTCATCCACAAAGTTGCTGATGGGTGGAAGCTTATCCACCGGAGCCCCCAACGGCACCGTGGCGCGGAAGGTGGAGACTTTACCCTGATAACGCACCATCACGGCGACATCGCCCGGCAGATCAAAGAGCTGCACATGACCGCCCTCAGAGGTCTCTGCCATGGCTTTCTCGTTCGCTTCGTAAAGAGCGCGTTTGGTGACATCGCGCGTGCTGCCGTCTGTGTAATGGGCGGTGACCTTGAGCTGTTGCGCGCCTTTCAATGGCATGGTGAGCTTTGCGGGGTCCACACTGATGCGTGCCAGGGTTGGATCGCTCGCTTTGCCATAGGGCATGCCTTGCCGGATCCAGCGGACAATGTCTGCGTAGTCTTCAGAGGTGGCCTCTAGTTTTTTGCCGCCACCGTGGGGCAGTTGCGCCGTGCCTTTGGTCAAGAGCAGGCTCTGTTCAGGAGAGGCTGGAAAGAGGCGGCGACCGCGAGCTTCCTTGACAATGTGCTCGTAATCTTCCTCAGCCTCAAAGCCAAGCAGGGAGAGCTTAAAGCCATTTTGGCCTCCTGATTTACCGTGGCAGCCGCCGGAATTGCAGCCGCTCTTGGTCAGGATGGGAACGATGTCGTTGGTAAAGTTCAGCGTGCGCGGTGCCTCAGCTGCCAAAGCCGAAAAGGACGCAAGCGCGACGATGAGTGTGAGACTTTGCAGGGTCATGATAGAGAGAAACTACGGGCTGAGTCTGAGAATCTTGTGGGTAGAAGTCGCGGCACTTTTAAACGAGCTCCGGCATCGGCAAATGGCCGTCCACCAGATACTGCGGCCGGCCGCTCAGGTCGTTGAGCACGGCCTTGGTGACATCGATCCCCATCTGCCGATAGAGTGTGGCAAAGACTTCCCCAAAGGCCACCGGACGGTCCGTGGGTTCGCCGGCGTGTTTGTCCGTGGCGCCAATGACTTGTCCATGGCGCATCCCGCCGCAGGCCAGTAATGCGGAGGCAACGCGCGGCCAGTGATCGCGCCCACCTTTCGCATTGATCAAGGGTGTGCGGCCAAACTCACCCCACACAACGACCGAGACATCCTGGTCGAGTCCACGCTCGTGAAGATCCGTGATGAGCGCGGTGAGACCAGCATCCAGCAATGGCAGATCTTCACGGAGTTGGCCGAAGTTGTTGGAATGATAATCCCAGCGGCTGAAGGCGAGAGTGACCACGCGTGCACCTGCTTCGACGAGTCTGCGGGCCATCAGAAAGTGGCTGGTGAGGCGCGGACCGCCATCGTCACGATTGCGATTTTCGCCACGACCATAGCGCTCGACATTGCGTGCGTCTTCTCGACTTAAATCGAGCGCGTGAAGCAATTTCGGGCTGGTGAGCACATTGAGCGCCTGCTGATTGAAAACATCGATGCCTCCCATCAGGCCCGTAGCATCGAGATCGCGGCGCAGACCGTCAAAACTAGCGAGCAGCGTTTTGCGATCCCCCAGTCGATCGAGCGTGATGCCATTGAGCTCCATATCCCCCGTGCCGCTGCCGCGATTCGGCTGAAAAGGAGCATGGGCGACTCCGAGGTAGCCCGGCTCGCCCGTGCGTGCCCATGGCATGTGACCCATTTTCGGCGCGAGACCGACGAACGCCGGCATCGCAGGACTCACGCTGCCTTGGAGCTTGGAGACGATGGACCCCATCGAAGGCCATCCGCCGGGAGGCTGGCGTTTGGCGCTCCGACCTGTCAGGCATTGAAAGGCATCGTGACCGCTGTCGCAATCAGCCAAGGAGCGGATGAGCGTACACTTATCCATCATTTTGGCCAAGCGGGGCAGGTGCTCGCAGATCTGGATGCCGGCGACATTGGTCGGGATCGGCTTGAACTCGCCGCGGATCTCACTGGGCGCATCCGGCTTCATATCAAACATGTCCTGATGGGAAGGGCCGCCAGGCAGGAAGACCATGATCACTGCTTTGTGCGATTTGCCCGATTTCTGGGCGGCTTCTGCGCGCAGCACATCATTCAGGGAAATGCCACCCATGGCGAGTCCACCGACCTTGAGAAAGTTGCGACGTGAAACACCATCGCAAAAGCTACCGCTGGATTTGGAATAAATGGAGAGCATGGAAGGAGTGTGTTGAAAAGTCGATGGGTTCAAAACGATGGCCTGTGTACTTCTAGGTCAGCCCACCGATGGGTGAGCCCATGTAAAGGGTATGAGGACGCCCCGTGAAGTCTTTCCAGATCGTCTCCTGCGGCAGACCGAGGGCTTCGTAAATGGTGGCGGCAAAGTTTTCGGGTGTTTGCGCATCGCTGATGGGGTAACCTCCAATTTTATCGGTCGCACCGATGACGCGGCCGCCTTGAATACCGCCTCCAGCCAGTAGAATGCTTTGCGCATGGCCCCAGTGATCACGGCCAGGCAAAGCGGTGGCGGTGATGCTTTTGATTTTCGGTGTGCGGCCAAACTCACCTCCCATCACGATCAGGGTTTCCTCGAGCTGGCCACTGGCATCGAGATCCTCGATCAGAGCACTGACGGCCTGATCCATGGGCGGCAGCAGGAAGTTCTTCAGATTGGGCCACGCGGCCTGATGCGTGTCCCAGGTTTCGTTGTTACCGAGGTTCACCTGCACCAGCCGGACCCCACTCTGCACAAGATTTTTTGCCATGAGCAGCGACCAGCCGAAGCTGTGGCGACCGTAGCGATCGAGGAGCTTGGGATCGACCTTCTCCAGGCTAAAGGCATCATGCACCTTGCGATTGCTCAACAGGCCAATGGCCGCCTGGCGCGTGCTATCGAAAGCTTCATCACCCGCGAGCTTGGTGAGATCTTCATGTTGTTTTTCGATTGCATCTCGAAGCGAGACCCGATCCAGCACACGGTCTAGCGACAGTCCCTGAGGCAGCGAGAGATGCGGGGCCTGAAAGCGGAGTGTGTCTTCCTTTTCAAAGCCGCGCTCGTGATGAAACAGGTAGCCTGGATAAGCGCCGTAATGCTTGGGATGATACGGAGACATCTCCAGGAACCAGGGGTCATGCTGAGCTCCAAGGGTGCCTGCAAACTGACCTGCAAGCGTGCGCCCTTCCCGATGGACGAGCTTATCCGGCATCACAATGGCAGGAGGCAGATTATCTTTCCGCTTTGGCAGCAAAGCCGTGGCCAAGGCTGCGATGCTGGGGTGATCCGACTTCTGGGGCTTTGAAGGACTGAATCCAAGCGGTGTCTCACTGCTGCCAGTGAGCATGATGTGATGTCCCAGCGAGTGATCACTGCTGCCGTGAGTGAGTGAACGCACGAGGGACCACTTGTTTGAAATCCGTGCTAGGTTTGGCAAATGCTCGCAGATGTGCAGGCCGGGAGTGCGCGTGCGGATGGGTTTGAAATCACCCCGATATTCCATCGGCGCATCCGGCTTCATGTCGAAGCTCTCCTGCTGCGCCAATCCGCCACTGAGGAAGATGTAAATCACCGATTTCGCCCGTGCGGGCTGCGTTGCCGCAGTCATGGCTTGAAGAGCGCTGAGATGATTCATGCCCAGTCCGAGCAGCCCTACGGCACCGGCCTGGATCACTTCACGACGGGAAACGGGGTGCTGTAGATTCCGATTCGTGAGCTTCATGAGTTTTGGGCGTTGGGTCAGATCAACTCAGGCATCGGCTGCCATCCATCGACGACATACTGGGGGCGTCCCGTGAGGTCATTGAGCGTGGTTTTCACGGTATCGATTCCCATGTGGCGATACAACGTGGCAAAGACTTCCCCAAAATGCACAGGTCGATCCGTCGGCTCGCCCCCCAGCTTATCTGTAGCTCCGATGACTTGTCCCGTCTTCAGACCGCCACCTGCCAGCAGAGCACCACCGACCCTTGGCCAGTGATCGCGGCCACCGTCTTTGTTCACGATCGGTGTGCGGCCAAACTCACCCCAAGCCACAACGGCGACATCTTTATCCAGTCCACGCTCATGAAGATCTTCCACAAGCGCGCTCATGCCCTGATCAAAGAGCGGTAGATGACGCAAGAGCTGCGGGTAATTGTTGTCATGGAAATCCCAGCGCCCGAAGTTCAGCGTGACAACGCGGGCACCCGCCTCGACAAGTCGGCGGGCCAGGAGAAAGTGCTCTAAGTTCAGTGGCGCACCATCACCGTAATTCTTGGGATCGCCTTTGCCGTAACGTTCACGAGTTTTGACACTTTCTTGGCTCAGATCTAAGGCTGCCAAGAGTTTGTTCGATGTCAGCACATTGAGCGCCTGTTGGTTGAAAGCATCCATGCTGCTCACCAGACCGCTGGCGTCAATTTCACGGCGGAAGTGATCAAAGCCATCAAGCAGAGAGCGACGATCCTCCAGTCGATCCAGCGTGATGCCATTGAGCTTGAGATCTTCGATCCCCGCACCATTTGGGCGGAAAGCGGAATGCGTGTTCCCTGTGTAACCAGGGTGTCCGGGTGAGCCATAAGGCGGGTGACCAGCTTTCGGTGTCAGACCAACAAAGGCTGGCACAGCCGGATCAGCTTGGCCCTGAAGCTTGGAGATCACCGAACCAAACGAAGGTGGGTCCGAAAGGCGACCCGTGGGCGCGTTCCCACCGTTGGCTGGCGGCGGACGACCTGTGTAACAGATGAAGCTATCATGGGCTCCGTTTGGGCTGCCGTACATGCTGCGGATCGGCACCAATTTGTCCATGATCTTGGCCAAACGCGGCGCGTGTTCAGAGATGTGGATGCCTGGAACCGCCGTTTTGATGGGCTTGTAGGGGCCACGAATCTCCAACGGCGAATCCATCTTCAAATCATACATGTCCTGATGGGGCGGCGCTCCACACAGGTAGATCATGATCACCGACTTGAAACTGCGGCCTGCTTTGGCCTCAGCCTCCGCTTTCAGCAACTCCGGCAGGGACAAGCCACCCATTGCCAGCCCACCGATGCGCAAAAAGTCACGACGCGAAATGCCGTCGCACATTTTGCCATGAGTTTTGCCGGAAAGAGTGAGCATAAGCCAAAATTACGCCCCCTGTAGCCCTAACCTTTCATCCTGAATGAAATGCCGTGTCTGCGACGGTCGTGGGGCGGGTAGCGTGCGCTGACCGAAGGCGGGCTTGTGTCAGCCTGTTGCAGCCTGAGCTCTGTCTTGGGGGTGTTAGTCTCGATGCGAAAGTAGCGCACTCATCCAAAAAAGCAGCCGTTCGGGTCTTTGTGGATGATGGCTAGCACAGCAGGCAGTGACACAACTTCCGAGTCGAGCGGGTAGCGGTGCCATTTGCCATCTGCCCGTTTCCAAAAGAGGTGCCAGACATTCTTGGTCCGCACATACGTTACTTTGGCGATTTCTGTCTCGGTTTGCTCACCAGGCCGCTCAAACGCAGGCCGCACAAAGAATAGCTCGATGGACTGATCGTTGAACCTTTGGCCCTCGCGAATCCGATCCCGCAGATGCAGCGGCGGACGGCGGTGTGCCCAGAAGTATTCCTCCAGAATGAGCGTGTGATCGGCGATTTCGGCGTCGGTGAAGGCCATGATGTGAAAGGCAATGGTTCAGGCTGTGGCGAGTTCGCTGGCCGGTGCTTCGCCCCAGATGCGGGCGAGGGTGGCTTGGATCTTCTGCTCGAAGCGGGTGATCAATTCGCGGTTGGCGGCCACCAGCGCTTGCTCGGCCTCGATCTCGGCCACGATGGCTTGTTGGGTGGCGAGGGGTGGGAGGGGGATAGGGATGCTCTCGACGATGCCTTGATTGATCTTCGGCATGCTCCCGGCAGCGCCGACGGCGTTTCTGGTCACGAACTCACGAACGGGGCCGCTTTGGAGAACTGTTAGCAGGTAGTGACTTCGAATTTTGGTCTGGTCGGCGCGGACCCGAATCATCAAGTCGGGATAGATGTAGTTTTCGTCGTCGGTGTCGAAGATCGCGGCGGTGCCGACGAGTTCCTTGGTGTTGCCGCGTTGAAGATAGATGTCGCCACGTCGGCAGCGGCACGGCGAGTCGAGCGGGATGGCTTCATCGAGATACTTGAACTTTGTGAGGTCCATCTTCCCCAACGTGGTCGCGCTCAAGGACAGCACTTTCAATTGGGTGACGTAGTCCACGGGACTGCCGGAATAGCCGTTCTTTGGTTTGCTCTCGATGACTTCGTCCAACTCCACCATCGGCCAGTCGGGGTGGATGGGGATGTGGGGGCGGTAGTGGTCGAGTACGGCGCGGGCGCCGTTGATGACTTTCTGGTAGCCCTCGATCTCCGCCACGATCTCCTTCTGCACCTCCAGCGGCGGCAGGGGGATTTGGAAGTTCTCAACGTAACCGCGAGGCACACGCTGCAAGCCGCCTGTGCCCGTCATCTGAGCAACGGCCGCTTCACGAAAGAGCGGGTGCATCACGCAGAAGTAAATCCACTCGGGCAGGACTTGGCCGTTGCTCCGAAGCACATAGAATTCACTGGAGCCAAAGCCAATCCCATTGAGTAGGCCGCGAGCGATGCCAGCTTTGCCGTTTTCAAAGCACGGTGTGACCTTGGCGAGAAGGACATCGTTGTCCTCGAAGTAGGTGTAGCTCGCTGAGACTTCGGACAGTTGCTTTTCGTCGCTAGGCTGAAACGAAATGTGATGCTCATTGAGGTCGGCCATCGGAACGAACGAGATGCGCGTTTCAGGCTTTTCGGTGAGTTGGCTTTTCCGTGGATTCACGGTGCAGACCTCACTAAGTTTCACCAATGGGAAGATGTTCGTTTTGGCTCCGCCCTCGCGATAGCGCTCGCCGCTGAGGTTGTAGTCGCCGTTGGCGGCGAGTTTGGCTTTGGGGACGATCTGGGCAGTGCTCAGGGGATTGAAGAGATCTGTCTGATCTGACAGATTGGCCGGATCAGTCGGATCTTTTCTGAGATCAGTCGGATCTTTTCGGGGATCACGGGAACCGCTGCGCAGGGCCTGCAAATAGGCGGCTAGCTCCGCCTGCACCTGCGGCAGATCGTTCTTCTCAATGGCGCGGCGCTGGGCTCCGAGGCCGAAGCCGTCGTTCTCCACTTTGAAGAAGGCGATGGTGTCGGCTGTCTTTGCCAGAGATTTGTCGAGGATGAGGATGCTGGTCTTCACCCCGGAGTAGGGATTGAAACAGCCCGCCGGGAGGGAGATGACGGCGACGAGGGAGTTCTCCACGAGCATCTTCCGCAGCTCTTTGTAGGCGGTCTGGCTCTGGAAGATGATGCCCTCGGGGACGATGATGGCGGCGCGGCCAGTGGGCGTGAGGTGCTCGGCCATGTAGTCCACGAAGAGGACTTCGCTGCGCTTGGCCTGGATGGAGAAGCGCTTGTGGGGCTTGATGCCGCCTTTCGGGGACATGAAGGGTGGGTTGGCGAGGATGACGTCGGCGAATTCGTTCCAGCGATCCTCTGAGGTGAGGCTGTCGTATTCGTAAATGTGGGGATCGGTGAAGCCGTGGAGGTAAAGGTTCACCAGAGAGAGGCGCACCATGTCGGGCGAGATGTCGTAACCCTTGAAGTTCTTGGCGAGGCGGCCGCGTTCGTCGGGGGTGAGGGGTTTGATGGGGCGTTTGGCGGGATCTGACGGATCTGGTTGATTAGACGGATGGGACGGATCGTTGGAGCGGAGGATGTTTTTATAAGCGGAGATCAGGAAGCCGGCGGTGCCGCAGGCGGGGTCGAGGATGGTCTCGTGCTTCTGCGGGGCCATGACTTCCACCATGAAGTCAATGATGTGGCGCGGGGTGCGGAACTGCCCGGCATCTCCCTGACTGCCGAGGACGCTGAGGAGATATTCGAAGGCATCACCGAGGCGCTCGCTGTGGTCGTAGCTGAACTCGTCGATGATCTTGAGGAAGGCGTTCAGCGTCTCGGGGTCGCGGTAAGGGAGGTAGGCGTTCTTGAAGATGCTGCGGAACAGCTCTGGCAAGGCTGTGTTCTCCGTCATCTTGGTGATGCCTTCGGAGTAGCAAAGCAGCTTGTCATTCCCCGCCTTCTTCATGAGCTGCGCCCAGCCATAAGAGGCAAAGTCGCCAGTGAAGAATTTCCGCTTCCCGCCCAGTTCCGCCGCCTCGGCGTCCATGTCGTCCATGAACTTGTAGATCAGGGCGATGGTGATCTGCTCCACCTGGGACTTGGGATCGGGCACTTTCCCCACAAGGATGTCACGGGCGGTGTCGATGCGGCGTTTGGTATCGGTGTCGAGCATGGGGGTGGGAAATGGGACGGATCGGGCAGATCAGGGGAATCGGGCGGATCTGACGTATGGTTCAGACGGGCTGGGTGCCTTTGCAATCGGGGTATTGGGTGCAGCCCCAAAAGGGCTGCCCGGCGTTCTTGCCGGTCTTGGCGGTGCGCAGGGCCATGAGTGCTCCGCATTGCGGGCACTTGGGAATTTTCGAGAGATCCGACTGATTGGCCGGATCTGGCGGATCAGACTGATCTTTTTTTCTCCGATGCGCCATCCGGGCGGTGGCCAGTTGCTCGCTGTAGCCGCCCTCTTCCACGAAGGCCTGCTCCAGAGCGGCGATCTGCCGATCCAGGAGGAAGTTGGCCTGGTTGATGAGGCAGATGAGCGCATTCGCGCGAATGGCAGGGTCCGCGTGGTCCAGCCAGCGGGCATAAAGGGCGTAGCGCTGATGATCGGAGAGATCGGTCAGATTGGGCGGATCAGGCTGATCTGACTGATCTTTTCTGAAGCGGGTGGGCACGCTGCGCACGGCGCTAGCTTCTAGGCTGTCGGGTGCCCATTGCGGCAACCGGCGATGCCGGAGGAAGTCCTCGTAGTCGAGCAGCAGCTCCTCCAAGCTGGAACGGGCCACGTTGACGAGGCGCAGCTCTGTCTGCGACGACGTGGCGGCGGCACGGCTGCCCTCGGCAATGTTCTGGCGACCCGAGCGCGCGGCCTGCACCATCTGGTCCACCGTGCGCGAGCGGGAATCGACGAACTTCTCGCAGAACCAGACGGTGGCATCGTAGATGATCGTGGTTGTCTGGAAGCTGGCGGTGTCACGATAGCCACCACTGGGTCTAAGTTTACTCATGCGACGAACTGGTTCAGACTCACATAATCCTGAACATACTCAGGAATCAACTGCCGGAACTTCGGCGGCACGGCCTTGAAGTCAGCGATGCTGAAAACGGGATGGGTATTCAATTCGGTGAACTCCTTCTTCTCGATGATGCGGCGCACGGACTCGCTGCTGACGTAGGCCTTGAAGTAGGTCTTGAGCGCGGGGATGGACGCGGCGTCCTCCGGCTTGGCATCGGCGAGGAACTTGGCAAACTCCTCTTCCAGTAGATCGTCCTTCGACTTGAAACCGGGGATGAGGCCGAAGATCTTTTCCAAGATCTCGCGCAGCGACAGGCGGCGATCCACCCCAGCGGCTTTGCGCAACTTGTCCAGCGTGAAGTGCTCCGTGGGCTTGTCGAGCAGGTGCTTCTGCACGTAGTCGGTGACGACATCCCAATGACCCGCCTCGACACCAGCCGCGACATCCGGCATGTCCTTCACGCGGTCCTCAAAGCTCTGGAAGAACATGCGGTCCACCTTCATCCCTTGATGCCCGATGGTTTCCTCTTTGAGCGATGACACGAGGTCCACACCGAGATGCTCGTGGCCTGCGCCACTGGTGGTGCCACCGCCAGTGTCCCCACCTTCGTCACCGCCGCCGGGCGGACGCGGCGGCTTGATGACCTGATCGTAGTCGTACTTCTCCTCGAAGTATTCGCAGTTGGCAAAGAAGTCGAAAAGCTTGAAGGAGGACTTCAGCGGCTCCTTGACGTTCTCCTTCATCTCCTCATCGAGCAACTGCTCGCGGAAGTCATGCTTGCGCGTGCCGCGGCCTTTGATCTGGATGAAATCCGTGGGCGAGAAGATGGGGCGGAACAGTCCGAGGTTCAGGAGGTCCGGGCAGTCGTAGCCGGTGGTCATCATGCCCACGGTGACGCAGATGCGCGCCTTGCTGGTGCGATACTCCGGCAGGAAGTTCGCACTGCCCATGAGGTTGTTGTTCGTGAAATTGATCGTGAACTGCTGCGCATCTGTGATGTGGGAGGTCACCTGCACAGCAAAGTCGGACTGGTATTTCCCCGGCCAGACGACATCGGCCATCTCGTTGAAGATCTGTGCCAGCTTGGCCGCATGGTGCTGGCTGACGGCGAAGACGATTGACTTGCCCATCTCTCCGCTGATGGGATCACGCAGGGAGTTTTCGAGGAAGGTCTTGCAGAAGACTTGGTTCGTGGCTGGAGAGAAGAACTGCTTCTCAAACTGGCGGATGCGATAGACCTCCTTGTCGTCGCCCTCCGCCTCCGCGCTTTCCTCTTCCGAGGCACTGACGACGTATCCCGAATCTGACAGCAGCTGAGTGGTGACTTCCGTGCGGCAATCAACGACAGTGGGATTGATGAGGAAGCCCTCCTTCACGCCATCGAGCAGAGAATAGCGGAAAGTGGGATTGCCGTCCTCACAGCCGAAGGTGCGGTAGGTGTCCAGCATGAGACGGCGCTCATACTCACGTGGGTCTTTGCGGTGGGATTCTTCCTTGTCGAGATTCTTGAGGTAGTCACGCGGTGTGGCGGTAAGACCGAGCTTGTAACCGATGAAGTAATCAAACACGGCCCGTGCATTGCCACCGATGCTGCGGTGGGCTTCGTCGGAGATAACGAGATCAAAGTCCGTGGGCGAAAAGAGGCGCTGGAACTTGTTGTCGAATAGAAGGGACTGGACCGTGGTAACGACAATCTCCGCATGCCGCCAGTCGTCGCGGTTCTCCTTGTAGATCACGGCCTTGTAGTCGTTCGCGAGCACCTTGCGGAAAGCTTTGACTGCTTGGTCCTCCAGTTCCAGTCGGTCCACGAGGAAGAGCACGCGCTGGACGTTGCCGGTGCTGAGGAACAGCTTGATGATGGCAGCAGAGGTGAGCGTCTTACCGGTGCCAGTGGCCATCTCCAGCAGGAAGCGGGTCTTGCCTGCATCCACCGCTTGCTGGATAGAGTGAATGGCCTTCTTTTGATAAGGTCGGAGGAAGCGTAGGCCGTGAATCTCTACGTAGCGACCCCGCTCGTCCTCGTTCTTCCAACCTGCCTCGCTCAGGTAATTCGGGCGCTGAGTCCGCACCACGTAGTCGTCATCCACCACCTCGGTGCTGAGGCGCTTTGGCATCGGGATGATCTTTTGATACCCCATGACCGACGCAGGCGACGGGAAGGTCGTGATCACCTCGGGATTGCCCCTCTGTAGGTCCCAGAAGTAATGCAGGTTGCCGTTGGAGAGGATGACGAAGCGGCAGTTCTGAGACTTGGCATATTTGCGCGCCTGCTCCTTGCCGACAAGCGGGTGTTTGTCCTCGGCTTTGGCTTCGAGGACGATGAACGGGAATCCTTTTTCGTTGAGGAGTAGGAAGTCGATGAAGCCCTTGCTGGATTTCTCGAAGTTCGCCCCGAGCGCGTCGAGGTCCTGAGTCTTCAGCGTGGCTTTGGGCTCAAGCTGGATGTTCGCCGGTCCTTTGGCATCGGCAAAGAAGCGCCAACCTGCCGCTTCGAGCAGCTTGTTGATCTTGATGCGCGCGGTGGCTTCTTTCATGCGGCTAAAGCAAGTTCTGAGATTGCAGCGGAGCTGCTTTCGATGGATAAAGTGCTGGCCATGCGGTACTTTCCCTATCTAAGCGGTGAGCGCTATGGATGGCAAGGGAAGAGGGTAAGAAAAGGATGAATGCTGAAGGATGATGGATGAAGCATTCGAAGTTCCTCGTTCTTGGTTCTTCGTTCTTTCTCAATAAGCGGTGATCCAGTCTCAAGAAAGGCCCAAAACCTGCCTGCATTCTCAAATCCGAGATGGGAGTGCCCAAATCCGAGCTCGGATTTGGACGTACCAAGATAGGTGCGCCCACATTCCCTGCCGTTTTGTGGACGTACCAAGATGGGTGTGGCCGCATTCCCTGCCGTTTTGTGGACGTACCAAGATAGGTGTGCCCTCATTCCCTGCCGTTTTGTGGACGTACCGTGATGGGTGTGGCCATATTCCCTGCGGGTTTGTGGACGTACCAAGATGGGTGTGCCCGCATTCCCTGCCGTTTTGTGGACGTACCGTGATGGGTGCGGCCACATTCGATTTTAATCACGGGAACTTTGTCCGGTTTCAGCCGCTCCTGTGGGGTAAAGACTCTGAATCGCCTCTTTTTTCGCAAAAACACCCGACAACGCGACGACTTAGAAGCCTACCAACCGCATGAAACACATCCTCCTCACTCTGCTCTGCCTTGCCACCTTCGCGACGGCTGCTCCACTTGTCTATGAAGGCACCGGAGGTCCTGGCAAAGGCAAGCACATTGTCTTCATGGCGGATGACCATGAGTATCGCTCCGAGGAATCGCTGCCGCAGTTGGCTCGCATCTTGGCCAAGCATCATGGCTTTAAATGCACGGTGCTGTTTGGCATTGATCCTGAGTCCGGGGAGATCGTCGGTGGTGACAAATCAAACATGCCGGGGATCGAGGCGCTGGACACGGCGGATCTCGCGGTGGTGTTCCTACGCTTCCAGAACTTCCCAGCGGAGCAGATGAAACATTTTGATGCCTATTTGAATCGCGGTGGCGCCGTGATCGGCATGCGCACAGCCACGCATGGCTTCAAGATTCCAAAGGACGCGCCCTATGCGAAGTATTCGTATGACTACAAAGGCAGCGATTACGAGCTCGGCTTCGGCCATCAGGTGCTCGGACAGACTTGGGTTGGTCATTATGGCAAAAATCACACGCAGAGCACACGCATCGCCATCGTGGATGCCATGAAACAACATCCGATCCTGCGCGGCGTGAAGGACATTTGGGTGCAGGCTGGCGGATACGTCGGCAAACCAACCGATGGTGACATTTTGACGATGGCTCAGCCGCTCGATGGCATGACGCAGGACTCCCCAGCCTCCAAAACGCAGCCACCCCAGCCGAGCGAATGGACACGCACTTACAAGAGCGCATCGGGCAAAGCAGGCCGCGTTTTCACATCGCTCTACGGCACCTCGGAAGACATCACGAACGAAGGCTACCGCCGCATGATGGTGAACGCGATGTTCTGGGCCGTGAGCCTGGAAGATGCGATCGAGCCAGACCTCAACATCGCTTTTGTGGGTGCCGCGAAGCCCAACACCTTTGGCGGTGGCGCTTATGCTCGCGGAATCAAGCCTGAGATGTATGCCGGCTTCGAAAGCCCGATCCCTGCCAATGCGAACACGAAGAAACCTGAGAAGAAAAAGGACGAAAAACCGGCCGCCGCAGCCTCGGTGGAGGCTAAGCCAAGCGTCGCGACCGGCAAACCGGCCCGTTTTGTTCGCATTGAGATTCCTGGCGAAAAGGAATGCCTGCAGATCGCTGAGATCGAGATCATGAGTGGTGGCAAGAATATCGCCAAAGGCGGTAAGGCGACGCAATCGACCACGGGACACGGCGGTGATGCAAGCCGCGCGATGGATGGCGACAAGAACCCAAACTACGGCAAGGGCATGACGCACACGATCGAAAACAAGCCAAATCCCTGGTGGGAGATCGATCTCGGTTCCGCCCAGCAAGTGGATGCGATTAGCCTGTGGAGCCGTCGGGGCTTCCCCGAACGTCTGGGCGATTTCACGCTGCAATTGCTCGATGATTCGCGCAAAGCGGTGTTCGAGCTGAAGAATGTCGCCGCGGGCGATTCGCTCAAGATGGATGTCAAAGGCGGCGGCAAGCTCGCTTACCTGGACTTTGATGGCAAACCGGGCAAACCAGCCGTGAAGGGCGGTGGTGGTCGTTCCGCACCAGCAGCGGCGAAGGAGCCTGCGCTCGTCGAAGTGCCTGCGGACTACAAAGACACGCTGCCGTTTGCCTTCAGCAAAGGCGACACCGTAGCGATCCTCGGCAACGGCCTCCCTGACCGCATGCAGCACGATGGTTGGATGGAGACGGTGCTGCAAAGTGCGTTGCCGGAGCAAAACGTGCGCTTCCGCAACATGAGCGCCAGCGGCGACCGCCCGAACTCCTTCCCGCGCAGCGGCGGGCACATGCACATGACGGATTACCTGCGTCATGTGAAGCCGGATGTCGTGTTCGCCTTCTTCGGTTACAACGAGTCCTTTGAGAGCAAACCGGAGGAGTTTCAGAAGCAGCTCGTCGATTTCGTGAAGTATGTGCGTGGCACAAAGCCGAACGGGAAGTCCTTCCCGCGCATTGTGCTCTTCAGCCCCATCGCCCATGAGGATACGAAAAACCCGAACGTGCCTAATGGCGCGGAGCACAATCCGCAGCTCGAAGCCTACACCAAGGCCACCGAAGCCGCCGCGAAGGAAGCCGGAGTCGGTTTTGTCGATCTCTTCCACCCTTCACTCGATCTTTTCAAAGCCGCAAGGGAGCCACTGACGATCAATGGCGTGCACATGAGCGCCGAGGGCAATCGCCAACTCGCCGAAGTGATCGCGAAGGCGCTGCTCGGCAAGGAAGTGACCGCCTCGGCGTCGCTCGAAGAACTGCGTGAAGCCGTGATGGAGAAGGACGTGCATTGGAATGCCCGCTACCGTGCCCGCGATGGCAATGACGTGTGGGGTGGCCGCTCGACGCTGGCTTTCACCGATGGCCAAACCAACGCCGTGGTGCTCCAGCATGAGCTGACGATGCTCGACGTCATGACCGGCAATCGCGACCCGAAAGTCTGGGCCCGCGCCAAAGGTGGCGATCTGAAAGTCGATGACAGCAACGTGCCCGCGCCTGTGCCGGTGATTTCCAATGTCGGTGGCAAGTCGAAGTCATCGAGCGCCATGAAGGAAGGCCGCACCGAATACATCAGCGGCCAGGAAGCCATCAAGCACATGGCCTTTGATCCGCGCTTTGAAGTGAGCCTGTTTGCCGATGAAGCACAGTTCCCACAGCTCGTGAATCCCGTGCAGATGCAGGTCGATACCAAAGGCCGCCTCTGGGCCGCCGTGTGGCACACTTATCCGATGTGGGAGCCGCTGAAGGAGATGAAGGACGCCCTCGTCATCTGCCACGACGACAACAAGGACGGCAAAGCGGATCGCCTGACCGAGTTCGCCCGCGTGCAGAATCCGCTCGG
>JAIXOU010000058.1 GCA_027486585.1 Verrucomicrobiaceae bacterium | reverse complement strand
TCGATCATGGTTCCGACAAGGTAATCAAATTTGATCTTCTTCTCGGCCATCACTTCTTTGGCGACGCGATTGACGATTTCCACCTGGAGATCAAGCTCGCGCTTGAATCCGACAAGAGGGATCATGACTTCTGGCTTCACCTTGATCTTCTTCTTGGAGACGTCAGCAGCAGCTTCAAAGATAGCGCGTGCCTGCATCTCGGTGATTTCAGGGTAGGCGATGCCGAGGCGGCAACCGCGATGACCAAGCATCGGGTTGAACTCATGGAGAGACTCAACGCGGTGAGCGATCTTCTCGACAGTGATGCCGAGTTTCTTGGCGAGATCCTTCTGCTGAGCTTCCGTGTGAGGGAGGAACTCATGAAGAGGTGGGTCAAGGAGACGGATGGTGGCTGGCAGACCTTTGAGAGCCTCAAAGATGCCGGTGAAGTCTTCACGCTGGTATGGGAGAAGCTTGCCAAGAGCGGCACGGCGATCTGCCTCAGTGGTAGCAAGGATCATCTCACGCATAGCGTCGATGCGGTCACCTTCAAAGAACATGTGTTCTGTGCGGGTAAGGCCGATACCTTGGGCACCGAAAGCGATAGCGTTTTGAGTCTGCTCTGGATTATCAGCGTTTGTGCGGACCTGCATGCGCGTGGCCTTGGCACACCATGCCATGAGTTGATTGAAGCTTTTGAACTTCTCAGTCGCTTGAGCGGCCTTGTCACCATGGATCATGCCCGTGATAATTTCGGAAGGAGCTGTCTTCAACTGACCGCCATAAACGATACCGCTGGTGCCGTCGATGGAGAGGAAGTCGCCTTCGTTAAAGGTCTGACCAGAGACAGAAACTGTCTTCTTGTCATAGTTGATCTCCAGCGCAGCAGCACCGCAAATGCAAACTTTACCCATCTGACGAGCCACCAAGGCTGCGTGTGAAGAAACACCACCGCGAGCGGTGAGGATACCTTCAGCAGCGATCATGCCGCGAAGATCTTCAGGGCTGGTTTCGTTACGGACAAGGAGAACTTTTTCACCGCGTGCTTCGGCCAAGACGGCACGGTCAGCGTTGAGGTAGATTTTACCACAAGCAGCACCAGGGCCGGCTGGCAGGCCGGAGGCGATTGCCTTGGCTTTCTTCACGTCAGCAAGATCGAAGATCGGAGCCAGGAGCTGGTCGAGCTGATCGGCTGGATTGCGCAAGACGGCAGTTTCCCAGTCGATGAGTTTTTCCTTCACCATGTCGATGGAGAACTTCAGAGCAGCAGCAGCAGTGCGCTTGCCGTTACGAGTCTGAAGCATGAAGAGTTTACCCTGTTGGATGGTGAATTCGACGTCTTGAACGTCTTTGAAGTGCTTCTCAAGAGTGGCGCGCACTTTGAGGAGTTCCGCATAGGACTTCGGCATCTGCTTCTTGAGCTCGAGCACTGGCTCAGGAGTGCGGACACCGGCGACGACGTCTTCACCCTGAGCATTGATGAGGAACTCACCGTAGAATTCATTGACACCGTTGGCTGGGTTACGGGTGAAGGCCACGCCAGAACCAGAGTCGTTGCCCGTGTTACCATAGACCATGGCCTGCACGTTAACGGCTGTACCCCATTCAGCAGGGATGTTGTATTTGCGGCGATAAACGATCGCGCGGTCATTCATCCATGAACCAAAGACGGCACCAGCAGCACCGCGGAGTTGGTCCCAGGCGTCATTTGGGAAAACTTTGCCTGTGCGCTCTTTAACGAGAGCTTTGAACTGTTTTACCAGCTCCATCTGGTCAGCAGCAGTGAGGTCGCTGTCCACGATGTCTTTGCCGTACTTCTCGTGCTTGAACTCTTCGATGACGGTTTCAAATGGTTCATGGTCTTCACCTTCGCGCTTTTGCACGCCGAGAACGACGTCACCATACATTTGAACAAAACGGCGATAGCAATCCCAAGCGAAACGCTCGTTCTTGGTTGCGGCAGCCAAAGCCAGAACCGTCTGATCATTCAGACCCAGATTCAAGATGGTGTCCATCATGCCTGGCATGGAGTCACGGGCACCGGAGCGCACAGCAACGAGGAGTGGCATGCCCTTGGCGTCACCAAACTTGCAGTTCATGATTTTTTCCATGGACTTCACACCCGCTTCCATTTGAGCCTGGAGGCTTGCTGGGTAAGTGCGCTTGTTTGCATAGTAATAGGTGCAAACTTCGGTTGTGATTGTGAATCCGGGAGGAACAGGAAGACCAATGCGGCTCATCTCTGCGAGATTCGCGCCTTTGCCTCCGAGCAATGCTTTCATGGTACCGCCACCATCGGCTTTTCCGTCGCCGAAGGAATAAACATATTTTGTCTTGCTGCTGTTGCTCTCTGTCTTTGCCATAGATGTTGCCGTTTTAATCGGAGTGTGTTTGTGAATGTTATTGGATTGGGCTCCGATAATTAACAATTGATAATAGGATGCAAGCATAAGTTGACAACGAAAACTTAGTGCCGCTGCCGTTCTGACTGACTGTGAAATGAGGTCCGTTCAGCCACTCTTCTCTGAAACCTAAAAGCAGCATGTTCATGGAAGGCTGATGGATTCAGGGAAGCCGAAGAAACCTATCCAAAAGTATAGAATGCTAAATTCATCCTCATTCGCGCTCGATGCGTTCACCTCATGACAAAAAATATTTTATGCGGAACTATCTTCAGACCACTTTTGACCGCCCTTTATCACTGTCCGCTGGATGCTCGGATGAATTTGGCGAGGTCTGTTTTCTGTTTTTTTAGATCAGGAATGTTGAGGTACATCATGTGTCCAGCAGTGTAATCATCATGCGTGATGTTCTTGTTCAGATCTGGATGAACGATGAGATGATTGAAGGTATAACGACTCGCGAAATAAGGCGTGGCCATATCATAGTAACCATTGGAGACATGCACCTTCAGGAAGGGATTAGTGGACAGGCTTTCAGCCAAGGTTTCTGAAACATCGGCAAATTCATTTTCGGCATCCCAGTTCCATTTACCGACACTGGCTAGGATGTTATAGGGGCGGTCATCTTCAAACTTGAGGTCATTGCGGATGTAGTGATTGAAGGTAGAGGCGAAGGCACTGAAGACCGCATCGGCGCTGGGATCACGCTCAGCACCATCGCCAAGGGGATCACGCATCGTGCTGGTGTAGCGGCTGTCGAAACGGCCAACAACTAGCCGTTGGTCACGGAGTAACTCCGCATTAAACCGACTCATGGAAACGCGCAGATTAGCCCCATCAATGTAGGCCTCTGATAATCCGATGAGACGTGACATCTTCTTCACAATGGCGGCACGCTGCTCAGCAGGAAAGGCGCCTCCGAGCAACAATGCGCGGTTATAGTCGCCGCTGGCAAAGGTCTCTGCCTCAGCCAACACTTCTGGCAGCGGCTTCTTCTGCAAGTCTGCTGGCAGCTTTTTGTGATACCATGCGGTGGCGGCAAAGCTGGGGAGATAGAGAACGTGCGGCAGATCATTGCCTGAGCCACCCCACAGGGTTTGGAAATTCAGCACTGTAGAGACAAGCATGATGCCATTGAGATTCATGCGGTGGGAACGCAGCAGTTCACCGCTGAGCGCCGCAGCGCGCGTGGTGCCGTAGCTTTCTCCAATGAGAAACTTTGGTGAAGGCCAGCGGGAATGCTTGGTCACATAGAGACGAATGAACTCGCCTATGCTTTTGGCATCTTCATTCAGGCCGAAGAAATTCTTGGCGTCTTCGGGTTTCGCTGCACGACTATAACCCGTGCCGACAGGGTCGATGAAAACAAGATCGGTCTCATCTAAAAGACTGTATTCGTTTTCCACCAGTTGATAAGGCGGCGGCACAGCAAAACCGTCATCACGCAACTTCACCCGCTTCGGACCTAGCAATCCCATGTGCATCCAGACAGAAGAGGAGCCTGGGCCACCATTGAAGGAAAAGGTCAATGGCCGTGCCGCTGTGTCAGGCGCGCCCTTTTTAACATAGGCGATGTAAAAAATGTCTGCCGTGGTTTTCCCCTCCGCATCTTTCAGAGGCAAGGTGCCGGCTGTGGCGGTGAACTCGATCTTCTGACCACCCAGAGTGATGCTATGTTCGGTCTCACTTTTTTTGTCTTCTTTCTTTTCATCCTTAGCGTCAGCTTTTCCTTTAGTCTTCTCTTCCGTCTTTTCTTCTGGATTCGGCGCAGGATCCTTCTTGGCTTCTTGGCTAATCGCCAGGTTGCAACTGAGGCTAGTGATGAGGAGAGTCGTGAAGAGTCGGCGGAACATGGGCAAATACTATCAAACGATCTAACCCTTCGTCCATAAGATTGATGATCCGACGATCCTGTGCCAAAATCCATCATGCCCAGCCCGCTTTCCTATCTGCTCGTGGACGGTCACAGCGTCCTGCACGCGTGGCCTGAATTGAAGCGCCATCAGGTGGTGGCTAGTAAGCGCCATCTGGCCAGGACAGAACTGCTGAAACGTCTGCGCGATTTCCAGGACAGCAGCGGCTCACAGGTGGTGGTGGTTTTTGATGGCACCCAGGCGCAAATGACTGAGGAACGTGAGAAGGATGGACTCCAGATCATCTATGCCGATTCAGGAAACAGCGCAGATCATCTGATAGAAAAGCTAGCCGCCAAATATGCCAAGACCCATCCCATGCGCGTCGTCTCAGCTGATGGCATGGTCGGGGAGACAGTCATGGCCTTTGGCGCTGATTGGATCAGTCCTGACATGCTCAAAACCCTGTGCCAGGGTGCCGATAAGGAGATCCAGCAGCAGATCGATAAGCTTAAATCACGCCGTCAGATCATGGCTTGGCTAGGACTAGGCGGAGCTAGCATGGCTTTGCCAAGCTGTGCCTCAGGTTCGAGCCCACCCTCTGGAGCACTTCATGAAGCCTCCTTGAGTCAAGCCGCCAAGTATTGCGCGACTCGGAAAAGCCGCGCACTACTCATCAAGCAGGACGGCCACATCCTCCACGAAAGCTATCCAAATGCAGGTCGCAAAGATGAACCCTATCGCATCTTCAGTGGCACCAAAGGTTTCTGGGGACTCGCAGCGATGGCCGCCGTCGAAGAGGGTTTGATTCACCTTGATGAAAAAGTCTCCGAGACCTTGCCCGAATGGAAGGAAGACAACAGAAAGTCTGAAATCACACTCGATCAACTGCTTCACTTTACAGGCGGCCTGGAGCGCTGTCTCAAACTGCATGAGGATGGACTGAAAGATCGCAATCAACTGGCCATGGCACGACCCCTCGTTGCAGCACCAGGGAAATCCTTCATTTACGGACCCAGCCAGCTACAAGTGTTTCATGAAGTCCTGAAGCGGAAGCTCAAAAAATCACCGACGCATTATCTAGAGAAACAGGTTTTGAAACCTCTCGGTCTAGGCTCTCAACGCTATCTACCTGATGCAGCTGGGAATCCATTATTGGCCGCTGGCTTTGTCATGACCGCTCGGCATTGGGCTAAGATGGGCGACCTGCTACTGGAGAAAGGAAGCGCCGTCCTGAACTCATCCTCGTTTGAAAAAATGCTGCAGGGCTCCAAAGCCAATCCCGCTTATAGCTTTGGTTTCTGGAACAATCTCGCAGCCGGAAAAGCCGGGGCTAGAGAAATCGATATCGAAGATCAACTGGAGCGCGACTGGAGCCGCCAGTCCTGGGCGAACGTCTGCCTCTGCAAAGACGCACCGCCAGACCTGATCGCCTGCATTGGCAGTTCCTACCAGCGTCTCTATGCCATCCCTTCCCGTAGACTCGTGATCGTGCGCCTTGGCCAAAACGCCAACTTTTCCGATGCTGATTTTCTGCGTCTGATTCTAGCCTGATTGCGAATGAGATATCGGCTACATGGGCTCTATACTCCGAGATCCTGGGTGTGATGGGTCAGAATTTCACCGCTCATTTTTCTGCCTTGCTTTGCTTTTTCAAAGGGCCGCCGGGGCGGGCGGAGGTGAACTTGGTATGGCGGATGACGGGGATGCCTCTGACAAGAACATGATGAAAGCCTTCGGCGTAATGATGGGGATCGCTAAAATGGCTGGGATCTTGAATTTCAGCCAAATCAAAGAGGACGATGTCAGCATGGGCACCTTGACGGAGTATGCCACGGTCTTTGAATTGGAAAGTTTGCGCGGGTAGGCTGGTCATGCGGCGGATGGCTTCTTCCAAAGGAAGCGCTTTTTGTTCGCGCACATAGTGTCCTAAAATGCGGGCATTGTTGCCATAACTGCGAGGGTGGGGCACGTCCTCACCAAGCACGCGCGGACCACCATCGCTGGCGATCATGGTCTGGGGATTCTTTAAAAAGGTGAGGAGATCGCCCTCGTTCATGCCATGGAAAATGCCAGTGCCACCGCCACGCTTTTCTATGTCTAGCAGCAGCTCGATTTGCTCCTCTAAACTGTCGCTGCCTCGAACACGCTTGGTGGCTAAGGGCAGGCTGAGGCCGTTGAGAGATCGATCTGCGTTGAATCGTGCGATGACGGCATAACTGTAGTCTTTTCGGCCACTTCGCTGAAGGATCTCTTTCATGTCCGCGATGATGTGGGCCTTCTTTTGTGGATCGGCCAAACGTGCGGCGAAGTCTGCTCGGCTGCCTTCCAGTGCCTGATCGGGGATGGTCTGCCGCAGGCCAGTGCTGGAGGCGGTGTAAGCGTAGAGATCATGGGTGATACGTAGGCCCTCAACGCGTGCTTTGTCGAGGTAGGTCAGGACTTCAGCGGCTTTCCCCCAAGCGGTGGGACCGGAAAGTTTGATGTGGCTGAGTTGGGTGCGGACCTTGGCTTCACGAGCAATCTGTGTCAGCTCGCTGAGAGCGTCAAAAATGCGCACGGTTTCATAGCGCATGTGGCTGGCATAGACGCCGTCATGCTGGGCTACGATTGTAGCGAGCGCGATGAGTTCGTCCGTCTTGGCAAAAGAACCGGGCACATAAATCAAGCCAGTGCTCATGCCGACAGCACCGTCCTTCATGGCTTGATCGACGAGGTTTTTCATGACCTCGAGTTGGTCTGCGTTGGGGGCGCGAATGAATTTCCCGCCCATGCCCTGTTCCCTAATATCGCCATGACCGATCAGGGTCGCGACATTCAATGTGGTGCCCGTTTTTGTAATCTCAGCAAAGAAGCGCGCCACGTCTGTGCGGGACATGCCACAGTTTCCAGTGACGATGGTGGTGACACCCATGCGCAGAAAATTCTCGGCAGCAGGGACATCACAGATTTTTTCGGAGTGAGTGTGGACGTCGATGAATCCAGGCGCGGCATACTGGCCTGTGGCATCGATCACGTCTTTAGATGAGCCAGTGACTGCGCCGATGGCAGTGATGCGCCCATCCTGAATACCGATGTTGCCGGTGAAAGCAGGTGCTCCTGTTCCATCCAGGATCTGGGCATTTTGAATCAGCAGGTCATACTCGGCTGCTGAAATCAATGAAAAACAGGCAAAGAAAAGGAAAAGGGAAAGTCGCATGATGCCAATGGCCAACGCTGAGAATGAATGTGGTCTTGCTCCGTGAGATGAAATCGGCCTAAACTGAAATCCTCATGGAAAATGTCGTCACCCGCAAGCCTTGGTACCGTGTCCTCTATATTCAGGTGATCATCGCGGTGATCCTGGGAATCATCGTGGGTTATCTGGATCCAACGCTGGGTGCCAAGCTGAAGCCGCTGGGAGATGGCTTCATCAAGCTAGTGAAGATGATGATTGCTCCGATCATCTTTTGCACGGTGGTGCACGGCATCGCCTCCATGGGTGATTTGAAAAGGCTGGGGCGTGTGGGAGCCAAGACGTTGTTGTATTTTGAGATCGTCTCAACCCTGGCGCTGATCATCGGTCTGATCGTGGTGAATGTATTGCAGCCTGGCGTCGGCTTCACGCCGGCAGGTGAGGTCTATCATGCCACGTCTTCAGCAGCAGCTATCGAGTCCAGCCATGGCTCGGTGGAGAAGTCGAAGAGCCTGAGCACAGCTGACTTTTTACTGCACATCATTCCGGACACGTTTCTCGGGGCCTTTGTCTCAGGGGATCTGTTGCAGGTCCTTTTCATCGCCATCCTCACCGCCTTTGCCATCACGATGATGGGAGATCGCGGCAAGCCTGTGCTTCTGGTGATCGACTATGGATCTGAAGTCTTTTTTGGTCTGATGCAGATGCTGGTGAAGGTGGCACCGATCGGTGCTTTTGGGGCCATGGCTTACACCGTGGGGGCGCATGGACTGAGCGTGCTAGGTCGGCTGATGACGCTGATGGCGGGCTTTTATCTCACCGCAGGTTTCTTTGTCATCGTCGTTCTCGGGGCAATTGCTCGGGTGTCTGGCTTTTCGATCTTCCGGTTCCTCAGTTATATCAAAGATGAGCTCTTGCTGGTCTTGGGGACGAGTTCCTCAGAGACGGCTCTGCCTGGGTTGATCCAGAAAATGAAGCGCCTCGGTTGCGGGCACGCGACGGTGGGATTGGTGGTGCCGACGGGTTACAGTTTCAATCTAGATGGCACCAATATTTACATGGCCATGGCGGCGGTCTTTTTAGCGCAAGCAACCAATACGCCCCTGAATCTGAGCGCACAGATCAGTCTTCTGCTCGTGGCGATGGTGACGTCAAAGGGCGCTAGCGGCATCACGGGAGCTGGTTTTGTAACACTGGCCGCAACGCTGCAAGCCGTGCCTGGAATCCCGATCGAGTCCTTGGCGCTGCTCGTCGGGATCGACCGCTTCATGAGTGAATGCCGCGCACTGACTAACTTCATCGGCAATGGCGTAGCCACGTTGGTGATCAGTCGTTGGGAGGGAGAAGTCAGCGCCGAGACGCTGAATCAAAATCTACGCCTGATTGATCCGATTCCTCTGCCACCGCCGACTCACTAAGCGCGCTGGCCCATTTGCTGGAGCTTGGCCTCTCCTTCAGTCCAGGGGACTTCATGAGGCAGGCGTTTGCTGGCAGCAGCGAGGGCCGCGGTGACGCCTGCGGCTTCGCCCATGGCGACAGCATTGCCCGTGACGCGGTAGCTGGAATGCGCAATGAAGTCTCCGCTGATGCAGCGGCCAGCCATCATGAGACCGTCCACGTCTTTGGCGATCAGGGCGCGCAAGGGAATGTCATAGGGGATGACTTTGATACCACGATTCGTGTAACCGGCTTCTTTATTATGCTCTGCGGTCAGAGCGTGGATATCCACAGAGAAAGTGGGGCGGACGACGCCATCTTCATAACGTGCACCTTTGATGAGATCCTCTTTGGTGACGGTGAATCGGCCTGCAATACGCCGCCCATCTCGAACGCCGATTTGCTCGGCCGTGGCCGCGAGTTGGATGCCTGCCCAGGGACCGCCAAGTTTGCGCAGGCCATTGACGATTTTATTCATCTCACTGCGAGCACGGATGGTCGCTTCAGTGACTTGAGCGGCATCGTAAGGAATGACGCTGAACTCGTGGTTCATCATAACCAGCAGTAAATTATTCCGCACCTGCCAGAGCGTGGGTTTAGAGTAGGAAGGGAAAAAACCTGCGCGCTTGATCTCCGCCAGAAAGGCCTCTTTGGCGATGCCGTCTTGCTTGCTAGGATCGGAGCCATGGATGAACGGAGTCAAAGCAGCGGCGTCTTTGGCCACGAGCAGCGCATTCAGTGACATGGGCTGGCAAGGGCAGGCTTTGGACTCACCGATCTCAAAAGCGCATCCGGCCAGGGCACCGAGATCGCCATCACCTGTGGTATCAATGAACACAGGCGCCCGCCAAGCTTGGCGGCCTGATTTGGATTCGGTAACGATGGTGGTCAGTCGATTGCCTTCTTTATAAGCAGCGGCGACGCGAGTGTGGAGTTGCAGTTTCACACCAGCTTCCACGCACATGTCTTCTAGCAGCAGCTTCATGCCTTCCGGTTCATAGCAGATGCTTTTTTTACTGGTGCCACGGCGTGCATCGCGTTCATCCAGGCGTTTGGTGAGTTCTTTGGCAAAGCCAGGTTTATCAAAGTCCAGCAAATAGCCTAGCAACCCCGCCGTCCAGACGCCGCCCAGACAACCGCGCCATTCAAAGAGACGTACTTTGGCCCCGGCACGCGCCGCCGTGATAGCGGCCGTAACACCCGCCGGACCCGCACCGCAAACGATCACGTCGGCATCTTGGACAAGCGGCAGATCTTGGGCAGGCTCATGAAAGCTCTGACCGTCGACAGCGATCGTTTTCTCAACTTCGGCAGCAGACATCAGGGCTGGGGTGATGGTCGCACCTGAAAAGGCAGCGCGGAGAAAATGGCGGCGATTGAAGTCGGAAGGCGAAGTGGAGTTCATGACGAAATGAGGATGGCCTTTACGAGCCAAATTGGCAATTTGAATCAGTTCGCGGACAAGAGACTGGAAGAGCTTGAATAAGAAAGGGCTGAAAAGAGTTTAAAATGGGGCATCTTTGCCTCGTCTTTGATCTTCTATGAAATTCACCGCTCTCTTTTTAACTCTTCTCGGCGCAGTGCCCGCTTTTGGCGAGGTCGAAATCAATCTCGATAAGCTCGGCACAAGTCTGGGCGGCTGGAAGGCGCGGAAAGGCAAGGCGGCAGAGTATGAGATCTCGGAGTCGCTCTACCGGACGTATCAGCCAGAAACGTCTCCATCACCAGACGGTGGGATTTTTGTGTCGATCCGAATCGATCATGTGCGCGGCTTTATGTCATCTGACGACCACGCCAGCCTAGAACTCAGCTTTGCCAATGATGGCACCCTAGTCACAGCGCAAAGCAGCCTGGCGCTGCAAGGTCGCACGATCAGCAGTGAGCTCATCAAAGGCGGTGCCTCGGCCTCCACCTCGGTGGCGGCGCCGTATGTGGATCGCGCGGTGAAGATCGGCACAGATCTGGTGGCTGATTTGTCGTCGAAACTGCTGCGTGAAAAGATCGTGGAGCCAGGACGCGTCTCCTTTCCAGCGGCGATCCGGCATAATTACAATCTGATCTATCAGTCTGTGCAGGTGAAAGCGGATAAGCCCGCGATGCCCAGTGAAACTACGGGTGCGAAACCGCCGGAATCGCTGCCAGGTGACAATAAAGCTGCTGAAAAAAAGGAGGAGTCCGCTCCTGCCGCAGAAGAAAAGAAACCCGAAGAACCCGCCAAGCCAGGCACGAAGACGGTTTTTGACGCCCACACAAAAAAGGAGGTGCCACTGCCCAATGTGACTTCTTACAATGGCAGCGGAGCCCCCCAGACACCCCTGCCAGCGAACACGAAAGCAGAGATGCTGGGCGTCGGCAAAGAGGCGCTCAAAATCGCTCGAGATGTGGTGAAAGAAGGCATGAAATGATCAGCCCAGATTCACGGGATCAACATCCCAGGTGACAATGATGTCTTGCGGTAGCGTGATCGACTCGACCACGGACTGAATGTAGCGTGCGAGCGGTCGTATACGGTCACTGCGCATCATGAGTTGAAAGCGAAACTGGCCATGCGCTTTGGTGAGACTTGAGGGTGATGGCTCGCCCATCAGCGTGCCGGGTGGCAGTTTGGCGGCTAACCGCTTATGCAAAGTGGTCAGGGTGAATTCAGCCTGAGCCTCATGTTTACCACGACTGCTGATGAGCACGACATGACTGTAAGGCGGATATTTAAAGGCTTGGCGGTGCTCGAGTTCCTGCTGAGAAAAGCCTTCAAAGTCATTGTGTCGGCTAAACTGAATGGCCGGACTGTGAGGTGCGTAGGTCTGCACAAAGACTTCTCCTTTCACCTCTCCACGACCCGCGCGACCTGCTACCTGGATCAGCAATTGCAACGTGCGTTCAGCGGCCCGGAAATCGGGAATGTTCAGTGCTGTGTCAGCATTCAGCACGCCGACGAGGGTCACATTGGGAAAGTCCAAGCCCTTGGCGATCATTTGAGTGCCAATCAAGATGTCCAGCTTCTGAGCGCGGAAGTCTTTGAGCGTGTCACGCAGCTGGTTCTTCCTCTGCATGGTGTCAGTGTCCACTCGGGCCATGCGCGCCTGAGGGAAAACCTCCCTCACCGCAGCCTCCACACGCTCCGTACCAAAGCCACCATACTTGAGCGCAGGATCATTGCAGGCGGGACATTTAGTGGGTGGCATTCGACGCGCCCCGCAGATGTGACAGACGAGCCGATTATCCTTTTTATGAAGGGTCATGGGCACGGCACAGTCCTGACACTGCACGACCTCTCCGCAGGTGCTGCAAGAAAGACTGGTATTGAACCCACGTCGATTCAGGAAGAGAATCGTTTGTTCGCGCTTTTCCAATCGTGAGGTGATGGCGTTACGTAACTTTTCTGAAAGGATACCCGCATTGGCCACTGAGACACCCATGCCTTTTCGACGCTCTAGGCGCATGTCCACGATACGGATCAGCGGCATGGATTTGCCATCGGTGCGCTTGGTCATGCGCAGCAGTTCATACTTGCCAATGGCGGCATTCTGAAAGGATTCCAAACTCGGTGTGGCAGAGCCGAGCAGCACAGGGCAGCGCTCGATGTGACCCCGAACGACAGCCAAATCCCGAGCATGATAGCGAGGCGCATCCTCCTGTTTGTAGGAAGGCTCATGCTCCTCATCGACGATGATCAGACCCAGTCTCTCTAGCGGGGCAAAAATGGCACTTCGCGCACCGATGACGATGTCGGCGCGGCCTTCCTGGACCTTGAACCATTCATCATGCCGTTCTCCATCGCTCAGGTGACTGTGCAGCACGGCAATGGCATCTTTCTTCTCGGAAAAGCGGGCTTTAAAGCGCTCGATCGTCTGCGGCGTGAGGCTGATCTCGGGCACCAAAACGAGAGCTGTTTTACCTGATTTTAAGACTTCTGCGATGGCTTGAAGATAAACTTCTGTTTTGCCGCTGCCGGTCACCCCATGAAGCAGCATCGGACGGGCTTCTTTTGGAGCCTGCAGCGCCTTCATCACCGACTCAAACACACTTTGCTGCTCTTCTGTAAAGGTGAGCGCTTGGCTTGGCAAAAATTCTTCGGTTTGAAACGGATCACGCTCCACGCGCACTTCGCTTCGAGTGATGTAGCCCGCCTTGAGCAGCGGTTTGATGATGCTCACCGCTCTTGGCAAATCTCGTCGTAAATCACTCAGGGTAGCTTCCCCGCCATGAGAACGCAGGGTTTCCAAAATACGGGCCTGCATCGGCGCGGTCTTGTGCAGTTTATCCATTACCTCAGCGGGTAGTTCTTTGACCAGCTTCAAGTGGCTGTCGGTGAGGAAAGTCTCCGGCTTATCCCGCACTGCTTGGGGTAGCATGCTGCGCAAGACGCGGTGGACAGGCACAATGTAGTACTCGGCCACCCAATCCGCTAGTTTCAGCAGGCCAGGCGTGAACATTGGGCGTGCGCCAACGATGCTGGCGATTTCTTTAAGCCGATGTTGATGGGGCGAGGACTCCAAGATGGCCATGACGACCGCGGGTTGACGCTGGTTTTGCAGCGGCACCATGACCCGCGTGCCAACGACGAGTCGCGATATAAAGCGCTCAGGGATAGCATAATCCAGCTCCATCACGGCTGACCCCTCAAGCTGCACTCGGGCGACTCCGACCACATCACTCAACGGCTCCGCCACTGTTTTGGCAGGGGAGGCTTCTAGCTGGAAGAGGGATGGATCAGACGCTGACACAGTCTCATCATGGAGCGGTCTATGGATTCATGCCACCGTACAACGGTAGAAATGCAGGCCCGAAAAAATATTTTTTAGATTTTTGAACTTCCTTTCAAGAGGCTGGTCTGAGGTAGCAGTCAGCTTTTCAATAATTCGTTCTGCGACCTGCTTCTGATTTCCGGGAGCCTGATGAGGTGGGCACAGGACAAACCTAGCGGATCGAGAGTTTTTCTCGATCCGCTTTTTTGTCGGTTGGCGTCATTGGAGCTCTGCCCATGCGACGACTTGTCATCAAGTTTTGTGGAAATCGAAAGGATCTGAGCTCTATGCGAATAGTCTTACCCACTGGGGGGTAAGCTGTAGCTACTTCATCAATTCGGTGACCTTTAGCAGAATGGCTTGGGACCATTTTTCATAGCCTGTTTCATTGAGGTGCAGCAGGTCCGGCATGATTTCTTTTGGTAGCACGCCGTCGGCTTGCAGGAAGGTATCGCTGATATCTTGGTAATGCACAGTTTGATCATCCGCGAGTTTGCGGATGAGGTTGTTTGTGGCAATGTTCTGTTTACGCTTCTCGTCCTTGGCGTCAGCTCCACGCGGGAAGATGCCCAGTAGCAGTATCTTCATTTGCGGCTGCTTTTCACGCAATAGCTTGATAATGGCGCTCACGCCTTGAGCCGTTTGCTCAGCAGTGGATTGATAAATTGCGCCTTTTAATTCCACTTGGGGGCGGCCCTGATGGCCTGTGTTATTGGTGCCGATCATCAGCACGGTTAGTTTTGGTTTCAAACCGTCGTAATTTCCATTCTGCAGACGCCAAAGCACATGCTCGGTGCGGTCACCTCCAATGCCAAAATTTGCAGCCTTGAGTGGCGCAAAGTGTTTCTCCCACGATGCTTTTCCTTTTCCACTCCAACCTTGGGTGATGGAGTCGCCCAGGAACACGAGCGGTGATTCACCCTGCTTGGAGATCGCATTAAAAGATTCATGGCGCTTCATCCACCCGGCGTCTCTGGGAACCGGTGAAATGGCGTAGTTCACGGCTTCTTGAGCCGGAAGCAAAATGGCGGACCCAAGAACGAGGGCTAGACTGAGATGGATGATTGATTTCATAGTAAAGGTGTTGATTGGAGCACGCGACACAAGGGGTGCAATGGGATCTTCAAGACACTGCACCCAGCGCCTTGCCTCTCATCCCTCTGCGCTCCGAGCCTCAGCATCCTGAGTTTTTAAACACGCCCTAGATAAACACGCTGCGTGGCACCCGTATTCCACCCATCATGCTAACCATCAACGGCACATCTCGCTCCAACTGCTCCGGCGTCACGCGTCGGGAGCTTTTGCAAATTGGCGGCTCGGGGTTGTTTGGAATGACCTTGCCGGGCGTTCTCGCCGCGCAGGAGGCGCAGCAGGCTTTTGCTGCAGGGAAGGCTAAGTCCGTGATCTTTTTATTTCTATTTGGAGGTCCGAGCCAGCTGGAGACCTTTGACATGAAGCCGGGAGCCAAGAGCGAGGTGCGCGGACCTTTCAAACCGATCAAGAGCCGCACGCCGGACCTGCTCATCAGCGAGCACTTGGGCCGTCTTGCAAAGATCTCGGACAAATACGCGGTCATCCGATCGATGACGCACAACTACAACGATCATAGCGGTGCGGGGCATTATCTCCAGACCGGGCATCGCTGGCATCTACCCGTGGGTGGCGGCTTTTCGGCCACGCCGCAGGATTGGCCGTCGATGGGCTCCGTGGTAGAGCATTTAAGCCAAAAAATGCCTGGTGGCATGGAACGCGACCTCGCCACGTATGCCGTGCTGCCGAACAGGCTCGGCAAACTGCAAGATCGCGGGCAATACATCCGCCCCGGCGAGTATGCAGGCTGGCTCGGCCAGGCTTACAACCCAATGACAACCGTCATCGACAAGAAAGACGTGAAGGACAATCCCTACTGGCGTGCCTGCGCGGATGGCGAGCTGAGCTTCGAGATTGAAGGTCTCAAGCCCGTGATACCCGTGAGCCGAATCCAGGAGCGCGTCGGTTTGCTCGATCAATTCGAGGCCGTGCGCACGCGGCTCGACATGGGCGATGGCGATGCGATGGATCTGCACCGCAAGCGCGCCATGGCGCTCATCTCCTCCGACAAAACCAGCAGCGCTCTCAACATCTGCGCAGAGAAGGAAGTGATGCGTGATCGCTACGGCCGCCATCTCTTTGGCCAAAGCTGCCTTATGGCACGTCGGCTCGTCGAGGCAGGCACGCGCTTTGTCACCGTTCATTACGATAGCCCCGATGGCTACGGCTGGGACTCGCATCGCACCAGCGATGACGTGCGTGATCATCTGCTGCCCACCTTTGATCAAGGTTGCTCCGCGCTGCTCACCGATCTCGACGAGCGCGGATTGCTCGATGAAACACTCGTCATCGCCATCGGCGAAATGGGCCGCACACCGGTCCCAAACGCCACCTGGGGCCGTGGCCACTGGAGCACCTGCTTCCCCGCGCTCATCGCCGGAGCCGGGGTGCGCGGTGGCATCGTCTATGGAGCATCTGACAAAGAAGCCGCCTATCCCGACGATAAGCCCGTCTCGCCCGAGGACCTGGCCAAAACCATCTATTGGTCCCTCGGCATCGATCCCGATCTCATGCTTATGAATCGCGAGAACCGTCCGATTCCAATCGTGGATGGCGGTAAGCCTGTGATGGGCTTGTTTGGGTGACCTGGCTGTGAATTCCCGAAGGTGACGGCGACGCCAAGCCGCCACCGCGACAACGAGTCTCCTAGCTTGGGGAAGTGCCACGCAATATTTTTTGATTAACAGGCAGCGCTCAGTTATACCATGGAACTGAATGTCGTTTACTTCCTGGCAATATGCCCTCTTTCTGCCACTCGTGGTGGTCCTCTATTGGCCACTGCCGAGACTGGGGCGCATGGCGCTGCTTTTGGCCGCCAGTTACTTCTTTTACGGACTTTGGGATCTGCGCTTTTTAGCTCTGTTGATGGCTTCTACCGGCATCGACTATTTTTGTGCACGGTCGATGGTCGGCATCCGCGAAGGCCGTGCTAAAATTCTATGCACGACCCTTGCACCCATCGTCTGGCTGGGTGGCTGTAGCTTTTTGGGTCAGTCAATCATCAGCATCAGTCCAACTAGCCTAATCGTCGCTGGAATTTTCCCCGTGCTCTTTGTGCCGATGCATGAGTGGATCTGGACTTGGTCAGAAGAAAAACGCCGCCGAGGCTTTATGTGGTTGAGTGTTTTGACCAATCTAGCAGTGCTAGGATTCTTCAAATACTTCGGCTTTTTTGCCAGCAGCCTACTCAACTTGCTTGGCGCTGCAGGGATTGATCCTGGCTGGACTCTACCGCACATCATTCTGCCAGTGGCTGTGTCCTTTTACACCTTTCAATCCGTCGCTTACGCCGTGGATGTCTATAAGGGCAAGCTGCAGCCAGCCACGGATTTGCTGACTTTTTCCGCCTACTTAGCTTTCTTTCCTCAATTGGTCGCGGGTCCAATCGAGCGGCCTGCTAAATTCATGCCGCAGTTCACCCAAGCCGCGCGCTGGGAATGGGAGCATCTTCATGCGGGACTTCGCCTGCTCTTGATTGGGGCCTTCAAAAAAGTCTTCGTTGCTGACAATTGCGCGGAGATTGCCAATTACGTTTTTCATCCTGATTCCACGCCGAATGCGCCTTGGGCGCTGCTGGGCATCCTGGCTTTTGCTTTTCAGATTTATGGGGACTTCTCTGGTTACACGGATTTGGCGCGCGGATCGGCTAGGCTTTTGGGGATCAACTTGAGCACGAATTTTCGTTTCCCTTATTTGGCCTCCGGCCCTTCCGACTTTTGGCAACGTTGGCACATCACTCTTTCCAGTTGGTTCAGAGATTACGTGTACATTCCACTCGGTGGGAACCGTTGTGGCCCGACTCGAACAGTGGTCAATCTTTGGATCACGATGGTTCTGGCGGGACTCTGGCACGGGGCTAGTTGGACCTTTGTTTTATGGGGTGCCTATCACGCCGTGATGCTGACAGCCTACCGACTCATTCCAGCACTGGGCGCTTTAGAAACGGCGACAACTCGTGGTAAGCGCCTGTTTGCCATCAGCTTCATGTTTGTTCTCACCCTTTTTGGCTGGGCCATTTTCCGCGCCCAGACGCTTGGTGGACTGGAGCACTGGATGCAGGCCATGACGATCTGGACGGCTTCAGCCACCTGGTTCCGAGCAGCTTGTTGGCTGCTCATCCATATTCTACCGCTGATTTTACTCCAGATCGCCAGTCGGCATTTGGAGGATGAATCGGAGTTGGGGCATCTATCGTGGTGGTCACGTGGGCTGATCTTTTTTGCCCTCTTTTTACTCTTTGCCAGTTCTAGCACCAGCGAACAGGAGTTCATTTATTTCCAATTCTGATGCACGTCTTGACTCGTAGCTTTCTCCTTTTTTTGACTCTTTGGCTGACCCTTGAGTTGGCTGTTCGTTTTATCTTTGTATCGACCATGGAGGGTCGTTTTGATTACGGCTACCATCCGACAGCAGGATTTCAGGAAGTCGATGGAAAGGTTAATCTCAAGCGCACCGGAGGTCGGAGATTTTTCCCGCAATCGTTTCAAAAAGAGCGACCCAAAGATGTCTATCGTGTCATGGTGGTTGGTGATTCCGTGGCTCGGGGCACCAGCGTCAATGAATCCTACACTGGTTATCTGCAAAAAGAACTTCTGGCAGCAGGTATCAAGGCTGAATGCTTGAACTTAGGCTTGCCGGGGTTTGGGGCACGCAGAAAAGATTTAGTGGTTCAGCAGGTTCTCAAATACCAGCCTAGTCTGGTGATTTTGCATGTGGGAACCACCAATGAGTACGAAGACGAAAGAGAGTGGGGAAAGAAGGAAAGCTTTAATAGCCCACATCCGAAAAACTGGCTCATGAGGTCACTGGCAATGCGGCAGGTATACGGCATCAAGACAGAAAAGGTGGATGGTCAGCTTTTGCCACAGGAGGTGCGCGCCATCGGTTCTGCACAGGATGCGATGACAGAACAAATCGCTTCAAAGGATCCTGAAAAGCAACGGCAATGGACCCAGTTTGTGGAGGCCACCACGCGAGAAAGCATCAAACGTTTGCAGGACGCTGGTATTCCCACACTCATCGTTACCCAAGTGAATTTTGAAATCAGCGATCAACAAGTCACTCTTGATGATCGCTCAATATCCACTTGGAGTGGTGATCTAGCTTCGGACAAAGTGCTGCTCCTGCCCATGAAGAGCGTTTTCACGCCAGATCAAGCCCGCACACTCTTCATGGATTCGGCTCATGTGCTGCCTGAAGGGCATCGCCTGATTGCCAAGTCTCTAGCTTCACTTCTCAAGGAGAAGGGCTGGCTGCCGCAACCTTTGCAAAAGTAGTGACCGTCGATCTTGCTGGCGGCTAAGCCTGATAAAATCGCTCAATCAGGCCGATGGATTTGGCACCGGGGAGTGCCCCCACTTCCATTTGATTCATGACGTAGGCGAAGGAGATCGCATTTTCAGGATCGGCAAAGGCTAGACAACCACCAGCGCCAGGATGACCGAAGGCCTTCAATGATGGACCGAAGTGCTGGCGCATTTTCCCAGGAGGCTGTTCGGGGTCTTGATGGATCGGGTCCTGCATGACGCCTGCGGCAAAGGCAATCGGGGTGCATAGCACGCTGTCATCCTGCTGAGAAAGGGGCTCACTGAGCAGAGCTACCACGGAAGCGGGCACGATCTCGCGGCCATTCCAAGTGCCGCCTTGGGCTAGCATCGCGTAAAATTGGCCCAGGCCTCTGGCGCTGCCGACCCCACCCATGCTGGCATAACCAGCCTTCCAGGTCTCTGGCTGATTAAAGTCACTGACAGCGTTTAGCCCCATCGGTGAACCAAAGGTACGCTGAGTCAATGTGCCGCTGGTGCTAAAGGCTTTCAGAAAAGGCTGATCACCCCCTGCGATGCTGATTTTACCTGGGTAAATGCAGGCCACTCGGTCATGCTGAGCAGACGGTAGGCCGATCCAAAAATCGAGACCTAATGGGCTGCCGATGGTCTCGCGGAAGTATTCTCCCAGCGACTCCAATCCAGTGATACGGCGGACGATCTCGTCCATCAGGAAACCAAAGGTACGGGCATGGTAGCCCTGTTTGGTGCCGGGCTCCCAGAGTGGCGTCTGCTGCTCGATCGCATCAATCACAGCCTCGTAATTAAAGATCGGCACGCGCTCATCTAAAGCACAAAGCCCAGCCGTGTGGGATAGCAAATGGGCAAAGGTCATGGCGGCTTTCCCACCGACAACAAACTCTGGCCAAACTTCTGAAACTGGGCAATCCAGCGGCAAATTGGCCTCATGCAAAGCCATCAGGCAGCACACAGCAGCTGGTCCTTTGGTGGCAGACCAAACAGGGGCCAAGGTATCGACATCCCAGGCTCGCGACCGTGACCGATCCATGTGTCCATGTGATAGATTCAGGATTTCGACCCCATTTTGCCAGATAGAGACAGACGCGCCGAGCTCTCCTCGGGTGTGGAAGTTTTCCTCAAACCAAGTGGTGACGTCTGCTAGGGCATGGGGTGCGGGTTGATACATTATTCCAATGAGCTTTGAAGATGGTGTTTAGCCTCGCTGCCAATGTGTTCGGTGGCTAGACGCGGACGAGGACTGTATTCGAGCAATACCTGACGAGGACGCAACGAAACCAGCGGACACATTAGCAAGAGGATGGCTTCATCTTGAAAGCTCATTGGAATTAGAGTTTGGCCAATTTTTCTCTCAAACCAGCTAGGTCCGGGTCTTTTCTGGCATAGCTACGCAGGCTGCCATCCATTTCAAAAGATTGCTCTAAAAGCTTCAACGCCTTGTCTTTCTGCCCCAGTTTAGCCATGTAACAGCCGACATTGTAATAATAGACCGGCTTGGCTTTGAGCGCCGCTGGACCACGGGCCAATAAATCCAAAGCCTCATGGGTTTGCCCAAGTTCATGCAGGCAGTAGGCCGCATGGATGTAGCCTCCAGGCTCCTTGGGCTCTATTTGACAGAGCTTTTGGGTCAGCGGCAGGGCTTCTGCCCAGCGCGACTCTCCCATGAAACAGAGAGCTGAAATTTCCAGAGCGTCAGGCCTTTCAGCCGCTATGGCGGATAATTGAGACAGCTCTTCCCGAGCCTCTGAATGGAGGCCCAGCTCGACATAGCCCTGTGCGGCCTGGATTCGGCGTTCTGACTCGGTCATGGTACGTAAGATGCTACTTGAACAACAATGTGGGCGCTGCAACAAGGCATTTGTCCGACGATTCTCACCCAAAGCTTGCTTCCTGCACTCTTCTGCCTACTCTCACCTTCCCTTTATGGCCACCGCGAAAGCCCCTACCGCCGCCCAGCATCCTATCAACGCCAAGCTTACAGCTGATGAAAAAATCGAGCTGTATCGCAAAATGGTCCGAGTCCGCCGCTTTGAGCAAGTCTCCATGCTGCATTATCAAGGCGGTCGCATGGGTGGTTTCCTGCATCTTTACATCGGCCAGGAATCCGTCGCTATCGGTTGTGTCTCCCTCATGGGTGAGAATGATCACGTCATCACTGCTTATCGCGACCACGCCCACGCCCTCGGCGTCGGCATGGGCATGAACGAGTGCATGGCCGAGCTTTTTGGGAAAGCGACGGGGTGCTCCAAGGGCAAAGGTGGCTCCATGCATTACTTTGCCCCTGACAAAAACTACTGGGGTGGTCACGGGATCGTCGCCGGACAAACGCCACTCGGTCTCGGTCTCGCCTACGGCCTTAAATACCGTGGGCTCAAAGGCGCTGCCATGTGCTTCCTCGGTGATGGTGCCGTAAATCAGGGTGCCTTCCATGAATCCCTGAACCTTGCCGGTCTCTGGGATCTGCCCGTCATCTACGTGATCGAAAACAATGGCTACTCCATGGGCACCAGCCAGGAGCGCTCATCTGCTTTTGATGGCTGCCTAGCCAAGCGCGCCGAAGGTTACGGCATCGCCTGGGATCAGTTTGTCGGCGAAGACATCTTTGAAGTCCGCGCCCGCGTCCAAACGGCCATCGATCGCGCTCACAACGAGAGCAAGCCGACCGTGCTGGAAATCGCCACCTATCGCTGGGAAGGCCATAGCGTCGCCGATGCGAATAAGCTCAAATACCGTACCAAAGAAGAAGTCGAGTGCTATCAGCGTGAGCATGACCCCATCCAGGTCATGAAACGCAATCTCATCGAAGTCGGCGTCGCCACCGAAGAGCAGCTCAAAATCATCGATCGCGAAGCCCAAGCCGAAGCCGAAGCCTCAGGCGAATTTGCCAAAGCCAGCCCCTACCCAGAACCCGAGTCCATTTTTGACGACGTGTACTGGGAAGTGGACAACAAAACCGAAGCTGGCGCGACGGGCAGGCATTTCTTCAACGACTGAGTTCTGCTATTGGCGGTCCTTGGAACGAAGATTCAATCCGTCTCTTGATGGATTGAACAAGGTGTTATTTGCGTTCATAGAAAGCCATGATCTCTCTCGCTGAACTCACTGCCCACCTCAACAGCACGCTACGGATTCCAGACCTGCCGGACTACTCGAATGCGGTCAATGGACTGCAGCTTGAGAATCGCTCTGGCAAAGTCACGCGTGTGGCTGCTGCAGTGGATGCGACTTTACCGGTGGTCAAAAAGGCTATCGCGGCTGGGGCAGACCTCTTAATTGTGCATCATGGTATGTTTTGGAGTGGACTCCAGCCTTGGACCGGCGCCGCCTTTGAACGCATGAGTTTGGCCCTGGAAAACAATCTGGCCATCTATAGCGCTCATCTGCCGCTGGATGTCCATGCGACTCTGGGGAACAACGCTTGCATTGCCCGCGCGATGCAGCTCACGCCGAGTGGCGGTTTTTTGGATTACAAAGGACTGTCTGTCGGTGTGACGTGCGAGGCTGAGCTGCCACTCGAAGAGATCATTTCCCGCTTCACCACTGCTTTGGACGGTGGCCGCGTTCATGTCTGTGCTGGCGGTCCAAAGCTCACGCGGAAGATTGGCATCTCCTCCGGTGGCTCAGGCTCCGAGGTGGCGGCGGCTGCAAAGGCAGGTGTGGACACCTTCATCACGGGCGAGGGCCCACACTGGAGCTACACTTTGGCTGAAGAACTTGGCATCAATGTGCTCTATGGCGGGCACTATGCGACAGAGACCTTTGGGGTGAAGGCGCTGGCTCAGCACCTTCAGACTCAATACGCTCTGCCTTGGACGTTTGTGGACCACCCGACGGGTCTGTGAGCTCACGATTTTACTTTCCAGAAGATTTCACGACCTTGAGTTGGCTGAACTCAGCAAAACAGGGTCTGGTAGGAGCCCAAGAGGAGTCATTGCCGCCGTGGAAACTTTCGAAATACAGGCTATCCACGCCAAAGGTAGCCGCACTCCGCCACTCCAGGTTTGATTGATCGACGACTAGTCGTTCTTTCTCATTCGGAAGCGTGATCCACACACGCAAGATGCCGTCGCGCTTTCCACTGGCATTCATGTGGACTGCCAGCCGCACTTGAACTGGTTTACCGATGGGGAAACGAAAGTCTTCGGGGAAGGCAAAGCTCTCACCGTATTTTTCGGGTTGGTTTTTGTGATACACATAGGCCTCACCTCGGCCGTCTTTTCGCCACATCAGTCGGGCAGAGAAACCATTGCTGCCATCGGCTGGGCGACCGCCACTGACATTCTCGGGACCTCCACAAAAGCCAGGGAGTTTGCCGCCTTTAACAAAGTCGAAGTCTTTGCTGAATTGCAGCGTATAGTGTAGCTCCGCAGACTCATGATTTCCGATCGGCCAACGCCAGCCGGCGCCGCCTTTTTCTGGGCCGATACCACCCACGGCATAGTTCACTCGCAGGCACTTCACACCGTCTCGTTCTTTGAGTGAAACATGGCCTTCCTTGATGCCGTCTTCGAACTCACAGCCCGGCCAATCCTTTTTCCAATCTTCGACGGAATACTTACCGATTTCACCTGTCAGCGCTATCGTGATGGGTAATTCCGCAGCTTGAAGGCTGAGGGAGAGCGCTAGGAAAATGAGGGATTTCATGAAGAGGAAAAGATTTTGGTTAGCAATCACAGTTTTTCAACGCAGCATCAGTACAGCATGAATGCGCGACTTTTCCCATACCTTCTTCCCCTCATTGCAGTCCTTTGTGCCCCAGTGATGACCACTGCCGCGCCGCCTCCGCCGCCGGGATTTTTAGCGCTGCGAGATCTCGACTACGCTGGCCAGAATAATCCACGCCAAAAGCTGGATCTGTATTTGCCTGAAAAGCCTTCGGAAAAGCCGCTACCCCTCATCGTTTACATTCATGGCGGCGGCTGGGAAGGCGGCAGCAAAAACGAACCAGGAGTGCTGCTGCACTTCATTCAAAAAGGTTATGCAGGCGCATCCATCGGTTATCGACTCACGAATGAGGCCAAGTGGCCGGCGCAGATTCATGATGTGAAAGCAGCTATGCGTTGGCTCAAGGCACACGCTAAGGATCACGGATTTGATGCCGAAAAAATCGGTCTGTTTGGCATCTCAGCAGGCGGCCAACTCGTGAGTCTGCTCGGCACCAGTGGCGGCGTGAGCGAGCTGGATGGCAATGTCGGCATTGCGGGCACTTTACCCAAGATTGCCTGTGTGGCTAATTTCTGTGGTCCCGCGAACTTCCTGAGCTTTCCAGGCAAGGGCAGCATTATCGACTCAGAGAAATCTGGTACAGCCATCACTAAACTTTTCGGTGGGCCTATGAGCCAGCATTTGGAAGAGGCCAAGGCCGCCTCACCGATCACTTATGTGAGCCACGATGATCCGCCGTTTTTGCACATCCATGGCACGGCTGACAAGTTGGTGCCGCTATCTCAGGCAGAAGAATTTGATGCCGCATTGGACAAGTCAGGTGTCTCCAGCACTCTACTCACGGGTGAAGGGGCACTGCATGTGTTTTTCTCGCCTGATTTGGTCAGTAAAATGCAGACCTTTTTTGATCATCATCTGCAAGGCAAACCAGGCGATGTGCAGCAAGGACCGGTGCTTGTGAAATGACTCCGCGCCTACTCATCATTGGTGGCGGGCTAGCTGGAACGTCGCTGGCCTGGCGACTGCATGAGCGTGGCGTGCCGTTCATGATCGTGGATCGTGATGAGCCACAGACATCTTCCAAAGTAGCCGCGGGATTGATCACGCCCATCACTGGGATGCGGCTGGTTTTGAACTGGCGAATCGCAACGCTTTATCCAGAAGCCGCCACGTTTTATCAGCAGCTGGAGCAGGAATTGGGGCGTCGATTTTATCATGAGACAGCCATCGTGAGTCTCTTGCTGGATGATAAGGCCGTCGAGCAATGGCAGAAGCGGCAGCAGCAGCCAGAGGTGCAGCCCTATCTGAATGAGGCATCAAGCCTACCGCTAGTGGATGAGTCCATCTTTACCAATCCTTACGGCGGTTTTGAACAGCGCGGTGCCTGGTTGGACACAGCAGCGTTTTTAGCCGCCAGTCAGCGCTATTTTCAGACTCTAGGTTGTTGGCAACAAGCTGAGTTTCCTTTCTCTGAATCCAGCGGCCCCATTCAATGGAATGGCCAAATTTATACCCACGCCATTTTCTGTATTGGCTGGGAAGCAGCCAAACACCCTTGGTTTGATTGGCTGCCTTTTCGCAGTGGTCGTGGCACCGTTTTAAAAGTCAAAGCAGACACTGGTGGCGAGACGCGCATCATCAATCGCGGCTGCTGGCTGCTGCCTCGTGGCGATGGCACACTGCGGGTCGGACCGACTTATGAGTTCAACTTTGATCATCCGCATCACCCCTCTCCTGCAGCTGTAGCAGGCTTGGAAACGAAATTGCAGGCGCTGCTGAAGCACCCCTATGAAATCACTGGCTCACAAACAGGAGTCAGGCCCATCATCCAGCATCGGCAGGCACTCATAGGTCGGCATCCTGCGCGACCCAACATCGCCTTCATGAATGGCCTTGGATCCAAAGGCGTGCTGCGCGCTCCCTGGCTGTCGCGACAGCTTGTGGAGCACTTATTAGATGGGAAACCGATTGAATCGGAACTGGACCTAGCAGGGAATTTTTAACCCACCACTAGTTCAACGGGACAATGATCTGATCCATGAACGTCATCACGAATGGTGCAGCTTTTCAGCGCTGGACGCAGAGACGCTGAGGCCAGCCAGTAATCCAGACGCCATCCGATGTTCTTAGCCCGTGCGTCTGGCGTGCGCTGCGTCCACCAAGTGTAATGATGCGGTGTGGGATCCAGTTCGCGAAAGACATCCAGAAAGCCTGCCTCCAGATGCTGAGTAAAACTGGAGCGCTCCTCATCGCTAAAGCCGGGATTCATACGATTGGACTTAGGGTTGGCTAGATCAATCTCTTGATGGGCCACATTGAGGTCACCACAGACCAGCACTGGCTTTTTTAGCTCCAGCTTTTTGATGAATTGGCGGAAAGCCGCATCCCACTGCAAACGGTAGGGCAGACGCGCCAGTTCACCCTGCGCATTCGGCGTGTAAACTGTCACGACATAAAAGTCGGGAAACTCCGTCGTGATCACACGACCTTCATTGTCATGATCCGCGTGATTCATGCCCAGATCATGGCTGATCCAGGGGACTCGGCTTAGAATGCATGTGCCCGAGTAACCCTTCTTCACCGCGCTATTCCAGACCGCCTGATAACCCGTGAAAAACGACAAATCCACCTGCTCCTGCATGGCCTTCGTTTCTTGCAGACAGATCACGTCGGCATCACAGCTCAGCAGGTATTCGTGCAGACCTTTTTTCAGCGAGGCACGGATGCCATTGACGTTCCAAGTAGTGAGTTTCATGGCCCGCGATCTTCCGCAGCCCATCGAGCACGTCAAACCTCAGATCGGGAATGTTTGGCGAAAGCTTGCTAAAGCCCAAGCCTTGAAAGTCGCCGCAGCGTTTGGCACTGCTGTGACGGAGATGCACTGAAGGCATCGGCGACACCACTTTCGCCGAAACGCACTATGAAAAGACACCGGATGGTTGCGATCTGATACTGAAGCTCAGCGAGAAAGACGAGCGGCCTCTAGTTTCAGGTCACCAGCCTCGAAACTCTGTTTTTGATGTTCAGGAGTTTCGAAAACCAACGGGGCATACCCTTCCGCACTCACCATAAACAACTGTATTGATTCCCCCGATTCATCTCCTATTGAGCCACTGCAAGGGGCAAAGAACGTCTTGGTCAGTAGAAAGTTGTGTGTCTTGGGCAGCTGGAATGTACCGTCGGCTTTGGTGAAGGTTGCTGGCTTGACTGACTTGTGTTTGCACCGCTGGTTCTCCGGATTCATGGATATCTCCATGTAGGCTTGCGCACCTGAGATAATGGCGTTTGATACGGGTGCTCCGTTTTTGGAATCGACGACGCGACCAATCAACATTGGAGATCTCAGGGTGACACGTGGATATGGTACAATGCACGATGGAATCATCAGTATCAGCGCGATCAAAGCAACTGATTGGAGTAATAAGCGATTCATTAGTCTAAATCCGGAAATGAAATTAAGTATTGAGGCAGGATGCACCCAGAAAATGAATGGCACCTTATTGATTTTTTGAGTTCTGGGGAGCGGTCTTCGAGATCTTGCAGAGCAGCTTGGCTGACTTGGGTGCAGGTGTGATTTCTGCGTTCAGGGCGAGCACTTCGATTTCGTGTTGGCCGGGATCGAGGCCAGCCAGCACGGCTTCGCGTTCCTTGGTGGCTAAGGACCATTTCCCTCCGTCCACACGCCAGACATGCCATTCCGCTTTTCCTAGACTGATCGTGGCCGTGTCGGCACTGACCTGTGCCAGCTTGGCCTCGCTGACCGGCACGGGAAACCGAGGGCGCACGCAGAGATAATCCTCGTCATTGTCCCAGCTCAAGCCGATGCGAAGAAAGGCATGCCCAGAGTCTGTGACCTGGGCCTCATAGATTCGGCAGCTTTCGCCGTGCAGGGGATCATCGGCGCTGCCTGGCTCCAGGAACACGGCCGCCGCGCCTTGAAAGCATTTCCACAGCCGACTATCGTAGTCCCGCATCCAGCAGACGCCGTGCCGGTCATAGGCGGTGCAGGTGACCCGGTGCGGCTCCACTGGGCAGACCTCCGGTGGTTGAGGATCATCGGTGTTGTTGAGCCGTAGATTTTCAATGTCGCTGCTTCCGATCTCCTCCCAGCGTTTTCCATCCGTGAGCTGATGGTCCATGAAGCCGAGGGACAGGGTGAGGAGGCCTTTCGAGTTAAAGAAGGGGCCACCGGTGGCTTTTGCATCTGCGCCACCGATCTGATCCGCCTGCCAGCTCTGCCACTGGCCACCATCAAACAAGTGCAGTGAGCCATCCATGCGCAGGAAGGCGATCTGCTTTGGCTTGGCGGCAGAGGCAAAGGGGGCGTAGCCAGGCCAGTCGTGGATTTGCAGCTTCGATCCGGCGCGCATTCGTGTTTCCAGAGCTTTCCGTGGATCTTGGAAGACCTCCCAATTGCCACTGGTCTGATCGAGCACGGCGGCTGGGCCGCCTTCCCGAGGCCAAAGCCAGGTCTGCCCAGCACCGTCGTTTGCTAGTATGTTGGTCCGCAGAGCCAGCACGTTTTCCGTCACCGCCAGGGGCTGCCGAGTGCCGTCCTGATCCCAGCGACAAAAGCTGCCATCAGGCAGGCGGCCTAACACGCGGCCTGCGCCATCATCGACGAGGAAGGATCCTGTCTTCATCTTTTCGATGCGTGCCACGGTGCTGCTTTCTTCTTTCACTGCCTTTAACGGCATCAACGTAGCGTCTCCATTTTCTGAAAGCATGAGCATGTGATTTTCATCCACCTGGATAATTCTGACCACCTGACGTCCACTCAGCACGATCGGCTCCGCCTTGGACTCGGTGGGGAAAAACATCGCCCCATCGCGTGTGCCGCACCAGAAGCCATCGGCAGTGGCCAGAACCGGCCTGTCCGACCAGCCAAAGAAGGGCTCGGAGTCCAGCTTCACGGTCCTTCGACGTAGAATGATGCCGCCGTCCTGGTTCTTCACCATGGCCACCAGCACACTCGTCTGCTTTTCAGGATCGTAGTAGCGCTCCTGTTTGACCATGAGCTGGTTATTGATGCCGCCGGAAGGCTCGATCTCCACCAAATCCGGTCTTGGAACGCTGAGGAAGTGCCAGGTATCCCCTGCTTTAAAAAATTGCTCGATGAATTGCAGGTCCTCGTGGCCGCTGAAGCCAGTTTGATCTTCCCGCCCTTCGATGTAGTCCATGACCAATAGTCCGGCCACGGCGATGGTCAGCTTTCCTTCACGCGGAGCGACGGCCGAGATGGCCCGGTATTTGTCCGGCATTTTGAGATCAACCAAGCTAAATGAAGACCCTTTGCATTTAACCAGTCCGCGGAGCCTCCAGCGGTGGACAGGCTCCCGCAGGGCTGGATTCCAAAACCAGAGAGCCCCTTCATGCTCGACGGCATGGAGCATGGCATATTCAGCATCATTCGAGCTACCCGGCTTGCTATCGGGCGACACTAGCAGGCGCTCCGGCAGCACCAGCGTCTCGGTGTCAGCACCGTCTTTGCTGATGCGCAGCACCTCACGGCCCTCGTGAGTGATGAGCAGGCCGTCATCCTCCAGCGGCAAAAGACGCGGTTCCCGCAGCTCCATCTCCACTTTGACCGGCAGTGTGTTTTTGGCACCGGTATGCCAGCTCACTTGATAGAGCTTCGGAGCAGAGGTGTCCTTCCAAAGGCAGGCGATGGATCCATCTTTAAGCTTCGTGATGGCCTTGGCAATCAAGTTGGCTGGAAGGCCCTTCGGTTTCACTGACCTCCAATTGGCGTTTTCCAGTACTTGAAGTTCAGCACCCTGCTTCTGAGCTGCCCAGATCCTACCCTCTGCATCCGCCACGATGTCGAGCAGACCATGACGGATTTCCTCTGGCAAAACGGATACCCTGGACGCTACCAAACGAGACCAAGCCAGTCCTACTGGGGCGATATCCTTTGCCGAAAAGGACTCTCCAATAGCGGAAGATTCATCGGCGGCCTTTTCAGCCCTGATAGGGTCACAAAGGCAGGCGACGATCAGCAGGATAGCCGTGATTTTTTGCATGGTAATTATAATTTTATATTTAAATTATAATAAAATCAAGCTTATAGCGAAATCCTTCAGGGACACAAGAAGACCTCAACGGTCCCGAATCTAGCAAATTCAAGCCATTGATAGATGAGCTATCCAGCGCTTATGGCGGCATTTTGAGTTACCGCCTCTTCATTGACCGGAAGTGGTGCGGTATCACTGCGCCAACACGCACTGCTTGATGCCGACTTCGCCTTCAAAGGCAATGAAGTTGAGCTGATCTTTGGTTTCTGCCAAAACGGCATGCTTCGCTTTTGTCGTCGTTCCAGCGAATTCCACGGTGAGTTCGTCTCCATGGAAGGTGAGGCGCATTGTTTGCCAGTCGCTGGCTTTAAATTTCACCCGCGTTTTTGCCAAGGCCACTGTCTTGTCGACTCCTTCGCTTTTATTAGGGTTCTTGGCGATCTCCATGAAGGCATGTGAAAGCACCACACGGAAACTGTGTGCATTGTCGGCGGTGTGGATGCGCAACGAGTGGCGATCCGCTTCGCCGAGACGGATTTGGAATTCGATCACTCCATTTTGCATCTTCACCGGACCGGTCAGTGCAGTTCCTTTGTCGTTGGCCTTGCCAAACATCGCGTCACCCCGCGCGGCCCAGCCTTTGCCGATGAAGGCTTTCAGATCGAGTGGTTCGGCTTTCTTGAGTGGTGGCAGCTCGGCGAAAGCAGGCTTCGGCTTGGCGTCAGCAGGCGGCAACTCGCGGCTGTAACCACCATCGCGATAACGGATGAGCAATTTTTCAAGATCCTTCACCACATCCGGATTCTGAGCAGACACATCAGTGACTTCGGCAATGTCATATTTGAGGTCGTAGAGTTGACGCTTAAATTGCTCGGCATGTGCTTTCTTCGCTGCCGGTTTCACATCGTCAGCGGGTACGCCTTCGATCCACTTCCAGGCACCTTTGCGAATGGCAAAGTTGCCATCGGCGCTATGGACGATCACATCGGGTCGCAGCGGTCCTTCATAGGTTTCACCAAGCCAAGCCTTGGACACATCGTGGCTGTCTTCAGCGGCGACATCGGCCTTGGGTAGCTTGTAGCCTGTGATCGCGGCAAGGCTGGCGATGGTATCGACGATGCTGACGGTTTCATCGCACACGGTGCCTGCGGGCACATGACCGGGCCAGCGTACGATGTAAGGCACGCGAAAGCCGCCTTCCCACACATCATGTTTTCCACCGCGAAACGGTCCCGTTGGCTTCAATCCAGCCTTTTGCGCATCGGTTTGCACGAGGTTGGCGTTCTCTGGCTTGGACACGCCGCCGTTGTCGCTGCTAAAAAGAACCAGCGTATTCTTCGCGAGACCTTTTTTATCGAGGGCGTCGAGCACTCGACCCACGCTGATGTCGAGATCGCTGATGAAGTCGCAGAACGGTCCGCCTTTGCTTTTGCCCGCCGTCTGCTTCGACGGCGTGATCGGGTTGTGTACGCCCACGGGGGTGAAATAGACGAAGAAGGGCTTCTCTGCGCTCTGCTGGTCGATCCAGTTCACGATCTTATCGGTGAGTGTGGCCATGACTTCGTCGTCGATGCGTTTCGGCGCATTTAGCTCGAGCGTTTTAACCGTCTTGCCCTTCTGCTGACCCATTGTGACATACGGCGGACTCGGCGAGGTCGGACTGTCCTTGTTCAAGCCGTAGATCCAGTGATTTTCAACATAAGCGCCGGTGATGTCACCATGATTGCTCGGCACACCGAAGTGATAGTCAAAGCCGACTTCAAGCGGCCCAGGCTTCAGTTCCTTGGTGAAGTCGCAACGTTCTGCTGTGCCGTAACCGAGATGCCATTTGCCGACGGCGGCACAATTGTAGCCCTGTGATTTGAGCATCGACGCGATCGTGAGTCGCGTCGTCTCGATATGCAGCGGTGCCACAGTGCTGAGCACTTCGCTGATGAGCGGGGTTCGCCAACAGTAGCGTCCTGTGAGCATCGCATAACGCGTGGGCGAACAGACGGACGAGGTCGTGTTCCCATCCGTGAAACGTCGGCCTTCCTTCGCGATGCGGTCAATGTTCGGCGTCTGCACCAAAGCTGGATCAGCCCCGTAGCAACCCGCGCTGCCCCAGCCAAAGTCGTCGCTGAGAATCACCACGACGTTAGGACGATCCGCAGCAAGGCTAGTTGAAATCAGAAGAATGAGAGGGAGCAGAAAGCGCATGACCCGTTGACGAAGCAAATGATCGCCGACTTTCATCAAATTACCTCGTTCGGGTTTTCGTCGTTGGGCTGATGGTTTTGTTGTTTTGTTTTCGTACTTGGCTTCCATGAATCTGCTGCCGTGTTTTGTTGGAATGAAGATCATGCGGTTGGAGCAAAGCGCTCTGATCATGGGCTTCTGCTGCTGCGCGTCGTTCGCTAGAGTTGAGGCCGAACAGCAGATGCCGCCAGCATCCGATGATGGAGCAATTCCTCAAGCCATGAAGGGCGAGGAATTTGAAGCGCTTTTTGCAAGCTCGCCTTTCACACGTTCTCTGGGCGTGTCCGATTCGATCATCCTCACCGGTATCGCACACATCGAGGGCAATGTCTTTGCCACGCTTTTTGACACCCAGACCATGGAGTCTCAGGTGGTCTCAAAAACGGCCAATCTACGCGGATGGCAATTGATCGGCGTCGGAGGCAATACCGCCGAATCCCGAACCTGGACCGCCAAGATCCAAGTGGCCGGGGGACAGGTCATCTCCGTCCGCTATCAACAGCCGCCGAAAAAGACTGTTCGTTTAGGATCAGGCAGTAGCGGCGACAGCGGCAATTCTGGTGGCAATTCTCCGCCATTGAATTCGTCTCAAATGGCAGAAGCCAAAAACGCTGCTGTGAACTACAAAGAAGGCTTCACCTCCGATGGCTACCCAAATGCCCCACCACCTGAGATGGTGCAAAAACTCTCGCGCCTGAGTGTGGGCCAGCGTGAGGACATCAATCGACAAATGCTCGGCCTACGCAACCAAGGCCTCGGCATGGATGAACGGCGGAAGATTTATGAGAACCTCGTGGAGAAGGCGGGTCAGGGAAGACGCTGACGGCCTTTTACACTTCCGTCACACTGAACGGTCATGAATTGACTCCTGGCCCTTTCTTGCTTGAAGAGACATACCGCGTTTACCAAATCATCGCCAATGCGTCCGAGAATGTGGAGCTAAACTAACTCCCGTTTTCAATTTCACCTCAAACAAACCCAAACATTATGGCAGACTCCTACACCGAAGTAACAAATCAAAGTTGGTTCAGCCGCATCGGCGACTCTATCAAAGGCATTCTCTTCGGAATCATCGTCATCCCTGTGATGGTGATCCTCCTGTGGTGGAATGAAGGGCGTGCGGTGACAACAGCCAACAGCCTCGAAGAAGGTGCCGCTGCTGTCGTCAGTGTAGCTTCCGATAAAATCGATCCTGCCAATGATAAAAAACTCATTCATGTCATGGGCGAAGCCGCTGCCTCCAGCCCCGCCAGCGATCCAGACTTTGGCATCAGCGCACCTGCCCTGAGATTGCTGAGGACGGAAGAAATCTATCAATGGGTCGAAAACAAAAAATCCGAGACCAAACAAAAGGTCGGTGGTGGCGAGGAAACCACCACTACCTACACCTATGAGAAAGATTGGGTCGATGAACCCATTAAGTCTTCTGAATTCAAGCAAGCTGCTGATCACGTTAATGAAGGCGACCTGATCGCTGGAAATGCTGAGTTTACCGCTGAAGATGTTACTCTTGGTAGCTTTAAAGTCCCATCTGAGTTTGTTAAACGCATGGGCAATCCTGAGAAATTCAGCCTCAAGGAGGAGGCGCTGGAATCACTCACAGGCGACCTCAAAGACGTTGCGTCTATACAAGCAGGCGCCTTTTACTTTGGAGAGAAACCAAGCGCGCCTCAGATCGGTGATGTGCGCATCTCCTATGAGATCGTCAAGGCAGGTGCCTTCAGTATTCTGGCTGCTCAATTCGGAGACACCTTCGAAGACTATGCCACAAAGGCTGGTGACTCGATCAGCTTCATCGAAGAAGGCAGCGTCAGCGCTGAGACCATGTTTAAAAATGCAGCCAGCGCAAATACCATGATGACTTGGTTAGTCCGCTTTCTCGGATTCCTCTTCATGAGCTTTGGCTTTATGGCCATCATGCGCCCCCTCAGTGTGCTTGGCAGTGTGATCCCATTCATTGGCAGCATCATCGGCATGGGCACGGGGCTGATCTCCTTTGTCCTTGCGGGCACCATCTCGCTGTTGGTCATTGCTATCGCCTGGATCTTCGTTCGTCCTATACTCGGCATCATCCTTCTTGCGCTTGCCGTTGGGGGCTTCATCTACACTAGGAAATTGGCGGCAACCAGCAAATCAGCAGCCGTCACCGTTTAACTTCTTTTCTATTCTCACCTTAGATTGCTGAATTTTTATTCATCCATCAGCGTCCATCAACTCCCCATAACTCCCATGCGCCTACTCACACTCCTTTGCGGATTTTGTCTTCTTAACTTCACTGCAAGTCAAACTTTGGCCCAAGCACCTGTCAGTAAGGTCCGAGTAGTCACTCGTAATCTTGAGCCCTTCTCCTTTGATAAAGATGGCCGCCGACTCGGCTATGCAGCAGAGCTTTGGGATCAACTCGCACGAGAATCTAATCTGGAGTATGAAGTCCAAGTGGTCAAAACTGCACAAGAAATCATTGATGCGCTGAAAAACAAAACTGCAGATATCGGCGTCGGTGCCTTGAGTGTCACCGCGCAGCGCGAGGCAGTCATTGATTTCACGCAGCCCTTTTATGAGTCCGGCCTGCAAGTCCTCGTATCTGGTTCAAGCGGGAACTTTGCAGATAACATTCTGTCACTCATTACAAACCTCTTTAATCTTGAGTTGATCGGTATGTTCCTGCTGCTCATCGGCACCATGTTCATCATATCCCATCTCGTCTGGCGTTGTGAGCACAAGGTGAATGAAGATCAATGGCCTGCGGATTATAAAGCAGGTCTATGGGAGTCTTTTTGGTGGACAATCAGCACCCTGCTTGTTGGTGGAGCCGATAACAAAGGGCCAGTTGGGGTTGGTGGCCGTATCGTGGCCATCGTTTGGATGTTGTTGAGCATTGTTTTAGTGTCCTTACTCACAGCCTCTTTCACAACCACTCTAACCATCAACACCCTCAAAGGTGACATCAATGGCCCAGGAGATCTTCCTGGTCGTAAGGTTGCCACAGTCAAAGGCAGCACGACAGAAACTTGGCTCACGGCCAAAGGCGCAAAGGTGCAACCCTATGCTACAGTCACCGAGTGCATCGCCGCCCTTAAGGATGGTTTAGTCAATGCTGTCGTTTATGATGCGCCAGTCCTCCAGTATGAATCCTCCAAAATGAATGACGAAAAACTGCAGATGGTTGGTCCTGTGTTTGAGCGACAAAACTACGCCTTTGCCCTCCAGCAGGATAGTCCTCTCCGTGAAAAGCTCAATCAGGCACTTCTTACCGCATCCGAACGCGGTATTGGCAATGAACTGCGCAAAAAATATTTCGGAGAAGATCAATAATTCTGGCCTTTAATCTGCTCTGAGCGGCAATTATCTAACTGGTCTTTTGTGTCGTTTGACAAAGCATTTTCCTAGGTCAAAACTAGCAAAGTTAGACCTCATCTTTATCTAACGCCACCCATCATGAATACTCCCGTTCTTATATGCCTTGCCTGCATCATGGTTACCTCAATCTCCATGGCCGAGCAGCCCATCAGCTACCCTGAAGATAAACCTATCATCGACATCACATTCCCGGATGGTTGGGACGTCAAACCTAAAGAAGGTGTTCTCTATGCACACCCCGCAGACGATGCCAGTTTTTTCATGTCATTGGCCCCTCTCGAAGCCACCAGCGATGATACTGCCGCCGGTGCAGCTGAGGTCAAAGAGGAGATCGAAGACCTCTTCAAAAACGTCGTTTATCAAGAACCCGAGGAAACGGAGATCGGCGGACTGAGTGTTCTGCTAATCAATGCCAAAGGCGAGGATGAGGACGGTAAAGCGAATATCAATCTTTGGATGATCACCAAAAAAGGTGACCCAACTCTGATGCTCCTGAAATGCATCTCATCCCAAGAGGCTTTTGAAAAACATGGTGAAGAGGGTTTAGCTATCATTAAGACAATCGCCGCACATGAAGCTGGAAGCACTGCGCAAAACTTCAGCTTTCCGAGCAAAGAGAATCCAGAGTATTCCATCGACTTTCCTGCCGACTGGAAAATGGAGAACAATGACGAAGGCACCTACGTCGAATCGCCTGATAAACTTATCGCGATGAATGTGCTCTTCATTGATGCCGCCGATGTCGAAGTCGCTCGTGAGAGCATGAAAAAGAAGGTCGGTGATAAGTATGCTAGCATTGAGTGGAATCAGGGCGGTGAGCCTGAAGTCAATAAGGACGAAGCTCTGGGACTAACCGCCATCTTCGATAATGCCGTCGCCGTAGATTCAGACGTGAAATACAGCGTGAACTTCGTCCAGTACGTCCGCAAAGGCAGTGACAAATTTCTTCTGTTGTTGAGCCAGCAACCCCTGAAAGCTCTGGACACCCACGGTGAGGCCATGTCCGGGATCATTAAGTCCATCAAGGTTAAAAACCAATAGGCTCCAAAAGCTCTGTTTTGGAAGGCATGACATGGAAATACAAATCGTGTCATGCCTCACAAAAAGTGAACTGGAATCGTTGCTAGAAATTCAATCTTATGGAGCAGCCGCCTGCACTTCCCAGTGACACTAACGATGCGCCAAACAAAGGGAAAATCTTTGGCGGCATGGTCATCATGGCTGCATGGATTTTTCTGCATGTGGTGCTGTTTTATCTCTTTGCCGGCAGCGGTGTTCTCGTGGAGATTTTCGTTGGTTTTGTTAAAACCATCCTGCTGAACGACAACAATGCATTTCCCTCAATCGGACATGCTTGGGAAGGCACTCTCAAAACTGGTTTGGTCCTCGCAGGTTCTGCGGGCATTCCTCTTGGCTTAGCCAAGTTTTGGATCACTTACCAAAAGCATCTCAAGAAAGTCTTTTGGTTATTACTGATCCTCGGGTTCCTTTTTGAACTCTACGCTTTGTTTATTTTTATCTCAACGGCCTTCACCGCGCCGACCTGATGATCTCCCTTCAGGTGGCACGATCAGGCGTTGTTGGTCCATTGTTATCTTGCCTTGTTTTATGAATCCTAAACCTGGAACTGAAGATTCTGGGAAAAGCGTCTCTATTGGGATGATTTTCCTTGGTTTGATCTTCATCGTTCTTTGGTTAGCTGGTGCTTTTGTCTTGGGCACTATGAAGCTCATGGCCAGCATCATGGCCAATGATTCAGGCGTTGCCAGCGCTGATGCACACATGACCTTAATTGGCGGCATGATGGCAGGGCAGGTGCTAACCGGTCTTGCTGGCATTCCTGCTGGCTTGGCTTTTTTCTGGCGCAGCTGGCGCAAGAGACTTCTATGGACTTTCGGCTTACTGCTGATCGTTGGTCTTGCCCTCCAGATTCTATCCTTCACTTCCTTTTTCTGATGAAAACCCAACCTATCCTTATCCTCTGCTTAACTCTAGCAGCCTTGTTTGCCAAAGCAGAATCTAGGGCGCTCTTTTTCGCCAAAGAAACCGACAAAGAATACACTCGCATTGCCCTGAGTATTGACGATGATCAAAAAGTCTATGGCACAAAGGTTTGGCAGCCAAAAGGAGAACACGGTGCCAGTGGAACGCTTGAGGGAATTGTCAACGGTGACGTCATCCAAGTAGTTTACGATTACATGATCGAAGGCTCCGAGCAGAGCGAGGAAATGGTCCTCAAACTAGATGGTGACACACTCCTCATCGGGGAAGGTGAATTGGAAGATGCAGGCAAAGGACGTTTAAATCTCAAAGAGCCAAACAAGGTAAGCTTCACCAATGCACTAAAGAAAGTGCCCGTCAGCGAACCCAAGCCTGGCACACCCGAGCGAAAGGAGATGATGGATGCCATGCGTGGCCCAGTTTCTGAATATGCAGGGAAGCCTGTCACATTTACGGGTAAAATTCGTGCCATGGGATCGTGGGCACGCTTCTTTGGCTCAGTCGCACCAGCTGATGGTAAAAAAGTGGATGTTGAAGGCATCGCGGCTGACATGGAACTCGATTTTGTGGCTATCCTGAAAAAGAATGCCGATGGTAATTGGACGGCCCCACATTGGGGCTTTGCGGGCGACACCGGCGTACTTGAAGAAGCTAAGGAGAAATATCCCAAAGCCCCCTGGCCATTGTTTGAGTGGGTTCAATAACTTCAGACAATTACTTCTATGATCCAAAGACTCCTCGTCCTTGCCGTTGCACTTACGGCCTCAATCCTGCATGCCCAAGACAAAGCAGCCTTGAAGCACATCTCCAGCGTGTTTAATACCGTGGAGGAAAACTACAAATATTGGCCTCACCATAGCATCACTGGTGAAAATTTAGAAGGCGGTTATGCCTTTGAGCACCATGTCTGGAAAAGCGAAGATGAGCCACCGCTTTATCGTGTCGAATCACTATCATTTGACGATCACAGACAGGCAAAGAAGCAATTTCTCTTCAAAGGCAATGAACTTCTCTTTGTTCTGGACCGTTCGGAGATGACACCCATGCAGGAAAAGGCAGCCACCAGTGTCGTAGAAAAGCGCCTCTATTTTGCCGAAAGTAGTCTGATCCGTTATTTGGAGAAAAATGGTAAGTTCCCCGAGGGTAAGCCCACCGACACGACCGCCATCAAGAACAAGGAAACCCCAGTTGAAGAGGTCTTAGGCGCAGGAGAACTCTATGGCGACCTCGATCGCGAAGCTCAGGCAATCATGGCCAAGATTCAGCAAATTTCCTCGGATGACGCACCTTCTGCTCCAGCAGCTGCGTCTGGTTCAGCCAGCTCCGGTGACGGCTGGCGCTTGATTCGTGGCTCTCAGTCTCGCAACGGTCAGTATGCGTTGGCTTGGGGAATGCAGGGGAAATCTGTTCCTGAAGGCGATAGCGATGAGAGTGGTGCACTTTCTGCAAATGATCCAGAAGCCGAAGGCCTCACTAACTATGTGATCGACCTGAGCAATGGAGCCATTTTGGGCAAAACGAATGGCATGCATGCCAGTGACAAACCTGACAGTGGCCACTACACGCACGAGGTTGCATGGAGTTCTGCGAGCAACTACCTGGTTCAAATCTGTAGCGGCAAGTGGGCGACATTCTCCGCCAGCTTCTATGAGATCAGTCCCGTCGATGGAGCGCTCTCAGAGCCGATAGACCTCTTGGAAATGGCCAAAAAGGCTGCTTTTTCAAACCTCAAGGGTGGTGACCTCCTGAAAAAGTTTGATAAAGATGACTTCACCACCACCCTTCATGATGTGAAAATCGCCCAGCGTGGTTCCAAGACCGTCGTCATTGTCGAAGTCGCAGGGCAAATTCCGAAAAGCGAAGAAGAGGGCTCCTACTTCAATCTCACCCTGACCTTCCAGCTTATGCCTGATGAAAACGGTGGTCAGTCCCAGCTTCAATGTACAGGCACAGAGTCCCATTACGATTGATTCTCGCTAAGCTGCGTTTTCCGCAGTTCTAAATTCATCTCATCGACCTTCTCCCGCGAAAGAGCATTGCTCCTCATTTTAGCCACTCTCATCTCCGTGCTTATTGTTATCTTGGTTAGTGCTCTGGGTGGATGATATCCGCAACATACGCCAGTTTATCGTCACTTTTGTTGTAATGGTCAGAAGCCAATAAACTCGTGTGATATCAATCTTCCCAAGAATCTTCGGTCAAATGAGGTGCCCTGCCTAGGCTCTGTATTTTAGACTTCCGATTCACGCTCAGATCCCATCGAGTTAAGCCACAAAAAAGCGCATGGCGGTTAGACCATGCGCTTGATTCATTCAGGAACAGTTGGTGTCTGTATTAGCAGCAACCACCCTCACAGCCACCGCTGCAGCCGCCTTCGCAGCCACCACTGCAGCTCTCTTCACATTCTTCAGAGATGCCGTTGCAGTCTTCTTCTTCCATTTCTTCGGCTTCTTCTTCTTCGGTATCAGCGTCTTCTTCATCGGCGACGCCATCGCAATCGTCATCTGTGTCTGCACAGTCTGCGGTGCCGTCGTTGTCGTCGTCCGTGTCTTCTTCGTCATCGACGCCGTCGCCGTCATCGTCGCCGTAACTTTCGCCGACTTCTTCAAAGAGGCTTTCGTCTGCCTCACATGACTCCTCTTCAGAGAGCTCTTCATCGGATTCCTCATCGAGTTCTTCGGACTCCTCTACAGCCTCTTCTTCGTTGTATTCTTCGATTTCCTCTTCGAAAGCCGTCTCTTCCTCTTCACTTACCTCTTCTTCGACTTCTTCGACAACCGCTGTCTCTTCGTAGTATTCGTCATACTCTTCGATGGTGTCTTCGGTGTAGTCCCAGGATTCGTAGCTTTCAAACAACTCCTCTTCACTACCAAAACAGGTGTTCATGACCTCAATGTCAGACTCCAAGATGCTCCAGGATTCATAGAAATCTGCATAGTTCACGCTAATAATCTCAGAGTAAGCCCACATAGCATTTTGAAGGCGGCTCCACTGATACATGTAGGAGGCATAACCAAGACGTCCCCTTCCTTTTGTGCGACAACGGTCCAGATTGTTGATCAAGTTAACGATGTCATGAACCATGCGTGATTGGAATGACTTGGGCCTGGCCTTACCATTGACTTTTTTCAGGTTGGCGAACAATGTATCCAATTGCTTGCTACTCTGCGCCATATGCGCTTTTTCTTTAGCGGTCAGAGGACCCTTCTTTTTGAAGCGTGCGACGTGTGGGCCGTAGTGTTCCTGATACATCTCATAAGCACTGTGCAGAGAGCTCACTCCGCGCCCCACGGTGGACTTTGGATACGCTCCACGAATCATCCCCCATGAGGCAGCGAGCTGGGTGATACCGCGACCAGTGTCTTCCAGCCCTTTGATCATGCTGGCATCCTTTTTCTTGATGCCTTCTTCCATGACATCAATGCCATCCCAAGCGGCATTCAATGCCAGCCAATAGGGCTTGGTCTGCTTGGCTTTTGGATTCACTTCGTCCGAGTGCTGAACGATGTAAATCAATGACTTCCGCATGTCACCCACAAGACTCAGTGGGCCTGGTTGGTCGCCTGTTTTGTTGGAAACTTTGGCTGGAGTCTTGGTCGTTTTAGCCTGAATCGTTTGCACGTTCATGCCGAACATGCTGAGGCACGCTAGTATTTGGGTTAACTGGAATATTTTCATTGGGTTAGAGCGTTTTTATAAATGAGGGACTTGATTTTGTCATCTCATTTAAGATGCCAATGTCGCAGCAAAATCTAAGCCAACTTGCGTTCAGGCAAGTCTCTAGAATTCTGATCAGTTCGTTTATCGAATTAAAAGATCAAACCACCCGCTCCAGCTTTTCATCGAGTCAGGCGTCCAATGCGTCGAGAAGCCCGCTGATGCCGCGGGCTTTGAAATAGAAGATTTCTTCGTCGCTGATTGGGCCGCTGAAAATGCCGCGTGCGGGATTGGCCCTAGAGGGCGTTTTATACGGCAGCAGATGTCCGTGGAGTTGACCGCTCGCCGATGCATTTGCGCGAGTTTCAAGAAACGGGGTCCAACCTGACAAAAAGTAACAAACATCCCGCCAAAGATTAGATCACCATTGATGATAGCTCTTGAACATGGAGATGATATGCCTGCCAGCTAGGATCAGCATGATAATCAAAGCCACCAGGTTCCAGCCCTTAAACCTCGCTAAGCGTGGCTTGAGCCTTTATCCATGCGGGATAAATCAACGACTGCCACTCCCGTATTTTGGTTTCATGAAGAATCACTTGGCCTTTGGATTCTTCAGAAAATAGAGGCGGCCGTCTTCGGCACCGATGAGGAGGTCGGGGAGGCCGTTGGCGTCCCAATCGACGGGGGTGGGGCTGGTGTCATGGCCTTCGATGTTGCGGTCACTGACGTTGCCTTCATCGGTAAACAGCACGAGGCCGTCGCGTTCGCCAGATTGGCGTAGAAACTGGGCGTTTTCGCTGTTGATGAGGATGTCGAGTCTGCCATCGCCATCCCAGTCCATGAGGCAGAGTTTGCGGCGACCGCTTTTGCCTGCACTGCCGTTATTGAGCTGGAGGAGCTTGCCGTTGTGATCCCCAAAGATTCGTTGGGGTGGCTGCAGGCCATCCTGGGTTCGTGGAAAAAAGCTGAGGTAACCTTCGTGATCCAGCATCACAAGATCCATGAGTCCGTCCTTGTTCCAATCAATGGCAACGGGTGTGGTGCGCCATTGGGTCAGGAGGGCTTTGCCTTCAGGCCTGAGCCAACCCCAGGCCAGGTGGGGCGGGTCGCCTTTCCATTGAACTTCGATCGGCTTTTCTGTCGCGAGCTGGGTGCGGTGGCCTGTGTTTTCAAACCAGACGACTTTGCCAAGGATGCTGTTGGCGATGATGTCGAGATCGCCATCATGATCCCAATCAGCGACGGTCTGGGTGGTGTAGCCCCACTTGGCTTCGGCGGGCCCTTGGATGCTGCCGTTTTTACCGGCCATGATGCGCAGTGTTTTGTCGCCAGCTTTGAATTTGATGGGCGCAGCCCACTTAGGCTCAGCAACGCGGGGACCGCTTAAGTTTTCGATGAAGGCGATGTAACCGGCGGTATTGCCCGCAATGATGTCGGTATCTTGGTCGCCATCCCAATCACAGCCGAAGAGGGTCACGAGGGCCCCGAAATTGATCTCGTGAGCTTCTTGTTGAAAGTAACGAGGTTTGTTAAAGACGGGCGTTTTGTCGGGGCCCAGATGGCCCGTGTTTTCGATGAAAGCCACGCGGCCATCTTCGTCTCCGCAGATGAGATCAAAGTCGCCATCTTTATCCCAATCAAAGGCGACGGGATCGATCATTTCCAGGTCCATGCGTAGATGCTTGCCAGCAGAATCAAGAATGCGGACGCCTTTGGAATACTTGGGCTCGGTGCGGGTACCGATGTTTTGGAAGTAGGTGAATTTGTCTAAAAACTCACCACAGAGCAGATCGAGATCGCCATCCTTGTCGAAATCTTCAAAGTTAGGCGATGGGCAGCCATAGGTGTCCACGGGCTGCACGCGGAATTCTTGGGCGTAGTTGGGTTCTTCATTGCTGCCGGTATTGCGGAAGATGAAAACAAACCCATGCAGGGGGCCATTTTGCCATTGGCCTTGAGCATTCCAGGCATCATCCCAGCCGTAGTAGCTCCAGTCTTCGACCGCTGCCACGAGGTCTGTTTGACCATCGCCATCATAGTCGGTGTAGCGCCACTGGTGGTGACGTAGCTTGGGTCCTTTGGTTTGTTTACCCTGGGGCTTGTACCATTTACTGCTGGGGTTTGGAATGGGCTTTTTGACCAGCGTGCCTTGGGTGGTGAATTCTGGAAACTCCACTCCAGGTCGCATGACGCGCATTTTGCCGTTCACGTAACTGGGCATGATGTAGGTTTCCGTTTTGCTCAGGAATTTCCCTGGTTTGAAAACAGGCATCGTATTCTTGGTGGTGTCGCCCGTGGTGTTCTCAAAGAGATAAACGCCGTTATGAGGCTTGTCCGGGCAGGAGACGATCAGATCAAAGTCGCCATCGCCATCGGCATCACAAGGCACAGGCCAGGCCCAGAGGCCGACTTCTAGATCGACGACCAAGCCGGGGTGATTGTAGAGGATCGGGCGTAAACCTTCGGTGGCAAAGGTGCTGGTGCATAGCAGCGCAAGGAGTGGCAGGTACTTCATGATGGAACGGAGGTTAACGCAGTGAATGCACAGGATTCAGCAGAAAGACTTCACGGAATCTTGGCCAAACCATGACGAAGCTTGACCTGACGGCACGAGACTGGGATAAAGAGCGTCATGACGCATAGCGAAAAGGCCACACTGTATCGTGAATTGGCAAAATTGACCGACGCAGATTTTCATCTGGACCGTTCTTTGGCCTTCTTACTCGGGCAGAAGCCCTCTCCTCAGAAACGGGCTTTTTTAGAAGGCTTAAAGCGTGGGCTTGAAAGTGGACAAAGCATTGCTGAATCCATTCAAACGCACAACGCAGCTTTGGTCGGTGGATTGGAGATTTCACTAATCGAGGCTGGTGAACGCAGCGGTAAGTTGGCCAATGCATTTAATCATCTAACTCGCTATTTTTCGGCGATGGACGGGGCCAAACGGCAGGCTAGCCAAGCGTTGATCTACCCGTTGATTCTGCTTCATCTGGCGATCTTTTTGCCAGAACTTCCTGCGATCATTGTTGCGCAGGAAGAGGATCATCCTTTGCGCCGCATGGTGCTGGCCCTCATTGGGCTGTGGGTGACTCTTTTTGCCCTAACGGCACTGTGGCGCTGGCTAACTCAAAAGGCCACGGAATCAGCGACCGTCGATGCTTGGCTAAATCGTGTGCCTTTTGTGGGGACAGCACGTCAGCACTGGGCTTTGGCTCGCTTTACGCAGGTGGCTCATGCCTGCTTATTGGCCGCCATCAACATGTCGGAAACCATACGCATTTCTGGCAATGCCAGCCAGAGTGGGGTTTTAAAACAGGCCTCTCAGCTAGCCGCAGAGATGGTTGTGGAAGGTGAGCAACTATCTCTGGCCTTGGCCGAGACGGGGGATTTCCCGGCGGAGTTTGTCCACGGCATCGCCACCGCAGAGGAGGTGGGTCGATTGGATGAAGAAATGGCGCGCTGGACGGCAGCTGAGACCATGATGGCCAATGAGGCTATCACGCGTGCTTCACTCTGGCTCCCCAAGATCGGTTATGCTCTTGTGGCGCTTTTTACGGCCTACCGAATCATCATGATGGTGCAGGGCATTTATGGTGGGATGCTGAAGCAGTTTGAGTGAGATTTACTTCACGATGCTAAAGCTGCGTTGACCAACTAAGGGCGGAATACTGCTGATCTCGCGTTCTTTGATCAGGGATCCGAGATTGCTTTCATCAATGGCGGCAAGGAAGTCTTCCAGTTCGTCGTTATCCTGGGACATGACCTGCATTTCGACGCGACCATCAGGCAGATTTTTGACGGTGCCGACCACTTCATAACCAGAGGCGATTTGTTTGGTGCTGTAACGAAAGCCGACTCCTTGAACGCGGCCAGAATAGATGATTTGTTTGGTGGGCATGGGTTTTACAGGCGACTGGCAGCCTGCGCAAAAGCAGGTGTGGCAGCATCAATCAGAAGGACGCCGAGGCCATTGCGGTTCCTGATGAGGCGCACGTCGCGTCCTCCGGCGGATAGGGTGAACGTTTCAGCTGTGTCTAAAACGGGTTGAATGTCATAGCGCTGATGCAGGCAGTTGCGCATGGCTTTGAAGAATGCGGCACTGTCTTCCTGGGTCAGCCACAGCGTCTGCCAGAAAGCGTGATCACGCGGGGCCTCTGGTGCAGGATAGGCCAGCAGACGGTCGCCCTTCCAGCCACGTGTTCCTTGACCGGCTTCCTCGTCGCTGTTGTAAGTGCGTAGGGCCGTGAAGATGGCAAAGCGGCCCAGCCGATCATCCCAGTAAGGGGCCGTCTTTTCGATCTCGGTGCTGGCCAGATCGACCGTTGCGGGCGGCAGACGATTTGGATCTAGAAAGCGCTCGGGTTCGATGACTTCCGCGCAGGCAGTTGGTGGGCTCGAGTAGGCGGCATTGAGTTGGGCAAAGTTACCCGCACTGTGCAGCGATTGGCTAAACTCAAAGCCGCGACTGAAGGGAAAGAGTGCCAGTTCTTTGAGATACACCGGCATCGGCACCTGATTGAGGGGATGATCAGGATCGTCTGCGGGGAGATCGTTGGTGCTTTGGGGAATCGGATTCTGAATGCTGAACAAAAAGCGTGTCAGTGTGGCGTCACCAGCGATGAGCGATTCACGGGCGAGTCGCTCATCTGTCGTGAGGGGTTGTTTGGCGTTTTCAGGAAAGAGAGTGGTGCCGTATTCACGCAACAGCTGGCCAAAGGCTAAGGCCAGCGGGCGATCCGGGGCTGGTAGTCCCGGCCCGGGTTTGTCATCTGAAACCAGCAATGTGCCGGATTCCGTGCTGTACCAACCGCCGAGCTGACGCGCTAAAACAGCTGCTCGCAAAGGCAGGGGATCGACTGGCTTATCGATCCAGCCCAGCGCTGTCAAAGCGAGGGCAAAACGCGGGGCTTCATCCTCAGGTTGTTGTTTGCGCAGCCAATGCAGGATGGCTTTTTCGACGGCATCCTGGCTGGCGCTAGTTGTAGGGATGGGCAGCGCCTTGAGTTGGCGGAATTTCATCATGTCCAAGCCCATGCCGACAAAGTCAGGCGGATCGTCGCTGATGGGAGGGCTCGGTTCCGTTTTAGCCACACCTTTCATGCCCAGCGTGCCCAGTTTTTCGAGCAGCTTGGCGTTTTCATCTTGAAGCGCACCGACCTGGCCTTGCAGATATTCGACTTGGCCTTCCAGCAGGACGATCTGCTTGCTTAAATCTTCCGCTTCCGGCGGATCGACTGCGGGTGACTCTGGATGATGACTGATCCACCAGCCCAAGCCTGATCCGCCTAGCAGGAGCAGGATTAGCAGGGCAGCGGGGGAGAGTTTGAACATGGCATTTGAGATTAAAGAGCTGTCCAAGCTCCGCAAGATCATGGATTAAACCGTCGTGAAACGATAAAGGGTCGTGCTCCGCAGCGTCTCTCCAGGACGCAGGATACAGCTGGGAAACGTCGGCTGATTCGGCGAGTCGGGGAAGTGCTGGGTTTCCAGACAAAACCCATTTCGGAAGTGATAAGGACGGTCTGATTTTCCAGTGTCAGCACCAGTTAAGAAATTACCCGTGTAAAGTTGCACCCCCGGTTCCGTGGTGAGCACTTCCATGACACGACCGCTTTTGGGTTCCAGAACACGAGCTGCTAAAGTCAGGGGGCCATCAGCATGGTCGAGCACATAATTATGGTCATAACCCCGCGCGAATTTGAGCTGTTCATCGTCGGATTCGATCCGATCCCCAATCACGGTTGAGGTGGTGAAATCCAGTGGACTGCCGATCACGGATCGCAGTTCACCAGTTGGGATGAGGCCCGCCGTCACGGGGGTAAAGCGGGTGGCGTTCAGCTTCAATTCATGGTCGAGAATCGTTCCCTCGCCTTCGCCCTTCAGATTAAAAAAGGCGTGTTGGGTGAGATTGACCGGCGTCGGCATGTCCGTGACGGCCTCATAGTCGATCTGCCATTCATTCTGATCTGTCAGCCAGTAGGTGAGGTGAACTTCGAGATTGCCTGGATAGCCCTCATCACCATCCGGACTTAGATGCCGGAAACGAACACCTTGAGCATCGTCACGCGCTACGCCTTCAGCCTTCCAGACGGCTTTATCAAAGCCTTTCAGGCCACCGTGCAAGGCGCAGGGGATGCCGGCAGGTTCGTTGTTGGCAGCCAACTGAAAGTCCTGTCCATCCAGCGTGAATCGGCCCTGAGCGATCCTGTTGGCAAAGCGACCTGCCACGGTGCCATGAAAGCCAGAGCTACTCAGGTATTCCCCCAAGGTCTTAAAGCCCAACACCACATCCGCAAGCTTCCCCGAACGATCCGGCACCTCCAGACTGAGGATGACGGCTCCATAGGTCATCACGCGCATCCTCAATCCATGGCGGTTTGTCAGGGTAAACACATCGACCAACGTGCCATCTGGCAGCGCACCAAAAATTTCAGATTGAGGAAGGATCATCGTCCTTACTCTCAAACCGCTGAGAGGCCGAGATGCAAGGGAATCCAGGAAACAAAAATCCACCCAGAGAGGTGCTCTGGGTGGGGCCAATTTTTGGATTATTTTTTGATCACAGAAGTTCCGTTTCGTGGATAGGTGACCACACCATTTTTAATGGTCGGAATAAAACCAGAGATGGTGATTTGGTTATAATTGGAAACGCCGCGGATGACTTTCCCCTCGGTATCAAGAAAGAGTTCTATGGCTCCATTATCTCTAACGTTGACGATGTCATTATAAACCAGGGAAACGGGACGACTATCTCCCACGAGAGTGAATTTACGACCATTGAAAGTCACGACTTTTAGGTCTGGTGAAATAACGAAAGTCACATTGGCTCCAGAGGCAGGGCAGCTGGTTGGATATGGTAGGCCTCCATTATTGAGACGATCCACAATCGTTGTGTAAGTGCCCGCCGTTCCTGCGGCTTTCACGTATACTGGATCGGCTACAATCGGTCCGTTAAAGGCAAATGAATTGGTCGTTGTGGTCTCGGTCTTGGGATTTAGAGGCGGAATACTGAGAAAGCCATAAGCGAAGGTAGAACTGCCAACCGTTGGCGGTTGCATGAGCACACCGTAGAAAGTTAGGGTTCTCAAGACCGTGATGTTGGGCTTTAAGGGCACAGGTACGCTGTCACTGATTTTGATCGTGCCTGTGATCAAACCCGTGGCTGGTGCGACGGAAAGAGTCACATACTTTGCCCAATCAGCGGAAGCGATGACAGGGTCTGGTGCGCCAACGATGCCTCCCGCAACACGGAACTTATTCAGCTTCGTCAGTGCGAGTTTGGTTGGAATGCGTGTGCCATAATTAGCGGGGTTAAAATCACCCGCTAGGGTGAAATCAAAGACCTTGTCTTCCGTCATGCTGAGGAAGCTGCCGAGGGTCTGACCTGCCGGTAAAGCGGGGACCGTTTTCCAGGGCTCCATGCTGACGCGAAGGCCAACATTGGGGATGCCACTGCGGTAGCTAACGTCAGTGGTTTTGCCGACCTTGGCCCATTGCAGATCGTTTCCGCTGGTGGCTGGCACAATATGAAAGCCAGTGTCTGGACGAGCGGTCAGATTCAACTTTCCAGCGATGTAACTGGCGGCGCGAAGGTTGGGATTTAGAAAGACTAGATAATTGCGGTTTGGACCTGGTGTGAGGGAAGCGGTCAACGCTGTGCCGTCTCCGGCTTTTCCGGTCCATGTGAGGAGGCCTGCGGTGCTGATAGTGACTGAGGCATAGCCCGAGCCTGCAGGCGTGCCTGAGGCTGCAGCTGCTGCCAGGGGCATGGCGAGCGTGTACTTCCCAGCAAAGTCAGCGCTTGTTTTGGCTGCTAAAGTGAGATTACGAAAGCCGGTGGTGGAGACAGCATCTACGGGTGCGCCACCGACGGTGTAAACGCCCATGTCGCCCGATAAGGTGGCGCTGAGTGTCTGAGTTGAGTTGGTGATCGAAAGCTTCAGGTTCAGTGGCAAAATACCAACGCCAACACGCTTGATCACAAGGCCGCCGGTGACCTCTGCCACACTGTTCACGCTGTCGTAGGTTAGTTTACCCGTGAGTGGATAGGTCTTAGATTCGGTCGTCACGAGACTGCCTGTGAATGTGCCAGCTGTGGCAACCGTCAGTTTGACCAGGCCCGCAGGTTTACCCGTTGCTTCATCGCCAAAATAAAGCAACGCCTGATAACCTCCGGCTAAAGTTTGGGGGATAGGATCTGCGTGGAGCTGGCTGGCAGCGACAAGCAACAAGGCGAAAACAGTCGGGATGGTTTTCATAGGCCCTTGATACTTCACGATTTGGCGGCCAAAACAAGACTGGATTAACCCATGAATCGTTTATTTTCTGAGAGTTAACTGGATTCTTTACGTACGCTCAAGAGAACTCCGTCTGCACACATGGTTGAAGAATTAGATCGCTCTAGGCTCTGCCATTCTACTTCCGAAATGCTTAGGCATCTAGCTAGCGCATACTCGCGGTCATGATAGGCAGCGCGAATGTCGTCATTGGACAATCCTGCCTGTTGGTCTCGAAGCACGGCCTCGTGCACCTCCTGGATCCGCTGTCGATAGGTCGCTAAATGAGCTGCCACATCGCTGACCTCCCCAAAGTGGGTCAGGTAGAGCTTTTGAAAGTCTGCCGCAGCTAGGCGATCTACTGAGGCGACATACGCCTTTGGCTCGAACTGCGGCGGCGCAGCGGTCACGGAAAGGTAGTTGGTGCCTGCTAAGCGCATTCCCGCCACATCTCCGGTGAAGCAGACGTCTCCAATAACAAAGGCGTGATGATGACGCGCATGACCTGGCGTATCCCAGGCTGTGACGTTGACAGCGCCTAGGCGCAGGCTTTCCCCGTCTTGCAGAGCCGTTACACGCTCGGCTGGCGCTGGCAGCATGTCTCCCCAGAGAACATCCATCTTTTCGGCGTAAACCTGTCGAGCACTGTCCATGAGCCGACTGGGATTGATGAGATGTTGGGCTGCTTTCGGGTGACAATAAACTTGAGCTCCCTGCTGAGCCCACCAGCCTGCGGCACCTGCATGATCGAGGTGGATGTGGGTGACGAAGACATGACGGATCTTGGTTTCATCCAGCCCCAGTCCCCGAATGCCCGCTCGCAAAGTCTCCAGCGTGGAGCCAGGTCCCGTTTCAATCAGGGCCAGTTCACCTTCAGATTCGATCACGTAGGCGGCGATCAGGCCGGGCATGTCTTGGAAATGCAGATCAAGGGTATGGACGGTCACAGGCAGGACTAATAGACGATGGCTTCGTATTCGATTTTGACGCGTTCTTCAGTAAGCGTCGATAAAAGCTTATCAGGAATGGGAGGGAATAAAGTCTCAGAAATGGCCCGCTTTGTCAGCTTTGATAGAAGCGAATACTTGCCAGAAATTAATGCTATTCGGTCAGGTGAGCCATTTTTATCAATGTAAAAACGATACCTGACTTTACCAAATTCAAGTTCGTCGCGATGAGAATAAATCAGCTGCTGCCAACGAACTCCAACACGCGAGGTTGACACTTTAATGTAATGTTTAAGAAGGTCCGCGTCGTCTTGTCCATCCACAACTTTAAATGGGTGGATCTTGGCTGCGTCCTTTGCTTGAAGAGACGAAGGTTTACCGTCTCTTACTGATTCGGTAGACTTGCTAGCACAACCGAGCTGTAAACAGGCAATTAGAATCAAGAGTGCAAGAGGAAGAACACTATTCATCACTTAATAGACGATGGCTTCGTATTCGATTTTGACGCGTTCCTCATCTAGGTCCGGCAAAAGATCATTCGGGATGGGTGGGATCTGAGCATCCAGGATGGCACGTAGGGTTAGCTCTCTCATTCTGGGATCAGCGTCACGGGCATCGGAGAGGATTTGCAGATCCTGCGGCACGCCTTTGCGATCCACGTAAAAGCGGAAACGCACGCGGCCAAAGTTCACGGAGTCACGGGCTAATTTGACATAGAGATGCCATTTTTTACCCACGGCTCCGGTGACCTCTTTCATGTAGCGCCCCAGCGGTGTGGCCTCAGAGTCCACGGCATTGTCGCCTTCACGGCTGATGGCACCATCCACTTTACTGGTCCGAGTAAAGGGGACGTAGGAGTCTTTTTCAGCCTGGCCAGCTGTCATTTTGATCTCTTCCTCAGTGACTGGGAGCGCTTTAGCGATCTGCGGTGGCGGCATATCTGCGGGAGCACGGATTTGCGGCTTGGCGGGAGCTGTTTCGGCCACGGGTTGTCGCTCAGGCTTCCGTACTTCTAGCGGCAGTCGATTCATGTCGAGTCGAGCTGCATCTTTGTCCATCTCCTCCATCATTTTCACCAGGGGCGTGCCATCTGTCGATGTGAGCTTAGCCACCTGAGTGGGCGGTGGTGGAGCCTCCACGGGCTTGAGAATGCTTGACGGAGCAGGTTGCGTCTGGGGTTGTGGCGGGCGCATGTCCGGTGGCGCAGCCGTTGTTGGCAGCGTGGCATCGTTTTTCACCTGGCCATCTTGGTAATCGCGGTTGGCCATCTCCAGTTTCGTTGGTGCATTGCCTTCCATGGTCGGCATCATCAGAGTCGCCCCAGACTTCGGGGGCAGCTTGCTGGCAGCCTGCGTGTTGCGGTCCGATTGAAAGGCTGCCTGCTTTGGGGCTGCAGTCTCAGCCACATTCTGAGTGGTGCGGATGTAGGCTTTTTCTGGCGGCTTGGGGGGTGTTGGGACTGAAATGATCTGCTCCGGGAAAATCATCGTCACCTCCTGCACAGGTTCTTCCTTCACGGCGGTGGGCGGCTCTAACAATGGCATCCCGGACTGCAAACTAAAGCCCCACAACAGAATCATGAAGGCGATCGCATGGATCACCAATGATCCCACGAGCCCTGCCTGAGTGTTTCTGTCCTGAGCGATTGTCACAAGGCTCAGACAGTGTGCGCAAGGGGGCGCGTTGGCAAGTCGCACCGCGACCATCAAAGACTTTAACGGTTGGCGGGGTTTTAGTGGTTAGTTCCAGACAGTGTGTTTCAAGTAGGCACCTGATCATCGAGCCCAAAAACAGAGAACAGAGAACAGAGAACAGAGAACAGAGAACCAAGAACCACCCCATGCCCCTTCCCTTCAACAGCTACCCCAGACTAGCCCTATCCCTCTTCCCCGCATTCGGTGTTTTGGCGGCGCTCTTGGCTGGTTGGTTTGGACTAGCAGGGCTCTTGTTCCTGGGCACGTCCGTGGTCATCATGGTTGGCACACTGGCACCGCGTTGTGCTTGGTTTGGACCGCTGATCAGCGCTCTGCCAGCAGGTTCAGAAGGTGTCTGCCTGACGATAGATGACGGACCAGATCCTGAACACACGCTAGCTTTACTCGACATCCTGGATCAGCATCAGGCTAAGGCGATCTTCTTTCTCATTGGGGACCGTGCTGCGCATCATCCTGAGTTGGTCAGAGAGATTGCGCGGCGGGGCCATGTCATCGGCAATCATTCACAGACCCATCCTGCCGCCACGTTTTGGGCGCTCAATCCTTGGCGCATGTGGGCAGAGATCGCGGGCTGTCAGCAGACACTCATTCAGATTACCAGCACCACGCCACAGTGGTTCCGTCCGCCAGTCGGGCATCACAATCTCTTTGTCGCTGCCCCGTTACGTGCGCTTGATTTGAAGATGCTCATGTGGAACTGCCGAGGCTACGATGCGGTGGAAAAAGACGCCGCCTTGGCACTAAGACGGATTGAAAAAAGTCTGCGTCCCGGAGCCATCATCCTTCTGCATGATGCCACGCCGATCTGTGAAGAGGTGCTGTGCGGCACTCTCAATCTCCTGCAGCGCAATGGGTTGCGCCCACAATTACAGATCGATTAATCCTGAAAACGCGCATCACCCTTTGATCCAACCCTTGCGCGACACTTGGCACGATTCAGGAAAACGACTTCCTGAGATGGCTTGGTAAGATGCCGAGTGCTTCACGGTATTTCGCGACGGTGCGCCTTGCGACCTTAATTCCCTGTTTATCAAGCAACTTTGCGAGCTTGTCATCGCTAAGTGGTTTGCTTTTGGGCTCCGTTTTGATGAGATCAGAAATGGCGTTTTTGACGCTGGTATTGCTGAGATCTTCGCCTGAATCGGTTTTCACGCCATGGCTGAAGAAGAATTTGAGCTCAAAGACACCATGCGGCGTGGCCATGTACTTGCCGGAAATGGCGCGACTGACGGTGGTCTCATGAACGCCAACTTCGTCGGCTACCTGAGCCATGTTCAGTGGGCGCAGCTGGCTAGTGCCGTTTTCCAGGAATTCCTGCTGATGCGCCAAGATCTTGACGGCAATTTTGTGAATGGTTTGCTGCCTCTGCTGGATGCTGCGGATGAGAAACTTACCACTGCGGATTTTATCTCGGATGTAGTTCCGCACTTCCGTGCTGCTATCAGACTGGCCCAGCATGTCTTTATAGGCATTGCTTAAACGCAGATGGGGGAGCTCATCGCCATTCATCACAGGCACCCACTCACCAGCCTGACGCTCGACGATGATGTCTGGATTGACGTAGTTGTTCGAGCTGACACTGAAACGCGAAGCAGGGCGCGGGTCCAAGGTGCTGATGAAGTCGGCTGCACGGGAAATCTGTTCGATCGGCATGCCTAGTTTTCTGGCCAAGATCGGATAGCGCTTGTTGGCCAAGTCTTCCAGATACATGTCCACTAGGCGATAAGCCAGGCTCTGGCGCTTGCTCAGTCGATCTAGCTGAATCATCAGACACTCGCGCAAATCTTCGGAACCGACACCGACGGGGTCAAAGGTGATCAGGGTTGCCTTGGCCTCATGTAGATCATCAACAGGGATGCCATGTTGAAGGCTCAGCTCTTCCACCGTGCTATGGAGAAAACCACGGTCATCGATGCTGCCGATCAGAAACTCAAGATTCTTGATGAGAACAGGATCTTTAATTTCAGAGGTGCGGAGCTGCGTGGTGAGATGCTCCTGAAGAGTCATCGGGACCACGATGGAGTCCATCAGGAATTGCCAGCGCTCCTGATCGTCGGTACGGCGATTCGGGGACTGCATCATGCTCTGGGCCCAATACTCGCGCCATTCCTCGTCCATTTGGGACATGGAGTCGAGCTCATCGCGGTCGGCAGGATCTTCAGGGGCCGTGTCTTCTAGGGAGACCTCTGGGCTCTCCAATTCCAAAACAGGATTGATATTGATCTCCTGCTGAATGATTTGGCGCAGATCAAGAGTCGGCGCCTGCAGAATCTGCAGGCTCTGCTGCATCTGCGGGCCGATAGCTAGCTTTTGAGTCTGTGACTGATAGAGTCCTTGGTCGGCCATTGGTGAAGTAGCGGTAACCTTTTCACCGATGCTATTAGATGGCAAGCAAAGATCGGGCCAAGATGTAAAATTATTATTACTAGAATGTTACTTGTCAGAGCTAATCAAAAGCCCACACAATCCTGAGACGGCGTGGGCTTCTAAATGGCGGAGGTGATCCGTTTCGGGTTCTAGCTGATTTCTGGTAGCTCGAAGCCTGCTGCGTATTCGTCTTGGGCCATTTTATTGGCTTCCTCGGCGAATTCACCCGTGAACTTCTCGCTGACGGGATCGAAGTCGAGCCATGGTCCCACCGCTGCCTGCTGGGCTTTGGTGTCGATTTGATTGGCTTCCAGGTTGGCGATGAAGTGCTCCAGGGTTTCCTGGGCGGCCTTGCTGTTGCTCAGGCGTTCTTTGACTTCGTCGTTGGAAAGTTTCTTGCCGAGGCGGAAAGAAACATTGGCCATCTGAGACAGTGCTGCTGCATGGAAGCCGTGGGAGACGTGAAGGTTGCTGTTAACCAGCTTTCCTGCACGGACGGATTCGATGAAGTTCTTCATGTGGTTTGGACCTTCGAGAATTTCGAATTTCTGGATGGTTTTACCCTCATTGTCGTAGGCCTTGGATTCGGCGATGTATCCACCTTCGCAATGAACAACGTTGCCGATACGCGGAGCTGAGGTTTTACCGTTGATGCGATAAACAGGTTCTGCGCCCTTGGTCCAGTTCATGTCTTTTAAGGGCAGCCCACGATTATCAAAGAGCATCGGTGCACCTTCAGGATATTCAAAATAAGCCATTTGGTTGTTGGCGGTTTGACCATCGTCGTCGTAACCCCAGCGACCACCAAAGCTCATGACACGTTTTGGAAGACCAGGATTGCCGAGCATCCAGCGAGCCACGTCGAGCTGATGTGGCCCTTGATTGCCAATATCACCGTTGCCATAAGCCCACTGCCAATGCCAGTCGTAGTGCATCTGTTCACGCTGAACGGGAGCGACTGGACGTGGGGCTGACCAGAGTTTGTAATCGAGATCCACGATCTGTGGCTTGCCGCCCGTGTCACGGAAAGTGCCGACAATACGGCCATTCGCATCTGGTTGAACAGGAGCGGAAACTTTACCAATGCTCTTACGGGCTTTGTAATTGATACCACGGCTCAGGTTGGTTTTACCAATCTGACCACTCTTTAAGTACTCACTGGCGGCGGCCCAACCGAGGTCGGAGCGGCGCTGCATGCCGTGCTGAACAACGATTCCTTTCTTTTCAGCAATGAGGGCGGCATCCAGGAGCTTGCGGCCTTCCCACATATTGTGAGAGACGGGTTTCTCAACGTAGACATGCTTACCATTGGCAATGCCTGTCATGGCAATCAGGGTATGGCTATGATTCGGCGTCGCAATGGTGATGGCGTCAATGTCTTTGTCGGCACAGCACTCGCGGAAATCTTTGTATTGCTTCACCTCAATACCCTTCTTGGCTAAGGAAGCCACCTGCTTGGCCATGACTTTGTCATCCACATCACAGAGAGCGACGAGACGCACGCCTTTGATCGCCAAAAGGCTGCCGATGTGGCCACCTCCGCGGCCATTAAAGCCGATGACTGCGACGCGAACGTCGTCATTGGCACCGATGGTTTTTGCCCAGGTCGGCAAGGTGGCGATACCGGCTGCGCCGGCGATGGTGCCGCGCAGGAAAGTGCGGCGTGTGGATTGCTGTGAGTTCATGGCAGGGGTTTTACACTACGGGTTCTCTGTTTCCGCCAGCGATTAGCGGGCAGGTGAATAGGAAGGCTATCAGATACGATGTCTTCGATGCAAACTTTCTTTTGAGTGCACTCAGACCTTTTAAATACTGGCTTCAATCACTCTCGTATTCGTCTTCCTCTTGGACATCGTTCAAGTGGATGCGGATACTGCGCTCCTCTAGAGCGTCGCGCACATCCAAAATATCTTGTCCGTCAATGCTCAGCCAAAGTTTCGCCTGATTGCGGGAACGTCCGTTGTGATCGGCATTGTAGGTGAAACCAAAGCGCCCATAAAACGGCATCGAGGTCACATTCGTCTGTGCCCAAACATCGACAGGGCGGTTATCGACCTCTAACAGAGCTAAGCGCGCCGCGAGAAGCGTGGCCCCAAAACCGCGACGGTGATACTCGCCATGAATCATGCCATGGACCAGTGTGGCAGCATCTGAATCACCGACGAGTTCAAGTCCGCCACAGCCCACGATCTCTCCATCGTGCTCAACAACAAGGTAGTAGGAGGTACCCAGTTCCAGAAACTCGGTGAAATTCGCCAGCCCTTCAGGGCTGAGAAAGTCCGGTGTATTGGAGCGGTAAACTTCCAGACAAGCCTCTAGATCATCCGCTTGATACTCGCGGATGCGGCAGGCGACAAGTTTTGGCACGATGGCTTCCATGAGAGGAGAGAGATCTTCCAGCTCGGTATCGTCTTCGTTGTAAGGCATAGCTTTGAAAAAAGTGGATGGGGGTTAGAAAGTTAAAACGCAGAATTGTCTCACACGCCGATAGCTTTGAGTGCCCAGGCGATGACAAGCGGTGTGGTGATGATGCTGACGAGTGTCGTGGCAATCACACACTGTACCGCCGTGGGGGCATGGCCACCATAATGGCGGGCGATCATGATGTTGAAAACGGCACTTGGCATGGCTCCTTGAACGATGAGGATGCGCTTTAGCTCAACGGTCAAAGGCAGATACCAAGCTGCCGCCAAAAAGGCAATCGGGATTAGGGCCAGTCGTAGTAACGGCGCGAGAATGGCAATCGACCACCTCATGCGTTCTTGGCCCCAAATATCAGCGATGGAAGCTCCGATGATCAGCACTGAAAGAGGCACCGCGCAGGCACCTAGCATGGCAAAGGTGTTGTGCAGGACCTTGGGCACATAACCATGCAGACCCGTGAAATTCAGCAGCAAAGAAAAGAGGATCGTCAGCACAGGCGGATTCAGCGCCAGCTTCCAAGGAGCGTGACTGAGCCCTGTCAAGAGGCCGACTCCGACCGTCCAGCAGGCGAGCTCGACCCCGAGGGTAAAGGTGAAAAGTACACCTAGAGTGCCATTGTCGGGAAACAGTGCCGTCACGATGGGGATGGCCACAAAACCATAATTTTGTAAGCCACAAGAGACGGCAAAGCTGCGTCTGCCCTCATGTTTGCGCAGGCCGATCAGCGGCGCGGCAAAGTAGGAAACCGTGATACCCAAAGCAACCAGCCCAAACCCTAAACCGGCTGCGATTAAAACTGGCAGCGGATGCATGACTGTTTCATTGCCAACCACGCGCTCAATGATCAAGCAGGGCGTGAGAAGAATCACGCAGAGACGCATCACCCCGGCATCCACCTCTGCGGGCAGCAGACCCGTTTTTCGCACAGTAAAGCCCGCCGCCATCGTGAGATACACGGGCAGTACAACGGTAAGAATGCTGGCAAAATCGAGCATGAGGAGAGCCTACGGTGGCGCGCTCAATGAATCAGGCAAGGATGGACCACAGGATAGATGATTCACAGCTCTAGTGCCTAGGTTGGCTTGAAGGCAAAAACGAGGTGCTCAGCAGCACGAAAAACTCGTCAATTTGTTCTTCTTCGACTAAATCGGAGGATGGATGAACTAAACCCTTACGCGGCCCCGCAAAGCAAAGTGCTCACACAGACGCCAGACTCTGCGGGTATTCGCCGAGAGCATCTTTACATTGAGGCAGCACTTCGCGCTGCGGGCATAGTGCACACAGTTATTGGCGGTTCGTTACTTAGCACGCTGGCGTTTGTCACTTATCGAATCATTATGAACACAACCGGACGGGAATGGGAGTTCTTGTCTTCATCGATCTTTTATTTTGGTTTAGGCAGTTTGGTCATAGGATTGGGTTTATATTTCTTGCGCTATTGGGCTGTGGCATTGGCCGCAATGTCTGCCGCTGGTATGCTGACCATTGGAATGCTGGATATGCAGGGTAGAATCGGAACAATCATGCTGGGCGCGGCAGGCCTTATGCTATACCTCCAAACCAAAACGAAAACGATCACTCGCCGTAGCTACAGGGAAGTCATCGAACAAACGCCCCAGATTCGGTGCAAACTGAAAGTCTTTGGCTTTATTTTACTTTTCGGAATTCTTCTCCTAGTCGCTTTTCTTTTAGCGCTCGCCAATCACTGATTCGTTGCTGCTGACTACACTAGCTTCTAGACACCAAAAGCGACATTACCTCGCAAGATTTCTGTGGGTTGTATATTTCGAGAAAGCGAAGGCTAACACAAATAGCAATGTTTGAGCTAAGACGATGCAGGCACCGGTGGTACCGTTGATGAAAAAACTAACGTAAACGCCCAGGCAACTCGCTAGCACCGAGGAGGCTGTGGCAATCATTAACATCCGATCAAAGCGGTCGGTCAGCAGCCTAGCCGTGCAACCTGGCGTGACGAGCATGGCCACGACCAGAATGATACCGACTGCCTGCATGGAGGCGACAATGGTCCCAGAAAGCAAGGACAGCAGCACGTAGTGCATGAGCGTGGTGTTTAACCCGATGGCGCGAGCATGAGCGGGATCAAAGCAGAAGAGCATCAGGTCTTTGCGCATGATCAAAACGACGCTTAGAGTCATCACGGCTGCAATGATGGTTTGCAGAAGGTCAGCGCGCTCGATGCCGAGGATGTTGCCAAAGAGAATGTGATTCAGGTGGGCATCTGTCTGTACTTTCGTAAAGAGAACGAGCCCAAAGGCAAACATGCCAGTAAAGACAATGCCCATCACGGTGTCTTCTTTGATCCGTGTGCTGGCCTTGATCCAGCCTGTCGCCGTAGCGCAGAAGAGCCCAGCTGCAAAGGCCCCGACGGCGAGTGGCAACCCGAGCATGTAGGCGATGACAATGCCGGGCAGCACGGCATGAGAAATCGCATCCCCCATGAGTGACCAACCTTTCAGCACGAGGTAGCAGGAAAGCACGGCGCACACGCTGCCGACCAGAGCACTGATCATGAGTGCTTCGACCATGAAGGGATATTGCAATGGAGTCAGCCAGTTCATGACACGATGCCAGCTTTATCTCTGCTGGCTGGGGTGAAGCTCTGTGTGGCCAGACGACGCAGTCGGCGTGTGGCCAGCAGACCATGCTTGGGTGCAAAAATGAGCGCAGTGAGGAACACGAGCGTTTGCAGCACCACGATGCAGCCGCCAGTGCTGCCATTGATGAAATAGCTGGCATAGGCTCCCGTGATGCCGCACAGCGCTCCGGTCAAAGTGGCAATGCCTAGCATCCTGCCAAAACGATCGGTCAGTAAATAAGCCGTGGCACCCGGAGTCACGAGCATGGCGACGACGAGGCAGGCACCCACGGTTTGCAGGGCGGCAACGGCTGTCGCTGCAAGTAAGGAGAGCAGGAGGAAGTGCAGAAACCCTGTATTCAGACCAATGGCGCGGGCATGGGCTTCATCGAAGCAATAAAGCAGTAAATCCCGCCACTTGATCGTGAGCACGAGGATGGAGAGGCCGGCAATAATGAGCACTTGCAGGACATCAGGATCAGAGATGGCTAGGATGTTACCAAAGATGATGGTCTTGAGATTCAGATGGCTCGGATACAGGGAGAGTAGCAGCAGGCCCAGTGCGAACCAACTCGTAAACACCACGCCGATCACGGCATCCTCACGCAGCCCTGATTTCCTTTTGATCCAGCCCATGGTCAGTGCGGCGAGAATCCCTGCGATGAAGGCACCGACTGAAAAAGGCAATCCGATGATCCAAGCCAGCGAAACGCCTGGAACCACGGCATGAGAAAGAGCATCCCCCATAAGTGACCAGCCTTTCAGCGTGATAAAGCAGGATAAAAATGCGCATACGCCACCGATCAAGCCACTCACGAGAATGGCTTTCAGCATGTAGTCGTATTCGAAGGGTGTGAGGAGGGAGGGCACTTTGGAGAATGGAAGATGGAAGATTGAGGTTAGCCGCAGAAGGTGTCGGCCTTGTCGATCATACGCTGGAGTTTGCCGCCAATTGCTTGGATAGCGGCGTCGATTTCTGCATGTTTCTCGGACGACATGTATTTACAGTCGAGCGCTTGATCCAACCACGCTTGGCTTTCCATTGCTTCGCCCTGAGCTTGATTAAGTTTGTCGATAAAGGCAGCCATATACCTGCGGCGCGCCCAAGCTTCAGCTATCATGCTAGCCACGGCACGCGAGGAACGACGGACTTGGTCTGTCATGGAATACTTTTCATCCTTTGGGAAATCTTTGGTTATCACAAAGATCTGATAGGAGGCCTGTCTTGCCATTTGATAGACATCAAGATCTCTAAATGAATTGATCACTTTTCTAGGCCGATAGTCTTCCTTCATAGCGCAGGTTGGTTTGGATCTATCTTCTATTTTCCATCTTCTATTTTCTCTCGTTGCTTCACCAGTTCCTCTCGCTCAGAGCGGTCCTTGTATTCGAGATGCCCGTCTTTGCCAAACACCAGGGGCCGTTCGTCATCGGTGAGAAGTTTGACGGTTTTTCCATCATGATCCTGGATGGTGCTGCTTTCAAAATGGAACTGGCGTAGCACGCCGCCAAAGGCCCGGCTAAGGTTATCCTCCGTGAAGACCTCTTCGAGTGGCCCAGCGGCTAAAACGGTCCGATTCACGAGTACGACCTGATCACAGAACTCGGGCACACTGCCCAGATTATGAGTGGAGACGAGAATGATGCGGCCCTCGTCACGCAGAGCCCTCAGTAGTTCGATGATGGCTTCCTCAGTCGTGACATCGACGCCAGTGAAGGGCTCATCGAGCAAGATGATTTGACCATTTTGAGCCAGTGCCCGAGCCAGAAAGACGCGCTTCTTTTGGCCGCCGCTGAGTTCGCCGATCTGGCGTTCTTGAAAATCGGTCATGCCGACCCTGGCCAGGCTTTCGCGCACCATTCGCTTGTCTTCAGCACTGGGGATGCGCAGAAAATTCATGTGTCCGTAACGGCCCATCATGACCACATCCCAAACGCTGACGGGGAAGGTCCAATCCACTTCTTCAGTCTGTGGCACATAGGCCACGAGCTTGTGTTTTCGTGATTCTTTGACCGTGTCACCAGCCAGTCGGATGCTACCGCTGACGGGCTGGACAAAGCCCATGATGGCTTTGAAAAGGGTGCTCTTGCCACTGCCGTTCACGCCGACGAGAGCAGCGATGGTTCCCTGCTTCAGAGTGAAAGAGGCATCACTCAGCGCCGTGTGCCCGTTCGGATAGGCAACGGTGACATTGGAAACTTCGATGGAGAGTGGGTGCGTCATTGGTGAGTAAACGCCTTCACAATCGTGTCGGCGTTGGTTTCAAGTAGCTTCATATACGTCGGTGCGGCGCCGCTGGCGTCCGTCAGTGAGTCCACATAGAGCACGCCACCAAAACGAGCACCAGTTTCTTTGGCCACTTGTTGCATGGCTTTGTCACTGATCGTGCTTTCACTGAAGACGACAGGGATCTGATTACGACGTATGGTATCGACGACTTTTTGAACCTGCTGCGGAGCGCCTTCCTGATCGGCATTGACAGGCCAGAGATAGAGCTCGTTCATGCCGTAATCACGGGCCAGATAGGAAAAGGCTCCCTCACAACTGACGAGCCATCTTTGGGCCGAAGGCAGAGTGCCTAATTTCTGCCTCACAGGGGAATCGACCGCTTTGAGCTTCTCTGTGTAAGCGGCTGCATTGGCGTTGTAGGTCGCTGCATTTTTAGGATCGAGTTTCACCAGCGCCTCACGAATGTTTTCGACATAGCGAATCGCGTTTGCTGGCGACATCCAGGCATGGGGATTGGCCTTTCCGTTGTAGGGACCTTCGCCGATACTCATGGGCTGAACGCCTGAGCTAACCACGGCAGATGGCACGTCACGCACTTGCTGGAGGAATTTCTCAAACCACCGCTCCAGTCCGAGTCCGTTCCAGAGCACGAGGTCGGCATCCTGGGCTTTGACGAGATCGAGAGGCGTGGGTTCGTAGTCGTGGATCTCTGCGCCTGGCTTGGTGATGGAATCGACCACGGCTGCATCGCCTGCCACGTTTTGAGCGATGTCCTGAATGATGGTGAAGGTCGTGAGAATGCGTTTTTTCCCATCTGCACGCACGGAAGATGGCCTCTCGCAGGAGGTCAGCAGCGAAAAGACAAGGACTAGAGAAAAAAGAGGGCGAAACATGGATGAGGAAAATTAAAACCGGAGGCTCATGCCAGTAAAGAGGCCGATATCAGGCGCAGCGCGATTGAGTCCGAGACGCAGTCCTGCATCGAGAACGAGTTCTGGTGTCACAGCATAGGTCAGGCCAGCATCGAAGAGGGCCTGAAATGACGTGTCTTGCCCAGCAATGCCGACGACTTCAATGAAAGCACCCCATTCTTCTGTGAAGCTGAAGCCGAGCGTCGCCGAATGCAGCCACTCGAGATCATAGCCGTCGGTTGCAGCATCGTGCACCACATCCATCTCAGTCATCAGACCCAGGGAAACGCGATCTGAGAGTGTCATGGCAAACGGCATGATCAGACCGCCTGACCAGGCCTGTTCACTGACATGAGTGTGAGTGGGGACAGTCACATAGGGCATGATGGCCAAAGCGGTGCTGCCCTGATCATTACCCCAGAGATTTTTTTTGAGTCGTAGCGTGATATCACCAAAGCCCGAGGTTCTGGTCGAATCACCGCGCTCGGACTCACCGGCAATGGCGTGACTGTTGACGATCATCTGAAAGTCAATGTCCGAGGAAAGCCCGGTCTTAAAGTTCACCTGACCATAAATCCACTGCTCTGAAACAGCACCCGGATGCGAATCACGGCTGTAATCGAAAAAGCTCATCTCGATCTGAAACATCCCAGCGGGCACGGAATAAGCGGATTCTGTCGTGTCAGGCCGGTCTGTGCTCATCTCCCGCACCGATTCGGCACTGAAACTGTGACTTAGCGCCAGCAGCAAGAGTGGGAAAAGGAGTTGGACACGCATGGGAAAGTTAGCCTGGACTAAGAACATCAGGCCAGACTGTTGATCAAGCGGAAGTTTAGCCTGGGCTAACTTTTCTTGCCTTGGCCAAAGATTGGACTTTGCCGCCGCTCCGTTCTGGCTATTTCTCCGCAGATGCCAACCAAGCGCCAAGAAACCACCGCGCATGTCCATTCACCGGCCATTGAGGATTATCTGGAGCAGATTCACAACCTGATCGAGGGGAAGGGCTATGCCCGCGTCGTCGATATTGCCAAGAATCTAGGCATCTCCCAGGCCAGCGTGACCAACATGATCCAGCGCTTGGATGCTGAAGGTTACGTGATTTACGAGCGCTATCGCGGTGTCGTCATGACGGAAGCTGGTCGGAAGATCGGTCAAGAAATCGCTCGGCGGCATGAGGTGCTCACACGCTTGCTGGCCAGTTTTGGGCTAGACCCACAAACAGTCCATGAAGATGTGGAAGGCATGGAGCACCACATCAGCCGCCAAACACTGGAAGTTCTGACGCTGCTCATGGAGGAGCTAGAGGGGAATCCTGAATTGCTCATGAAGTTGAAGCGTCAACTGGGCTAGAATTAGGAAATTTCGTCCGACTGATTGCACACGCCCCTCAGCGTGCTAGGCTGTACGTCCACCACCAAAAAATCATGGCAAAGACACTCTTCGAAAAAGTCTGGGAATCACACGTCGTCGGCACACTCGCAAACGGGCAGGCACAACTGCTCATTGATACGCATTTGGTGCATGAAGTGACCAGCCCACAGGCTTTCGGCATGTTGCGTGATTTGAATCTGAAGGTAGCTTATCCCCATCGCACTTTCGCCACCGTCGATCACATTGTGCCGACCGATAGCCAAGTGTCGCCTTTCTCCGATCCACTCGCTGAGGCGATGATCCAAGAGCTCAACAAGAACGCACGCGACTTCGGTATCACCTACTTCAGCCTTTCAAGCGGTAAACAGGGTATCGTTCATGTCGTCGGTCCAGAGCAAGGGATCACTCAACCAGGAACAACCATCGCTTGTGGTGACTCCCACACCGCCACCCATGGTGCCTTTGGTGCCATCGCTTTCGGTATCGGAACCACCCAGGTGCGTGACATCCTCGCCACGCAAACGATGGCTTTGAGTAAGATGAAAGTCCGCCGCATCAATGTGGACGGCCAGCTCCGTCCAGGCGTGTATTCCAAGGATGTAGCTCTGCACATCATCCGTCTTTTGGGTGCCAATGGTGGCATTGGTTACGCTTATGAATACGGTGGCAGCACCTTTGACGCCTTCACGATGGAAGAGCGCATGACCGTCTGCAATATGAGCATCGAAGGCGGTGCCCGCTGCGGTTACGTGAACCCAGATGAAAAGACTTTTGAGTATCTCAAGGGCCGCCCTTATTCTCCGAAAGGGGCTGAATGGGAAGCCACCGTGGCCAAGTGGCGCGCTGTCGCTTCAGATGCAGACGTGGTTTATGACGATGTGGTGAACATCCGTGCCGAGGACGTGCCACCGACTGTGACCTGGGGCACTAGCCCAGACCAAGCGATCTCCGTCACGGAAAACGTTCCGACCCCAGAAAGCGCCACCACCGAGCCAGGCCGCGTCTCCATTCAAGAAGCGCTGGATTACATGAAGCTGCCTGCAGGTCAGCCCATCAAAGGCACCAAGATCGACGTCGCCTTCATCGGCTCCTGCACCAATGGTCGTCTGAGTGACTTCCGGGAAGTGGCGAAGTTCATCAAAGGCAAAAAAGTCGCTGCTGGGGTGAAAGCTATCGCCGTTCCAGGATCCCAAATCGTGGACGGGCTGGCACGTCAGGAAGGCCTGCATGAAATCTTTGAAGCCGCCGGCTTTGAATGGCGTGCCGCAGGCTGCTCTATGTGCCTTGCCATGAATCCAGACAAGCTCATCGGTGATCAGCTCTGCGCTTCCTCTTCCAATCGCAATTTCAAAGGTCGCCAAGGCAGCACCACAGGCCGCACCGTGCTCATGTCCCCTGTCATGGTCGCCGCAGCTGCCCTCACTGGCAGCATCGCTGATGCCCGCGACGTATTCACGATCGCTGGATAAGTCAGTTTGGTCAGGACGACCTGACTGAGATGACTAGAGTTCGCTTCATATGTTCAGGCACCTTGGACTGCCCTCATTAGGGTGATTTGAGCAGTCTTACGCTGCCTGAATCTTTCGGGCTGGTCGTTGGTGTAGTGCTGCCATCTGCTTTCGGCAAAGCATCCCGGAGGAAGAAGCCAAAACCTTTTTGGACGCCGTTTTCACGCACAAAGATGCCTTGGTAATCGACCTTGCGGGTAATCATAGGAGGGACGGGTGCGGTGGAACGGGGATCATTGTCCTTCGTTGTGTAGCTGCCTTTGAATCGACCATCCGTAGGAGTGACAGAGAAACTGACAAGCTTGGTATTGGGGTTCACTGTAGTAGCGCCGGCTGCTCTGATGTTCAGAGTCACGTCAGCGTTTACCGCGAGGGGATCAGTCCCGAGTGTGGTGGCAAATTCAAGCATAGCATTCTTTAGCGGAACACCACTGGCGGCAGGCAGCTCCATGGGGATCACCGTTTTATCGGGAGGGGTGTAGAGGCCACCAAAGACCTCCATTTGCAGCAGACCGAAGCCATTTTTATAGATTCGTGAAGTAGGTTTATCCTGTGGTTTCATCCACAATACCGGGCTGGAACTGGCAAAGGCGGGGCCTAGGGGTCCAGGCGCGGGATCGAGATCGAGAAGTGCGAAGAAGATGCCTTTGTCGAGAGTGCTGTAGAGAGGCTGGTAAACGTGAACTTTGCCTTCAGGACTGAGATGAGAGGTCGTGGTGAAGCTCTCTCCATCCGCCAATCTGCCTGTGGCGATGGTCTTTCCGTTCGCATCAATGGTCACCGAGCCGAAGCAGTGGCCTTTGGGGGCACTGGTCTCTGTAGGAGATTGGAAGGCGAAGGTGTAGTAGCCGCGCATGGGATCCTGAGACTCGGGAGGCAGCCATTTGTTCCGCCAGGCAAGGAATTGTGAGTGTACGACATTAGCCGTGGTGGGGTCGCTGTCGCCCGCATCATTCACTTCAAACAAGAGGTTGATGCTGGCGGTGGCGTGCTTGGGCTTCAGCGTGAAAGAGCCGGATGCCCAAGTTGCCGCTGGATTCAGAACCGAGAGCGGGCCACTAAATGACAGTATCTCCGTGCCGATGAATGCCTTTCCGCTGTAGGTTCCAGTGCTCATCACCGTGAGGTCGATCCGGCCCCCTAAAGGACCACCTAGGGCGGAGCCCTGCGTGATGGAACCTGTAAACACGCCCTCAATGAAAGGAGGCAGCGACTTGACGAGCAGTCGGATTTTCACCGGCACTTTGCCAAATTCATTGCCGACGGTGAAGGTGATCTCGTCGCCTAGAGCTTGGTCTTTGGAAGCCTTCGTCGGGCTCCCTGTGATCCGGCCGGTTTTGGAATCGATCTTTAAACCGGCGGGCATGACGGCGGTGAAGCTGTTGGGAGTTTGAAGAATATTGCTGGGCATCGGGAAGGGCTCATTGACGCTTTGCCCAATGATGAAGGTCGGCAGTGTCGATGTGGTGCCCGTGTAGTCAGGCTTTGTGGTGACGACGAGCAGCTCGGCCTGGCCTCCGGCGAAGGCGCCCGAGCCAAAGTTGTAGAATCCGCTGTCATCCGTGCCCGCATTCTTGATCTGGAGAGACTTGGTCGTGGCTCCTGCATAGCGGGTATTGTTCGGGAGGTCCGGACCTTCACCGATGAACCAGAAAGCCGAGGTCACATTCGCTGAAGCGGTGATGGGAAGGGTGGCAGTCTTGCCCCTGCCTACGACGACTCGCGGAATGGTGGGCCGGATGACGCCGAGTACACTGCTATGAGAGACCGTGGCGGCAGGGTTTGTGACCTTCACCGTGTAAGTGCCAGCGGCCGCCAAAGTGACGGGACCCACCGTGAGTGTCGGCGTGGTGACGGCAGGATTAAGTTCCACGTTGTTTTTAAACCAGCGGTAGCTGATGGGCCCCGGGCCAGTGGAAGTGGCATCCAACTGGAGGGTGTAGAGTTCTTGAATCACCGTCATTTCAGGTAGCGGTGTGGTGATGGCGGCCGTGCCGACCTGATTACTGAGCGTGAGGGACCAGGTGATTTCATCCACAATGAGCCCAGTGGGGTCACGCCTCACCCAGTTCGTAGGATCACGCACCACGGCTTTAATCTTGTGGACACCATTACCGATACTCGCACTGGCGATATTCAGCGTCGTTCCCGTTTGTCCTGAAATGGGAGCATTATCGAGCAGCCACTGAACCGTCAGTGCTGGGGCCGTACTGGGCACCTTCGGCGTGACGCTGAAGCTCAGTGGAAACTGGCTGGTGACTGTTCTTGACAGTGTTTGGGGGCTATAATCATCAATGGGAGAGACTCTGCTGTAATAGTTCAGTAGAATAGCCTCACGGGTCACACTACCCGGAGGGGCATTAAGGAAGCGCATGAGGGCTGCGTCATGGGGTCGAAACCAGCCGCTCGCGTGATAGTTGGCACCCTCAAAGTGGCCGACCTTGTCATTGTATAGCGGATCGTATTCAGGCGTTCTGGGAACCGGCGTTCCAGACTCGATCCACATATTCCAGCGAATCTCTGAGAGCAAGGTCTTGGCCGTGGCATTGGGATACTCCGTGTTCGGGTAGCCAGGAAGTTCCTCATCATATTCATCCGTCAGCTTGGCAAAGGAGTGCCCCAGCTCGTGCTCCAGAATCTGAGCACTGAATTGATTGGTCGTAGCGATCGCGATGGGGCCGCCGCTGCCTCCGTAGGTGTCGTCATTCACGATCACGATCGGGATGTCATACTCCGGGACATGTTTGTTTAACATAGCATAGGCCCTGCTACTGCCTGTGGACGAGATTGTGTTCAGCCTATCAAAACCCTGTCCGTTGGTGACAAAACCTGTGTGAAAATAAGTGTCCTTTAGCACGATCGGCGTAGTGCGCGGGTTTGGGGTGGGCACGTGAGTGTTGTCGGTTCCACTCTCGTTGGAGGCGACCTCGATCCGATAAATATTGAGATACCTGCGATAGCGGTTCCAAGGCTCCTTGCTGAGGAGGAACGTGAGTGTCGCCTGCACATCGGTGGCAAATTTGCCCATCTGGCCGCTGGTGTAGCCATCGGGCAAAAAGACCATGTTCACCCGCGTACTACGCGGGCCGTTTTGCTCCACTACTACGAGGTTGGAGGTCTGGGCTCGCAGCGCTGTTGTAGTGACGATGGCAAGAAGCAGGATCAATGTTTTCATGAGCGTGGCAGGAGAATGGAGCCGAGTTGGCCTTCGAGACCGGGCTGGGTGGAGTCAGCAGGTTGGATGATACGGGAAATGTCGAGCCGGACAGCCCCTTTCACACGCGGCAGCCGCACTTGGAAAGTCACAGGTCCTGCCACGGTATATTGCACAGGTTTGTCATAGCCCGACTTCGGGTCAATCACAGCACAGAGATGATCCGGTGCTGGCAGCAATTCTTCGGCCAAAACGGCATTGCTTTCAGACATCAGCCGGCAGCGCAGCATCCCCGACCATTCCTCTGGCTTGCGCCGAGGTTTGGCGAAATCTCCCTCAATGTCCTGTGCTTCAAGAAATGCCAGCTTACCCTGATCGAGGCTCAGCATGTAGGCCCGCTTGAATCGCGGTCCTGTCTGGCTGTCATTCTGAGGCATTATTCGTTCACGCTCAGATGCTGGAACCATTGGAACATCGTTCACAGACAAAGTTGGTTTCATGCTTGCCTTGGCCGCAGATTCGGATTCTGAAAGAATCTTTGCCGTTGATATCTTCTCGCTCTCGGCAGAGTTCGTTAGCCGCAGCTCCCACCAAGCTAGTATACCAGCCAGTAGGCAGAAGATCAAAATCAGCCAAGGACGCCGCATGAGTCTCAGATTGCCACAACCAGCTTGGTTTTACCAGCGTTAAGGCATTCAATTCAGAGCAATGCTCACTGAATTGAAGAGTCGTTGTTCAATGAGCATCACAAAAACACCATCAGTAGCTGCATTCAGACGAGCATCGATTCCGTGTAGGCCGTTAGAGTCTCCTACCCTTTGCCGTATCTCCCTCATGCGCTGCTCCACATTCGTCACCTTGGCACTATCCCTCGGATCTGCACTAGCGGCTCAGCCCGTTACAAAAAGGGTAGATCTCCTCGAAACCATCCGCAGCGGCAATGTGGAGCATCATGTCAATCCCAAGATGGATTTCCACGACGCTCCAAAAAACATTTGGACCTTTGCCGCTGATGGATCGCTGAACATCTCCGGTCGTGGTTATGGCTATGTCGCCACGAAGGAAAACTTCCGCGACTACCATCTCGTCATCGAATTCAAATGGGGCACGAAGACCTGGGGCGCTCGCGAAAAGAAAGCGAAGGACAACGGCATCCTCCTTCACGCCTACGGCCCGCACGGCACCTACAGCGACACCTGGATGGCTAGCATCGAGGCGCAGATCATTGAGGGTGGGATAGGGGATATTTTGGTACTCTCCCCCACGCCTGAACTCACGACTTCGCTCTCCGCTGAGTTCACGCTCGATCGCGACAAGGAGAAGATTTGGAAACAAGGCTCTCCACGCCAAACCGTGACCAAAGGCCGCATCAATTGGAAAGGTCGCGATGAAGACTGGAGCGACACGGTCGGCTTCCGCGGCAAAAACGATGTCGAAAGCCCCAGCGGCGAGTGGAACCGCCTCGAAGTCATCGCCAAGGGCGACACGCTGCAATACTTCGTCAATGGAGCGCTCATCAACGAGGCCTTCGATTGCAAACCCAGCGAAGGCAAAATCCTCCTCCAGACCGAGGGCGCGGAGATGATCGTGCGTCGCTACGAGTTGCATCCGCTCGGCGAGTTCAAAGAGAAATGGTCCGCCATCCAGGCCAGCGGCGGCAGCGATGTCAGCGTGCGCGATGGCCAAACCGAAGCCCTTTCGCCCGAAGAAAGCATGAAGCGCATTCAGCTCGATGGACCCTATGAAGTGCAACTCGTCGCCGCTGAGCCGCTCGTGCTCGATCCTGTCGAATGCACCTGGGATGAAAAAGGCCGCATGTTCGTTGCCGACATGCGCGACTACCCGCTCGGCCCGCCGAATCCCGGTGATCCCTGGCTTTCCCGCATTCAACTCCTCACTGACGAGAACGGCGACGGCCGCATGGACAAAGCCGTGACCTTTGCCGACCACATGGACAACGTGCAGGGCCTGCTCCCTTACGACGGCGGCCTCATCGCCACCACGCGCAGCCAGATTCTCTTCCTCAAAGACACCGACGGCGACAACAAAGCCGACCTCATCAAGCCGCTCATCCGCGGTTTCAATCCCAAGCATAGCCAGCTTCAAGTCAGTGCGCCGCGCTGGGGTCCCGATGGCTGCGTGCATTTCAACAACGGCCTCGATGCCCGTGAAATATACCCAGCCAATCCGAAGATGGAAGATGGAGGAGGGAAGATAGATCAAGCCGCAGGCGCTCAGCCTCCATCCTCTATCGTCCATCCTCCATCTTCCGCGGTATCCGTCGCCGGTTCCAACTTCAAATGGAACCCCAAGACCGGCGAGATCACACCCACCGGCGGCAAAGGCCAATACGGCGGCGCGTTCGACGACTACGGCCACCACTTCTACTGCTCGAATCGCAACCCGCTCATGTTCACCGTCATGCCCTACGAGGCCATGCTGCGGAATCCGCACGCCGGCATCACGCAGGTGCATGAAGACATCGCCACGCCCGGCGCGGAGACCCGCGTCTATCCGCTACAAATCACCCACACCACCGCCGATGCGCACGCTGGCACGAACACCGCCTGCAGTGGCCTCGGCGTCTATCGCGGCCACTTGATGCCCGAACTCAAAAACAACGTCTTCGTCCCCGATCCCACCGGCCAGCTCGTCACCCGCTACAAGATCGAGCCGAACGGCGCCTCGCTCAAAGCCACGCGGGTCGGTGATCGCACCGAGTTCTTCCGCAGCAGCGACGAATGGAGCCGCCCCGTGAACTTCACCACCGGCCCCGACGGCGCCATCTACATCTGCGACATCTACCGCCGCTGGATCGACCACGCCCGCTTCTTCCCCGAGGAGTTCGTCAAAACCCACGACATGCGCCAAGGCGAAAACCATGGGCGCATCTGGCGCGTGGTGCCGAAGAAGAGTGGTCCAGCCGTCTCGGCTGGTTCTGTCGCAGCCGGGACGGCTGCACCACACTTCAAACCTCTCCCCGAGCACTCCGAACGCGCCCTCTTCCTCAAAATCCCCAGCATCACCGACACAAAGGAGCTCGCTACTATCCTCTCCCAACATGGCGAAGACCCATGGATGGCCAAAATGGTTGCCAGCGCTTCATCGAAGAACATGGGCAGCGTCCTCAGCCAGCTCGGCGACAGCTTCTTCACCACCTTCTCCGCCACCAAGAGCGACACCTTCCGCACCTTTGCCGCCGGTTCGCTCGCTGATGGCGATGCCGGCGACATCCACGCACTGCTCACCCTTCTCCAAAAGCAACCCAGCGAACTCCTCTGGTGGAAACCCGCATTGCTCCAAGGTCTCGCCAAACTGCCCAAAGGCCACGAAGACGCCGCCAAGGAGATCGCCGCGCTTCAAACGAAGATCGACACCATCATCGCCGATGCCAAGGCACCGCTCGATCAACGCCTCGCCGTGCTGCCGCTGCTGGCGTCGCGGAAATGGGCCGCTGTCGAGCCGGTGGTGAAAAACCTGCTCACCACCACGCAGCCGCTGGAGCTCACTGCGGCCACCGTGGCCTTGTTGAAAAAATTCAGCGCCACCAGCACCTCGACGCTCATTTACGAACTCCTGCCCAAAGCCGGTCCCGGCCTCAAACGTGACCTCGTGACCATCCTCACCGCCAACGCCACCACCGCGCTCGAACTCTTCAAGCGCATGGAAAAAGGCGAGTTCCCGCCCGCGTGGGTAGATGTCGAAAAACGCTGGGCTTATCAGCGCGGCAAAGGCGAAATGGCCGAACTCGCCAAAAAGCTCTTCGGCGAGGCCAATACCGACCGCGCCGCCATCGTGAAGGAATACATGGTCGCCACCACGATGAAAGGCGACGCCAAACGCGGCCAGCAAGTCTTCTCAACCATCTGCGTTACTTGCCACAAGCACGGCACTCTGGGCGTCGATGTTGGACCACCACTCTCTGACGTGAAGGTGAAGCCGCCCGAAGGTCTGCTCTCCGACATCCTCGACCCCAACCGCATGTTCGAAGCCCGCTGGAGTGCTTACACCGTCGAGACGAAAGACGGCCGCAGCCTTAGTGGCCTCATCCAAAACGAAACCAGCGACGCCGTCGTGCTCGCCATGATGGGCGGAGCCAAGGAGACCATCTCCCGCAGCGCGATCAAGGACATGAAGTCCCTCGACCGGACCCTCATGCCGGAAGGACTGGAGGCCGCCATAACCAAGGATCAGATGAGTGATTTGATAGCTTTTCTCTTGGGTAAATAAAATGTGACGTGCCCAATTTTTAGCGCATGACAATTCCCGCACTAGATCAGACTAGATACAGTAACTGAAGTGCTCACTTTGGGTCGTCTGTACTTCTCTTGTTTCGCGCATCTTCCATCATCTTAGGCCTTGGCTTGGGCTTCATTCAAATGGCACCCGCCATAGAACCCCAGCCTATGGATTTGAACCAGTACATGGAAGGCAAATACGTGTTTGAGCGGCATTGCTTGGTTTGCCATGGTACGAGGGGGGACGGCGCTGGAGAGATGAGTGCCAACTTGTTGCCCAAGCCACGCTCCTTTCGCGAAGGCCTCTTTAAATTCCGCTCCACGCCCTATGGCATGCTTCCAACAGAAGCAGATCTGGCACGGACCATTCGCGGAGGCTTAACCGGCACTGGCATGGGCATGTTCACGCATTTATCGGACTCTGAAGTCCGTGCAGTCATTGAGTACGTGAAATCCTTTTCTCGTCGCTGGCGGAAGCCTGAGAACTATGCCGAGGAGATTAAATTGCCTTCTCCACCAGCATGGCTGCAGCAGCTGGCCGAACGACAGAATCATGCAATTAAAGGCAAAGAGTTATTTAAGGGCCAATGCGCAGTCTGTCACGGCCAGGATGGAGATGGGCATGGACCTGCTGCGTCGACACTCAAAGACATTTGGAATCAGCCATCCAAACCTTCCGATTTACGCCAACCACATTTACGCTGTGGCGACGGTCCAGCCGATGTGTATCGGGTTCTGGCGACTGGATTAAACGGCACACCCATGATTAGTTTCGAGGCTTCACTCAGTCCAGATCAGCGCTGGGATATCATTGCTTACCTGACCACGCTGAAATTACCAGCGGTGCCCTCGTTAGGCGTCGCACCCCCCGAAAGTCTAAAGCTCAAACCACGGTCTTAATCAGTGCTGAAAAGAAAATACTTTGTGATGCAAAGTTTATACTTGCGCGATTCACTTTATGTCGCAAAGTTATCTCATGAGCAGCCAGCAAGACGCCCTCGATAATCTACGCGTGATCCGATCTCTGATGGAGAAGGCGCACATCTACCGGGCTATCTCTGCTCCAGCGGCTTTGGTGGGTGGAGTTTTGGCGACGGCTGTTTCAGCTGGTGGTTATGAATTGGCTTCATGCGAGGCTAAAGCTATGACGCCCAATGAGTTTTTGTTCATTTGGCTGGGCATCCTGGCAGTCACCGCAGCATTGAATGTTTTTCTACTCTCTCGTGACGCTAAAAAGCGTGGACAAGCCTTTATATCGGATGGTATGCGCATGGCTTTACGTGCTATTTTGCCACCCTTGGCGGTGGGAGGCATTCTTGGAATCGGCCTCATCGTGCATTTGCAAAGTTTGACCCTAGCAGCGCTGATTTGGATCGTCTGTTATGGTCTGGCTCTTCTAGCCACTGCCAGCTTTTCACCGCGCTCGCTGGTTCGCTTAGGCTGGACGTTTGTTGCTGCTGGATTGATGCTGTTTTGGTTCTGGGCTGCCAAGGGTGAACTTCACTTGGCAAACGCCTCTACAGGTCCGGCCTTCATGGCCATGGGTCTCACCTTTGGTTTCCTGCACATCATTTATGCAGTCGCCGTGTTCATTAGCAAAAAGCCGGAGGTCATCTCAGCAGAATGATCGACTTTGACCAGATCGACAAGACGATCCACGAGAAGGCGCGTCTCTCTATCATGACTCTGCTGGCTAGTCGAGGCGAGTGGGCATTCCAGGATCTCAAAGCTGAACTTGGCATGAGTGATGGCAATTTGATCACTCATCTGCGCATTCTCACGGCAGCGGATTTTGTCAAAGAAGACCGAGATGAGTCAGGTACCCGACCACGCACGACCTATAAAATCACCGCCGCAGGAAAGAAGGCCTTCAAGAGCTATGTCGAGGTGCTGGAAAGCATCGTGAAAGCCATGAAACCGCAAGGCTAGGTTTCTTTTTACCCTTTAACTTTGTATTACAAAGTAAACTACCCCGCCCAACCAAGAACAAGGAACCAAGAACCCAGAACAAATAATATGAACCTCCATCTAGCTCAACATCACGGCATGTGCTTTGGCGTCAGAGACGCTCTTCGTGCCACTCACTCCGCTGCCATGCGGGAGCCTGTCACCATGCTCGGTCAGCTCGTGCATAATCCTGTGGTGGCAGATCATTTGCAGACCTTGGGTGTGCAGTCCGGCCATTTGGATCATCTGGATTCAGCGCAAACACCGCGCGTGGTGATCACCGCGCATGGTGCGTCAGATCGGCATCGGAAGGCCTGGCAGAAAGCGGGTCATCTCATCACGGATACGACCTGCCCACTGGTGCGGAAAGCTCACGCAGCCCTGGCCACACTGGTTCAGGAAGGTTACCACCCCGTGGTGATCGGTCAGCGTGATCATGTGGAGGTCCGAGGCTTGATCGGCGATTTCCCAGAAGCCGTTGTCATTTTAGCAGAGGAACAATTGGCGCAAATCCCAGACTCGGGGAAAATCGGTGTCGTGTCTCAAACCACGCAGCCGCTGGATGTGGTGCTGCAGTTGGTCGCGGCGGTCAAAACGCGTCATCCCCAGGCCGAAGTGCGCTTTATCGATACCGTCTGCCACCCGACGAAACAGCGTCAAACCGCCCTGGAGGACATTTGCCGCAACTGCCAGGTGGTCGTCGTGATCGGTGGTCGCAACAGTAACAACACCCGCCAGCTCACCGAAAAAGCCACCCGACTTGGCGTACGCACGCATCAGGTCGAGACCGCCGAAGATCTCATGCCGGACTGGTTCACCGGGGTCAGCGATGTCGGCGTCACCGCAGGCACCTCCACGCTGGATGAGACCGTCCGCAAGGTCATGGATCGCCTCAAAGTGATCACTGACGAATCCAACTAACCCTCCATCACACGACCCTCATGAATACTCAAACTTGGATCAACCACTTCGAAGTCAACACGCGGCTCAATGACACCATGCAGTTCACTGACGATCCCTGCACACTGCCGGAGAACGTACGTTTGCCCATTGCAGCCTCCTTGGCCACATTTCAGCTTGGAGAGTCCGGCAGCGGCACCCGCCTGAGACGCTATGCACGTGAGGTGGCACCTCTAGAAAACTTCCGTGGCTATCAGCGGGCTATTGATCTGTTCATTGTCGAAGAGCAAAGCCATTCTCAACTGCTCGCCCGCGTCGTGCAAAGGCTCGGAGGCACTCTTTTGGAGAAACAATGGACCAACAGTGTTTTCCGCCGGCTGCGCTTCCTCGTGAACCTCGAGTTTGCCATTCAAGTGCTGTTAACGGCGGAACTCATCGCTGAGGTCTATTACGGCACTTTGTATCTGCGCTGCCCTGATCCAGCCGTGCATCAGCTGACCCAAAAGATCCTCCGAGATGAAATGAAGCACCTTGCCTTTCAGCGCGAATTTCTCAGCGAACGTCTAGCGACGTTTTCACCTCTAGGTCGTTGGCTCTGGCGCTGTCAGTTTCAGCTCATCCATGCCATCACCACCACGGTTGTCGCCTGGGATCACCGTCATGCTCTTCGGGCAATGGAGGTAAAACCCACTGATTTCCGTCAACGCTGCCTTCAAGCTTGGGAACGCTGGCAGACCAAATTTGAGAAGGCTGTGACGGCTCAGGCAGCGGAGCCGAGTTTACCGGCCACCTCACAGGGCAAACGCATGAAATGAATAACTGGGTATGGTAAATACTCGATGAACAAATCACTGTACAAATTACCATAACCACTGATGAGGGTATGGATGGAAGCCACCCTTATCACCACTG
>JAIXOU010000100.1 GCA_027486585.1 Verrucomicrobiaceae bacterium | reverse complement strand
GCTACCGATGCGGTTTTAAGCCGAAACGATGGCTACGCGAATGCGGCTAGAGCTGCCGCAGGCAGCCGCCCCAATGGCCAACAGATCAGCTACATGTTTGCTCTGCGCAATGCCACAGCAGGCTGGACCCCTGAACTGAGAAAGACTTTCTTCTCTTGGTTCCCTCGTGCCCGCACTTGGAAAGGTGGCAATAGCTTTAAAGGCTTCATCGAAAACATTCGCAAAGACGCCATGGCTACCTTTGTGCCGCCTGAGGAACTCGCAGCGCTTGAAGAGCTCAGCAGTAAAACAGAGGCCATCACCATCCCCAACTACGTGGCCCCCAAAGGCCCTGGGAAAGCCTGGACGGTCGATGAAGTCGTGAAACTCACTGCCGATGGACTCAAAGGACGCGACTTTGCCAATGGAGAGGCCATGTACCGCAGCACCATGTGCGCCACCTGCCACCGCTTCAATGGCGATGGCGGCAGTATCGGCCCTGATCTCACCGGCATCGGCAACCGCTACACCATGCGTGACCTCATGGAAAACATCGTCGATCCTAGCAAAGTCATCTCCGACCAATACGACAGCCATGAGATCACCAAAAAAGATGGCAGCACCATCCTTGGCCGCATTGTCGTCGAGGAAAATGGGCAAATCTTTATCATGACGAACCCCTTCTCCCCGAGCGACCAACTCGCCATCAACGAAAGCGACATCGCCAAGAAAGAGACCCGCAAAGTCAGCATGATGCCACCCGGTATGATCAATGCCCTGAACCAGGACGAGCTGCTCAATCTGCTCGCCTACCTCAGCAGCGGCGGCAATGCCAAGGACAAAGCATTCACGAAATAAGAGACAAAGCCGACGGCAAGCTTGGAAGCTGGCAAGAGGAATCATCAGACGTGCGTAGTACGACCTGACGATGACTGCCCGCGCCTATGTGCTTTTGCTTTTTTTACTGACTTCCTTGCTCATGGCAGAGGAATCGAAGGTCAATCCAGCGCAGGCCATGGGATTGCTGAAAACGCAGTGCCTGAGCTGCCATAACTCAGAGAAAATGAAAGGCGGGCTTTCTCTCGAAACGCGTAACCAAGCGCTCAAAGGCGGCGACAACGGTTCAGCACTCAAGGTTGGCGATGCCACTAAAAGCGCTCTTATCACCGTCTTGAGCGACGCAGGCGAGGCTCACATGCCCCCTAAAAAGCAGATGCCAGAGAAGCAGCAGAACTTGCTTAAAGCCTGGGTCAATGCCGGTGCCGCTTGGGATGAAGAGGCTCTCAAAAAGTTTGGTGAACTGACCCCAGCAGACAAGCTGACGTCGCTCCCAGAAAATCATGCACCTGCAACGTCGCTGGCACTAAGTGCCGATGGCCGATGGCTGGCGGCAGGCATTGGCAATCGCGTCGTGGTGCGTGATTTAAATGCCAAGGACTCACCCGTCGTCTCTACTCTGGAAGGCCATCCAGATGTCATCCAATCCCTGACATGGAATAGTGACGCTACACGGCTGGCAGCTGGTGGCTATCGCAGCGTTTTAGTCTGGAATACGAGTGACTGGACGTTAACAACCACCTTATCCCAACCTCTTGAGGGTCGGATCACAGGAATCGCCTTTCTACTCGACAACACCACCCTAATCATAGCAGACGGCGCTACAAGTCTTCGAGGTCTTTTGCACCGCTGGAAACTGGGCGACTCGAAACCAACTCAAACAATCGAAGCCCATGCAGACAATATTGTCAGCCTCACCATCAGCCAAGACGGCAAGCAAGTGGCCACCGGTGCGGCGGATAATCTAGCGAAGGTATGGGAAGCTTCCAGCTTCAAGGAAAAAGCCAAAATTGAAGGCCACGTCGGGCACATCACGGCACTTGCCTTTAGCCCTGATGGCAAATGGTTAACCACAGGCAGTGCAGATAAAGATCTCAAAGTTTGGGATATCGACAGCAAGGAAATGATCATGCTGCTAGGAGATAAATCTTCGGGAGTGAATGCTCTTTTTTGGACAGCCGATGCCAGTAGCCTCACCTACTTCACGGAATCAGGCCGAGTCGAAAAAGTGACCGAGTTAAAGAAACACGACGGGGTGCGACTCGCTTTCACTTCAGGCAAACAAAAGAAACTCACCAAACTCGACGACGTGCCAAATGCAGCCGTGATGAGCAGCGATGGGAAAACCATCTTTGCAGCGCTCCACGGTGGCGAGGTCGTCAAGATCGATGAAAAAGCTAGCCTTACCAATCTCCAGACGACCACAACGGTGGCGAGCACAAAGCCCCCTACCCTTTCCTACACCAAAGACATTCTGCCGATCCTGACAAAAGCAGGCTGCAATCTGGGGGCCTGCCATGCCAAATCCAGCGGCCAGGCTGGCTTTCACCTTTCGATCTTCGCCTTTGATCCAAAGACGGATTTTATGGAGGTCGTCAATGACTCGCGCGGACGTCGTGTCTTCCCTGCAAGGCCTGAGGACAGCCTGATTCTGCAAAAAGCCACTGTGCGAGTTCAACACGAAGGCGGGCAGCGTTTTGAACCCGAATCAGAGTCGGCAAAAACAATCGCAGAATGGATCCGCCAAGGCATGCCATATGAAACAGTGAACCAGCCTGCACTGCTGGGTATTGACGTCACTCCGAATGAAAAGACTTATCGCAAGAACGATTCACAGCTTTTGAAAGTCATCGCCAAGTATGAAGACAACTCGACTCGCGATGTCACAGCACTGGCCGACTACATCTCATCAGAAAAAGCCATCGCCACAGTCGATGAGGCTGGCAAGGTATCCACCAACACGGAGAGCGGCGAGACCGTTATCGTCGCCCGTTACATGGGCATGGTGGCCATCTCACGTGTCGCAGTGCCTGCGGAAAAACTGTTCCCTGCTGAGCGCTACACGGCACTGACTGTCCGCAATGAGATCGACAAACTTGTGTATTCTCGTCTGCAAAAGATCGGCTATCTGCCGAGCGAATCCTGCAGCGACCACGAGTTCCTGAGGCGCAGCACTCTTGATGCAATTGGCATGCTCCCATCTGTGGAAGAAGCCCGCACTTTTCTCGCTGATAAAAATCCAAAGAAGCATGAACTCTGGATCGAATCCCTGCTGAAGCGCCCTGAGTGGGCTGATCACTGGGCCTGCAAATGGGGTGATCTGATTCGTCCCAATCCTTCGCGAGTGGGAGTGAAACCAGTCTTCCTGCTGGATCAATGGATCCGTCAGAGTTTCCGCGACAATAAGCCATGGAATCTCTTTGCCCGGGATTTACTGACGGCAGAAGGCAACACTCATAAAAATGGACCCGTCGCGATCTGGCGTGATAAACGCGAGCCCATTGATTCAGCCACCTTCATTGGTCAAATTTTCCTGGGAGTTCGACTGGAATGCGCCAAGTGCCATCACCACCCGACAGAAAAGTGGGACCAAAAAGACTACTACCAACTGGCAGCTTTTTTCACCCAGATGAAGCACAAGGGACAAGGCATCTCTGCACCGATCAGCGGAGAGCCCGAGCATTGGTGGTTCGAGCCTGGAGCAGCCAGCATCGAGCACCCCGTGACGAAGACAGCGCTTAAGCCGCGCCCACCAGCCGATGCAGAAATACCGATCGCAGAAACACAAGATCCACGGTCCCTCTTGGCCGATTGGATGACTGACGCGAAGAATCCCTACTTTGCTCAGGCCATAGTGAACCGCACCTGGTCCAGCTTCATGGGCCGCGGCATTGTCGATCCCGTGGATGATTTCCGCGCCTCGAATCCGCCAAGCAATGCTCCACTTCTTGACTGGTTAGCAAAAGACTTCATCCAGCATGGCTACGATTTGAAGCATCTGATGCGTGTCATCATGTCCTCTCAAACCTATCGCCTGAGTAGTCTGCCCAATGAGACCAACCTGGCAGATCTAAAGAACTACAGCCGCAGCTATCGCCGCCGACTGCCTGCTGAAACACTCCTAGACAGCGTAAGCGCGGTCACGGAGGTGAAGGAATCCTTTTCAGGAATGCCGCCAGATACTATGGCAAAACAGACTTGGAATCATAAGCTGGAAAGCCAGTTCATGGATGCCTTTGGACGTCCAAATGCCAGCTCCGAATGCCCCTGTGAACGAGATGCCAAGCCCAGTGTCGTTCAGGCCCTGCATCTGATGAACTCCAACAAACTGCAGGAAATGCTTACCCACAAAAAAGGCCGCGCCACACGCTTGGCCAGCAGCACCCTGACGGCAGAGCAGATTCTGGAAGAACTCTATCTTTCATGCTACTCACGCCTACCGACCACTGAAGAAGCTGCAATTGCCGTAAAAGCGCTCCAGGTCGAAAAACCCAACCGACAGGCAGCCATTGAGGATGTTTTATGGAGTCTTTTAAACTCTGCCGAATTTGTCTTTAACCACTGATTTGCTCAATTTTCACACAGCAAGCAAGAAGATCCATTACCGCCCGTAATTTGCAGGTCTCTTCCTAACCCAAGATGTCACGTTTCACCCACAACTGTGCTGGCCATGCCCGGCGCGACTTTTTGAAGCTTGGTCTCACTGCCGCTGGCGGTGGACTAGGATTCACTGATTTGTTGCGCGCACGAGCACTGGCAGCCTCCGCGCCACAACCTTCCCTGGCACGGCCTGTGAACTGCATTTTAGTCTGGTTGGATGGAGGACCTTCTCACTACGAGATGTTTGATCCCAAACCAGATGCTCCATCTGAAATTCGTGGAGAATTTGGTGCCATCCCGACCAGTGTGCCTGGAGTTCGGTTCTCGGACTGCGTCCCCCATCTGGCCAAAGCGGCTGACAAGTTCACCGTCCTCCGCAGTGTCACCCATAAGGACCCTAATCACGGTGGCGGCAACCACTACATGATGACGGGTGCACCAACACCCGTACCTGTCGGCTGCGGTGCCTTTGTCACCTTTCATCCCTCCTTTGGCAGTGTGGTCAGCTATAAGCGCGGCATACAAAACGGTCTGCCAGCCTACATGACCCTGCCCAGCATTACCCGCAGTGGAGGTCCCAATTTCCTCGGTGCAGAGCATGCCCCATTCGTCGCTGGCGGTGACCCTAACTCCAAGGGATTCAAAGTGCGGGATGTTGTTTTACCTTCAGACATTTCTGATGCTCGGGGTCTAGCACGCCGCGAGCTGCGCCATTCACTGGATCGCATGAAGCGCCTGAATGACGCTGTTGCTGAAGATCCCGCAGTCAGCTTCGATACCTTCTATGGACAAGCCGTCGATTTGATTGCCTCAAAACCTGCACAAGAGGCTTTCGACATCTCCCTCGAAGATGACAAGACGCGTGATCTCTACGGCCGTAATGACCTTGGCCAACGCCTGCTGCTAGCGCGTCGTCTTGTGGAGGTCGGTGTTCCTTTTGTGACCGTGAACTACGGTGGCTGGGATCACCACCGGGAGCTTTTCAAGACCTGTAAAGGCGACTTCATGAAGAAGTTTGATCAAGGAATGGCCGGACTTATCACGGACCTGGATTGTCGAGGCTTATTAGAAAGCACCTTGGTCATCGGACTCGGCGAATTCGGCCGCACTCCAAAAATCAATAAAGACGGCGGACGCGATCACTGGCCAGGGGCGATGAACATCCTCTTCGCTGGCGCGGGCGTCCCGCGCGGCGGCATCGTTGGTGCCACTGATCCAAAAGGCTACTATGCCAGCGAAAACATTTATACCCCAGAAGACTTCGCGACCACGCTTTACACGAAGCTAGGCATTGATCCGCATCAGATTCTGCACACCAATACAGGACGCCCGCTGCAGCTCATCAACGGCGGCAAGCCTATCCGCGAACTCTTTGCGTGATGCCTTGGCGTTTGAGTCTTTTTCTGCTGATTCTGAGCAGCGCTCTGCAAGCAGCTCCTCCCGGCTTTGAGAACATCTTTCCTGCTGGCGGACAAATCGGCACGCAGGTCGATGTTCAAGTCGCTGGAGCAGGCTTGGATAAACCTGCCGCTAAAGCATGGATCAGTACTCCGGGCATCCTAACCACGGCCAGTGATCAACCCAAAAAGTTTGCTCTCGCCATCTCCAAAGACGCAGTCGCAGGCCCCTACCTCATGCGTTTGTTCACCGATGCTGGAGTCACTGCCCCACGGATCTTCGAGGTCGGAAACAAAGCCGAACGAATCGAAAAAGAACCAAATGACTCCCTCTCTGACGCCAAAATCGCCGAGGCAGGCATGGATATCACCCTCAATGGAGTGCTGGGAAAGAGTGGTGATGTCGATACACATCCGATCCGTGTGCGAAAGGATAAGCCAATCCATGCAACTCTTCATGGCTATGCGCTGGGCTCTCCGATGGATCCAGCGCTGCGGCTTCTCAATGAAAACGGGCTTGAGGTAGCAGCCAGTCATGACACGCAAAATCTCGATCCGATCATTCATTACAACTCCAAGGTAGACGGTCTGTTTTTCCTGCAAGTCTTTGCTTTCGCTCATCCACCTGCAGCCGACGTAGCCTTTCAAGGAAGCGCCAATCATGTTTATCGTCTCACCGTAACCGAGGAGCCACCCAAAAAGTTGGCTGTGAGTGAACCCAAGGAACTCATTATACCAGCACTCTTCAATGGTTGCATTGCCAAGCCCCGAGAAGAGGACGTCTTTCATTTTATCACCAAGAAAGATGATGACCTTCAGATCACCATTCGCGCCCAAGCCATCGATAGTCCGCTAGACGTTACCATGCGCCTAGAAGACGCTGACGGAAAAATCTTGAAGCAGGCCGACGACACTGAAAAAGAGAAGCAAGATCCAGACATGCACTGGAAATCTCCGAAAGATGGCACTTATAAGCTCGTCATCGCTGACCGATTTCGTCATGGCAGTTCTGATCACCTGTATGAGCTGTCCATCAAAGCCTTTACCCCATCGCTCACCGCAACACTCGACACCCACGCTTATCAACTAGAGCCTGGAAAAACCGCCGACTTAAAGATTAATGTCAAAACGTCCGGCTCGTTTACAGGGAAAATCCAAGCGCGTGCCGTTAAACTACCGGCAGGAGTGACCAGCGCGGTGATAGATGTGCCAGCAAAAGGTGGCGAGGTAAAACTCACCCTTTCAGCAACACCAGACGCTGCCCCCAGCCAAGCTCCATTTGCAGTCGAACTCACAACTAGCCTGCCCGATGCGGCGCAGACCACACTGGCAATCTACAGCATTCCCTTCACAGAACCGCGCGGTGATCTGCTTATTATGACCGACACCCAGCCTTGGTTAACGGTCATGGCCAAGAAAAAATGATCCCTTGAAATCAAGATCTTGTGACAAGCTATTGGCTGAGAACTTGAATAAAGCGATGCGTTTGGGGTGACTCTTCGGGAAGTCTCACGATCCCAGGTGCAGCGACCGCGCTGAATCGGAAGGCCCTACTTTGGCCAAAACGTCCTTGAGATAGGGCGGACGGCCCCAGCCTGTCGCCATGAGGCCACAAGGCCTGCGAAAGGCCTCAGATGAAAATGGAGTCCAGGAACCACTAAGCGCCCTACCATTCTCTTCTCTTGCCAGCACACTTTCCTGCCCTAATCTCTGCGCTCTTTTCTCGGCTGCGGCCGTATCCCCTTCCCCCAATCCATGAGCACCCACGTTAAACTCTACATCCCAGGTCCGATCGAAGTCAGCGCAGATACATTTGCCGCCATGGCACAGCCCATGATGGGACATCGTGGAAAAGGCTTCCAGGATCTCTATGCAGAAATCCAACCCATGCTGCAGACGCTCTTTGGCACCAAGCAGCAGGTCTTTCTCAGCACCTCCTCCGCTTGGGGTGTGATGGAAGGAGCCATCCGTAATCTGGTGAAGAAAAAGGTCCTCAATTGCTGCAATGGCGCCTTTTCTGACAAGTGGCTGGACGTCTCCAAACGCTGCGGCAAGGAAGCCGAAGCTTATCAAGTGGAATGGGGTCAACCGATCCTGGCTGCTGAAATCGACAAACGTCTGGCCACCGGTGAGTTCGACGCCGTGACCTTCATTCACAATGAGACCTCCACGGGCGTGCTCAGCCCGATTGCCGAAATTGCAGCCCTGAAGAAAAAGTATCCTGACGTCATGTTCATCACGGACAGCGTTTCCGGCTTCACCACGGTGCCCGTGAATTTTGATGAACTGGGCATTGATGTCCTACTGACCGGCAGCCAAAAAGCCCTAGCCATGCCCCCAGGACTGGCACTTTTCACCGCCTCTGAAGCCGCCATGGCTCGCGCCGCCACGATCAACGATCGCGGCTATTACTTCGACTTCTTGGAGTTCCAGTCCAACGGTGAAAAAAGCATGACGCCAAGCACGCCCTGCATCAGCCTGATCTACGGCCTGCGTCATCAGCTACAAAAGATCTTTGCCGAAGGCATCGACAACCGCTTTGCCCGCCATGCTAAACTCAACGGCATGGTGCACGACTGGGTGAGCCGCAATGGCTTTGAGTTCTTTGCCCCAGAAGGTTACCGCTCCAAATCGTTGACCTGCGTCGCCAATAACAAGAACATTGATGTGGCAGCCTTTATTGGTCTTCTCAAGAAGAACCACAGCATGATCATCGATGGTGGCTACGGAAAGCTGAAAGGCAAAACCTTCCGCATCAGCAACATGGGTGATGAGACTGAAGCCAGCATCAGCACCGTGATCGCAGCGCTGGATGACAGCTTGGCCAAGTTGGGCTGAGTTACAAAAGCTGGCTGATAACCGATGGAAACGACTGTGAAGGTTCGTTGATAGAAGATCCATGCCCCGCCATCTGCTTTCTCTCCTCATGATCTCAGCTCTCCTCGTCGGTGAAGATTTCGCTGAAGCTCAGCAAAAACTAGCAAACTACGACGAATCCAAGATCCTGCCCTACACCCTGCCGGAACTGCTCAAAACACAGGCCGGTAAAGCCGTGACGACCGCTGACGAGTGGACCCAAATCCGTCGCCCTGAGGTGATGGCTCTTTTTGAGCAGCATGTCTTTGGCAAAACCCCAGCAGCCGCCACCTGGGGAAAGGTGGACTTCAAAGTCACTCAGGTCAAAAAAGACGCTCTTGGTGGTAAGGCTACCCGCAAACTCATCCACATCTCCCTACCCGAGCATCCAGCTTGGGCAGGCATGGATGTGATGCTTTACACACCGAATGGATTGGGCAAACCGGCCCCTTGTTTTGTCGGCCCAAGTTTCAATGGCAACCATGCCGTCAGCCCAGAAACGGACATCCCTCTTTCCACCCGCTGGATGCGCGCCAGCAAAGATAAAAGCATCATCAACAATCGTGCCACCGACGCCAGCCGTGGCAGTGAAAGCAGCCGCTGGCCGCTGGAGATGATCCTCGATCAAGGATGTGCTGTGGCCAGCTATTACTATGGAGATGTCGAACCTGATCAGGCTGAAGGCTGGAAGGAAGGCCTACGCGCGGTGCTCAGCCAAGACGGGGCCGCTACCGACTGGAAAAACGGTGATTGGGGCGCTATTGGGGCCTGGGCCTGGGGCCTGAGCCGGATCGCCGATTACCTAGAAACAGATGCCGACGTGAATGCCAAACAGCTCGCGGTGATCGGTCATTCCCGACTGGGCAAAACCTCTCTCTGGGCAGGTGCGCAGGATCAGCGCTTTGGCGTCGTCATCTCCAACAACTCCGGTGAAGGTGGCGCTGCCATCATGCGCCGGAACATTGGTGAAACCACGGCTGTCATCACCAAAGCGTTTCCGCATTGGTTCACCAAGACCTACACCAACTATGCCAATCATGAAGCCGCCTGTCCGATCGACAAACACATGCTCATTGCCCTATCGGCACCACGCCCGATCTACATCGCCAGCGCGGTCGAGGATACCTGGGCGGATCCCAAAGGCGAGTTCCTCAGCGGTCTGCATGCAGAACCCGTGTATGCCCTCCTGGGTAAAAAAGGTTACGGCGTGACCGAGCAACCCGCCATCGACTCCCCCGTCGGCGATGCCATCGCCTATCACATCCGCACGGGAAAACACGACGTCACCGACTACGACTGGCAGCAGTATTTGAAGTTTGCCAAACGGCACTGGTAGAAGGATCAGACACTAACCACCGAGGCGGAAGCCTTTGCCAAATTTACTCTTCGGCATTTTGCCAGGCATCATGCCTTTAGGCAGTTGTGGCATGCCTCCGCCACCGCCAAAAAGACCACCCGCCATCTGAGCCATCGCGCCTTTGTTCGACATCATTTGCTTCATCATTTCAAACTGCTTCAAAAGCTGATTCACCTCCATCACGGGACGGCCACTGCCTTGAGCAATCCGTTTGCGACGACTGCCATTGATGATGCCTGGATTCCGACGCTCTTTCGGCGTCATTGATAGGATAAGCGCTTCCGTATGCTTCATGCGCTTGTCATCCACACCAGGCATGTTTTTAAGTTTGCTCATGCCTGGGATCATGCCCATCAACCCTTCCAGGGGGCCTAGCTTCTTCATGAAGTTTAGCTGCTTGAGCATATCCGTCAGGTCAAACTTGTTCTCCTCCATGCGGCGCATCATACCCATGGCCTCTTTTTCATCGATCTCCTGAGCCGCTTTCTCCACCAGACTCACCACGTCGCCCATGCCAAGAATGCGCTGGGCCATGCGGTCCGGGTGGAAGACCTCCAGCTGATCCACCTTTTCACCCACACCGAGAAACTTCACTGGGCAGCCTGTGACCTGACGCATGGAAAGCAGGGCACCACCGCGGGCATCCCCGTCCAGCTTGGTCATGATCAGACCGGTAATCGTCACCGTCTCATGAAACTTCGTGGCCACACTGACCGCCTGCTGCCCCGTCGCCGCATCTGCCACTAGAAGGGTCTCGCGCGGCTGCACCAGATCACGAACCTTTTTCAGCTCGCTCAGCAAGGTTTCATCGATCTCTTGGCGTCCTGCCGTATCAAAAATAGCGATTCCACTGCCCTGATCTTCCAGCCATTTCAAAGCCGCCTTCGTCGCCTTAACGACATCGGTTTCACCCACGGGTGGCACACAGACTGGCACACCGAGCTGCTGCCCCAGCACTTGCAGCTGAGTGACAGCCGCTGGGCGATAAAGGTCCAAGGCGATCAGCAGTGGACGTTTACCCTGCTTTTTCAGCCAGTTGGCCAGCTTGGCTGAGGTCGTCGTCTTACCCGCACCATTCAGACCCACCATGAGAATGCGCTGCGGTGGGCTCAGGTCCAGGTCGGTGGCACCACCACCCAGGATCTTCGCCAATTCATCATTGAAGATTTTGACGATCTGCTGACCAGGACTCACCGTTTTGAGCACCTCTTCACCTAGCGCCCGAGTCTTGATCGCTTCGATCAGATCCTTGGCTACCTTAAAATCCACATCCGCTTCCAGTAAAGCCATGCGGATCTCCTTCATGGCATCAGCCACATTGGATTCGCTGATTTTGCCCAGTCCGCGCAGCTTGCGGAAAGTATCTTCGAGTTTGTCGGTGAGGAGTGAGAACATGTGAAACGTGGGATCTAGTAGTCAGGGCAGAGAGCGGCGTCTGCAAGCGCCATGAAGGATCAAACAGGCGGACAATAATTCATCAGTTCGATCTCGAAAGCATGTTTCTTTTCAGGCTGCACTTCCACCACGGTGATGCTGCCATACTCGATGTTAAAATGCGCCATGTGACGCAGCGGCTGCTCCAGCATCAGGGCCAGGATCACGCGGATGATGCCGCCATGACAAAAGACGGCCACGCTTTGATGCGGGTGATTCTGCAATATTTGGAGCAGTGCAGGCTGCACCCGCTGGGTCAATTCAGCCGCAGATTCGCCATTGGCGATCCCCTGCGTCTCGATGATCTCCAGCCAATCAAACGCGCTCACGCCAAAATGTTCCTTCACACCCTCCCAATGGTGCCCCGTCCAGTCACCGAAATCCACCTCACGCAGGTCAGGGATCAAGGTCGGCTTTAAACCGCGCTGCTCAGCCAAAGGGGCCAGCGTCTGCTGCACCCGCAGCATCGGGCTAGCGTAAATCGCGTCGATTTTCGTGTCCTTCAGCCACTGCGCCACGGCCTGACCATGTTTCAATCCCAGAGGCGACAGCGCCATATCGATCCGGCTACCGCCAAAGACTTTATGATAGCGCTCCTCCACCTCGCCATGGCGGATGAGATAAAGCGTGGTGGGATGATTGGGCAGATGGGATTTCAAGACCCCATTCCATGGCGCGGACTCGCCCCACCTGCAAGTCTGGAAGGGACGGTGGATCGAAGATGGAGAGATGGAGACCAGAATTTGGAGGTTCTTCGTTCGTTGGGCTTGGGCGCAGTCAATACACAGGTAAAAAACCACGAACGACGAACCAAGCCACCCCGATTCTGCTGCATCAGCACGTTGACCTGACACGGCACCCGATGTTAACTGAAGACCATGCAAACAACCCGCACCGCGAAGCAGCACCGCAAGACCGCTGAGACAGACATCCAGATCGAGCTGATCGTGGATGGTTCTGGCCAGTCGCAGATCGATACAGGTGTGCCTTTTTTTGACCACATGCTCACTCTTTTCTCCAAGCATGGTCTGTTTGACCTGAAGGTGAAAGTCGTGGGGGACATCGCGGTGGATTATCACCACACGGTGGAAGATACGGGCATCGTCCTGGGACAATGCTTCCGCGAAGCTCTGGGCAATAAAGCCGGCATCACGCGCTATGGTTTCTGGCTGTTGCCTATGGATGAAACGCTCGCCGAGGTGGCCATCGACCTCAGTGGTCGTTCTTTCCTGAGCTACCACACGCCAGAACGTGTCGAAGCCATTGGTGGCATCAATCGATTCAGCTTTCAGTTGGTGGAAGAATTCATGCGCGCCTTTAGCTCCGGCCTGCTGGCTACCCTGCATGTCGAGATCCGTCGCGGACGCGATGCCCATCACATGGCTGAGGCGATGTTCAAAGGCCTCGCCCGTGCGCTGGACGTGGCCACCCGCCACGATCCGCGTGTGATCGGTATCCCTAGCACCAAGGACGTTCTCTAACTCATGAATCTAGGTGTGTTAGACTACGGCGCTGGGAATCTCCGCAGCGTATTAAATGCCTTCAAAGCTATCGGCACGGAAGCCAAGCTCGTCACCGAGCCCAAGGCTTTTGACGATATCGACGTGCTTGTGTTTCCAGGTCAGGGAGCTTTCGGCGACAGCGTGCGCATTTTAAAAGAGACTCATCTCTGGGACCCTCTCAAGGAATGGCTAAAGGCTGAGCGACCCTACCTCGGCATCTGTCTCGGCTACCAGCTTCTCTTTGAATCCAGCGAAGAATGCCCTGGCGTGGAAGGACTCTGCGTGGCCCCAGGCCGCGTGCGTAAATTCCAAGCGGGTGAAGGTCTGAAAATCCCTCACATGGGCTGGAACAAGGTCCATTGGGAAGCCAGCCAATCCGCCTGGTGGAACGGCCTGCCTGATCCAGCGCACCTTTACTTTGTGCATAGCTACTATCCAGACGTGGCCGATGAATCGCTGGCCCTCTGCCGCACGGAGTATGGTGTGCCTTTCATTGCCGGCATTGCCAAAGAAAAGCTGATGGCAGTGCAGTTCCACCCCGAAAAAAGTCAGGAAGCGGGACTCACCTTGCTAAAAAACTCCGTCGCCACCTTAGCTGCGCGTCTCTAGCACCACCCCATGTCACGCCGCCGCAGACTCAACCCACCCTGGCTGCCAGGTCTGTGGTCGCTGCTGGCCTTGCTCATACTTATCTGCAGCATCTTTGGCTTTTATTATGTCCTGGCCAAAGGCACCCATTTTGAGCGAGTACCTGAAAAGGCGCAGGCTGGTGCGACGTCGCCTTGATGGGTCCATCGAGATCAAATCCTCTCCGGTTTCACGCGGCAGATTGATGCGAAGTCTTGCCATTTGATGACTGCGCCCTAATCTGCGCGCATGTTGTCTCCATTCCTTTCGTCAGGCCTCTTGCTGGCTGTGGCTTTCCTCTTTACCCGCGCTGAGCTTAGCGCTCAGGCCGTCGCGCCCAGTCCGTCTCCGGTCATTGGCGCAGTCACGCCCTCGAACACTGATTCTACAGCGCTCAGCAAGCTCAGCGCGCTGGGAAAAGAACCAGACTGGAAGAAGCTGGAAGTCTTTGCTGAAACGATGACCAAGACTGAATTCGAAGCAGCCTGGAGCGAGATCTATTCAGAGGCAAATGCCATGCCCCCCCCTTTTCAAATCAGGGACACAGCCATCAGCATCCCAACGGGCCAAGCCAAAGAATCTACGGCAACCGTGCCTTTTTTAGCCACGGGTGAAAAATCCAAAAACACCTTCAAAGCATCCTGGCGCCGTGCACACGACTTGCCAGCGCAGGGCAAACGTCCACCGCTAAGCGATCTCGTCATCGCCATCGACCCCGGCCACATCGGCGGAGCTTATGCCACCATGGAAGAGCGCATGCTAAGCTTTAAAGCGGGTGAATCCATCCGCGAGGGTGATCTTTCACTTCTGACCGCCAAGATCCTGAAAGAGCGACTCATGGCCTTGGGGGCCGTGGCCACCTTGGTGCGTGAAACGGCCGAGCCAGTGACCAAGAAACGTCCCGAAGACCTCCAGACAGAAGCTTTGGCCGTGCTAACCGAGGCTGGCTTTCCCAAACCAGCCCCGACCTACGCCGGCCTAACTGGAGATGCCAAACTGCTGACGGTTCAATGGCAGAGTGAAAAACTCTTTTATCGTGTCAGCGAGATCCATGCCCGTGCGGAGCGGGTGAATCAGCAGATCAAGCCCGACCTCGTGCTCTGCCTGCATTTCAATGCCGAGGCCTGGGGCGATGCGACCGCGCCTCAGTTCTCCCCCAAGAATCATCTGCACATCCTCGTCAACGGCTGCTATGCGCCGGTCGAACTCCAGCAGCAAGACGTGCGCTTTCAGATGCTCCAGCGCCTGCTATCTCGCACTCATGAAGAGGAAATCCCGCTGGCAACAGCCATCGCCGCGACGATGAGTCAGACGACGGGATTACCTGCTTATGTTTACACGACACCGAATGCGCGTCATGCCGGAAAGAACCCGTATGTTTATGCACGGAACCTGCTAGCTAACCGCTTGTATGAATGTCCTGTCGTCTATTTGGAACCGTTTGTCATGAATCATGAGGAAACCTATCGCCGTCTGCTGTGCGAGCACTTCCTCGGTCTCACACTCATCGGCGGAAAGCTCACTACCAGTGCCATTGAGGACTATATCAACGGCATCGTCAAAGGACTGCTAGCCTACTACCAGACCAATCGCCCCTCATGAAGATCCTGCTCATTGGCTGTGGTTTCGTCGGCGAACGTGCGGCAGACCTCTTTCACGCCGCAGGCCATGAGGTCTTCGGCATTACCCACTCACTCGAGTCTGCTGCACGCCTCAGTGCCCAGAAGCCTTGGAAAGTGCTAGCATGCAATATCGCCTCCGCAGCCGATGTCTCTGACCTGAGAAAGCAAATCGGTGCCATCGATGCCTTCATTCACTGCGCCAGCTCCAGCAAAGGTGGTGCGGAGATGTATCAGGCCGTCTATGTCGATGGCATGAAGCACCTGCTAGCCAGCTTTCCTGAAGCCTGGCCACTCTACACCAGCAGCACCAGCGTTTACCCCCAGATAGATGGCAGCACTGTGGATGAAACCAGTCCTGCTGAGCCCCCGAAGGAAACCGGCAGACTGCTACGCGAAGCCGAAAACCTAGCGCTCAATCATCAAGGAGCCGTCGCCAGACTCGCAGGTATCTATGGGGCGGGTCGATCTTTTTTGCTGAAAAATCTGCTGGAAGGCAGCAGCGGTATCGAGATCAATGAAGGCGCACCTGAGGGGCGTCTGATCAATCAAATCCACGCCGACGATGCCGCCAGCGCTCTCGTGCATCTGCTCACCCAAAAGCTCACTGGCATCTACAACGTCGTCGATGATGCCAAGATGACTCAGCATGATTGTTTGCTGAAACTGGCTGCTTTATTCAATCTCCCTGCCCCAGGCATCAAGCCGCCAGACGCTGCCCGCAAACGTGGCTGGACGCATAAACACGTCTGCAACGGCAAACTGCGCGCCACGGGTTGGTCCCCGCAATTCCCGGACTACTTTAGCGCACTGCAAGACGATCCCGATCTGGTTTCGTCAATCCTCAGTCTCGTCACCGATACAGAAGAGCAGCCACTGCACCGCGCTGAAAACATCATTCTGATCGGACTCATGGGCAGCGGTAAGTCCACCGTCGGCCGCATCGTGGCACACAAACTCGGCTTTCAATTTGTGGACACCGATCATCTGATCACCGATCAGGCTCGCTGCTCCATCCCAGATATTTTCGCCCGTGAAGGAGAGGCCAGCTTCCGCCGGCGCGAGTCAGCCGTATTACGCCAGCTGTTAGGTCGCAAGCACACCGTCATTGCCACCGGCGGCGGCATCATTACCCAGCCAGTGAATCTGCCTTTGCTCAAGCACCTGGGCTTTATCACCTGGCTAGAGGCCAGCACAGAGCTGCTAGCCCGCCGCACCGCCTCAAACAATGACCGCCCTCTGCTGCGGGGAGAGGAGCCGCCTATCGTCAAGCTGCACCGCCTCATCCAAGAACGCGCCCCGATCTATAAATCGGTCGCTGACCTGCGCATCCTGACCGATGAACTGACGCAGCAAGAAAGCGCCTATGGCGTGGCCGAAAGCGCCCGCTTGTTCTTCTCCAAGCGCCAATCCAGTGTGTAAGAACCTCACCAAAGTAGGTGAAGCGCACTTCTTTGGTTGCCGTTTGATTCCAGACAGGGCATATCCATAACGCATGTCCCCGCCTGAATCCAAGAAATCGTCTCATGGCCATCAGCATTGGCCAATCGTTATTGCCCTCATCGCAGGTGCCGTAGTTGGAATCATTCTTCAGCAGTTCAGCCATCCCGCCAATGGAGCCGCGGCCCCAGGCTGGGTCACTGCCATTCTAGAAGTTTGCCGCTTCATTTCAGACCTCTTCCTGCGTGGATTAAAGATGGTCATCGTGCCACTCGTCGTAGCCAGCATCATCAGTGGGATCGCCGGACTCAAGTCGCTCGATGGCTTTGCCCGCATGGGACTCAAAACCTGGGCTTATTACATCCTCGGCAGCCTCGTTGCCGTATGCGTCGGACTTTTCATGGTCAATACGATCCAGCCCGGCCTAATCGACGGGAAATCCAACCCCACACTGAAGGCAGCCATGGAGTCGGCGCTGGGCAGCAAGAATGCTGCGGAGATCGGTAATGTGATGAAAAAAGCTGAGGGTGGAGCCAGCTCTCTTTTAGACATTGTCAGCCGCTCGATTCCGACCAATGTCATTCAGGCCTGTGCGGAGGGTGATCTTTTAGCCATCATCTTCTTCAGCATCCTCTTTGCTGTAGCCATGGTGCTGGTTCCTGGAGGCCCGCCCACCGTTCTGCGGGACCTTTTCAACCAACTGACAGACGTGATGACGCTCATCACCACGTGGGTCATGAAGTTCACTCCCATTGCTGTTTTCTGCCTGGTCATTCCCGCCATCGCCGAGGTCGGCATCGGCATTTTACAGAACCTCGTTCCTTACGTGCTGACAGTGATCAGTGCCCTGGCTCTGCACACGTTCATCATTTTACCGTTGGCTTTAAAGGCCGCTGGTGTGCCACCTTTACAGCACTTCCGGAACATGAGCGACTCGATGCTGATGGCCTTTTCAACCGCTTCTTCAACCGCGACCATTCCTGTGACCATGCGCTGCGTGCTCGAGGAAGCCAAAGTGTCCGAGCGCGTCGGCAGCTTCGTGATCCCACTTGGTGCCACAGTGAACATGAATGGCACAGCGCTCTATGAATGTGTCGTGGTCGTCTTTGCGGCGCAGGTGCTGGGCATTGATCTTTCCCTATCTCAGCAGTTCATCATCGTGCTTCTGGCCCTTGTTTCCAGTATCGGTGTGGCAGGCATCCCAGCTGCCAGCCTAGTGGCCATCATCATCATCATGCAAAATGCCGGTTTTACCGAAGACATGATCAAAGCCTCACTCGGTCTGATCCTCACCATCGATCGGCCGCTAGATATGGCCCGCACCACAGTCAATGTCTTTGGTGACACTGTCGGAGCGGTCATCATCGCCAAATCCGAAGGCGAAAAACTAGATGCCTGATCACCGAGGTCATGAATGATCTGGCCGAGCGCATGAGAGCCGATCTTGCAGAGATCGGTCGCACCACCATGCCCTTTGGCAAGTATGGTCCGCAGCACTTTCCGCCGAATGGTATCCCCATCTATGATATCCCCGCCGAGTATTTGGGCTGGTTTGCCAATAAGGCAGGCTTTCCTAAAGGCCGGTTAGGCGAGCTCTTGCGCATGGTGCATCAAATGAAAGCTGACGGCTCAGACATTGCCTTTGACGACTTCCGAAAGAAAAACGGCTACACAACGCTGCGGACGCCGAAACAAAAATCATGGGTTATCTCTGGATCAACCGAAGCCCCCAAATAAGCCAGCCTCAAACGCCTCACGGACGCGTGAGACTGACCGCGACAAAGTCGCAACCAGGCAGAATTCGCTTCCTGAGCTGAATGCTCACTGAAGCAATGGCGTATTCGGATAAAAGAAAACTGGCGATTTCAGAGGCGAGCGTCTCGATCAATTGACGCGGGCGGACCGCAGCGAGCGTCCGTAAATCCAGAGCCACAGCGGCGTAATCGACCGTCTTCGACAAATCGTCCTGCATGTCTTCACAGCGCCCCAGGAGCCGAAGCGTGATGTCCGCCTGAAGCGTCTGCCAGCCAGCGCGTTCCTCGTCGGGCACACCGATGCGCACTGGCAATTCAAGCCCCTGAATGTGGATGCAATCTGCGGTTTCGACACTCATGATTAACGCTTTTTGCCTCCGTTACGCTCGTGCATGAGCTTATCATAACCAGATTTGATGAAGCCGAAGTCACGACAGTGCGCTTTAGCATCGTCTAGCGCGATGAAGTCATAGCTGAGCAGATGCAGCAGACTGTCATCAATCGTATGCATGCCATCACGGCCACCGATTTGAATCAAGCTAGGCAACTGCTGAAGGCGCTGGTCACGAATGCAGCCACCGATGGCGTGATTCATGGTCATGACCTCCGTCGCCATCACGCGGCCTTCACCATCTGGACGGCGAATCAGATGCTGGCTGATGACCCCACGCAGGCAGTGACTGAGCTGAGCCGCCACATAGTTTTGCTGCTCTTTCGGGTAGCTGTCCAAGATACGTGTGATCGTGCTGGGCACATCCATGGTGTGCAGAGTGCTGATGACTAGATGGCCCGTCTCTGCGGCGGTGAGAGCCACTTTCATGGTCTCCATATCACGCAGCTCACTGACGGTGATGACGTTCACGTCCTGACGCAGGGCGCTTTTCATGGCACGGGCAAATTCATGCGTATCAAAGCCCACCTGCCGCTGGCGGATGAGACCGTGGCCATGGCTAAAGACGAACTCGATCGGGTCCTCGATGGTGACGATGTTACAAGAGCGCTGGCGGGCGATTGTTTGGGTCATGCTGCAAAGAGTCGTGGTTTTACCACTGTTGCTGACGCCCGTGATGAGGATAAGCCCATCTTTCAGCTCACAAAAACGCTCCACGGTCGGACCGTGGCCCAGCTGTGTCAGTTCTGGGATCGTGTCTGGGATGTAACGGAACGTGCCCTCGATCCGGCCCATGGCAAAGCAGGCGTTACCACGGAAACGGCCCAGATTTTCCACCTCAATGGCGAAGTCCAGCTCCCAATCTTCTTCCAACTTCGCGCGCTGCGTGTCTTTTAAACCACCCAGAACGAGTTCGCGAACATCCAGCGCATCCATGACTTCATCCGTGACTGGGGTCATGCGTCCATGCAGACGCATCATGGGAGTTGCACCTGCGGAAAGGTGTAAATCTGAGGCTCCAGCCTGCATGGCCATGGAAAGGTACTCGATGAGATCGTATTGACGCATAGGTAAAAAAGAGGTGTCTGATTAAATCTGACGCCCATTGAATTGTCGAGTGATGTTTCAGAAACATCACCTGTCCTTGGCAAACCCTCAGGTCTGGTGCATGGAGGGCACCCCCCTGCTCCTCATCTCATGCTTTCTGCCAACGAACTCACCCTCAGCTACGGTAATCAACGTCTCCTTGAAGGCATCACTCTCGCCGTTAATGAGGGCGAAAAGGTCGGCCTCGTGGGCCGCAACGGCTGCGGAAAGACAAGCCTGCTGAAAATCCTAGCGGGGGTAGAGCGTGCCGATACGGGCGACCTATCCATCCAGCGCGGATTACGTGTCGGTTACCTTCCCCAGGAATTTGAGATCGACCCGAACCTGAATGTCCTGCAAAACATCCAGTCCGGGGTGGCCGATCTGGTGAGCATGATCGAGCGCTACGAAGCCGGAGAAGGCAGCGAGGCTGAGCTGTCAGACATTCTGCATCACATCGAGGCCGCCGATGGCTGGAATCTCGACTCACGCATCAAGTCCATCACCACAGCACTGTCTGCGCCACCGCTTGATGCTCAAGTTGGGACCCTTTCAGGTGGAGAAAAACGCCGTGTGGCTTTGTGCCGTGCTTTGATCGCCCAGCCTGAATTGCTCCTGCTGGACGAGCCGACGAATCATCTGGACTCAGAATCCATCCGCTGGCTGGAAGAGTATCTGCGCAGCTTCCCTGGTGTCGTTATTTTCGTCACCCATGACCGTTACTTCCTAGATGTGATTGCCACGCGCATCCTCGAGTTATCAGATGGACGCTGTTACTCTCACGAAGGCAACTACACCGCCTATCTAGAAAGCAAAGCCGCACGCCAGCAGATCAATGAGCAGGCTGAGCGCCGCCGTCAGCGCTTCCTTAGAACGGAACTGGAATGGGTGCGCGCAGGCGTCAAAGCTCGCGGCACCAAGCAGCGCAGCCGACTGGATGCTTTTTATGCCATCGAAGGCCTGGAAGCCCCTGTCGAAGAACGTGAAATGGATCTGCTACTGCCCCCTGCCGTAGCCATGGGAAACATTGCCGTCGATTTAGATGAAGTCGGCGCATCAGTGACCGATGAATTTGGCAAAGAACGCTGGCTTTTCCGCCACCTCACAGCTTCGTTGAAACCTGGACAATGCACCGGCATCGTCGGCCGCAATGGCGCAGGCAAGACCACCCTCATCCGCCTGTGTATGGGAGAACGCATGCCAGAGGAAGGTCGGATCACGATTGGGAAAAAGGTTGCCTTTAACTACATCGACCAAGCCCGCATGCAGCTCGCAGGCAATGGCACCGTTCTGGCAGAAGTCGCCGATCAGGATGAAACCGTCTTCTTTGGCACCCAAAAACTCAGCGCCCGCAGCTATCTACGTCGTTTCCTTTTTAATGACGACCGCACCAATGAACGCGTGGACCGCCTGTCAGGAGGCGAACGCGCCCGACTCATGCTGGCCAAGGTTCTGAAACGCGGCGGTAACGTCATCGTGCTGGATGAACCGACCAATGATCTCGATCTGCAAAGCTTGCGCATCCTGGAAGAAGCGGTCAGTAACTTCGACGGTAGCGTTATTGTAGTAAGCCATGACCGTTACTTTTTGGATCGTGTCTGTGATCAAATCATCGCCTTTGAACCTGCTGGAGTGCATGTGCAGGAGGGTAACTTCAGCTACTATCTGGAAAAACGCCGTGAGCGTGAAGCTCGACTGAAAGCTTGGGTCGAACCCGTGAAAGTGGAAAAAGCGCCATCCGCATCTACCGCCCCCAAACCAAAACCAAGGAAGCTCAGCTTCAAGGAAACCGCTGAACTTGAAGCCATGGAGGCGACTATTGCCACCGCTGAAGAGCGCGTTCAGACCCTGGATGCCACACTGAATGACCCCTCGTTCTACATTACCCGATCCCAGGAAGCGTCGAAATTCAGCGACGACCTGGAGGCGGCAAAAGCCGAAGTCGCACGACTTTACCTGCGCTGGGACGAACTGGAGGCGATCCGTGCCGCCATGAATGTTTGAGGTTTTTGACAGGACTATTTACAAAAGTCGCCGTTCCCATTAAAATCCACCTCCCATGAAGTTCTGCCCCCCCGCCCTCCTGGCTCTCGCTCTATTTTTATTGAGCGTGCCTGTCCATGCTCAAAGCAGCAGCGACACCGAATCTTCTGAGCAATTTTTCAGAGGTTATCTCATGAAAAATGATGCCGAGAAGATGGAAAAGGAAGGCAACTTTGCGGGTGCTCTCTCGCTCTATCAGCAGATGCAGCAGATCTTTGACAGCGTCTCGCAGTCGAACCCCAGCTGGCAGCCCGGCATGATCAGCAATCGCCGATCCTTGACAGAACAAGCCATCGCACGCGTCACGGCCAAGCAATCCATGCCTGCCGCAGCAGCAACCGCAGCCATGCAACCCACGGCAGTGCCTGCGACCATCTTTGGCGGAGCCCCTGCTCCCATTCCCACACCTGGCACCGTCTCTGGACAACCGATCAGCGGCAGCATGAGCTCCGTGCCGAGCCTCAGTGAAGCCATCGCCCAATGGGAACAAAACATGCGCCAACGCGTCACCCAATTGGAAAACCAAAATGGCCAGATGCAGGTGGACCTTTCCAAATGGCAGCAATGGTATCAGTGGGCCTCCGGTGAGATCACCACAGCCCGCGCTGATAAGCAGGCCCTGGAAGGAAAGACCGCGAAACTGGAAGAATCCATCCAAGCCATGCGCGCCGAGGTCGCCGCAGGCCGTGCAACTCAGGCCCAACTGGATGTTCTGACCAAAGAAAAGATCGGCATTGAAATCGAATACAAAAAAGTCATCCAAAGAATCGCTGCTGCTGAAAACGCGAGCAAGGACGCCAGCATCAAGCTGAATGATGCTACGGAACGAATCATCGTCGTCGAAGGCGAGCGGAATAAACTACTCTCTGAGCGTGAAGCGCTGGTCAAAGAACGCGACAGCGCCAAAACAACCAGCGATGAACTGGCCAAGAAGACCGAGTCTATGACCAAGGAGCTGAATGCCGCCAAGACCACCAGTGCCGAGATGAGTCAGAAGGCTGAAAAACTAACCAAAGAACTGGAGGTCGCAAAAATCGCCAGTGCTGAAAACAGCAAAAAGGTCAATGAACTCAGCGCCCAAAACCTGGGCATGAAAACCGAGATCGATGCGCTCAAAGCCAAGGGCCCCAATGCCAAAGCCAGCGCCGAAATGCAAAAACTGCTGACGGACAATGAGCGCCTGAAAAAGGAACTCGAAACGGCTGAAAAACAGATTGTTAGCCTGAAGGCAGACGGCAGTCGCAAGGATCAAGAGATCGCCACCCTACGTGGACAAGTCACCACACTTCAGGGAGAAATGGCCGCCCTCCGCCAACAAAGCAGCACCTACCAGATTCAGGTCGCTGAATTGACGCTCCAACTCAAAACGCTCCAAGAGGACAAAGACAAATCAGCCATGTCCCCAGAGCTGGCCCAGGAAAACTCCACCCTGCGTGAGATCGTCATGCGCCAACTACGCAGCCAATATCGCCAACAACAGGCCAAAGACATCGTCATCACCGAATTACAAAAGATGGAAGGCGTATCCCAAAAGCTCCTTCAGCAGGTCGAGGAACTCAAGAACTCCCGTATGTCACTTAGCCCGGCTGAGGAAAAACTCTTCACCGATCCTGCCGTGCAGGAAATGCTGAGCGCCAATAGCATCCAAGGCACCTTAATCGCCCGCGTCTCCAAGCCTGGCGAGTCCGCCAACCCACTGAATTCACTCCTCGCAAAAGCCAGTGAAGCCTTTGCCGCCAAAAAATTCAATGAGTCTGCCTCACTCTATGAAGACGCCCTGCGCGCTGACCCCAAGAACACAGAAGCTCTTGTTGGACTTGGCTACTCGCGGGAACGTGAACAGAAGTATGACCAGGCTGAAACAGCCCTGAAAAAGTGCCTGGTCCTAGATCCCAAGAATGAATTAGCCGCCTTTCATCTCGGCATCACCTACTTCAAACAAGAGAAATGGAATGACGCCCTGGCAGCCTTTGAAAAGAACGTGGCCGTCAACACCAAGAATGCACGCAGCCATCACTACCTGGGCATCATCTCAAACAAACTGAACTTCCTCAGCCGTGCTGAACGCGAGTTTAAAACCGCCATCGCCATCGACCCAAACTATGGTGAAGCTCACTTCAATCTAGCTGTCGTCTATGCCACCTGGGATCCGCCTCAATGGGAGAAAGCCAAGAGTTCCTACGAGACCGCGATCAGCAAAGGCGTGGCTCCCGATCAGGCGCTGGAAAAGCTGCTGGAAAACACTGCCGCAACTAAAACAGCCGCTCCGTAAGCTGACTCTCATCTGACCCGCCGCGTGTCTGCCAGCGCCATCACCAGCTCACTCGTCAGTTGGTTCCGCCAAAATGGACGTGACTATCCCTGGCGGCAAACCCATGATCCCTATGCCATTCTGGTGTCAGAGGTCATGCTCCAGCAGACACAGATCACCACTGTTTTAGATCGTGGATATTATCATCGTTGGTTAGCCCGCTTTCCTGATATCCCAACGCTAGCTTCAGCCAACGAAGCTGACGTCTTGAGCGCCTGGGAAGGACTCGGCTATTATCGACGTGCGCGGAACCTGCAAAAGCTGGCGCAAATCATCCTCCAAGATCATGCTGGCATCTTTCCGAACGATCCCGTCACCATCCGCAGCCTACCCGGTATCGGCCCCTACACGGCCGGAGCCGTCAGCAGCTTTGCCTTTGGCCTAAATGAACCCATCGTCGATGGCAATGTGGCCCGCGTTCTCTCACGGATCGACAATGATCCCACACCCATTGACTCAACCCTCGGCAACAAACGTCTTTGGGATCGGGCCAAAGAACTCGTCACTAGCACGGATGATCCGCGGGCTTTCAACTCAGCGCTCATGGAGCTTGGCCAATCCCTCTGCAAACCCACCAAGCCCGCCTGCCCAGACTGCCCGATCAAGGATTACTGCCAGGCTAGCGATCCAGAATCCCTGCCTATCAAATCGGTAAGAACAGAAATCACAGCTGTCACCGAGCGCGTGATCTTTATCCGCCAAGGCAACAGCATCCTCTTAGAGCAAGAAACCGGCAAGCGCCGCACCGGCCTCTGGAAGCTCCCTGCCCTGCCCGACAGCCTTTTTGACCAACCACCCGCCGTACTTCTCAAGAGCAGCTACGGCATCACCCGCTATAAAGTCACCCTCTGGGTCCACGACGGCACCGCTACCCCTGAATCCCAGTGGCCCAGCAACCACCGTTTCATTCCTCTAGCTGATCTCAATGAGCACCCCATGCCCAGCCCCTACCGCAAAGCGCTCAACCGCCTCTTGAGTCATGGCCTGTTCAAGCTTGAGAACGACTGAGGAGCGTCTGACCGAGTGGCCAGTTGATTTTTTGTCGCGACCTCGGCGAACTGCCTTCACCATACCCGACTTTTTGGCATCCGACGCCCCGCCAACAGACTGGACATTCTTCGAGGCAAGGCTCCTAACCCACGAACCCATTTACCTTCTGACGAAGCCGAGCAGAGTTAATCGGGAATACCTAACTTCGCTGCGCCGCGCTGTTCATGGGCATTCTGGCCTATAAGTCCGAAAGGCACCTGAACATGACGCCACCTTTTTCGTTTGAAAAAGGTGGCCCGAGACGGATTCGAACCATCGACACGAGGATCTTCAATCCACTGCTCTACCAACTGAGCTATCGGGCCATGTCCACCAATTTGGCGGGCTGCTATGGTGGCAAAGAGTGACACAATGCGCAACGCCTTTTTTACTTTTTCATGCAGATTTATCAATCCAACTCACCTTGAGGATAATGGCGGACCAGAACGCCTTCCGAAGACCTGACATCTGTGGAGGTTTCCGCCCACCTAGCCACGATTATCTCCCGATACACCGCGACCGTTTTCTTTTTGCAGCTTCGTTAGACAAATCTCAGGTTCTGCTGCGTCCTCTCGGTGACACGATGCTCACCGCCCGCCAGATCTCTGAACTTTACGATGCCCACGCGGCGGGCTTGTTTCATTACATCGTTGGCATGCTGAAATCAGAGGCCGAGGCAAAAGATCTGCTTCAGGAGTTGTTCCTCAAGCTCCAGCACCAAGGGCTGCCTGTCGTGGAAAGTGAACGGGCCTGGCTAACGCGGCTGGCACACAACATGACGCTTGATTGGCTTCGCCGTCACCACACACGCCGCAGCGCGGAAGAGCGCAGTGCCTCAGAGCCGCAACCTCTTTTCCAAAGAGCAGCCGATCCCGATACAGCCGAGTTCGCACTGCGAGTGCAGGCTGCTCTTGATGAACTGCCGCCTGAGCAGCGCAGTGTCGCCCATCTGAAGCTCTGGCAGGGGCTCACCTTTGAGGAGATCGCCGAAGCCCAGGGCATCCCTCTCAACACAGCAGCCAGCCGCTACCGCTACGCCATTGACAAACTGCGCACGCTCCTGCGTCCGCTCTACGACGAAATCCAGCCATGAAAGAAGACCTCGAATCCAAACTCTCATCGCTTCAGCTCCAGCCACTGCCGCCGGAGTGGCGTGAGGAGATGCTGACGCGTTTGGAAAGCTCTCCGCTTCTGTCTCGGCGAGCACCGCCGCGCTGGCTTGTGGTTGGTTGGGGACTTGCCTGGGCCGCCGTGTTGGTCCTGCATTTCACCACGCCGGCGGCCTCAGAATCTGCGGCACCTGCCCCAACTCTGAATGCGGATGCCATGCTGCAGCGTGCCGAGCTCATGCAGTCCCTCCTCGCTTTAAATTAACCCACCTCTTCACCCCATGACCTCACTTTTACAACGTCTCTGGTTTCGTCGCCTTCTCTGGACACTTATCACTCTAATCACCCTCTGGGTTCTGCTCGCCGTCGTGCTGAGCTGGACGGGGCAACGCCGTTGGTTGCGCCTCAAAGCCGAACTCGATGCCGAGGGTGAGACACTCGATCTCCTCAAGCTCCTGCCGCCGCCCATCGCGGAAGCGCAGAACTTCGCTGCCATCGAGCCACTGAATGGCATACGCATCGCGCCAGGAGACAGCCCAGCTGCCAAAGCCGCTCAAGCGAAGCGCGATGCCATCAAGCAGTCCTGCGAGTTCCTCAACCATGATCGTGTGAATAAGGCCTTTACCTCTGAAGCGCTGAGAAAGGCGCAGTCGCCCGATCTATCCCAGATCATCACAGCCCTGCGCGAACAGAAGCATCTCTCACTTCCGCCAAATGCCGATGCCAAAGCATTGCGACATGCCCTGGAGCAGCACCTACCCATGCTCACCCAGCTTGTAGAAACTGCGCGCAATCGTTCCAAAGTCGAGTTCCTGCCACGTTGGGATGCTGCCGACCTGCCGGAGAACCTGTTTACAGTTGCTGTACCCCATTACGCCAACGTACAGTATCTGAGTCGTGCCCTGAGGCTCCATGGCCTCGCCTGCCTGGAATCGGGTGATCCTGCCGCAGCAGTGAGCGATGTCATTGCCATCCTCCGACTGGCAGAAGGTGCTCTGCATGAACCTTTCCTCATCGGTCATCTGGTAGGTATTAACCTTCAGCAGGTGGGCGTCGAACTGACCTGGGGACTGATGCAGAAGCGTGTGCTGACAGCCGAGATGATCCAGACTTTGCAGCAGGGTTTTCAAGGTCTCGACCTCCCCGCCAGCTTGCTCCAGGCTTCGCGTGGCGAGCTGGCCTGCGGTGCGGATATGGGTGATTTTTTGGAGCATAATCCATCGCGCGCTTCCGAATACTTCTCGGTGATCAATAATGATGGCCAATCCAGGGCATCAGCCTTTGAAAGCGCCCTCATGCTCAGCATTCCCACGGGGTTCTTCACTCACATGAAAACGAGTCTTGTGCAGGCAGAGTGGGAACAGCTCGTGCGACCGAATCGCGATCAAGGACTGAAGACCGCGCTCGTCGTGCCTGACCCGTTGGACGTATGGGTGAAGAGTCAGAACCTTCTGCGCCGACCTGATAACCTGCTGGCAAGATTTGCCTTTCCCGCCATGGGTCAGGTCAAAAGGAGCAGCGCTCTAGCTGAAAACACGAGACTTCAGATCCTGATCGCCTGTGCGCTGGAACTGCATTTCCTCAAGCATGGCAGCTACCCAACGAAGCTCGCAGACCTCGCCAACACATCCATCACCGCCTTTGACGGAACGCCGATGCACTACCGTCCGAGTGCAGATGGCCGCTACCGTCTGTGGCACTCAGGGCCTGATGGCCAAGATGACGATGGGGCTCTGGCAGCAGAGAAGCCGCAGAAAAAGAAAGACGCTTCACCTCGCTCGGCTGACTACCAAGGCGACTGGACCTGGCGCTACGAGCCTGCGAAGTGAGAACGGCCGGAACGAAGGCTTAGGGCACTACAGATCCAGCTCAGCTTGGGGATAGAGGCGAACCAGAACGCAGGAGAGACAATCGTAAATGAGCGATTGCGCGGTTTTCGAGAGGGCTGCGGGAAGAGCGCCTTTTTCCACGCCCTCTTTCCAGAGGCGTTCAATGCCGATTTGATGCTCATCAAGGACCACGGTGACGACGCTGTTCCAATGCGCGGGTTCGGCGCTTTCCTGCCACTCTCCGCGACCACGACCAAAGTGCGCCACGGCCAAATAAGTGAGCATGGCCAAGCGCACCTGCTCACGGAAATGCTCGCGTGACCAGTGCAGGCGATGATCATTGCCACGGACGAGATTGTAGCTTTTGATCAAGGCATAGGCACCAATGCCTGCGGCAAGTCCGCCGACAAGAGCCCCGCCACCGAAGGTCATGCCGCCCATTTTAAGATCGGCGATCAATCCCCCCATCGCGCCACCGGCGGCGCTACCGAGCACACTCCAAATGGCTTCTGGTACCTGCTGCGGTGTGTGAAATTGCTCACGAGTCAGATTGCCAAGTGCACGTGCGGCTTCTCCTTGTAACCCGTGGATTTCAATGAGTCGATTCGTGGTCGAGACGATACGATCTGCCAGACGTGCAGCGAGCTTTTCGCGGGCATCCTGGTATTCCTTATTCAATTCAGTGCGGCCAATGCCGACTTTTTCCATCAAGGTCTCACTACGAACCTCAACACCATCGACCACAGCGGCGGTGAGCAATTCTGAAAGCACGCGGCTGGATTGGCGGAAAATCGTGAGATTGCGCTGGTGCCAAGCGCGCTTGAGTTGCTTGAAGGGCTCTGATTTCAGATCGCTCATCAGCGGTGCCAGCGTCTCCATGAGCCGATCCTCCTGAACCCAACAGCGGGCAAAGGCGTCTAGGCGAATGACGTCACGAACGAAGTCATACTGGCTGAAATGCTCCTTCCAAGCCTGTACTTCTGTGTCCTCGATGCTGGGATCTTGAGCTGGGCCCGTTTGATTCAGCAGCACCAGCACGGGTTTACCTACCCAACCCAGAATGGCCATTTCAGGCTTGATGTAGGCGGCGACTTCTGGCGGCTCGGTGGCATTCACGAGATAAAGGACGACGTCCGCCTCGTCGCGCACATTTTTTAAAGCTTGCTGACTGCACCAAAGCGGCTTCTTTCTGATCCGATCCCAAGTTTGTGAGAGGAACCAGATCACGGGATTTTTCTCCCGCTGCAGCCGCTTCAGCAGCCGCGCACTGTCACCAAAGCCGGGTGTATCCCAGAGGCGAAGCATCCGCGCGTCATGCTCGATGAGCGTGTAGGACTCATTAAAAAGAGTGACGTGGGCGGCATCCCGGACCTCACCGACATCACGTCTCAAAAGGGTGCGGGCCTGCGTGGTCTTTCCTGCATTGGTATGCGAGATGAGACTGAGGGTGACGATGTCTGTGGCTGGCGGGGTGATGCCCGAGGGCTGTGGCATAGCGATAGGGGAATTAATGGGCAGCGTTGGATTTAAGCAAGTACGGCCAACAACCTTCTCAGCATCCCAAGGAATCCCGAACACGTTCCGGCGTCCAACCTTCCTCACGCAGCGCTCGCAGAGAGCGGGCATCGTCCCGCTTGGCCAGACGGCGACCATTTTCATCGACGATCAGGCGATGATGCTCCCACTGCGGCACGGGCAGTTTTAAGAGCTCCATTAAAAGCCGGTGAAGATGCGTCGCCTCCAGAAGGTCCTCTCCCCTTGTGACCAGTGTGACGCCTTGCCGAGCATCGTCCATGACGACCGATAAATGATAACTCGCTGGGGTGTCCTTACGCGCCAGAACCACGTCCCCAAAGATCTCAGGCGTGGCTATGAACTGTCCGCGGGCTAGATCCTGCCAGGCAAGGTCGTTTCCAGCAATGGCGATGGCTTTGGCGATATCCAGGCGCAGTGCGTAGGCCTCTCCCCTGCCCTGACGCTCGGCACGCTCAGTGGCGCTGAGTTGACGACAGGTTCCGGGATAAAGCAGACCATCAGGTCCATGAGGAGCCTGTCCAGCGCGGGCGATCTCCTCCTGTATGTGTTTCCGCGTGCAAAAGCAGGGGTAGAGCAGGCCCAGCGCATCCAGCTTCTGTAAGCCGACCCGATAATCGGCAAAATGATCCGATTGCTTCAGCACTGGCTGCTCCCAGCGCAGGCCTAGCCAAGCTAGATCCTCAAACAGCGCTGTTTCATACTCTGGCCGCACTCGCGTGCCATCAATGTCCTCCAGCCGCACCAAAAAGCGTCCCTGCCTCGCGCGATCAGCAGCAAACAGCGCCGCATAAGCATGGCCCAAATGCAACCAGCCAGTCGGGCTGGGGGCAAAGCGGGTCGTGGGATCAGGCATGGACACTGGATGATCCAGACCAAGGGTATCTGCAAGCAATCAGCTCAGCTCTTGCGGATCAGGTCACTCATCAACACTCACGGCTTTGGCAGGCTGAGCAGGTGCCACCGTTTCTGGCGGTAGCGTGGACATGGGCACGACGGGGATGGTGGGCTCGGGAGTGAGTGGCACAGGCGCTGGAGCGGTGGCGACGACGGTAGAGGCGGTTTCTCTTTCCAGCTCAATGAGCTGACTGACGGTGGCAAACTGGTAGCCGCGGGCAATGAGGGCATCCAGCGTAGCGGGCATGGCATCGACCGTGGTGCCATGGATGTCATGGGTCAGAATGATGGAGCCTGACTTGGTATTGGCGAGGATACGGTCCTCGACCTTTTTGGAATTGCGCGGCGTTTTCCAGTCCAGGGGATCGACGTCCCAGAGGATCGTCGAGTAGCCTAGTTTTTCATGGATGCGCTTACGCTGACTCATGCCGATGGCCCCATACGGCGGGCGGTAGTGCAGCGGTGCTTTCCCACAGGCTTTAATGATAGCGTCATGGGTTTTCTGCAGCTGTGAATCTAGACTGGTATTGCCGAGGCTGGTCAGCAGCGGGTGCGACCAGCTATGATTGGCCACTTCATGACCTTCATCGGCGATGCGTTTCACAATGTGTGGCCAAGTTACAACGCAGCGCCCAACCATAAAAAAGGTGGCTTTGATGTTACGCGCTTTCAGCATGTCCAGAAGGCGCGGCGTATGGTCAGGGTTTGGACCATCATCAAAGGTGATGGCAATGACGGGGGCAGGCACCTCACAGCGAGTGAAGACGATTTTTGAAACTGGAGGCGAGACGACAGGAGCCTTCTCATCCACAGCAATGGCACGGCGAATCTCCAGCGGTGGCTCTGAACTGGCAGGCACTGCCGCAGAGGGGCCCGGAACAGGCACCACGGGTGCAGCAGCAGGAGGAGTAGCAGTTACTGGCGTGATGGCCGCAGGCGGCAAAGTTGGCTTAGCCGCTGCCTCAGTTGGCGCAGCAGCATCGGGCAATTTAATATCTGCCGCAGCGACCAAAGGCATGGCAGCGGCCAGAAGAGAAAGTCTGAACAAACGAAAATTCACGCGTGCAGTTGAGCATGAAAATACAGCATTGCCAGCAAGGATATCAAAGTTCCATAAAGTCCACAAAATCGTGCCCATAAAACAAAAAGCCCTGCGATTTATCACCGCAGGGCTGTGTGAGGATGACAAAAATTAAGCCACGATGGGAAGCAGGTTATCCTTGCACCACTGGCCGTTCTGTTTGGTGACGCCATCTGGGTCATCAACAGCAACATGGGCCTCATCTTCGCAGATGATCCAGCCTTCATAATCACGAGCGACGAGCCACTCGGTGATGCGATGGAAGTCGAGCTTACCGGTGCCCATTTGAGCCCAAGGTTCAGCGCCATTACCGGAGTAATCTTTGTAATGAATGTGATTCACCAAATGCTGCCATTTGTTCAGAGTCGCAATGACGTCCATACCGCCGCGAATGATGTGACCCACATCGGGAGTCCAGCCCGTGACTTTAGGATCGAGGCTGCTGAGGACGACATCATAGTCTTCCTGAGTGCGCACGAGGGAAGCTGGTGGGCTATTCGGATGATAGCTGCACTTGATGCCCAGATCAGCGGCGCGTTTGGAAACGGCGTTGACGTTTTTGGCGATGTTCAGGCGGCGACTCTGGAGATTGTCTTTGCGACCACTTGGCAGAGTAACGGTGCCAAGCATGGAGCCTGGGAAGTGCTTGAGGAAGTCGAGCGTGAAATCTGCGGCTGCTTTTTCATTCGGAGCCTCAGTTTCGCCATCCCAGGCGCAAACGAGAGCTAGGCCTGCCAGTTTCATGTTGTGCTCATCCAGCACGTCCTTGAGACGCTTAGGGTCACAGAAGTCACCGAGCCAGTATTTACCGCAGCCGAGAGCACTCTCGGAGATCTCCAGCACCATGGGCTCGATGCCCGTGAAACCGGCTTCAGCGGCGACCTTGATCATGTGGTCGAGTTTATTGTCGTAGCCCTTGCCAGTGCCCTGCATGAACCAGGTATAGACTTGGGAGCCAAAGGTAATTTTGCCCATGTTTTTGGATATCGTTGTTTGTTGCGTCGAGTTAGAAGTGCCGCACTAAAACAGCGCAGCACGCCTATTTGAAACGACACCAAGCTCACTGTCTAGCATGGATGTCATTTAGACATCAGTTCAGCCCACTCAGCGCCGACCTGCGCGACGACGGCGCATCAACCAGCAGGCCCCTGAAAGGCCGAGCATCAAAGCACCACTTGGCTCAGGGACAGCTGTGAACTGAGTATTGAGAACAGTGTTCGCGATTTGTGAACCTGAAGCCGCTCCATCTACGACCGATTTATTAAAATCAGTCCCAGCGTAAATGGCACTATTACTGGCACCATCAATGGCACCTTCAAGGTTATTGTAAGTCAGGAAAACATCGATGATTCCGTCCCCATCGGTGTCCTTACCAACGATCACCGGAGTAATAGGCGAAATATAAGAATTCAAAATAGATCCAGCGGCAGAGGCCAAGGCAGCTGAGGTATTAAAATACGAAGGCGTGCTGGCTGGGCTAATGAGTGGATCCCAGTTGGAATCGGCAATGGTCGCCGCATTGCCATCAGCATCTCCACTTTCAATGGCCGTCTCAGGCCTCCAGAAGCCGACCTCATACTGCGTCTTTGAAACCACAATCGCGGTATCTGCCAGCGACACATTCAATGAAGCATAGAGTCGTGCCGAATCCTGAAGAGTCAGAGACGATGCGTTGACCACATCTGCAGCCAGAGAATTCCAGATAGCCACATTCGTTGTCCCAGTGGCATTGTCCTGCCAAAAATTGGCTTGGTTCAATTGATCCGTCGTACGAGTTGTGCTGGATGAACTGCCAAGATCTTTGACCTGATTATAGTCGGCAGCATACTCAGCAGACCCCACGTAAGTCGTTAAGGATGAAGCGAGACTCCCTGTGTAGGCCGACGTTCCTGAAATCGCAAACGTGGAAACGTTCCCCCACCCTGGTTGCGTGGCAGAGACATAAGCCGGTCCCGTTGGGCTCCAATAAGGCACGCTACCAACAGGTGAATACGGCGGATCATTGGCGTCTGCAGAACCATCATTAGCCCGCCAATTCAGAATATCCTGTCCCACCACGGTTCCAAAATTCACGCCATTGGTTCTGGCGGCTGAATCGCCAATAGCCGTTAACTGATTGCTGTAAAGCGTGGCAAAACTGCCGGACAAGCTAGGATACAGATCCTGCAAAACCGTGAAGGCTGCCGAGGCTGCGGCTGCCTCCAAGGAGGAATTGCTGACAGCGGTCGCAGAAGGTCCGCTGTAGGTACCATGAGTGTAAAGCGTGTAATCCCCTGCGATGCCCTCTACCGCATTGTAAATGGCGGTGTGCATCATCGCCAAATTTCGCGACACCTCAGCCTCCGTCTCGTTCTGACTTCTAGCACCCGCCAACGCCTGGGCTGTCCAGTCACTGATGATATCAGCACGACCAAAAGACGCTAAAGCACACAGGATGAGTCCTGTAGCGCAGAGCCTTTGTAGGGTTGTAACTGGTAAAAATGACATGAGCCAGCCAAAGATGCTGCCCAAAAGTCAATTTATCAAGCTTTATTATAAATACTATAACACATTTACCCCAGCGCCTGCTGGATGCTTTGCTGCCAATGCAGAGCGCGCTCAGCATAGGTTTTACCGTCGTTTTGGTATAGAATGCCGCGCGAAACGTTAATCAGCAGCGGCGCAGAGCGTCCACTGCCCTTCAGCGAGGCCAAATCCCCACCCTGAGCACCTAGCCCTGGAATAAGTAACGGAACGTCGGGCGTGCGAGACAGCACCTCTTCTGCCGCATTGGTCAGTCCGATGACGAGACCTACCTGGGGACTCGATTTCGTCATTTCCGCAACGATTTCATAGACATAGCGATCTCCTGTTTTTTGCAGTTCGATGTCCGCTGCACCAGGATTCGAGGTCACCCCCAGAAGATAAAGCCCCTTGTCGGCATATTTCAGGAACGGCTCCAGAGTATCTCTACCCATGTAAGGATTCAGCGTCACAGAGTCCACGCCCAACTCATCAAAGGCTGCTTTGGCATAATAGCCCTGGGTTTCGCCAATATCCCCGCGCTTCACATCCAGCACGATTGGCACTTCCGCAGGGATCACCTTTAAAACTTCACTCAGCATGCGCATTCCCCGCCAGCCGAGCGCTTCAAAGTAGGCCGAATTAGGCTTAAAGGCAGCCGCATAGGGCAGTGTCTCCTCAATCACACGGATAATCTGCTGCTTTGTCGCCTCACTGGCATCTTCAGCACGGATGTCCAGGCCGACGCAGAGGTTGGACTGGGAAGTGGCGATTCGTTGTTCTAGTTTTTCGCGAAAGGTCATGCGTCCTGACGATGGCAAGGCAGCCGCGCAGATGCAAACCGTAAGCGCAGGTTGCACTCAGGAAGTCTCCGCGTTACTTGCTCAGATATGAGTTCCCCTCTCGTCGGTATCATCATGGGCTCTAGCTCCGACTGGCCCACCATGCAAAACGCAGCCCAAATTCTGGAAGACTTCGGCGTGCCTTATGAAAAGCAGGTCGTCAGCGCCCATCGCACACCTCAACTTCTCTATGATTATGCCACCAGCGCTGAGTCACGCGGTTTAAAATGCATCATCGCCGGTGCCGGCGGAGCCGCCCATCTGCCCGGTATGGCAGCTAGCATGACGACGCTGCCTGTGCTTGGAGTCCCCGTTCAAAGTCGCGCTCTCAGTGGCATGGACAGCCTCTACTCCATCGTACAAATGCCCGGCGGCATCCCTGTCGCTACTTTTGCCATTGGCAATGCTGGTGCCACCAATGCGGGTCTCTTCGTCATCGCTATGTTGGCCAATGAAAATCCTGAGCTAGCAGCGAAACTGAAAGCCTTCCGCGAGCGCCAGACGGCCAAGGTAATGGAATCTCAGAAGGAATTAGACGCTTAAGTTAGCTATGCCCCAATCCCCTTTCCTTCCTCCATCCACTATCGGCATTTTAGGCGGCGGCCAGCTCGGTCGCATGCTTGCTCTTGAAGCCCGCCGAGCAGGCTACCAAGTGGCCATTTTCACAGATGAACGCCCCGGTTGCCCTGCCGGCCAGTTTGCCACGTTCGAGATCAATGCTGCCTACGATGACAAGTCAGCCTTAGCCAGATTCCTTTCCAAGGTGGACGTCGTCACGGCCGAGTTTGAAAACATCCCTGACGTCTGTTTGCAAGCAGTCGAGGCCGAAAAGCCTCTGCGACCTAGCCGGAAAGCCATCCATACCACGCAGCATCGCGAGCGTGAAAAACTCTTTCTCCGTGAACAAGGCATTGCCTGTGCGGAGTTCCGAATCGTCGAAAACCTGGCCGAGTTAGAACAAGCCGTCAGCGATCTGGGCCGCCCCTGTGTGATTAAAACCGCAGCCTTTGGTTACGATGGCAAAGGCCAGTGCAAAGTGATTGCCGACACCGATCTAGCCTCCGCTTGGCAAGCCTTTGAAGGACATCATGCTGTCGTCGAGCAATGGGTGCCCTTTGTCTGTGAAATCTCCGTGGTCGGTGCCCGCAGTGTCGATGGTCGCATGGCCGTCCATGGGGTGATCGAAAACGAGCATGCCCATCACATCCTTGACCTTAGCATCTCTCCAGCGCGGGTCGATTCAGCCATCCAGGTTCAGGCCCTGGAGCTCTGGGAAGCCGTCGCCACAGGTCTGGATTATGTCGGCACCATGGCGGTGGAAATGTTTGTCAAAGCAGACGGGGGAGTGCTCGTCAACGAGATCGCGCCACGCCCTCATAACAGTGGTCACTACAGCATTGACGCCTGTATTTCCAACCAGTTCCAACAGCAACTCCGCGCCATCTGCGGACTCAGTCTTGGCGACCCCAGCCAGCACACGCCCTCCGTCATGATCAACCTCTTGGGAGATGTCTGGCCGGAACCCAAAGTGCATCCTGACTGGACCCCTGTGCTGAATCATCCCCGTGCCAAACTGCATCTCTATGAGAAAGCCGATGCCCGCGCCAAACGCAAAATGGGCCACATCAACGTTCTAGGCGAGAGCATCGAAGAGGCCCTCGAATCAGCGCAGCAAATCAAACGTGCACTGGGCATGATTTAGACCGTTTCTCCATCACCGAGCAAAGCCACCGCGACTGAATCTACCAGCGGTTTCCCCACTCGCGTGAGTCGGATATGATCATCTTTGACTTCCAGCAGACCTTCTGTTTGTAAAATTTGCACCATTCGTTGCTCAGTCTCGCGGACTAGAGCATACGGCAGACCACGCTCAGTGCGTAGTTCCAGACCAAAACGCTCCGTGCGACGCTGATCCGCCGTCAGGTGCTCGCCAGGCAGGGCTGGCTCTTCATTGGCAGCCATGATCTCCAAGTAACGCGTCGTGTCCGGCACGTTCTGCCAGCGATGATTCTGCCAGGTCGAAAACGCACTGGGCCCAAGTCCCAGGTAATCTTCCCCCAACCAGTAGCTTTCATTGTGAACTGAGCGATGCCCAGGCCGCGCGTAATTGCTGATCTCATAGTGCTCGTATCCGGCTCCTTGCAGCAACTGGAGTGCGCCATCAAAGAACTCCGCATCCTGACTCTGATCCTCACGGTACTGCCCACGATGGAGTCGCTCAAAGAACTCAGTGTCTTCCTCGTAATTCAAATTGTAAGCCGAAATATGATCCGGCCCCAATGAGATCGTGTGCTTTACAGTGCTCAGCCAAGTTTCCAGACTCTGACCTGGAATCGAAAACATCAAATCCACATTCACGCTGCGGAAACCTGCGCCTCTCAGTAAATGATAGGTCTCCTCAGCATCCGCCGGTGCATGATCACGTCCTAAAGTCTTCAGTGTGGCCTCGTCCCAGGCCTGAATCCCCAAGCTAATGCGGTCAATGCCCTGAGCCCGCATCATGGCAGCCTTGGATTCTGTGACAGTCCGCGGATTCACCTCGCAGGTAAACTCCTTCGCCTTACTCAGATCCAGAGTCTCCCGAAGTCCAGTTAGAAGCTTTTCCAAATGCGTCTCACTCAGTGCGGTCGGCGTGCCACCGCCCAGATAGACCGTTTCAAAATTCAATTCATAGCGCTCACGTTGTCTGCGGGCCTCACTGAGTACTGCCTCCACAAACTCCCCCATCGGCGTGGCCCCTGGCGTGTGCTTATAGAAGCTACAGTAGGGGCAGACTCGATGACAAAAAGGGATGTGAAGATAAAGATGATGCACTGACAAGAGGGTGACGGATACCGCGCAAAAGTCGAACACCGAATCAACTCATTGGCCGCTTATCCTCTGTCTTGCCCCGACTCCAGAGCTTTAGCTAACCACAAAACTCAATTTTCACATCCAATCGAAAGACCTAAAATAACAACTTAATCACAAAGTATTTCACAATAAAATCAGCTGATATCCGCTTGAAATCCAAGTCAACAAAGTCCAAGAACTCCTAAATTAAAGACTCCATATTAACTTCAGGACATGAAAATCAAGACCTTCATTTTCCTTATTGCCAGCTGGTTCCTTCCTCTTTTTAACACCTCAATTCAAGGAGCCATCGTCATTACTGAGGTCATGAGCTTTTCATCTCATGGCGGCGGCTCCAACAATGCCGATTGGTTTGAATTGACCAATACCGGCCCCACTTTGGTGAGCATCGTTGGTTGGAGCTGGGACCGCTCATCCAACCTAGCAGGAACAGCAACTTTTGGGAGCGTGACTAGCATTGAAGCAGGCACCAGCCTCATCGTTACCAATGAGACCGTCAGCGCAGAAAGCTCATGGATTTCAAACTGGGGGCTATCAGGTGTCACCGTCGTGAATCTAGGCAATGGAGCACCTAACTTCCTCGCTTCAGGAGATCGACTCTACATTTATGATAACACAAACACTCAAGTCACCTCCGTGACCTTTGGCGCAGCGACCCAGGGAAGATCTTTTGAATGGGATATACTCAGAAATAGCCTTGGCCTAAGCGTCGCTGGTGAAAATGGCGCTTACTTGGCTATTTCCAATGGGCAGACAAGCGGCCTAGGACCCGGAGTGGATGTAGGCAGCCCTGGATTCTCGGTGCCCGAGCCATCACGATTCCTGCTTTTTGCCATTGGCACCACGGCCACGACGATCTTCCGGCGGCGACGTAAATGATGATTCAAGTCTTGTTTTAGCGCAGCGGTATCTGTTAAGCTGAGGCTCTTATGAAAACACAGATTCTCTGCGGCCTCCTATGGGTGTTTGCCAGCTACGACTCACTCCTGGCTCTCGACCTAGCTCAAAATGCTTTTTTCAAGCAGCTCACTGGTAGCTGGCAGGCAGAGGGTAAGCTGACTGGAGAAAACAATAATCTTGTAACGATCACCGAAACTTGGTCTGGGAAGGCTGAGACAGCCGAAAGCTTCAGCATCGAGGGCACACGCACCATGAATGGAGACACCCAGAAATTCTCCTGGGCGATTACTCATAATGTGGCCACCGATAGCTACGAGGCCGTGCTCACCGGTGGAGACGGCCAAACGATCCGATTCGAAGGCAGCGTCTCTGAAGTTACCCAGGTCATGGATCTGAAATCAATCACAGGCAATGGTTCCAGCAGCATCAGCGTCAAGGATTTCTTTAAAGCAGAGGATAAAAATACACTGCACTCGGAGGTCACCTTCACCGGTGATCAGGGGCAAACCACGCTGAGCGGCACGATCATTCATAAGCGCGTCATCGCGCCTTAAAACCCGGATTGCGTCCACAAGAGATGAATCCAACAGGCCGTCAGAGTCGAACCAATAGTGCCTCACTTTTATCCATGCCCATACCACGTCAACGTATCGCCATCATCGGAACCGGAATCTCTGGTTTAGGCTGTGCCCATTTCCTGCATCAGCGCCATGACATCACGTTATTTGAGGCGGCTGACTACATCGGAGGACATACCAACACTGTCACGGTGACTGAAGACGGGCATGAGCTACCCATTGATACTGGCTTCATGGTGTTCAATCACCAAACCTATCCCCTGCTCTGCCGCCTGTTTAACGAGCTAGGCGTCGAGACCAAGCGGACAGACATGTCTTTCAGCCTGCGACATCTTCCCACCGGCTACGAATACAACGGCAAAAACCTGGACACCATCTTTGGTCAACGCCGCAATCTGGTCAGCCCGCGTTTCTGGAAGTTCCTGCTGAAGATCAAGCGTTTCAATGAGGAGACGATCCAAGCCATGAATGATCCGCAAGTCGAAGGCATGACGCTAAGACAGTATGCGGCAGCACGGGGTTATGGACAGGACTTCCTAGATCTCTACATCATTCCCATGGGCAGCGCCGTCTGGTCCACGCCGCCTGAGTTAATGCTAGAGTTCCCAGCTCAGACACTGATGCATTTTTGGTACAATCATGGGTTTCTCGGCATGAACGCACGCCACCCCTGGTGGACGGTCGTGGATGGCAGCCGGCAATACGTGCGCAAGTTAGTGCCACCTTTCCGTGATCGTATCCGTCTCAATACACCTATCGAACGCATTGAACGACGCGATGGAAAAGCTCTCGTCTATGCCAAGAATCAAGAAGTGGAGACCTTCGATAAGGTCATCCTAGCCACTCATACGCCGACAACTCTGAAGATGCTGGCCGATCCCACTCCGCTCGAAATGGAGATCCTGCCTGCTTTCAAATACCAGCCCAATATTGCTACACTGCACACCGATGATCGCTTCATGCCGAAGACAAAAAAGTGCTGGGCCTCCTGGAACTACCACATCGAATTTGATAAGCAGGGCGTCATCCAGCCGAGCACGCATTACTGGATGAATCTGTTGCAAGGCGTCTCAGAAAAAACAAACTACTTTGTCAGTATCAACGGAGCAGATGCCATCGATCCCGCCAAGGTCATCAAGCGAATCAACTATGAGCATCCGCTCTTTGATGTGCATGCTGTGGCTGCCCAAAAAAGAGTGGCTGAACTGAATCAAATCTCAGCTGATCAAACGACTTATTTCTGTGGTGCCTGGACGCGCTACGGCTTCCATGAAGATGGCTTCATGTCCGCTGTGAATGTCTGCCGCGATCTCCTGGGAGAGGAGCCATGGTAGCATCAGCCTCCAGTTCCGCCATCTATGAGTGCAGCGTCATGCACCATCGTCTGACGCCTAAAGAACATCAGTTTAACTACAAGGTCTTTTATCTGTGGCTAGATCTGGACGAGCTAAACGCGCTGTCTGATCGCCTGCGATTTTTCAAACGCAATCGCCGTGCCCTGTTCTCCTTTTTTGATATCGATCACATCGTCAAAGACAGTCAGGATACCAAAGAGAACGTCCTCCAAATCATCCGAGAATCTGGCGTGGACACCAGCCGCATTTCAAAGGTCAGATTGCTGACCTTCCCAAGAGTCCTTGGTTATATCTTCAATCCAGTCTGCTTCTATTACTGCTTCGATGCCGATGAACAACCGCTCTGTGCCGTTGCAGAAGTTACCAATACCTTCCACGAGCAAAAACCGTATGTGCTCACTGAACTGGCTCAGGATCGCTTCCGACTCGTGACACCCAAGCATTTTTATGTGTCGCCGTTTCTGGATCTTGAATTGAAGTTTGACTTCAAACTACGCCTACCGACCGAACATCTTGAAATCCATGTCGATGATCGTGAAGGCGATCATCGCGCCATCCTGACCAGCCTTACCGGAAAACGCCGAGCACTGACAGACAAGGCCCTGCTCACCTGCGCACTTAAATATCCACTTCTGACCCTTCGCGTCATTTTTCTCATTCATTGGCAAGCTTTTCGCCTCTGGATGAAAGGTCTGCACGTTTATCGGAAGGGGGCACGCGCTGATCTCCAGCGCGGTGTCTATCGTCCGCACCGCTCCATCTCTCCCACAGAACCATGAACTCCTCCACACTCACTCAAGCACAACCCCATAACGCCAACCGCAAAGCTGGCTTTTATGAGAGACTCGTTATGGGCACTTTGAAGCAATTCAAAGTAGGGCATCTGCAGATGACTCTGCCCGATGGAAGCGTGCAGCATCTCGGTGATGCTAGAAGCCCCGTCACCACCCAAGTCAGAGTAAAAAACTGGGCCTTTTTTCGCCAATGCGCACTCTTTGGAAATGTTGGATTCGGAGAAGCCTACGTCGATGGAGACTGGGAGACTGACAACATTGCTGCCGTCATATCCTGGTTCATTCAAAACATCGCCGCCAACCAAGGAAGTAAAGCTTCCTCCACTCGACTAGCCGGCACCAATCTGCTGAAGGCCTACAATCGTGTGCTGCATCTGCTGCGTCCGAACAGCGTGACCACCAGCCGCCGGAACATCTCCGAGCACTATGACTTGGGCAACGACTTCTATGGTCTCTGGCTGGACAAAACCATGACTTATTCCTCAGGTCGATTCAGCAGCGGAGCCCAGACTTTGGAGGAAGCCCAATGGGCCAAGTATGAGGCGCTTTGCCAAAAACTCGAACTCAAGCCCACCGACCACGTTCTAGAAATCGGCTGCGGTTGGGGTGGCTTCTGCACTCATGCAGCGCGTGAGCATGGCTGCCGAGTGACATGCCTGACCATCTCTGAAGAACAGCTCAAATACGCCACGGAACGAGTAAAGCGTGAAGGCTTGGATCACCTCATTGAAATCCGCCTGCAAGACTACCGCCATGTCACGGGTCAGTTTGATAAAATCGCCTCCATCGAAATGCTCGAAGCTGTGGGCGAAGCCTATGTCGATGCCTACTTTGCCAAATGCCACGAGGTGCTCAAGCCCAACGGCCTGCTAGCCTTCCAAGTCATCACCGTGCCAGACTGCCGCTACGCCAACCTAAAACGCGGCGTGGATTGGATCCAAAAGCACATCTTCCCTGGCTCACTCCTGCTCAGCATGGGCCGCATCAATGAGTCCATGAATAAAACCGGCGACATGTTCCTGCATGGCATGGAAGACTTGGGTGCCAGTTATGTCAAAACTCTTGGCCATTGGCATGATCGTTTCAACGCCAAGCTTGATGAAGTCAAGTCTCAGGGCTTTGACGACCGCTTCATCCGCAAGTGGAACTTCTATCTTCAGTACTGCCAAGCTGCCTTTGCCACACGCAACATCAGCGTCTTCCAAGCCGTCTACACGCGGCCAAACAATACCGCTCTGGCAGCCCATTAACCGACCACACTGTGATCCTTTTCCTGCGCTTCTTTTTCCTGCTTATTTTGGTGTCCATGCTCTGCGTCACCACTTGGGCTAGCAAACAAGTGCCGATCTGGAAACTACCCTACGAAACTTGGACTCATCCCTGGTTCATCGCGACCTTGTTTGATGCTTACTGGGGATTCCTCACCTTCTACTGCTGGCTGGTTTACAAAGAAGTGTCATGGCTGGCCCGCATCGCCTGGCTCGTCGCCATCCTTTTGTTGGGGAACATCGCCATGGCCATTTATGTGCTCATTCAGCTGTTCCGAGTACCCTTAAACGCGCGGATAGAAGAGGTGCTTCTTCGGAGGAACCTTCAATGACAGAGCCCAAGGCATCTCTTTGGCAGCGCTGGATTATTCGCCCCATTCTCCAGCAACTGACGCAGGGCGTGTCTCCCTCCAAAATTGCCCAAGCCATCGCTTATGGCATCACGCTGGGCGTCTTTCCCATCTTGGGATCAAACACTCTGCTCACCCTGCTCGTCGGAGTTCCTCTGAGGCTGAATCAACCGATATTGCAGGCCTTTAAAACCCTAACTTACCCCATGCAGTGGGCTAGCCTGCTGGGATTCTACCGCGCTGGTGAATGGCTCTTCAATGCGCCACACGTGAGCATTCACATCCCGACAATGATGAAACGCTTCTTTACCGAGCCTGGGCCGTTTTTTCGAGATTACGGCATGACCGCTCTTTATGGCATCGCCGTCTGGTGCCTACTCGCACCCGCAGTCGGACTGATCATTTACTTCGTCACCAAGTTGCTCGTTGAAAAATTAGCTGCACTGAAAAACTCACGTTCCCTTCCCGCCTCCCCATGATCATCGCAGCCCTCATCCTGATCGCCCTTTTCTTGGCTACTTGGTGGCTAAGCGTGAAGCTGGATAACTACTCGTTTGTCGATGTCACTTGGTCACTCGCCTTTGCCCCCGTGGCAGTATGGCTGGCTTTTTCAGGCTCGGGTTGGCTAACACGTCGATACGCTATCGCTGCCTTGGTCGCCGCTTGGAGTCTGCGTCTTGGCATCCATCTCTGGCGTCGCGTGGCCAGCCATCACCCCAAGGAAGATGTGCGCTATGCTGTGCTTCGGGACAAATGGCAGGCCAATCCACCCAAGGCCTTTTTCTGGTTCTTTTTAGCCCAAGCAGTGCTCGTCTGGTTGCTCATGCTTCCCGTTTATCTCATCACTCAGCAGAGTTCACTTAGCTTTCACCTACTGGAGTGGATTGGTCTCAGCCTCTGGGCATTGGCCCTCATCGGTGAAGGTATCGCCGATGCCCAGCTCGCCCGATTTAAGCAAACAAACACCGATCCACTCGGCATCTGCAAAGCCGGTCTTTGGCGCTACAGCCGCCATCCGAATTACTTCTTCCAGAGCCTACTCTGGTGGGCACTCTTTCTCATGGCCCTGCCTGCCACCTGGGGTTGGACAGCCATCATCGCTCCATTAGCTATGCTACATTTTTTGCTCAACGTCACCGGTATCCCCCTCACCGAAAAACTCTCCCTACAAAAACGAGGCGACGCTTTCCGCCAGTATCAACAAACCACCAGCGCCTTCGTCCCCTGGTTTCCCAAAGCCCCGCGCGGCGAGACGTAGCCATCCTAGCCAAAGAGCTGGATACACTCACTGGTCATTGAACCCACTGCATCCGTCTCCGGCCACTGGATAGTCACGAACGACGAGCTGAACTTGAAGTAATGTTCATTACTCCACCTTGAATAGATTCAATTGCCGATTTTCAGCCTCACGAAAAAATTAGGAAATTGGTCTCTGGGAATCGTGACAATGATTTTGTTTGGCAAATCACCGTTTTCGGAAATATCGAAAAGGATGGCGTTGAAAATAGATCGACTGCTCTTATCCGGAACCAATAGGCGCCCCCAAGAAACTAAATCATTGGAGAATTCTAGATAGACTTTCTTTAACGGCCGACTGCCATCATTTTGGTGATAAGTAAGTTTCAAATGATCACTCCCTTGAGTGTAGCTTGGGCCATAGGTGCCGGAATCACTTCTTAGGGGATTTCCGCCAAACACAAATTCTTCGTCATTACTCAGGCCGTCCTGATCGGTGTCATCCGTAGCCATCTGTCCTGTCTCACCATTCAGGCCTTGCTGTATTCGCCAAGCATTATACGCGTTATAGCTGGGATCCTCTGTGATACTAACATAGAGCTGCACTTTTGAGGTGGCCCCTTCATAAGTTGAGTATTGTGCTCCTTGAGAGAAGCCCAATTCAGTATCTAAAGGCGACCAACGGAATCTGACAATTAAGCGCGAACTGCCAGCCATGGCATAAATGAGCGGATTTTTGATCTCAATCATGTCTGCACTGCTAATTCGATCACTCGAGTTTTCTGTTGAGGTGAGAGTTAAATTTAGGTCAGCCTGAAATTGATTTTTCGGATTGGTCAAAGGGACATCAAAGTGCAAGGTTACCTCGCTGGCCTCACTGTTGTAAAATGTCGTTCCATTTTGGACTTCTAACACACCGATGAGAAACCAGTGGACGGGAACAGAATTACGAAAGCTGATCGGAGTGTAAGTTAGGATATTGCGTGTTCCTGCTTCTAGAAACTCGCCATTACCCAAATCAAGTTTGGTTTCGCCATGACTAAAGGTAGCAGTCGTGCCGTTGCTAATCGTTGTCACTAAGCCACTATCGCCTTTAGGATTCTCCCAAGAACCATCAAAAGAGCCCGTGAAGAAAATCTGTCCATGGGCAGCAAGTGCCCCGAACATCAGGAATAGAGTATTCAGAACTCGATAACGCATCATTTATTTATGTAACCATATTATAAATAATTATCATAATATCAACGAGTTGATTCCTAAAATGATAATCGGATCCACCAATTTCCATGAGATTTAAATTTTGAACTATTTTGCAAAAACGTTGAATGGATCGTTTTCAAACAAGACCAAAGCACCACCCCCCGACATAAGCGACTTTGCATAAAACATGCAGAGACTGATCTTGATTGAAGGTGGTCATGCCTCGGCATTTGGCCACGTCGATGCACCAATGAATAACAAATTCGGCCACGGCTATCAAGGGTGACCCGGTGATGATCCAGACGGCACCGGAGTGAATCAGACAATGGGCAGACATACACGCGACCCAAATTTGTGGAGGGCGCGAAGGATCTTGAAGGTGCTTGAGGAAACGCCAATTTTTCCCATTGGCTAAGTACTCCCCCTGCAAGGGGAAATCACACAGGGCATGACCGATGAGAAGAGCTAAGAGCAGCTCAAAGGCTGACCAAGGGTTGGTGGGGTAAAGCTCCAAGATGGCAAGCATGCGGCGCAAAGCTCCCACCCGAAATGAAACCAGGCAACCAAATTCTCTACGTGGTCAGGCTTCAAGGTGGAGGCAGTGGCACATCACCTGGGGCCTCCGTGGTTGCGGTAGGAGTGGCCACTGAAGCGGTTGGCGGAGGCATAATGGGTGCTTGATTCAAAGCTGGCAGCAGCGGAGAGGCCGTGGGCTGCGCTGCCACGGGGGGAGCAGGCTGCTTTTGGGCTGGCTGCTGTTGTCCCGTAATGGCTGGGGCCACTGTCTCGGCGGGAGCGGCATCGGCAAAGCTGACCCAACCGGCTTGATCACCTTTTTGAAGTTGAATGCGGGTCTTGTCCATGCTGGCGCCTGGTTGTACTTTGCGGATTTTGATACCGGCTTCATTCTCACTGCCGATCCTGGCTTCATCAATGAGTGAGGTGTTCCGATCCACGATGACCGCGACGACTTGACCATCGACTTCATAGACCCCGGCCAGACTTAACGAGTCAGTAAAGACAGGCCCAATCGGCGCATCAGGGGATGGCAAATCACGAGTGGTGAAGATCGAGCGCCCCCAGAGCGGTGCAAAGTGCTGAAGATCTGGAAAGGCCACGGGGGGCTCAGCAGCAATGGCGACGGTGGCAGTGAGCAGTAAGGTCAGCAGGTGTTTCATGGGCGTTCTCCGATGTCAGCTTTGGTAATTTTTGCAGCGGCTTTTTCGCGATAGAACTGGGTGATCTCGACCTCGGCATTGACGGTTTTGCCTTGTCCACTTGGGGTCAATTGCAACCGAGTAACGCCAAGAAAAGCACTAGGTTGCTGAAGAGCGTGCAGCCAGCCAAACAAAGCCTGTTCCTTGGTTCCGGTAATGGTGATCTTAACTGATGCCTGATCAAAGTAGCCACCTTCCTCTTCCACAGGCAGGCCATCTTGCCCCAGGGGTTTGGCTTCTTCGATGAACTCTTTCCCTGCAAGGGTAAGTGCATTTTTATCAGCTTCTTTTTGGAGGGTGTCGAGAAGACGTGAGGAGGCTTCCTGGCGTGAGGTGAAGCTTGGCACGCTTTCGTCCAGCCACTCGCTGCGACGCTGCCATTCACTGCCTTCAGCGATGGCGGCCTTCATCTCGGAGATGCGTTTAGTCAGACTGGCCGATTCGTCCTGGATGGAGCGATAGTTCTGGATGCCATAGGCAATCATGCCCCCACCAATGATGATGAGGAACACAAGGCCAAAGACGGTTAAGAGAATTTTTTCACTGCGCTTCATGGCTTAATCTCCCCGGTAAGTTCAAAGGTGGCGCTGTTATCACTGGCGATGGTCGGTGCGGGTGTTTCCCAGGCGTAACGCGTGAGGTTTTCGACCTCGGTAATTTCATTGGCGTATTGTAGGGCCAGAGCGGCACTCGGCATTCGCCCCCGGAGAACGAGTCGGTCTGGTTTCCACTCAAAGTTGGTTAACGACACCTCGCCACTAGAAGTCGGTGTCATGCTATCTAGCAGGACCTGCATTGGGAAATAACTAGGATCAACGGCAGGCGCAGCCTCTAGCCAGCTTTTTTTATGATCGAGCACCTGAGAGGCACGCGGACTTAAATCAGCGACCTCTTCCAGCAGCATGTCGCGCTGCCGTGCGGCATAGCTGATCATCACCGCCATCACGGCCACACAGGCAGCAATCGCGAGGCCTGCGCTAAGAGCGATGGCGCGTGTTCGGGCTTTGGATTGCTGACGCAAGCGGGCAGCGAGAATTTCTGAAGGCACCAGAGTGCTCTGACCGCGAGCAGGAATAAACGGTGCAGGTTGTTCCTCACGACGTGCGGGCAGGCCAGTGACACGCTCAATCTGAGTGAGGTCACCATCCTCTTCCAGCCATAAGACAATCGAGTTCACACGACCCAGCACGCGCTGAAAGCCGAGCTGGAGGCAGAGATGATTGAGTTCACTCAGGGCGAGTTCATTTAAACGATGCGCCGAAAGTGGGCTGCAATAGATGATCTCCTTGCCGTGGGTAATGGTGACAACGAGGCGAGACATCTCACGCTGAATGATGATGCTGTCCTCTGGCAGTGGCCGGCAAGCAGCACTGAGCACGACTTCGTCCGGCAGGCGTATCAGATCTAGCGTGGTATTTGGCAGGTCTTTCAAAGCAAGCACGCGGGTCAGATGTGCGCCGTCTTTTTCCTGCAGTGGTTGGATTTGCAGACCATGCTGAGGATCGGTGACACGTACGCCTTGACGCTCCAGATGCAGACTGGCCATGTCACGCAGGTGGGTCAATTCTCCATTCAACCATGCGGGTAAAACCCAGACATGAGAAGCAGGCAAAGCTAGTATCCGACGATGCTGGTCTTTATGAAAAACTCCTGAACTGTGACCGAAGTCGGCGGCAAGCTCACAGGCGCTGCCTTCACTGCCAGTCCAGCGTGTCCAGCCATCCGCTCCAGGAAGCAGTAGGTCATGAGTAGGTTTACGAGTTCGAGCCATAAATAGGGAGTTCTCCGCGCCAAAGCGCTTGTTGATTTTGCATGATGAGCACGAGCCTACGGCGAACGTCGCCATAGTAGCCAGTGCACTCGATCCGACGAATAGGACCGGTAAATTGAATCCAGCGAGTCAGCGTCTCAACAGTCTGCGGCTGATAGACGCCGAGTAGTTGCGCCACCTGAACGGCTGATGAAATTTTATTGTCGTCACGCGTATTCAGAGCCCCGTCACGACCCACTCGAAGAGTCAGAAGAGGTGTTACACGCTCAACCGGCACATTGGCAATCAGAGCGATGAGTTCGGCGCGTGCATCATTGACATCGACTCGGCCATCACCGTGAACTGTGAACCATTCACGCCAGTCTGGACGCATGGCATTGAGCTCGGGCATGCCACGAACCATCAGCATTTCTTCGATCTCCTTAAAGGGTCGATTAAACGGCATACCATCAAAGCCAGCCTTTTCATAGAGGCGCTTTTCAGCACCATTCAAGCTCACTTTATCATCTGCATCCACCCAATCACGCAGAGCATCCTGTAAAGCAGAAATCTGCTGTGGCTTTAGCCCCCAGGAGGTCAGGAGGCGCGGCAGTAAAACTTTATCGCCACTAGTGAGCAGCACGTTGATGTTTAGCCGAGCTTCTTCAGTGGTGAGTTTGACATCGTAGCCGCCGCCGTCTGGACTAGTGTAGTGAAGCAAGCCATCATCCATCTGAATGGCGGGATGCCGAGCGACTTCGACGCCCATCTGAGCCAAGCGCTTGGCAAAGGTGCGGCCACGCAAGGCCCGAGTGGAGCGTGTGTCGGCGTCCAGTGCCTTGGCCCCAGCAAAAACGACCATGCCCATGACCGCAATCATCCAGAACACCGCGATGAGCGCGGAGCCTTTCTTTCGATTTGAAGATGGGCAGAGATGCTTCATTAGCTTTTTTGTGTAGCCGGATCCTGTGGCTGAGGTGTGCCAGAGGGACTCAGATCATTGGCAATCCAATACGTGAATTCATAGGGACGTGGGTCTTTCGTGAACTGAAAGTGCAGGCGCATGAATAGCGGTGGCGCAGGGCGCTTGTCTGGGTCCCAGGTGGTGAACCAGCGTTTCTTTTCAGGATCGTAAAAATCCCAACGAAACTCTTTGAGTCCTTCCAGCAATGGCAACTCAGCGATGTCTTCATAGGCATCAAAGGTATTGGGTTTTTCCAGTCGCTTCAGATGACGGACATTGAGTTGCAGTGATCCCGTTTCCTTTCCACGCACGACGGCAAACTCGACAGCATCTGCCAAGCGCACGTGCTGAGTCCAGATGAAGGGCACCTGACCACCTTCGATGAGCAGATTGCCACCAGCACCACGCTTCACTTTTTGTAGGCCACAACCAAAGCGAATGTTCGGCGGCAGGTTCTCCAGATAATCACGCCAGGCAGTGGTAAAATTAGTTAATCGCGTCTCGGTGATGCGGGATTTATTCATCGAGGTGCCAAGTTGTAACGCCCCATTGGCAATACTATAGACTCCTCCCAGCAAAAGACCGATCAGTCCCATGGCCAAGATCACCTCAATGAGGGTAAAGCCAGATCGACCCAGGGCCGACTTAGAGTCTGATAGCGAAGACTTCATCGGGTTAAGGGCTGTTGGGTGAATAAACATAGGTCTCCATCTGCCTCTTCAGGCTGTGCTTGCTGCCTTCAGCCAGCCAGGCTTCAGCACGGACTCGAAACATGGAGTTTAACTCGACTTTATCTTGAGTGAACAGGCGGACTTTTTCGATAGCTGCGCTGGCATCAATCCCATCAGCCGTTTTAGGAAAGGTCACGCTGCGTGGTTTCAGCTCAGGCTGGTGAGCCACCTCAGCCAACACAGACTCTAGGACACGCAGCACCTGAGCTTCCTGACGTGAGCGTTTGGTCGTCTGTGCGATTTGGTCCAGAGCCTTTGTCATGCCCACAGCAACAATGCTGAACAAGGCCATGGCCATGAGGATCTCTAGCAACGCAAAGCCTTGTTTGGGGAGGTGTGAATGCGTTTTCATGCTAGCTATTCACGATGACACTTTTGCGCACAGCGCAGGCAGTGAGTGGATCAAAGGCCAGTTCAATGACGCCTCCTGAATTGGTGACACGAACTTCAATCGGCTCGCAAATACCGGAGGGACTGAACTCCCAGGTTTCTCCTTTGCCCGCTTTGCGAAACGCTTTATCACCCACGCGCTTCACTTGAACCTGCCCGCCATCTCCGCCAAGTGATCCGTCCAGAGCCAGCGCAATCAAGCGCTGCTCCATGACGGCTTGCTGAAGGGTCAGACGAGCCGTACTTTCAATCTCTGAAGCGCTGCGCTTGAGTCGGGCCTCATCCTGCAACCCCGTAAATGAAAGGGTGGCGATGCCCAGCAACAACATGCACAGTCCCATGGCGATGCAGATCTCCACGAGAGTGAATCCAGATCGATCAACGCGGGAAAATCCGCGTCCTTTTGAGGGCGCGGGATCCGTTGCTTTCGAGATGGAGCGGAGCTTCGTCATGAGTGTTTACGCATTCGTCATTTCAGGCGGAGGCGATCACAGGTCCCAGTTACCGATATCATCACCTGTGTCAGGCTGACCATCTGGGCCTGATGAATAAACATCAAAGCCACCTTTATCCTTCGCCCCGGGACGGCGGTAGTTATAGGGATTACCCCAGGAATCCAAAGGCATCTTTTTCATCTTGTTGGTCCAGTTTTGAGGTGTCGGACGTGATGAAGGTTTGGTGACCAGTGCCATCAATCCCTGTTCTGTGGTTGGCAGGAAGGTGTTATCGACCTCGTAACCGCGCAGAGCTGCGGTTAGAGTGTTCAAGTCAGCCTTGGCACGCGTGCGCTTGCCTGAGCTGGTGACATCTCCCAATGAGTAGATGCCTGCTCCGACAAGCAGAGCGATGATGCCGAGAACGAGCATGATCTCGACGAGGGTAAAACCGCTGTTTGAGCGAGGGGTATGGATGCGAGTGTTTTTCATAATCAGTGTTTAGGTTCGGGGTTTGCTTATTTGCTAATGTTTCCAATGGTTTGGAAGATGGCAGTCATCATGAGGTAGGCCATACCGCCAACGAGTCCGGCCATGAGAAAGACGATGGCGGGCTGCGCCAAAGCGGTGAGCTTCTCAATCTTCTTCCCCAACTCACGATCAAAACGTTCAGCAGCTTTACCAAGTGCCGCAGACATATCTCCGGTCTGTTCACCGACGTTCACCATGTCGAGTAAGAGCGCAGGGAACATGTTGCTGCGCTCCAGCGCACGGGAGAGGCTCATGCCTTCAGCGACGAGTCCCATCACGCCATCGAATTGCTGCCTGAAATATGGATTTTCAATAGCCTGCTGAGTCAACTGCATGGCCTGCACCATGGGCAAACCGTTGCCCAAGAGATTGGCCATGGTCTCCAGGAACTGGACATAATAACGAGTGCGTAAAATTTCGCCAAACAAGGGCAGGCGCAGCTTAAAACGTGCCCAGGGGATCTGGGATTCAGGTCGCTTCAGCCAGGATTTCACCACAATGACAATTGCAATGACGACCATCAAAATCATCCACCAGATGCTTTTGATGATGTCGCTAAATTTCAAAATCAACTGAGCTGCCATCGGCAATGATCCACCCGTACTGTCCATCAGCTCCATGAGCTGCGGGATGAGATAAACGACAAATAGCAAGGTCACCGAGATCGCCGCAGTGACGAGGAAAGCTGGATAAATCAGGGCAAAAAGCACTTTACTGCGTAACGCAGCGAGAGAGCGCAGATACTCGACCTGGCGCTTCAGGATGGACGAGAGCGAGCCGCTAGCCTCACCTGCATTGGCCAAAGCACAGAAGAGATTGCCAAAGCTCGGACTAGTCGCGGCGACAGCTTTTGAGAAGGGCAATCCATCACGCACCTTCGTGCGCAGAGCTGTGGCCAGAGTTTTTACACCAGAGAGTTCGCGACGGCGCTCCATGGTCGCGAGTGCTGGCTCAAGCTGAATGCCTGCGCTGAGCAGATCGGACAGCTCTTCGACAAACATGAGCACCTGGGCAGACTTCAATTTAATCGGGCCAGTCTGTGCTGTGATGGTGGCTTCTTTAGCCGCTGCGCGTGCAGCCTGCCCCGCTGCGCCAGCCTGCTCTAGCTTGAAGGGACTCAGCCTTTTCTTCCCAAGCAAGGACATAGCGTCTGCACGGTCGGCAGCAGCAATCTCACCGGAGATGACTCCTGTAGGACTATGAGCGCTGTAGGCGAAAGTGGGCATGGGGTGGGGAAGAAAAAGTGGTTAGTCTTTAGTGGCGTTAAGCGGCGTGTTTGAGCTTAGCCGATGAAGGCCGGACAGAGACAATGTCTTCGGCTTTCCGATCCATGGCGGTGACGCTGAGGACTTCTTCAATGGTCGTTTCACCTGAGAGTACTTTTTGGAAGCCATAACCGCGCATGGGGATAAAGCCGTCCTTCATGGCCTGACGATGCAACTCCTCAGGATGAGAGCGTGCATTGATTAGATTCTGAAGTGCATGAGTGACCAGCACGACCTCGTAGATCGAAAGACGCCCCTGATAACCACTGCCACGGCAGGCTTCACAGCCAACCGCACGCATGATGGTCCCTGCCACACCGATGGGGAAATTGATGCCTTCCAAATAGGAGCGCTCAACTTCAGCAGGCTTTTTGCAAGCAGGGCAGAGCTTTCTCACAAGACGCTGGGCAAAGAAGGCGCGCACAGCACTGGAGACCAAGAAAGGCTCGACTCCCATGTCGACCAGACGTGTGATGCCACCGATGGCATCATTTGTATGCAGCGTGCTGAGCACCAGATGTCCCGTCAAAGCAGCGCGGATGGCGATCTCGGTTGTCTCAAGGTCACGCATTTCTCCAATCATGACGACATTTGGGTCACCACGTAAAATACTGCGTAAGCCGGTGGCAAAGGTGAGACCGATCTCTGGCTTCACAGCAATCTGGACGACTCCTGGCATCTTGTATTCGACAGGATCTTCGATCGTCACAATGCGGCGATGAGCCTGATTCAGCTCTGTAAGATAAGCATAGAGCGTGGTGCTCTTTCCACTTCCTGTCGGACCTGTGATCAGGATGATTCCATTCGGCAGCTTCAACAACTCATCCACCACCGGACGGACATTATCGGTCATGCCGAGGCGATCAATCGTCACCGCCTGCTGAGCCAGGAGACGCAAGCTGACTGATTCACCTTCAACACTCGGAATCGTAGCCACACGAACGTCAATCGGTGAGCCATCCAGCTCCAGATTGATACGTCCATCTTGCGGCAATCTCTTTTCCGCGATGTCTAACCGAGCCATGATCTTGAGTCGGGCGATCACACTGGATTGCAGAGACTTGATGTTTTCAGGCACAGCCAACTCTTCCAAACGGCCATCAATACGGTAACGAATCCGCAGCCGATCCTGCTGTGGCTCCACATGAATATCCGTGGCCCGCTGCTCCAGTCCACGACGCAGAATCTGGTTCACGAATCGGACTACACTGGCTTCTTCGTTCTCAGGGCCATCTAGGACCGTGACCTCATCACCCAGCTCTTCACTGCCCCAGTCAGCACGACCACGAAGAATCTTTTCAAAGGTGTCCGCACCCAGTCCATAAAGCTTTTGTAAGCCTTCGGCAATACGTGTGCGCTGACCGACATGCCAGACAATGGTGTAACTCACGGCCGAGGCCACGCGCTGATGAGTGACAAGATTCAGCGGATCAAAGGTGGCCAAATGCAGACGCGTTTCCGTGAGAGTCTCATCACCTTCTTTCGGCTCTTCAAAAAGAATGGGAAGTAAACGATGCCGCAGAGCGATCTCTGCTGGCAAGTGACGACGCAGTCCTGGTTCAGCTGGGCGATCTGCACTGGCTTCCCACCAGGGAAGATTCAGCGTATTGGCCAGTGCCATGAGGAAGTCACGCTCACGCACCCCTTCAACATCAAGCACAGCTTCAACAAATGAAGTCTGGTTGTAACAGGCCTCATCTACAGCCTCGATGACCGCGGGATTTTCCGCGCAGCCGGCCTCACTGAGGATTTGCTGGATCAAGGGCATCATGATTTATAAAGGATTGGGTGGATTAATCCAGAAATTATAACTGATGCTTTAAATTGCAAGTGTTAAGTATATCTAAATAATTATAAATACCTTACTTTCGAGGAACCATGAAACTCAAGCCCCTGTGAAATGGCGGATCCACATCCACCGCTCAATGCCCGAAAATAAAAAAGCCCCCTGAAACCAGGGGGCTAAAAAACTGAAAATGAGATTTTACTGATTAACAGGGCATCGAGACCAACTGAAAAGCACGTTGGATCTCTTCGCGAGTCTCTTTGAGACCCCGACGAAGTTCTTCAAAACATTCAGGCTCCGTGGGTTTCCAGGACTGCCAACGTTCGGACCACTCGTGGAGTTTAACATCAGAGGCACTCAAAAGCTCGCGCAGACGATCCGTGAGCGGATTTTTGGGGCAAGCAATGCGCTTTTCTAACTGACGACGAGCTTCTGCGATTTCAGCAAGCACGATTTTTTCATCAGGTACGCGGCGAAGGTCACTGGTCAGACCCAGCTTGGAGAGTGTCCAAACAGTCCACTTAGTTGGGTCCCACTGGTACCATTTCACGCCATTGCGGTAGTCGTGTTGGAATTCGTGGTGGTAGTTATGATAGCCTTCACCAAAGGTAAAGAGAGCCATGAATCCACTGTCACGGGCACTGCAATTGGTGGAGTAAGGGCGGCTTCCCACAGTGTGACAAAGGGAATTGATGAAGAACGTGGAATGCTGAACTGCCGTGACACGAGCGATACCGGAGATCAGAAGTCCGCAAATAGCACCACTGGCACCATCATGCAGCCAGCCCAAGAAGGCAGGCAGGATAAAACTAGCAGTAACAGCAATCAGCACATAATACTTCTGCTGCCAGCGCACTAACGGATCACGCATCAAATCAGGCACATTATCCCACGGCGGTTCGATCTCACGGCGAAACATGATCCAGCCGATATGGGCATACCAGAAGCCTTTGGAGATATCATAGGGATCACCTTCATGATCGACGAACTTATGATGACGACGGTGATCAGAGGCCCAGGCGATGACGTGATTTTCAAAAGTTGCGGCTCCGAAAATCAGAGTTAGGAGACGCACCGGCCATTTAGCCTTGAATGACAAATGGGAGAACAGGCGATGGTAGCCTAAGGTGATGCTGAGTCCGGTCAGGATGCAGAACACCACAAACATAACCACTTGGAAGAGGTCGATCCCGTAATTGTATAAATACCACGGAATGAGGGTGAAAGTCAGAACGGCGGTTGAAGTCAGAAAGGAGCTGTTGGTCCAGTTAACTTTGGAGGAAGGTAAGCGAAAAGGCACGTGCCATGTATAGCAGTATTGTCACAATGTTCCAGAGTTTTTATTCAGTGTTTCTTTGTCTAAGTTGCTCCACTGGGTTCCTCTATTGTGCTATTGCCTAGGCCGATGCGTCTGCTACTTGTGCACTCAATGCAAATGACTCGTGTGCGATGGATGATCGCTGGCTTCTGGCTTCTCGCATTCTGGCTTCTAGCCGGAATGGTCGTCGCACCTGCCCTACAGAGTCAACTTGAAGTCCAGGCATCTGCTATTCTAAAGGGCAAACCGACCGGCTACGAAGCAGTGAAAGTCCAATTCGACGGTCAGCGCGCCATTCTTAGAGGCCAAGTGCGCCATGAAGACCAGCGCGCGCAGATTCTTTCGGCAGCAGAAAAGGAAGTCCGTGGCGTTGGCCCGCTTTCAGCCAAACTGAACCCTGTGCAGCATGTCGTGGATGAACTTGAGATCGTCCCCTACCCCCCCGGGTGGCTCTTGTTAGCTGCCAATGGCACACGCGGCCAGCTTCTTGGCGCTGCCGCCACCGAGTTCGAATCACGGGATCTCTACCGCCTGATTCAAGATCGCTGGGGCGCAAAAGGCGGACGAATCGAAAGTAAGCTCAAAGCCGTCCCTGAACTCCATGACGAAGCCCCAGACCTGAAACAAACACTTGCCCAAATCCCCTTACCAAATGCCCGAGAGGGTGGAGATAGTGCTCAAATTCAGATTGCCAGTCTCGGCGGCCCCTGGCAGCGACTGGTGCCGGATGCCAAAGATGATCGACTCATGGAGCAATCACTCGCCATCGGTATCTCCCGCCAAGAGTGGGAAAAGAGTATCTTACCACTCATCCAAAACGTCCGCCGCTATCAATCTGAACAGCGCAGCCGGGCCGAGGAAACCACACGCCAAGCCAAGCTACCACCGCCGCACCTCTTTTTAGCAGCACGGGAAAACCGACTACTCGTTCGTGGAGAGACTGCCACAGTCGGCATCAAACGTGAGTTTCTCAATGCCCTCATCATCAGCTTCCCCGAGTGGCGCGTCATTGATGACGTGCGCATCAATCCAGAGTGCCGCGCAGTCTCCGACTTTGGCCCCATCACCACGGCACTCCTGCCTGACCCACTCAATGAAGATTCAAAAACCAAGGGTAAATCCCTCATGCTTGGCCTCTCAGGCGATGCCTGGAAACCTGTGGACTGGATCGTCGGCACGGACGCTCAGCCTTGGAAAGAAGACCTCCCCAAAGACCTACCAGCTAATATGCTGCAAGACGATCACCGCATGGTCATCGGCTGGCTTCAGGGAGAGACCAAAGGCATCCCAACCCTGCCAATCCGAGCACAACCGAGCTTCCTCACACTCACCCTGCTACCAGATAAAGTCATCTTTGCAGGCCAACTAGCTGAGGAATCGCTGCACACCCAACTCATTGAAGCCGCGCGCCAAAAGTATTCTGGCCACGCTATCGTCATCTCAGACCCACTGCTCGTCCGTGGCACCTGTGCCCCTTCCACAGATATCCAGCAGACTTTGCGCAGCCTGCCCCCTTTGCCAGAAGTCGGCAGTCCCGGCAGCATTGCCTTTGCGACACCTGGCCTTGTCTGGAAAACCATTCCTGCCAGCACTGGCATCGACCAAGTAGGAGCCGTCGCCAAATCAGGCATCCTACCCACCGACTTCCCCGCAGCCATGGCCGAGGACACCTTTTGGGACGGCTTTGATCATCTGCGCCAACACTGGAAAAAGCTAGCCATCAACGCCAAAAAGGAGTCTGCTCCGTAACCCACCATGGAAGGATTCCTCTGGCTCTTACTTCAAATGGCACTGCTGCTTCTGGCCGCAGCCGTCGTCTTTTTCGCACTCGGCTGGCGCTGGCGTGGACAAAATGCCAAGCGTGACATCGCCACTCTGGATGCTCGAATCGATGCTGATTCGGCGGCCCTGAAAGTGGCGCAAGATCAGCGGGATGCAGCCCTTTCCAATGATCAAATGCTGCGCGCCACGCAGGCGAAGATTGAGTCCGATCTCCAAGAAGCCAACGATCATCGCCGGAACCTCGAGCGCGAGCTTATTCGCGTCCACGATGATCTAAAATCAGCCAAGCGAGATAGCGATCAGCTCAAAGAAGATCTCAGCACTGCACGTGCCGCTCTTCAGCCAGCGCAGAGTGAGATTACTGAATTAAAAGCTCAGCTCGAAGCCCTGCGCCGTGAGCAAGTGCGCCTGCAACAAGAATGGATCAAAAAGCAGGCTGACACGAGCAACCCTGCACCTACAAAAGAATCCTTCGTCACGATCACCGAGCCCACAGAAAAACCCAAGAAAACAAAGGCACCCGCCATCGCCCCACCACGAAAAGCCAGCCCTAGCATCAAACCAGCCACAGATGCCCAGGCCACCCTCGACAGGCTCACGATCGAGATCACGACTCAGCAAACTTTACTCTCCGCCCTGCGCCAGGAGTATGAGGACTGGCAACGCCGAGTCAGCCGCTTACGAGAAAAAGCAAACGATCCGGCCGGTCTCGGACTCGCCAACAAAAGCTTACAGCGCAGTGAACTCCAAGTGGCCGAGGCCCAGAACACCCTCGACCGACTGCAACGTCAGCAGTTGGCACTACGCCATGCATTAGAGCAGGCCGCTAGCCTGACGCAGGAAGATGATCTCACCAAAATCAAAGGCATCAAAGGTGTGCTCAACACTCAACTCCACGCCTACGGCATCCGCACCTTTCAACAGATCGCCACGTGGACAGATTCAGATGTCGAAACCTTCAGTGAGCTACTTGCCTTTAAAGACCGCGCCAAGCGCGATCAATGGGTGCAGCAGGCGCAGGCTTTGCTACAAGCCTAGCAGAAAAGGATTTATCAAAAGGCTGCAAAAAAGGACCACTGAGTCAGGTTCTATCATCATCAGCGAAATGAAATTCTTTTTCTCAGTTCTCAGCCTCAGCCTTTCTTCTGCATTCGCCGTCGATTTTAACCGCGAAGTGCGGCCCATCCTCGCACAGCAATGCTTTGCCTGTCATGGCATGGATGAACATGGGCGAAAAGGTAAGTTGAGGCTGGATCTTCGTGAATCGGCTCTCGGCGGAGGCAAGTCGGGTGAACTCGCTATCATCCCAGGCAAACCCGAAGCCAGTGAGATCATCAAGCGGCTGCTTTCCACCGATGAAGATGAGCAAATGCCGCCTCCGCACACAAAGAAGTTCGTTTCAGAAAAAGACAAAGCCATCCTCAAACAATGGATCGCCGAAGGCGCCAATTACGCTGCGCACTGGGCCTACGTCGCACCGAAAGCCACGACTAATGCTAAAGCCAGCATCGACAGCTTCATTCAGGATCGTCTCACTAAAGAAGGCCTAAAGCCCTCACCAGAAGCAGATCGCTACACCCTCGTTCGCCGCCTCTATCTGGACCTCATCGGCTTGCCGCCCACACCTGCGGAAGCGGATGCCTTTGTCAATGACCCCAAACCAGATGCTTATGATAAGCTCGTGGATTCACTGCTCGCTTCCAAACACTATGGCGAGCGCTGGGCACGACGCTGGCTAGACTTGGCTCGTTATGCCGATACGAACGGCTTTGAAAAAGATCGTCCGCGCAGCATCTGGCCTTACCGCGACTGGGTCGTGAAAGCCCTGAATGACGACATGGCCTTTGATCAATTCAGCATCAAACAAATCGCAGGCGACATGCTGCCAAAGTCCACCTCCGAAGACCTCATCGCCACAGGCTTCCATCGCAACACCATGCTTAATGAAGAAGGCGGCATCGATCCCAATGAGTATCGCTTTTACGCCATGGTGGATCGAGTCAGCGTCACCGGCACCACATGGATGGGCCTGACCATGAACTGCTGTCAGTGCCATACTCATAAATACGATCCCATCCTGCACACCGACTACTACAGCACCATGGCTCTGCTGAACAATGCCAACGAGCCTACATACTTCATCCCGACACCTGATATCGAAGAGCAAAAAAAAGCGCAGGCACAAAGAATCGCCAAACTTGAAGCCTCATTACCCTCCAAGTTCCCCGATGGCCCGAAGGTCATGAACAAACGCTTCGCTGAATGGCTGGCGGAAGAACAAAAAAGCGCTTCGCATTGGGAAATCATCCGCCCCACTAATATGGCAACCACTATGCCGCACTTGGAACAGCAGGCCAACGGCTTCATCCTCGGCAGCGGCGACATCTCCAAGAGCGATGTTTATGACCTAAGCTTCAAAGCACCAATCAAAGGCGTCACCGCCATCCGACTTGAAGTAGCCAGCCATCCAAGCCTACCCAATGACGGCCCAGGTTTAACCAATTACGAGGGACCACTCGGCGGATTTTTCCTCAGTGAAATCAAAGGCTTTCAAAAGGGGCAAGCTCTCAAAATCGTCGGCGCAGAAGCCACCAATGACCAAGAAGAAGACCGAATCAGCGATGCCACCGCAGCCAATCCAAAAGCGAAAGCTAAAGGAGCTCGGAAGCCCAGGAAAACCAACAACGCCAGCGCCGCATTGGATTCAGAAATGTCCAGCGGTTGGCAGGTGCTTGGCGGATACGGCGTGCAACACGCAGCCGTATTTCACTTTGAGCAACCTGTCGATCTCACGGATGGCTTCGAGTTGAAGATGCTCTTTGAAAAACACTTCGCCTGTCCACTCGGCCACTTCCGCATCTCTGTGACCACTAGTGATCACGCCGAGGCAACAGGACATCCAGCGGAGATCGAAGAAGCACTCGCCGCGAATGATTCATCGAAGCGCGAAGTATTGCGGCATCGTTTTCTCGAAACCGCGCCTGAGATGAAGCAGACGGTCGCCCCACTACTAGCCGCACGGAAAAATCCACCACGAGGACAGCCCACGCTGGTCATGAATGAGCGTCCAGCCTCCAATCCACGGCCCACGCATCTGCATCACCGAGGTGAATACCTTCAACCCAAAGAAGAAGTGCCACCTGCCGTTCCAGCCTTTCTGCCACAACTTCCCAAAGAGGTGCCGGCCAATCGCCTCAGCTTCGCCAACTGGCTTTTTGATGCCAAAAATCCACTCACTGCACGCGTCACAGTCAATCGCCAATGGCAGGCTTTTTTTGGACGCGGCTTGGTCAAGTCACTCGAAGACTTCGGCTATCAAAGTGATCCTCCCTCGCATCCCGAACTTCTTGATTGGCTTGCCATTGAGTTCGTTAAGCAAGGCTGGTCCATGAAGAAACTGCATCGCCTGATTGTCACCAGCACGACCTACAAACAGTCATCCCGCGTCACACCCGAACTCCTCCAGAGCGACCCTGAAAATATCCTGCTCGCTCGCGGCTCACGCTTCCGACTTGATGCTGAAATCATCCGCGATTCCGCTTTAAAAGCTGCTGGCGTTTTATCACCCAAAATGGGTGGACCAGGCGTTTATCCGCCACAACCTGCCAGCGTGACCTCAGAAGGAGCCTATGGTAAAATCGAATGGAAGATCAGTGAAGGCGAAGACCGCTTCCGCCGCAGCCTCTACACCTTCACCAAGCGCACGGCTCCGTTTGCCATGGCCACCACCTTTGACGCACCAACAGGCGAATCCTGCCTCGCCAGACGCGATGTCTCTAACAGCCCTCTGCAAGCGCTGACGCTGCTCAACGACCAAATGTTTATGGAAGCCGCACAAGCCATGGCCAAACAAATCATGGCCGAATCCCAATCCGACGATGAACGCCTCACCAACATCTTCCGTCGTTGCACCACACGCCTCGCGTCATCAGATGAAATGATCCTTCTGAAAAGCTTTCTGCAAAAACAGCGCAGCATGAAACTCGAAGGTGAATCCCTCTGGTCCGCCGTGAGCCGCGCAGCGTTGAATTTAGACGAAGCAATCACGCATCCTTAAATTCAGCTCACCGCAAAACTTCTTCAGAATGATTTCTTAAGGATGGCGAAAGGAAATTGAAGCTTTGGATTCAAAGCCTGAATTTGTAATCGCTATCATTCGTCGCGGTTGCTTAAATGGTCGAACAATTCAGCTGATTCTCCCGACGTGTTCGAACTTTTCCAAGCAGCCACCAGCCCAAATCAACTCCTTCTGACACTTTTGTTAGGATTGGTTGTAGGTTACTGGACACTTGTTATTCTCGGCGCACTCGACTTTGACACAGACATACCAGATGACTTCAATCTAGATGTAGATGGAGATGGCATTCCAGATCTCCCATTAGCTCACGGCGCAAGCAGCACGGGCGGAGCTTGGCTGACAGCAGGCCGATTCCTCGGCTTCTCACAGGTTCCGATCGTCGTTTGGCTCAGCTTCATGATTCTCTTCTTATGGTTAGGATCATTGGCCCTCAATGAATGGCACAATCCCACCGCCAGTGCAGGCCAAGCACTTCTGCTGTTTCTGCCCAATCTGATAGGCAGTCTTATTGCCACCAAGCTCACCACCATGCCAGTCGCCAAGCTTTTTGCCGCCATGGCAGATGCTGACACCGAAGCCGAAGAAGTCATGGGTCGCATCGGTATCGTCGTCTCCATGGAAGCTGACGAAACTTACGGCCAATTAGAGATCACCGCCAATGGCGCACCGCTTCTCATCAATGTCCGCACACTAAGTGGTAGCATCCCAAAAGGCACTCAAGCACAAGTTACCACACCAGGTCCCGACAACCTTTTTTACTTCATCGAAAGCACACCACCCACCTCTGAAAGCTAAACACTAACCACCAAAGACTCATCCATTATGCACCTCATCCCACTAGCAATTATCCTCGAAGGCAGTCTCCTCGTCGGAGCCATCATCGTTGGCATCTTCCTCGGCGTCTTGATTCTCTTCTCACGCTTCTTCCGCAAAGTCACGCAGGGGCAAGCCATCGTGAGAAATGGCATTGGCGGCACTAAAGTTTCATTCAATGGCATGATCGTCATTCCCGTAGCCCATCAGGCCGAGTATATGGACATCTCCGTGAAGCGCATTGAAATTGAGCGTAAAGGTATCGAGGGCCTTATCTGCATGGATAACATGCGGGCCGACATCAAGGTCGCCTTCTTTGTTCGCGTCAACAAAACACCAGAAGATGTACTGCGCGTCGCTCAATCCATCGGCTGCGTGCGTGCAAGCACCGTGGAAACGATCCGAGTTCTCTTTGACGCCAAATTCTCTGAAGCACTTAAAACAGTCGGCAAGCGCTTCGACTTCGTGCAGCTCTACAATGAACGAGATACCTTTAAGAGTGGCATTTTGAAAGTCATCGGCACGGATTTAAATGGCTTCACCCTCGACGACTGCGCCATCGACTTCCTTGAACAAACTCGCCTGGAAAACCTCGATCCAGACAACATCCTGGACGCTGAAGGCATCAAAAAAATCACCGAGCTCACAGCCACTCAGGCCAAACTGGCGAACAACATTCAGCGCGACAAAGAAAAGGTGATCAAACAGCAGGACGTGCAGGCTCGCGAAGCCGTCCTTGAACTCGAACGCCAACTTGCTGAAACCGAAGCCAAGCAAAAGCGCGATGTGCAAAGTGTCATCGCCCGTGAAGAAGCAGAGACCATGAAAGTCCAAGCTGAAGAACGCCTCAAGTCCCAGCGCGCTAACATTGCCGCTGATGAAGAGATCGCCATCGCCACACAGAACAAAGACCGACAAGTCCTTGTCGCTCAGCGCAACAAGGAGCGCACGGATGCCGTCGAAATCGAACGCGTCACCCGTGATCGCGATTTGGAAATCATCGACCGCGAACGCCAAACCACGCTCAAAGGCATCGAAAAAGAAAAAGCCGTCGAAATCGAGAAGAAGAATATCCAAGAGGTCATTAAAGATCGTGTGTCTCTGGAAAAAACCGTCGTCGTCGAACAGCAGAAGATGAAAGACGCTGAAGCCTTCGCCACGGCTGACCGCGAGAAGCAAGTCGCTCTGACCAACGCGGAAAAGAACGCACAAGAGCAACTCATTCAGAAAATCAAAGAAGCCGAAGCCGCCAAAGAAGCCGCTCGCCTTGCTTCCGACCAGGCTGCTTACACTTCCATCAAAGCCGCTGAAGCCTCCAAGCAATCTGCCGAACTGCGCGCTCAGGAAATCCTCACCTTGGCCGACGCACGTCAAGAATCTGCTACGAAGGATGCCGCTGCCGAAAAATCCCTCGCCGAAGGCAAAACCGCCACTTCCGCCGCCGTTGGACTCGGTGAAGCTCAAGTATCCCTCGCCAAAGCCGAAGCCTCGCAGAAGCAAGGCACCGTCGATGCCGAGATCACGCAGCTTAAACTCGCTGCAGAGGCTGATGGCATCACCAAGAAGGCCCAGGCCATGAAGCTCCTCGAAAATGCCGGTCGCGAGCACGAGGAATTCAAGCTGACACTCGAAAAAGACAAGGCCATCGCCCTAGCCGAGATCCATATCCAGAAAGACATCGCTGCCGCCCAAGCCGGCGTCCTCGGCGAAGCCATGAAATCCGCCAAGATCGAAATCGTTGGCGGCGAAACTCAGTTCTTCGACAAGATCACCAACGCCATCGGCAACGCCCGCGCCATCGACCGCATGGTCGAAGGAAGTCGCACTCTTTCCGATGTGAAGGAGACCTTCTTCAATGGCGATCCTGATTACTTCAAAGCCCAATTGAAGACCATCGTCGATCAGTTTGGCCTCACCGCCGAAGACACCAAAAACCTGACCTTGTCAGCCCTCTTCGCGAAGCTGATTGGCCTCAATCCTGACGCCACCACGCTGAACAAACTTACCAGCATGATCGGTGCCGCCAGCCGATTTGGTCTGACCGAGCAAACGGTGGCTGGATTGCTTGCAGCGAAGGCTGCGAAGAAATGAACGCGGACGTTATAAAGATACGGAACCCCGTTGGGGTTCCCTGTTTTCGGGGGCGGGCGGGTCGCTCGGTCATCCAGGGTAGGTTCGCCCAGGCTCACCAACCCTTCGCTATGATGCGGTGTGCCTTTGGCACACGGGGATTTCGAAGCCCAAAGGGCTTCCGCACCATAGCGAAGGGATGCCGAACCATAGCGAGGCTTCCCTGGAATGCCGGAAACCACCCCATGTTTCATCTTACCGAACCCCAACGGGGTTCCGCATCGGCTTACCAAAACAAACGAGCCTCAATCCCAGACATATCGTTCATCCCATTCGATGCCATGTTTGCGCAACATCACGCGGTATTCATCCTGAAAGGACTTTGTCCGATGATGCTCGGCTTGATTCCGCACATACTCGACCACGGCATCCGTGTTCGATTGGCTCACCGAAAAAGCGCCGTAACCCGCCTGCCAATGAAACGTGGCAAACTCCGACCACTCCTCACGAATCCAGACAGTGCTGGCTCGTTTCATTTCCTTCACCCAATCCGCCAACGACATCGTGCGATTCATTCGTGCCAAGATATGAACGTGATCAGCCACACCGCCTATGGCGATGGTCGGACATTCCAGTTTCTTCGAAATGCCGCCGAGGTAGCCGTGCATAGCATTCATCTTCTCCGTATCCGTAAACCACGGCTCGCGGTCCTTGGTCGAGAACACGAGATGCAGGATCATGTTGGCAAGCGATTGAGGCATAAAGAAGCGTTCGACATTTCGTCTAAATCGCAAGCGCAAATCCGCGAAGCCGATACGGAACCCCGTTGGGGTTCCACCCAAAAATCAATGGACGTCGGCAACCCGTTCCAGGGTAGCGGCTTCGCCGCAACCCTTCGCTATGATACGGTGTCCCGTCGGGACACAATGAATCCAAACCCCGACGGGCTTCCGCAACTTTATACCATTACCTAATGGCCGAAACGCTTCCATCACTCCAGACATCGCCCCAGCTCGAAGCTGGCGCTTACGAAGTCATTCGTCAGCGCTTGAACAAGCACGGCACTGAACTCCAGCGTCGGCTGGATCTTCTGAACAACGATCGAAAAGCTGAGTTCGGTGGTATCGAGACGGCGCTTCTGACGACGACGCGCCTCACGACGGATAACAACTGCGTGCCGCGTGATATGGCGGCGATTGGACCGAAGCGCTTTTTGTTTGGCTACAATGTCCATCTCGGGCTGCGCACGACGATGAAGATCGAGGATGTCTTCGCGGTGGTGGACTATCAGGATGGTGATCACAGCTTCCATACCAACAAAGATACCATCCTTCGCGATGCTCAGTTCGCGGAGGACTTCACATACCTCTACAACTACTACAAACATGCGACCTTCCTGAAGTTTCACCGCATCGGTCCGCACCTCTACATGGGCTTTCAGGTGGGACAGCGGGCGACGGAGGTCAAAACATTCAAATGGCTCGTCGATGATGAAAAAGGCACGCTGAAATACCTCGGCAACCGCAGCGACCACGAGTTCATTTTTCCCACGCCGCAGGAGTTCGTCTGGAAGAAGGCTACGCGCGACATGTATCGCCACGGTGAGCATCCGCACATCAGCATCGAAGACCGTGTTTTTGTCGAGACCATCGGCGGCGACCTCACGGTCAAAGTCGAAAACAACACGGCCACGGGTCGAGGCATCTACAACGAACTGGTCGAAAACAAAGACCAGACACTCGACGATGCCGAAGTGCATTACGCCATCGTCGGCAACCTCATCTTGATGAAGGTGCTGCCGTATCAGGAGAAGACCTGGCGTCACCTCGTCTTCAATGAACGCACGAGAGAGGCACATCGCATTGATAGCATTGCTGAAAGCTGCGTGCTGTTGCCGGACGATCATGGCATCCTCTTTCCTCACGGTTATGTTCTGCAAACCGGCGAGGTGCGCCGCTTCGATACAGGCTTACCACCGATGCGTTTCGAGAAGCGCATCTCGGCTGCGAATGGTGAAGACACGCTGTTTGTATTCTCGCATCTCGAGAGCGGCTCCTACCTGCTTCTTAGCTACAATCTCATCACGCAGAGCATCGCCACGCCGCAGCCATGCCATGGCTTCAGCCTCTTCCCCACGGGCGAACTCGTCCTCTTTGACGCCGACGCAGAGCCACGCAAGCACCACGTCATTCAGATCTGGCGAACGCCGTTTCTCACCGCCGATATCAGCGAGGCCAAGGCATCCCAGACCTTTCTCAGCAAGATCGGCAACGCTGAAATCGTCCGCGCCATGGCTGAGTGCCGAGGTGTGCTCACCTTGCTGGCAAAGGACGACTCCTTCTCCGGTCTTTATGTCGAACTCGTGCGCTCCTGCGGCGATATTTCCGACAGTTACTTTTGGGTAGGCAAAGAAGAGGCGCACAATCTCAAGGAGGCACTCACCGAGGTCAAAACGACCGCAGAGGCGGCTCTGGGTGAGTTTGAAAAAGTACGCCGAATGCGCAAGACGGCTACGGACCAAACCACAGCGCTGCAAGAAAAGTCGCACAAGGCGCTCGGCTCTGCGGCAAACACCGATCCGAGCGATATCCTCGGCTTTGTGCAGCTCTTAACCACACTCCGTGAGCTGCGTGGTCAAATCATCGCCCTGCGCGATGTGCGCTACACCGATGCGGCAGTGATCGACCAGATGGACAAGTCGGCGGCCGAGGGAGCGGACAAGCTCAGCGCCAAGTGCGTGGCCTTCCTGCTCAAGCCTGAAGCGCTCGATCCGTATCGAAAACAAATCAGCGAACAACAGGCTCGTGTCCCGACGTTGGCCAAGGTCACCGAGGCTCAAGAAGTCGAAGACGCACTAGCGAAATCCAGCAGTGAACTGGAGATGCTCACCGCCATCGTCAGCGGCCTAAAGATTCAAGATGCCACGGAGACTACCCGCATCATCGAGGGTATCAGCACGCTCTTTGCACAGCTCAATCAGGTGCGCAGTGTTCTGAGGAACCGCCGCAATGATCTCGCAAAGACTGAAGGTGCGGCGCAATTTCAGGCGCAGCTCAGCCTGCTCAGTCAAAGCGTGCTGAACTACCTCGAAGTGGCCACCACGCCAGAAAAGTGTGATGAATCACTCACTCGTGTGCTGGTGCAGATCGAGGAGATGGAGACCAAGTTCTCTGACTTCGATGACTACGCTACTGAGTTGATCAAGAAGCGCGAGGAAGTGCAGACCGCCTTTGAATCTCGTCGTCAAAGCCTCACCGACGCACTGAATCGCCGCTGTGGCAGCCTTGGGCAGTCCGCAGAGCGCATTCTGACGAGCATTCGCAATCGTTTGGCCAATTTTGCCAAGCCGGAGGAAGTCCACGCCTGGCTCGCTGCGGATGCCATGGTAGCCAAGCTGCGCGACCTCATCGAAGAACTTCGCAAGCTCGGCGACAGCGTGCGGGCTGATGAACTGGGAACGCGATTGAAGACCGTGCAGCAAGACTCGCTGAAGCAGATCCGCGATAAGTCGGAGATCTTTGTTGGTGGCGGAGATTTGATCCAACTCGGACAGCATCAATTCAGTGTGAACAAGCAGCCGCTTGAGCTGGCTATCTTGCCGCGTGAAGGCGGATTAGCCTTTCACCTCACCGGCACGCGCTTCTTTGAGAAAGTCGAGAACGCCGAGCTGGAAAACCAGCGCAGTGTCTGGGATCAAGCCGTCGTCTCGGAGAATGAGCAGGTTTATCGCGCTGAATATCTCGCGTGGCAGATGCTGAAGACTAGTAGCGACGATGTGTCTGCTTTCATTGCCCAACGCTATGATGAAGGCTACACCAAGGGCGTGCATGACCACGATGCCTCGCTGCTTTTGAAGCCACTGCGGGAGATGCAGGCTGCCCTTGGTCTGCTGAGGCATTCACCAGCCGCACGCGGTTATGCTCGGCTGTTCTGGCATGCTTGGACTGAAGATGCAGATAAAAAGGCTCTCGCAGCTCGGATGCAATCCAAAGGCCGAATGCATGAGCTTCTGGGTGTCTCAAATGCAAGCAGCGATGACGAACTGACGAAGCGTGTCGATAGCTTTTTGAGCCTGCAACAGCGCGGCAGCGTTTTGGAGTGCTCCAGCCCTCTGGAGCTTTCCGCAGGCTGTGGAACATCCGAAAGCGCCGGAGGACCGGCGCACTCCAGGACGCTCCCGCGAGCTTTCACACGCCAAATCAGTGCGTGCTTGCTAGATGAATTGCAGTCCAAGACCTACTTCACGCGTTCGGCCTCAGCTGTGGAGCTTTTGAAATCATTCCGAAAGGAGCTGACCGCTAAACGGGCAACTAAGGACTTCGAAGCAACGATGAGCGATCTCGCCGCACAGCCGCTGCTGGCCTTTGAGATTGCCTTGGAGTGGCTGACGGCCCTGAATCCGAATGCGGATCGTGGGGTGTTAATCGAAACGGCGGCGATGGTCGTCACCAACGATCAATCACCTGCCGCAACGCCCACAGAGCCTGTCTCTCGCGTGACGATTAGCGGCTTCACTGGCACGCATGGTCGAATCAGCGAGGCAAAGATGGAACTCGATTACCATGAGTTCACCACACGCCTGCAAAGCTATGAAAGCGAAGTCGTGCCTGCCTTTACGGCCTTCCAAAAGCTGAAGCACTCATTAGCGGAAGCGCGAAGGAAGGATCTGCGGCTGGATCAGTTCAAGGCAGGCGTGCTCAGTTCGTTTGTGCGGAACCGCCTGATCGATCAGGTGTATCTACCGCTCATCGGCGCGAATTTGGCCAAGCAACTCGGTGCCGCAGGCAAGGACACTCGCACGGATCGCATGGGCATGCTGTTGCTCATCTCACCACCGGGTTATGGCAAGACGACGCTGATGGAATACATCGCCAGTAGGCTCGGCATTACGCTGGTGAAGATCAACGGGCCAGCATTGGGTCATCAGGTGACATCGCTTGATCCAAGTGAGGCACGAAATGCCTCAGCGAGAGAAGAAATCGAGAAGCTGAACCTCGCCTTTGAGATGGGTGACAATGTCATGATTTATCTCGATGACATCCAGCATACGAATCCCGAGTTTTTGCAAAAGTTCATCCCACTGTGCGACGGCACGCGCAAAATCGAAGGCGTCTTCAAAGGCGAAGCAAAGACCTACGACCTACGCGGCCGCAAAGTGGCTGTGGTGATGGCGGGCAATCCCTATACCGAAGTCGGTGGCAAATTCCAGGTGCCCGACATGCTGGCAAACCGCGCCGACACCTACAATCTCGGCGATATCCTCGGCGGGCATCAAGAAGTCTTCAAAGATAGCTACATCGAGAACGGACTCACCAGCAATGCCACGCTGGCTCGCATTGCAGCGCGCAGTCATAAAGATGCTCTGACCGTGCTCAAAATTGCTCAGACTGGCACACGAGAAGGCGTGGAGTTTGAAGGCAGCTTCAGCGCGGAGGAGATCAACGATGCGGTGGCTGTGATGGAGAAGCTGCTGCATGTGCGCGAGGTCATTTTGCGAGTGAATCAGCAGTACGTGGCCAGTGCGGCGATGGAAGACGCTTACCGCGTGGAGCCGCCGTTCAAACTGCAAGGCAGCTACCGCAACATGAACAAGATCGCGGAGAAAATCCTGCCACTCATGACCGACAAGGAAGTGGCGCAACTCATCGCCGATCATTATCGAGGTGAGGCACAAACACTCAGCGGTGCGGCTGAATCGAACTTACTGAAGTGGCGTGACATCAATGGCTTGGCCACTGAAGAAGACAAAACACGCTGGGACGAGATCAAGCGCACCTTTAAACGTAACCTCCTCACCGGCGGCGCTGGCGAGAACGATCCGATCAACCGCATCACCGGCCACATGAATGCGTTCACCGTCGGTTTGGAGAAGATCGAGCAAGCGATGAACAAGCCCACGCTTTCAGACCTGACGATGGAACGGCTGCAGAAGATTATCGAAGGTCTGCGAGCCGTTCCAGTGAACGTGGAGATCAAAGTTCAGCCAGTGGAGAAACAGGAAGAAGGTGGCCTGCCTGTCGATGTCAGTAGCGATGTAAACCAAGGCTAATCAAATCAGTGAGCAACTTGATTAAAGGCCTCTGAAACATTGTTCACGCTGAGTAACTCAGGAAGAATGACTGGTTCTGCTTTACCGGGAAGATAGAGTACATTTACGGGCACGGCGGCTTTGCCAAGATCTGACAAGGCTTTCGTGATGCGTGGGTCTTCGTTGGTCCAGTCGGCTTTCAAGAGCACGATCTTTTTATCAGCGATGAGTTTCAGCAAAGCCGCATCCTTATAGACACGCTTATTCACCTGACAAGTGAAGCACCACTTGGCGGTGTAATCGATATAGACTGCTTTGCCTTCAGTGCGCAGTTGTGCAGCTTTTTCTGGCGACCACGCTTCCCAGTTGAGCCCACCCTCGACATGACTGCCTTCGATATCTGCATTCTTCTCCACCTTTGGCCAACCAAAAGTCATGCCACCGACCAAGCAGCCGAGAGTCAATAGAACAGCAATCAAGCGAGTGCGTGATGGCTTATGCGGCAGGGACCAGCGCCCGTAGATCCAGCAGCCAAGCGCGATGATGACGAGACTAAAAAGCAGAAATAACAGAGGCTGCCCTTCGATCATGCCAGTGAGAACCCAAGCCAGAAAAGCGACTGTTCCAAAGAGCAGAAAGGACATGGCTTGCTTAAAGCTTTCCATCCATGCACCCGGACGCGGCAGGGCGGAAACGAGACTCGGAACCAAAGAAAGAACCAGGAACGGACTCGCGAGTCCAATCCCGATCATCGTGAACATGAGCATGGCCTGAGGAGCTGGAAGCGTGACCGTGTAACCCAAGGCCGAGCCAAGGAATGGGGCTGAACAAGGCGTGGCAACCACCGTGGCAAGAAGACCTGAGAAGAAGGAACCGCTGAGACCATGCTTGGCTTGTAAATCCGCTCCGACACCAACAGCTGAAGCGCCAATCTCAAACAGGCCTGCCATGTTTAAACCGAAGATGAGAAAGAAAACGCAGAGACCATAGACGAAGCCGGGCGATTGCAGTTGAAAGCCCCAGGTCTTTCCTAACGCAATCACCAAACCACCCAACCCCCAGAAGCAAAGCAAGATACCGAGCGTGTAAGATAGGCCATGAAGGAGAACCTGCTTTTTATCTTCTCCTGCCTGCTCAACGACACTCATGATCTTGATCCCAAGCACTGGAAAAACACATGGCATGACATTAAGAATCAAACCGCCAATGAAAGCGAAAACGAGATAGCCCAAAAAGGTACGTTCGACAGACTTGACCGACATTCCTTTGACCGCGGCCGGTTCGGCAGCTGGAGCTATGCCAAACACATCCACTGCGGCAGGATCAATCTCGACCTTATCCGAAAGCAGAATCGAAAGCATGGCCTCAGGCTTCACAGGCATGCAGTTTTCAGGATTGCAGGCTAAGGCATCCACCTTGACCGAAATTTGAATGTTATCGCCAACCTTACCCGCTGCCGTCATCTTGGCGGGCAGATAAACGGTGCCCTCATAACCCTGGGATTTTTTGCCGTCGGTAGAATCGACTTCCTTCGTCGCTGGCCAGGGCAGTTCCTCAACGCTCCAGCCCTCAGGCAATATCCACTTCAGTTTCGTGGGTTTACCGATCACTTCTGGCGGCAATTCTTTGCCATAAGTATGCCAATGCGCTTCATGAACGAGCTTTACAGCAACTCGGAAAGATTGACCTGGAACAGCAGACTTCACCTCAGAAACAATAGAAGCCTTCACTTTGGCTGAGTCCTCACCGCCAATGGGATTGAACTGGCCGTTTGCCGAACTAAGCAGGCCGAGAGATAACAGCAAAAGACGAATGACAGAATGATTCATGGTATTGAACTAGTACGAGACATGAGATCACGTTTTATTCCAGCAATGATCTCAACATGAAAACAGGGCAGCCAAGTGATGGCTGCCCTGTTTCAAAGCGAACTTAATTACGCCTCAGCTGAGGATTCGTCAGCGGGTGTGTCGATCACATCGGCTGATTCACCTGTGACGACTTCCTCCGTTGTAGCCTCATCAGAGACTTCCTCTTCTTCATCGGCGATGACAGTAGCCACGTCTTGGATGGTCTCGTCTTTCTTGAGGTCCATGAGCTTCACGCCCTGAGCATTACGCCCAGTTTCGCGGATACCTTTTTCACCACCGACACGGATGCGGACGTTTTGGCCTTTGCTCGTGATGAGCATCAGTTCGTCATCATCATGCACCGCCATGGCAGCTGCGACTTTACCCGTTTTTTCGGTGACATTCAGAGTGGTCACTCCTTTACCACCGCGATTGATGAGGCGGTATTCTTCAAACGGTGTGCGTTTGCCCAAGCCTTTTTCAGAAACCACAAGAAGCTGTTTGTTTGGCTCCACGGCAGTGAGTGAGACGAGGTAGTCTCCCTCTTCAAGACGAATACCACGGACACCGATGGAGTTACGACCCACAGGGCGAATGTCAGTCTCTTCACATTGGAGGCACATGCCTTCATGGGTAACAAAACAAACATTGCTTTTACCATCTGTGAGCACCACATCGACGAGGTCATTACCCTCTTCGATGTTGATGGCGATCATGCCGGCTTTGCGATAATTTTTGAAAGCATCAAGCGCGGTTTTTTTGACTGTTCCATCACGAGTGGCAAAGAGCACAAACTTCTCGGGGCTCCACATGGCTTCATCTTCCACACCTTGTGCCTCAAGGCGCAGAACGCTGTTAATCTTCTCTTCTGGGCCAAGGTTGAGAACATTTTTAATGCTGCGTCCTTTGCCAGTGCGTGGCGCCTCTGGGAGCTGATACACACGTTCCACATAGACTCGTCCTGTATTGGTAAAGAAGAGCAGGAAGTCATGCATGTTGGCGCTGAAGAGCGTCTCCACGAAATCATTCTTGTCTTCCTTCGATTGGGCCTCACGGGCTTCCATGCCTTTCAACCCCTTGCCGCCGCGAGCTTGCAGACGATACTCAGTCGTGAGCGTGCGCTTCACGTATCCGAAGTGAGTTAGCGTAACGATATTGGCATCATTCGGAATGAGGTCGATAGTCTCGATACCACCGCCGGTGGCGTCGATGCGAGTAAGACGGCCATTACCGTGCTTGGATTTGATGACATGAAGCTCATCTTTGATGATCGTGAGAACACGATGCTCATGAGCGAGGATGTCCATGAGATCGGTGATCGTAGCCAGCAACTCATCGTAGTCGGCCTTGATCTTATCCCGCTCCATGCCCGTAAGCTGATAGAGGCGGAGTTCCAGAATCTGGTCCACTTGGGTATCCGTGAAGACATAGCTATCTCCCTGAATACTCGGCTGTCCGCGAATGAGGATACCCAGACGCATGGCAGTCTCTGTGCTGAACTGGTAGGCTTTTAATCCGGCACGGGCTTCATCGCGATTGCGACTGTCACGGATGATCTTGATGAAGTCATCGAGATGACCAAGTGCGAGAAGGTAGGCTTCCAGCTTCTCGGCCTGCTGCTCCGCTTTTTTCAAAAGGAACTTCGTGCGGCGAATGATGACCTCACGACGATGCTCGATGTAGCAAGCGATGGCGTCTTTGATGCTGAGCACACGAGGACGACCGCCATCAATAGCCAGCATGTGGATGCTGAAGCTGCTTTCCAGGGCGGTGAACTTGTAGAGATTGTTCAGCACGACCTGTGGACGTGCATCACGTTTTAGATCAACGACGACACGAGTGTTTTCATCCGATTCATCACGCACGGCAACAATGTCGGTGATCACCTTTTCATTGGCTAATTCAGCAATCCGTTTCACCAACTCAGCGCGGTTCACGTTATACGGAATTTCGGTGATGATGATCTGTTCACGACCATTGGTTTCCGTGATCTCAGCCTGACCACGAACACGGACGCTGCCGTGGCCCGTCTCCATGTATTCACGGATGCCATCCAGCCCGTGAATCACACAACCTGTCGGGAAATCGGGGCCTTTGATGAACTGGCTGAGTTCACTCACCGTGATACTCGGATTGTCGATCTGCGCGCAGACGCCATCGACGATTTCGCCCAGATTATGCGGCGGCATATTCGTGGCCATACCCACGGCGATGCCAGTTCCGCCATTGACGAGCAGATTGGGGAAAGCAGCAGGAAAAACGGTTGGCTCAGTTAGACGCTCATCGTAATTGGGCACGAAATCGACCGTGTCCTTTTCCATGTCGGACATAAGCGTGCCGCCAAGAGGCGTCATGCGAGCTTCCGTATAACGCATGGCAGCTGGCGGGTCACCTTCCACCGAACCAAAGTTTCCTTGAGGATCGATCAATGTCTCACGCATGGCCCAGGGCTGGCCCATGTGAACGAGCGTCGGATAAATCACCGCTTCACCGTGCGGATGGTAGTTACCTGAGGTGTCACCGCAAATCTTCGCGCACTTCATCTGCTTCTTCGGCGGATAAAGACCGAGTTCATGCATTGCATAAAGAATGCGTCGCTGAGATGGTTTCAGCCCATCTCGCACATCAGGTAATGCACGAGCGATGATGACTGACATCGAGTAATCAAGAAAGGAGTTCTTCACCTCGTCAGCGACAGAGATGGGGCGGGTGTTGGATTCTTGCATGGACGGAAAACGAATAAGCTAAAGATGAGAAAGTAGGGCTGGAGAAAAAATCAGACGTCGAGGTTTCTCACGTTCAGGGCGTTCTCCTCGATGAAGTGCTTTCGAGGCTCCACGACATCACCCATGAGGATGGTGAAGATGCGCTCGGCCTCTTGGGCATTGGTTTCATCGAGTTTGATCTGAAGTAGCGTGCGCTTATTCGGGTCCATCGTTGTCTCGAAAAGCTGTTTGGCGTTCATTTCACCGAGACCTTTGAAGCGCTTGATTTCCATGCCGCGCTTACCGATTTCCATGACCTTGTCGAGGATACCAGGGATGCTGAAAACGGGGTGAACTTTAGCGTTGTCGCCGTCGCCTTCGATGACTTCAAACAGGGGTTTGTCCTGGCTGCTGAAGTGATCGACATGCAGGCCAAGTTCGTCCAACTGCACAAAGCGGCGTTTCATGCCGTGGGCTTCATGGATCTCGATCAAACGTGCTCGGCGATGGGCTTTCGGAGCTGCCTGGCCATCTGGATCAACCTCGGGTTTACCAAAAAGATGCAGGTCACTATTTTCGTGGGCAAAGGCAGCGAGCTGCTCGTTACCAAGGAAGTATTTGATGCTGACTTCATTGCCTTCGCGAATGGTCACCAAGTAATGAGGAAGGTTACCAGTAACTTCATCGCGGGCCTGTAGATAGGCTTCAAAGTCACCACCATGACGACGAATGATGTCGGCGAATTTAGCCACTGGCACGAGTTGTTCGAGGATGGCTTTGAGTCGATCATCCGCCACTTTGCTGCCATCCGCCATGTTACGCAGGCTGATTTCCCCAGAGCCCATTTCCAGAAGCATGGCTTCCATCTGCGCATCGTCTTGGACGTATTCTTCACGCTTCTTGCGGGTTACCTGGTAAAGCGGTGGCTGAGCGACGTAAATGTGGCCGCCTTTGACCAATTCTGGCATCTGCCGATAGAAGAAGGTGAGCAAAAGAGTGCGGATGTGAGAGCCATCGACGTCGGCATCGGTCATGATGACGATTTTATGATAGCGGAGTTTGGCAATGTTAAAGGAGCCTTCGACCTCACTGTCACCACCGATACCAGTGCCAATGGCGGTGATCATGGTCTGGACTTCCTTGTTTTGCAGAACCTTTTCAAGCCGAGCTTTCTCGGTGTTGATGAGCTTTCCACGCAGCGGAAGGATGGCTTGATTGTGACGATTGCGGCCCATTTTAGCGGAGCCACCGGCGGAGTCACCCTCGACAATAAACAGCTCAGTCTTGGAAGGATCACGCTCAGAGCAGTCAGCAAGTTTTCCGGGCAGACCACCACTGCTCATGGCGTCTTTGCGGATCGCTTCACGCGCTTTACGGGCAGCTTCACGGGAGCGGGCGGCGATGATGATGTTATTGATCACCGTCACAGCAATTTCCGGCGTCTCATCAAAGAAGCGCATCAGCCCCTCATAGACGATGGAGCTAACCACGCCTTCAACCTCGCCATTGACGAGTTTCACTTTCGTCTGGGAATTGAAGCGCGGGTTCGGCAATTTCACGCTGAGAACACAAATCAGACCTTCTCGGCAGTCATCACTTTCGATGTCCGGAAGTTTGTCTTTAAAGCTCTTCGGATTGTTATTGATATAGGCTTTGACCGCGCGGGTAAGGGCAGCCTTCAGACCGCTGTAATGCGTGCCACCGTCTGGATTCGGGATGGCATTGGCAAAGCAAAGGGTTTGCTCACTCAGTCCCTTGTTCCACTGCAAGACGCAGTCCACGAGGATGAATTTGTTTTTGTCATCGATCACCACTTCACGGCGACCCGCGAGAGCGATGGCATCTGGATGGATCTTATCTTTATCAGCACCCAATTCGCGCACGAACTGCTTCACACCTTCCTGATAAAAGAGGGTTTCCACACGAGGCGTCTCCGTCCGTTCATCCGTGAGAGTAATTTTGATCCCTGGATTCAGGAAGGCCAGTTCACGAAGGCGCACCAGCAATCGCTCAAACACAAAGACAGTCGTGACCGTGAAGATGGTGGCATCTGGGAAAAAGGAGATTTTCGTGCCAGTGGCCTTTGGATCATCCAGTACCCCGAGCACTGAGAGTTGCTCGGTGGTTTTGCCACGCTCGAATCCGATGGAGTAGATTTTGCCATCGCGGAAAACTTCACATTTGAACCAATCCGAAAGGGCATTCACGCACTTGGCACCGACGCCGTGCAGACCACCTGAGAATTCATAGGCACCGTCACCGAATTTACCGCCGGCATGAAGACTGGTAAGAACGAGCTCCACGGTTGGGATTCCCGCCTTGGGGTGCATTTCAACAGGAATACCGCGACCGTCATCCTGAAGACTGATGGAGCCATCTGTATGGATATTGATCCAGATGTTTTTGCAATAACCTGCGAGGTGCTCATCGATCGAGTTATCGACGACTTCAAAAACGCAGTGGTGAAGACCGCGTTCATCAGGATCTCCGATGTACATTCCGGGACGAAGGCGGACGGCTTCGAGCCCTTCCAATTTCTGGATTTGATCGGCACCGTAAGCTTGGTCAGCGGATACGGCGGTGGAGTTTGACTCAATGGAATCAATGATTTCGTCTGGCATAAAAGATGTCGGTTTGCCATCGACTGAATCTGTCCAAATTTACCACTTCAGAAACGTGCTCGATGGGCTGAGACAAAGGTTAGCAAGCTAGGACCTCATGCAAAGGCTTTTATGTCTATAAACCGGTCTTTTTTTGGGAGAAAAAAGTTGAAAGATCAGAACGCGAATTCGCTCTATCCCAAAACCCCAGCCCAATCGCTCGGCATACGCCAATCTCCCCTCGGTGATAGGGCCACGGAACCGACCTTTGGACCGTCGGGCATGGAACTGCGTTTGAACTGATTTTGGGCAAATCGGCGCAGGAAAAGAGCCAGCCATTTGTCGATCACGCCGTACTCATATTTGCCGGAAAAGGCGATGGCCGCGAGATAACGAATTTTGTCAGCCGAACAGCCATGACGTACGAAGTGGAAAAGGAAAAAGTCGTGCAGCTCATAGGGGCCGACGGTATCTTCGGTTTTTTGCTCCATTTTACCGTCAGCGCCGACGGGCAATAGCTCGGGCGAAATAGGCGTATCGATGATATCCTTCAAAATAGCTCCAGCCTCACCTGCATAGAGTTCTGTGGCGCACCAGTCGATCAGATATTTCACCAGCGTTTTTGGCACGCCAGAATTGACGTGATACATGCTCATGTGGTCGCCATTGAAGGTGCACCAGCCCAGCGCGGCCTCAGATAAATCACCTGTGCCAATAACGATGCCGCCGGTTTGATTGGCCACGTCCATGAGCACCTGGGTGCGCTCGCGAGCCTGAGCGTTTTCATAGGTGATATCATGCAGGTCAGAGGGATGACCGATGTCGCTGAAATGCTGCTCCACAGCGGCACGGATGCTGATGGTGCGCAGGGTGATACCAAGTGCCTGCGCCAATTGCTCGGCATTGCCTTTGGTTCGGGCTGTAGTGCCAAAGCCGGGCATGGTCACGGTCAAAGCAGCGCTGCAAGGCATGTCGGCGCGTTTCAGAGCTTCGATCATCACCAGCAGGGCCAAGGTGGAGTCCAAGCCGCCAGATAGGCCAAGCACGGCAGTCTTGCTTTTGGTTTGCCGCAGGCGGCGGGCCAGCGCTGTGGCCTGGATAGCAAAGATCTCCTCACACACAGCGCGACGGTCAGCTCCAGCAGACGGCACAAAGGGATGCGCAGAGACTTGGCGGAGCAGTCCAGCTTTCAATCCAGACGTCGCCCCCAGAGTGACGCTGACTTTGCGATAATCAGGCCGCGTTTCGTCATCGCGGAAAGCTGCGCTTTTTAGGCGCTCATGAGCTAGGCGCTGCAGATCCACATCCACGACCACATCACGAGTAGCAAAGCTGAAACGCTCCGTTTCACCGAGTAACGCACCATTCTCAGCCACCAGACCATGGCCGGAATAGACCGTATCCGTGGACGACTCCCCTGCCCCCGCACTGGCATAAACATAAGCGGCCAGGCAGCGCGCCGACTGCTGAGTGACGAGATTGCGGCGATATTGCACCTTTCCGAGAACTTCATTGCTGGCCGAAGGATTCACCAAAACGGTGGCCCCGGCGAGCGCTGCTAAGCTAGAGGGTGGAACCACGGTCCATAGATCTTCACAGATCTCGACTCCGACGACAAAATTCGGCAAGTCAGCCAACTCGAACAGTAGATCTACGCCAATCGGCACACCAGCCACCTCCGTGGCACGCAGCGTCGCCGCGGGGGAAAACCAGCGGCGCTCATAGAACTCGCCTGAATTTGGCAGAAAACTCTTCGGCACATAGCCCAAAACACGTCCATCCCCGATCACCGCAGCCACGTTATAAAGTCTGCCTTCTACCGCCAAAGGCAGACCAACGACCGCCAGACAGCCTAGGTCGGCACTTGCTGCCGCAATTTCCGCCAAAGCGCTCAGCGCCTGATTTTGCAGCGATGAAAAGTGGAACAGATCCGCGCAAGAATAACCCGTCAGGCAAAGTTCTGGAAAAACCACCAGACGGCAGCCCTCTCCAGCTAGACGCCGCATTTCAAGAGTCAAAATGGCCACATTAGCAGCAACATCCCCGAGCTTCAACTCAGGGGAAACAGCCGCCACGCGGGCAAAACCGTGCTTTTCTGACTGATAATCGGGCTGGGGCTGGGCTGACATGAAAAAAGACATACCACAGTTCAGCCGGATGGAAACCCTCAGTCCACGCCAGAACTTAGAGTCTAAATCAGACCATTCCTCCAGGGCTGATGATGCAGTAGAGCTCGGCACCAGTAAGCTTTATGTTAAAATGCGGTTTAATCTTGCGCAGCCGACTATAAATACTATAATTCAAAACAAATGCTGCAACGTCTTATCACATGGTCTGTTCTCGCTGGGGTCCTCCTCGCGGGAGGTCTCATGGCGCATAAGCAAGGCCTAACTTCTGCGATCCAGGAGAAAGCCCATTCTTGGTACACCGGAGAAAACATGGCCACCTCCTACACCAAGTTCCGCGTGGATCTCGTGGATCGGCTCAATTACGCTCGAATCGCCAATAAACAGGAAATAATACGGGTGGACCCAGAGCTAGATGCCTGGATGGCAACCAACTTCCCGACCATGGCCATGGAGGACATGAATACGGTGACAAAGCAGATTCAGACCGCACTTCCACGCTATTATCGTGTCAGCGTCTGCACGGCGACAGGTCCATCCCTGAAACTACTGCTCGATCAGTTCCAAGAATTCTCATCCAAGACAAATCCAGAAATGTCACACTTGGGCTGCGCCATCCGCTCCTCTGTGGGTGGACTCACGCAGCAGGCTCTAGTGATCGTGGGTCAGCGCCTACGCGATTTCAGCCCAGAAACCCTCACACAAAAAAAGGATGACGCGTATTTCAGCCGCTGCCTGCACTGCAAGCACCCACACATCGTCCGAGTCTCACGTGCCCAGCATAGCCTGGGGCTGGAATGCCCGAACTGCCGACGGACCTACGCTGTTGTAGCCTCTGATCAGAAAGGCCAATTCCGCTACGTGAATGAGTTCCTCACGGGATACGCACCACCAGCAGTCTTTAATAAGGATCTGTCGCGCTATTTCCAGCTCATGACCATTTGCTCAGCCGTTCATGGCAACTGCATCTACACTCGTGATCCAGGGGTGAAAAAAGACGCGACAGATGCCTGGCAGACAAGCTTAGAAACTCAACGCCTGGGCCAAGGTGACTGCGAAGACTCCGCGATCTACCTCTGCGACTGGCTACTCACTCGTGGCTTCAACGCCCGTGTAGCTTTAGGTAGATATGGCGACCTCGGTGGCCATGCCTGGGTCGTGGTGAAGCTGGAAGATCGTGAGTATCTCTTGGAGTCCACTGAGGCTATGCCTGACCCGAGCAACCCGCCCCTTGTCTCAAAAGTCGGTAGCCGTTATGTGCCAGAGATCCTCTTTGACAGGTTCGCCATCTACGCACGCAGCACACCCGGGCAGACTTGGAAAAACGAATACTTTTCCCCAAAAACCTGGACCCGTGTGGAACCACGTTCACTGACACCTGAAAGCAAACCGATGCCTTCCGGATTTGCTCAGAATTCCGACCCTACAGAGGTCGATCCATCCCGAGTCGCCCGCACCAGCCAGCCCAATCCAGCCGCAGCTCCCTTCATGGAATTAGAAGAGATCCCTCGTGATGCTGCCGTCTGGAAAATGCCACTGCCCATGAGCGCTGGAGGAAAATAAACGACAAGTTGGCGCCCTCAGATCCCAGTTTGAGAAAGGCTTTATCTGCGGCGAGGTAGCATCATGCCAAAGCAGCCGAAGATCCACAAAACCACTCGGCTAGGTTCTGGGACGATACCTGCAAGGATCGAAGTGCCAGGGGTGCTATCGTAGGCCCAGTCCACCACAGTCCCTTCGGGAGAGGAATTGTCGATGACTAGCCGCACCCAGCCGTAATGAACAGGGCCACCCACGGTCTGCTTGAAAGCGATCCCGAGAAGACCGGGTGTGGTGATTTGGAAATTCCCCAGCGCAAGGCCAAGAACCGCTGAACCACCAAAGCCTGCTGGGCCGAAGTTACTGGCTCCACTGATGAGCGTTCCGGTGCCGAGATTGAGCACATCCACTCCGGCAAAGACCAACTGCGAAAGATTACCCACACCGATGTCTTGACCACCGAAGAAGGGATTAAACCATGGGGCGGTATTAAACGTTCCAGGCTCAGTGGCAGACGTGGCGCCTGAGACGATGTTGAAATACAAGCCATCGGGATCTACCGGAATGGTGAGATTACGGATGCCTGAATAGACGACGGCTGCTTGTGCCGCCGAGTGCATCACGAGGCAGGCGATGGAAAGTGTGAGGAGGCTTTTCATGAAAGGAATCTATCAGGGGGTGATATCAACGGACATTCTAAAGAATCGAGCTTTTTTACCAGCAATGAAACGTGGATACGGCACGCTCACCGCCTGGTAGGTGCCGTCATCTGCGAGCACCGTGGGCGTAGTGGTGCTGTTTTGCCAGGAGGAAAGGGTAGCGCTGAACTGCGGCGTGTAGATTAGGCCTGCTGCCACATGATCTTTTCGGCGAATGAAGACGACTCGGTAATCCGTGCCGGTGCTGATAGGCCCAAAGAGGGTGGTGGGTTGACCGCGCGTGACCAAGGAACCACCGCCGAGTCCACCCGTAGTCACCAGGACTCCAGCCCCTGAGGCGTTGCTGGAGGGATTCGTGCCAAAGGCGAACTCGAAGAGATTGGCGACGCCGTCACCGTCTGCGTCACCTGTATTGGCAGTAGCTCCGGATTCCACAGTGCTGCCAAAGTTAGTGAGCCGCCATGCCTCCACCAGACTCATGACGGTGCCCTGCATGAGGGGCGGTGTATGCCACACGGGCCGTTCGCCTGTTTGATAGGCGAGGATTTTTACGGTGCCTGGGCCGGTGACAGTGAGCTGGTTTCCACTCACGCTGGCAGGACCACTCACATAATAGGTAATGGGTAATCCCGAGCTGGCTGTGGCGGTGAGTGGGATGGGGGTGCCATAGTTGGAGATGGTCACGGCTGGAAAAGTGATGGTCTGGGTGGAGATGCCAGGGTGCGCATACTCAAAGAGGCTATTGACTCGGGCTAGGCTAGTCACCTGATAGTCCGCATTGCTACCGATGCCCCAGAGGGTGCCGTCAGCACTGGCTAGCAAGGTGTGGAAACCGTTGCCATTGCCTAGCAGCGACCAGATGTTGGTGCCTGGGATGATCTGCGCGGGTGTATTGCGGTTCACCGTCGTGCCGTCGGCGGTTTGGCCATAATAATTGCCACCCCAGCCCCAGGCGGTGCCGTCTGATTTCAATGCGATGCTGTGTTCAATGCCTGCGTTCAATTGCGCCCATGTGGTGTCTGTGCCGATCTGAACAGGAGCGGAGCGAGTCGTGAGGCTACCATCTCCCAGCTGACCGGAGCCATTGAGCCCCCAGGCCCAAAGGCTGCCGGTTGTTTTGATGGCCAGACTGAAAGCTGCACCGCCTGAGATCTTGGCCCAATTCGTATCCGTGCCGATCTGCACGGGTGCTGTCCGCTGAACCGTGCTGCCATCACCGAGCTGACTACTTGAGTTCAGACCCCAGGCCCAGAGCGTGCCGTTTGACTTCAGAGCCAGGGTATGACTGCCGCCGCAATCCACGGCGACCCAGTCAGTGGCTGTGCCCACTTGGACGGGAGCGCTGCGCTGCGTCGTTGTGGAATCACCGAGCTGGCCATTGGTATTTAGGCCCCAGGTCCACAGACTGCCATCAGCGCGGATACCGGCACTGTGTGAGGAGCCTGCGGAGATTTTTGACCAGGTGGATACCACGCCTATCTGGATAAAAGCCGTGCGAGTCGTCGTAGAGGAGTCTCCCAGCTGGCCATTGGAATTGATCCCAGCTGCCCAAAGGGTTCCGTCGCTGCGCAAAGCTAGGGTGAAGCTCTGGCCGCCAGCTAAAGAGATCCAGTTCGTGGCAGAGCCAATCTGGACTGGTTGCGGTCTGCGGGTGGTGGTGCCATCACCGAGATCACTGAAATTGGAGCCGCTGCCCCACAGAGTGCCATTGCTGCGAATGAAATGATTGGCCCAATTGTTTTCACAAAAAGCTAAAATGCCACCACTGGTGATAGCGGTGAGGTTTGGGGCCGCAGTGGCCATTTGGCCACGGTTATTACCGCCTGCACTCCAGAGAGAACCGTCAATCTTCACGCCCAGACTGTGATCTGCACCGCCACTGATGGCTGCCAGTGCTGTGGACCAGTCATTATCTGTGCCGACCCGATTCGGCGCAGTACGGATGCTGCTGTCCCCAAAGCCCTGCGGTGCCGTGCCGGAGCCTCCGCCCCAGGCCCAGAGACTGAAGTCAGAGCGTGTGGCCAGGCAGTGGCCCTGACCTGGGACGATCTGGGTCCAGGTAGCAATACTACCACTAATCTGGACAGGTGAGGTACGATTCGTCAGTGAGTTATCTCCCACCATATAGCCATTGTTACTGCCCCAGGCCCAGAGTAATCCGCCGCTCTGAATCGAGTAGGATGTATTGGCGGCACAAGCCAGCTTGCTCCAAGCTGTGCTAGTTCCGACTTGGGCAGGGGATGTCCTAGTGCTAGTATCTCCCAAACCGAGCTGACCACTACTATTGAGCCCCCAAGCAAACAGATTCCCCGTCGTGGTGCGAGCAAGAGCATGGGCGCTGCCGGCCGCAAGGCTAGGTGCGCTGGTACTCCAATTGGTAGCTACGCCGATCTGCGTCGGCACATTTCGGCTAACTAGATCTCCGAGCCCAAGTTGGCCACTTGCGTTTCCTCCCCAGGCCCAGAGCGTGCCATTGGTCTGCACGGCGATGACAAAATCTGCCCCAGCTGCCACTTGAGACCAGGTCGTCAATGCACCGACTTGGGTTGGCGAAGAGCGGCTAATTGTGTCTCCTAGTCCTAGCTGACCGCTGGCGTTCCCGCCCCAGACCCACAAGGCACCCGCACGAATGGCCACGGTAAAATCGGCACCTGCTGCGGCTGAGGACCAATTGGTAAAGGTGCCGATCTTTACTGGCACGCGCACGTCCGTGGTGCTGCCATTGCCGACTTGCCCATTGTTGTTCTGCCCCCAGGCCCAGAGCGTGCCATCCGTTTTAATGCCAACGCTATGATTGGCCATTGGCCCGATGGCCAACCTGCTAAATTTACCCTCGCCGACGACAAAGGTCCGATAGACATCGGGTGCCGACGTATAGCCACTGCCACCGGACTGTGAAATGCGAATCGTCACGGGGCCTCCGGTGGTGCTAGGGGTGAGGGTGGTGCCAGTCAATGTTCCCCCACCACCAGCGACGATCTGGAGTGAGACAGGAAGACCACTGGTAGAGCCGAAGCCGAGAAGCGACAATGGTCCATCACTGACGAATCGTGGAGCAAAAGAAGCGGGGCCAAAAATCGTCTGTCCAGGGCCTGGGACGGCTACACCGGTGCCAGTGAGCGTGATAAGAAAGGGATTCTCATCTGGATCATTGCTCGGGATGCTCAGAGTGACGCTGCGACTGCCTTGGAGCAGCGGCGTGAAGCTAACGCTGAAAGTCGTGCTTTGGCCACTGCTGAGGGAGTTATTTATACCGACCGTGCTCAGCACAAAATGAGGCGCATCAGCACCCGTTAGCGAGATCGTGCCGATGCTCACCGCGGTGCCGGGAGTGGCGTTTCGAAGCGTAAAGGTCAGACCGCTGCTGGTGCCCATGTTGAGACTTCCATAACCAAATGTCACTCCGCTGCTGATCTCCGTTGCTGCTGGCTGCTCCACGATGATGTCGATCCCTAGTGTGGTGAAGCTTTGAATACTACTGGTGACCGTGCCGCCAGCATTGGAGGCCGTAGCACGGTAATAATACGTCACGCCAGCATTCAGACCACTGAGGGCAAAGACCGGAGTCGCAGAACTCGATGTGCCTGAGCCTACACTCTGACTAGCCGTGGTGGTAAAAGATGCCAGAGTCGGAGAAGTGCCATACTGGAAGCTCACCGAAGTTAGGGCACCATTCGGATTCACCATGGCGGTAAGATCAGCGCCTGAACCATCCACATTGGCATGAGCCGTAGTATTGATGACCGGTGCCACCAGAGTCCCGATGGTGATCTGCTCAGGACCGACTGCATTCCAGGCAAACTCATCTCCAGGCTGCCAGGCCAGCAGTACTACAGGCGTGCCGGGCGGCCCTGTGACATTGATTTGATCCCCAGTGATCGTGGCCTGACCAGAGACCAGGGAAAGCTGTACTGGCAGCCCACTGCTGGCGGTAAAGCGATAGGGGTTGCTGCCAATCGGAGTCGTATTTAGCGTCTGCGTGGCCAGGGCAGGTACAACGGGCGCGATGACAAAGGGAGAACGCCCAGAGGTGCTAGCCAAGCGCAATTGAGCATTCGCACCGGCGCTCCAGACGGAGCCATCATTTCGGAGAGCTATGATGCGTGCATCACCGGCACTTACGGCCACCCAGCCCGCCTGAGTACCGAGCTGCGCGGGGCTGCTGCGCTGAGTGGTAGTACCATCACCGAGCTGACCAAACAAGTTACTGCCCCAAACCCAAAGGGTGCCGGTTGTCTTGATAGCCCCTGCATGAGTTGAGCCACCTGTCACTTGCAGCCAATTGGTGTCCGTGCCGATCTGCACAGGTGCCGTCCGCTGGGTCGTGCTGCCGTCACCTAGCTGACCCGTAGTGTTCAGGCCCCAGGCCCAGAGTGTGCCATTGGTTTTGATGGCATAGGATGAGGAGCCATAGGCGGCCACACTGGCCCAGTCCGTGGCAGTGCCGATCTGGACAAAGGCGGCGCGGGTCGTCGTGCTACCGTCACCCAGCTGACCATTGGTATTCGTGCCAGCCGCCCAGAGGCTGCCGCTGGCTTTGATGGCCAAAGTATGAGCACTGCCAGTCGCCACCTTGCTCCAGTCAGCATCCGTTCCAATCTGTGTGGGCGTGGTGCGGCTGGTGCTAGCTCCGTCACCCAGTTGCCCACCGGTCCCCAAGCCCCAGCCCCAGAGTGTGCCGTTTGTTTTGATCGCCGCGGTGAATCCATTGCTCGTCAGCGAGGCTGAAGGTGAGGGTGCCACCACGGCCCAATCTGAAGCCGTGCCAATCTGCACGGGCAAGGTGCGCGCGGTCGTGGTGCCATCCCCAAGCTGACTGATGGCATTTGCCCCCCACCCCCAGAGCGTGCCGTCTGCCTGAATCCCCATGGAGAAGCCGCCACCCGCGCGGACGCTCGCCCAGCTGGTGGCGGTGCCCACAGGCTGCGGATCGATCCCTGAAATCGCCGTCGTTCCATTCCCAAGCTGGCCATTGCCACCGCCGCCAAAAACCCATAGGGTGCCATCACTGCGACTGACCAAATTATGATTCACACCAGCGCTGATCTGGTTATTCACCCCTGATGCCATCGCCCGCGCAAGACTACGTGGCCCAAGTCCCGTGCTGCCTGAGCCAGCGCCATCCCCCAAGGTCCAGACGGTGCCATCTGTTCGGGTCAGCAGGGCACCGTTCGTATTTCCCTGCACCCCGCTCCAGGCACCAAAACCTGGGTAACGAGTCGGCACGCTACGATTGATATAGGTGCCATCTCCAATCTGGCCGGTGCTGTTCGCCCCCCAGGACCAGAGCACACCCTCTGTCGTTATAGCAAAAGAGGTGCTAATGCCCGAGCCCACATCACTCCAATTCGTGGCAAAACTAATCTGCACCGGAAGAGAGCGGTTGTTTGCCGTGCCATCTCCGACTTGTCCGCTTGAATTCAGTCCCCACCCCCAGAGGGTTCCGTCCGTGCGCACCCCGACCGAGTGCAGACTGCCAGCGACAGCCTTCCAATTTGTCGCTGTCCCAAGCTGCGTGGGCACAGTGCGATTGACCGTATCACCAAGCCCGAGTTGCCCATTATTATTCAAGCCCCAGACCCAGAGTGTGCCATCTGACTTGATCGCCATAGAGTGCTGCTGAGCCGCATAGACCGAGACCCAATCCGTCGCCGTGCCGATCTGCGTAAAAGTAAGCACATTTGTGGTCATCCCATTGCCCACCTGACTTTGAGTGTTAGTCCCCGTTGCCCACAAAGTGCCATCCGTCCTCAGCGCCAGCGTATGACCACTACCAGCACTGATTTTAGACCAGTTCGTAGCGGTGCCGATCTGCGTGGGGGTGGTTTTGCTGACACCAGTGCCATCCCCTAAAGAGCCAGTGGTATTGCTGCCCCAACCCCAGAGAGTGCCGTTTGTCTTAATGGCCAAGGAATAGCTACTTCCTGCGGCGACTCTAAGCCAATCCGTAGCTGTGCCGATGCGGACGGGCTGATGACTCGTAGTGGTGGTGCCATCACCGAGCTGATTGGCCGAGTTTACCCCCCAGCCCCACAGCCATCCATTGGTTCCGACGGCCACGGCATGATTACCTGTATTGGAGGTACTATGGCTAGCAAACTTCACGTTAGTGCCAACTGCAAAAGTATGCAGCGTGTCAGGAGCAGCCGTAAACAAAGTGCTCCCAGCTTGCGTGGCCTTGACGGTCACAGAGCCAACCGTGCCAGTGAGACTGATGGTATTCCCACTAATCGTCGCGGGGCCGGCAGCGATGCTGAGCGTGACGGGCAGATTCCCCGTGCTCGTTGCCGTGACTGCAAAAGGGGTATCTGTCGTCTCCTTTGGGCTGATTTGATTGAAGGTGATTGTCTGTGGCGTCTGCTCGTGAGTCAGCACGATGTCATTGCCATCACCGCCGAAATAATCGACCCTAAAGCCATACGTCACCCCACCAAAGGTCATCGTCAGATACCCATCCTGCGGAATGCCAGCCAGAGTGCCCAGCACAGAGCCCGAGCCTGTGTTATTCACTAGAGTCAGGGCAGTGCCCAAAGTGGGGGCAAATCCAAGCGTCGGAGTCAGCACCACATTACGCGCATCAAAGCCATTGGCCGTCAGTCCAATACTCCCCAGACTCGGAAAGCTCACCGCTAAACTATTTCCAACCGTGAAGCTCATCCGAGTCGGCGGGATGGAGTTCCAGGCGGAGTCATCCCCAAACTGTGCCGCAGTGAGCACCACCGTGCCATTGCCAATGAGCGTCAATTGATTGCCACTCAGAGTGGCTGGCCCAGAAATCAGGGTCAACGAGGGAGTCAGCCCACTCGTCGCCGAAACAACCACGGGGGACTGGTAAGTGGAATAACTGGCAGCCAGCGTGTTGAAGCTCTGCGTTTGCAAAGCTGGCAGGATTGGCAAGAGAAGCCGCGTGTCACGCCCCGCAGCCAGAGTACGGCCTGCGGCAGAGGCACCTGCCGTCCAAAAACCATCCGAACGGATCGCCGCCAGGGAGTTCTGCCCGACTGCCGCATGTAGCCAAGTCGTTTCATTGCCGATGCGTGCCAGCGTGCTCACACTTCCCGTCTGACCATCCCCCAGCTGACCATGTGCGCCTAGTCCACAGGTCCAGATAGTGCCATTCGATTTGATCGCCACCGTCGTGTTGTTTCCTGCACTGATTCTAGCCCAATCCGTGTCCGTTCCCACCTGTACTGGAGCAGATCGATTGGCCGTGGAGCCAGAACCAAGCTGACCGTTCACGCCTTGTCCCCAGCTCCAGAGCGTGCCGTTGGATTTCAGCGCCAGGGAAAATCCTGAGCCAGCCGCTGCAATCTCTGTCCAGTTTGTATCCGTGCCTACTTGGACCGGGGCAGTTCGTTGCGTCGTCGATCCATCCCCGAGCTGACCTGAATTATTGGAGCCGCAGGCCCAGAGCGTTCCGGTTATTTTCAGCAGCAGTGTATGGGTGGCACTCACCGCTACCTTTGACCAATTCGTATCCGTTCCGATCTGAGTCGGCACCGTTTTGGCCGTCGTCGTGCCGTCTCCAAGCTGGCCGTTGCCGTTCGTCCCCCAACCCCAAAGAGTGCCCGTAGTTTTTACGGCCATGGTATGAATGCTACCTGCGGCGACTTGTCGCCAGTCACTGTCCGTGCCGATCTGGACGGGGCTGGAACGCGTGGTAGTGGTGCCATCTCCTAGCTGATTGGAGATATTAGAGCCCCAGGCCCAGAGGGTGCCTCCCGTCTTCACCCCCATCGTATGACTCGTGCCACCTGAGACCTGACGCCAATCCACCGCCGAGCCCACCTGAGTCAGCGTCCGAACTTCCGTGGTGGACGCATTCCCCACCTGGCCAGAGCTATTTGCCCCAAAACCCCACAGCGTGCCATCTGAGCGCACGGCATGAAAGGTGCCGTTTGTCCCAGTCAATTGCTGCCAGGTAGAAGTACTTGCTGCCGCCAAGGCCAGACCACGAGGCTGCACGCCCGTGCCACCGCTGCTTTCTCCAGCCGTCCAAAGACTGCCATCATTACGCTGAGCCGTAATGAAGTTCACCCCACAGCTAATAGCCGCCCAGTCCGTGGCCCCCGCAGCAAATGCCGTTGGCGAAGTGACGTTTGTCGTCGTGCCATTGCCAAATTGCCCACTGGCATTGCTACCCCATACCCACAGGCTGCCATCACTCTTTCTACCAGCACTATTATTCGCCCCAGCAGAGATTTGTGTCCAGGTCGTGTCTGTGCCGATCTGAGTCGGGGTCGTTTTTGTAACAACGGTCCCATCTCCAAGCTGACCCGCACCATTGGAGCCCCAAGCCCAGAGAGTACCGTCCGTTTTTAAAGCATACGATGAACTCAATGCCGCCGTGACGCTGGCCCAATTGGTGGCTGTACCGATACGCAATGGCACACTGCTGGTCGTCGTCGTGCCGTCACCGAGCTGACTGGCACCATTTGCCCCCCAGGCCCAAAGTTCCCCACTGCTATTCACGGCTAAAGTGTGAGTGCTTCCACAGGCCACTGACACCCAATTGGTCGCCGTGCCCAGCTGCCCAGGACTGGTGCGCTGAGTCGTCGTACCGTCACCGAGCTGATTGGATGAGTTTATACCCCACAACCAAAGAGTACCATCTGTGCGGATGGCCGCAGAGTGACTCTGACCTGCCGCGATCTTTGCCCAAGTCGTCAGCACACCAATCTGTGTAGGCGCGGTCTTCGTGACCGTTGTTGCATCCCCCACCTGGCCATTCGTATTTGTGCCCCAGCCCCAGAGCGTACCATTGCTGCGTAGCGCCAAGCCATGACTCGCACCTGCTGCCAGATCACTCCAGGTGGTGGCAGACCCGATTTGCAAAGGTGTGGCACGCCCACCGGTGGAGGTGTCTGCCAAGATGCCAGTGCCTAAGCCTGCCCCACCCCAGGTCCAAAGCGTGCCGTCAGCCTTCAGCCCAAACGTAAACGAGCCACTAGGAGAAGCCATCACCTTGGTAAAGCCAAACCCACTCCCCACTACAAACGTCCGCACCACATCCGCCGCAGGTGAAAAAAAGCCATTCCCAGACTGACTGGCACGAATCGTCACGGCCCCCGAGGAGCCAGTCAAAGTCACCGTATTCCCACTGAGAGTCGCAGGACCACTCAGCAGCGTGTAGGTCACCGGCAGGCTGCTGCTAGCTGTAGCACTCAGGGGAAAAGGAGCCGCGCTAGGCAGCTTTGCGCTTAGAGCAGGAAAGGTGATCGTTTGCGCTAAAAGAGCGGCATTCACGATCAGGCTCAGAGGCCTAGATTGCACGAGCGTCGTCGTCCCATTCGCAATGCTCAAAGTATCCATCTGCTCACCCACCCCCAAGCTATTTGCACCCGTGTTGAGTGACCAATTAATCGTCGTCGAAGCGCCCGCAGCCAGCGTCCCACTTGTGGCGCTGATCGTCGTCCAGCTCTGTGTTTTAGCCGCCGTCCAGTTTACGGGCGACATGCTATTATTTTGGATCGTGTAAATGCGGGAGGTTCGAGAAAACGGCCCACCAGCCACGCCTTGTGAGTCAAAACCACTTACCGGAGTCACCAATAAATCATCCGGCACATCATACGCCTCAGAGATGCCCACCGTCGTCGTGGCCGCCGGTGCCGTAGCACTCAGCCCCATCCCCCGCTTCGCAAAAGCCGCCCATAATTCCCGCTGATTCGCTGCCGCATTATTGACCAAATCTGCCTGAATGATGGCATCACGAGCTTGCAGGAAATTGGGATTGGCCGGGGAGAGCTTACAACCATCCGTAACCAGTCTCAGAGCCAGCTGATTCCCTACAGCGAAGCCATGCTTCAGGATCAAATTGGTCCGCATTTCCCACAGAGTCACGCACCATACATTTCCCATGTTATGCACCTGATCAGCGGTATTGGCCACCATAGGATGACGAGGAATGCCTGGATGCACATTTTGCTGCGTCGGATCAATGTCCCGCAAAGTCAGCGGATTCTTCATCTTGTTCGTCGTATAAGGGTAGCGGCGTCCTCCATAGTAATAGTTTTCCGTGAAGGTCCCACTCAACAGGTAACGACTCCAGCCCCCACGAGCCCAATTTCCATTCACATCATCTCCAGCCTCCGCCAGCATGGCTAGACCGTAAAAATCCGACCATCCTTCTCCCATGCCTTGTGTCGCGCTAGAACTAATGTTCACACCACCGCCCACTAACCGGTTTGTCACCCCGTGAGCTAACTCATGTAGCACCACCTCCATCTCAAAGTCCCCATCACGATCTGGATTCGGCCCTGTCCATAGGAACATTTGCATTCGGCCAGGTGAACCATCACCGGGCGGTGTCGAAAATTGCGCATTATCCGTGCCGCTCCCATCCTGGGCATCAGCTTGAATGGCATCATTACCCAGGCCGCCACGGCCAAAATTATTCGTTTGAAAATTCCCAGCCGTCTCCGTGAAGCCCAGTTCATACATTTTGTCATGAAAGACGTTCGTCCAATAAAACAGATTGGTGACTGACGCATCCCTATAGGTGCTCGGGGCCTGCGTCAAATCGGCCGTAAAATCAAACACACGCGACGCTGAAGTAGGCCGCGGCAGATCTGCTACATTATTGGCGTCCACATCTGTATGGGCGTCCACATTGTTCCCTAGAGTCTGGGTATCCCCATCGTCGATCCATCCGTTCGGCGATGCCGTCGTATTCAGGGCTGAAAGCGTCACTAGCTGCCGAGGCACCTCAGGCGGCTGCACACTGCTCACATTCGCATGCCCCGGAGAAAAAGGCGATGGGCTATCACTCGTGAAGACCCTGTAGCTCGCATCACTGATATCTGCCGTCAGGCTACGCCGCGCCAGCACCTCACCCGTTTCAGCGTCGATCACGCTTTGATACATCTCATTGCGCGCCAAGCTGAACGTCACGACATCCCAGGCCAGTCGCATCTCCTCTGCGCTCAGCGGCAGCCAAGTTAAGTGCGCGGTGGTATCGCTGAGCTTCTGAGCCGTGAATTGTTGCTTTTGCTCCACCCCTTCGGCCTCGCCATTGGCCTTCAGATCTGCCAGTGCCACTTCATCGCCCAGACCTGCTGCTGCAGCGACGACCGCATCCTCAGCCGTAAGATCAGGCACGGCATCCTGCGCGCCCGCAGCGCCTGCTGGATCGGGCAGAAAATGATCATTCAATGTCACGATCTCGCCATCCCGAGTCACGTTGGCTTTAAAGATCGTGTTATAAAGGCGGATTCCCAAATGCTGTTGCTCCCACACCAGGGTACTCATCCCGTTATGGGCCGTCACATCCTCACGGGAAACCTTCGCTTGATTCAAAAACTCAGCTGGATGCCCAAACAAGTCTGGATATTCCGCCACGTAGTCCCGCACGATGTCTGCTGCCTTTTTGCCCGAGTTCTTTGCTGTCAGAAACCTCCCCGTGGCTTGTAAATGGCTTGGAGCGCCCGAAATTTCATCAAACATCACTTCGGCTGTGGGAACATTCCGTCTAAGCTGCGCAAAAGCCTCACCCCGCCCCACCGGCAGAACAGGCCCAGCACTCTTCGACCTCAAATCGACTTCAGGCAACGGCTTTGGCTTAGCCTTAACAAACTTTACTTTTTTGGTCGAAGATACAACTGGCGAGCCTTCCTCAACCCGTGCGGGTTTAACAGGCACTTGATTGGGCTCTTCAAAAGCCTCTCTGAAAACCCAACCGCAAATCCCCACCATGAAAACCAAGGCAGAAACCAAGCCAATAGAATTTCTATTTTCGAAATTACTCATAATTGTCTGTTGGTTTTATCGAAACTACCACAGCCTTACAATCCTAATTTACTCTAAACTAGGACATTACTTGGATTCGAACCAGCCATCTGCCGCTCCTCCAGCTCGGGGGAAAGGTCGAGACAATAAACCCACATGGCTCAATCGCAGCGCTAGAAGAAAGCCATCGGCTGGGGATTAATCCGTAAATCCACTAGATGAAGTTTAATGTTTACCCTCAAGAAGAGAAGCGGAATGGCAGAGATCGAGCACTAACCTTTCAGCGCCTTGCACTGGGCCTGCGAACCGCTACGGTCCACCATGCGCCGCGCCATCTATCCAGGAAGTTTTGACCCCATCACCAATGGGCACCTCGACGTGCTTCAGCGTGCCTCAGGGCTTTTTGATGAGCTCATCGTCGCTGTCGCCCGTGACAATGCCAAACAGAGCCTCTTCACCGTCGAAGAGCGTGTGGAGCTTCTCCAAGCCGCCACTGAGCACCTACCTAATTTGAAAGTGATGCCCTTTGAGGGTTTGCTGGTCGATTTCGCCCGCCAACAACAGGCCATGGCTCTCGTCCGAGGTTTGCGTGCGGTGAGTGACTTTGAATTCGAGTTCCAGCTCGCTCTCATGAACCGGAAACTGGAGCCAAATCTTGAAACCATGTTTCTCATGCCACGGGAAGAGCTTACCTACATCAGCAGCCGCCTCGTGAAGGAAATCGCCCGTCTTGGTGGCAATGTGAATCAGTTCGTGCCACCACATGTGGTCGCCGCGCTCAAGGCCAAACAGGCTAAGGCCCAGTAACCCTGAGTCGCAGGAAAAGGCGATCTTTACCAACGGTCGAAATAACAGCACGCTTCAGTTCTGTCTGTAAATCCAGACTTTGCAGCGTGCTAGCAGCTGGCATGAGCGACCAGGAAACCATATCTTCCGACCATTCAGGGATGATTTGAGTGCCACTGAGCTGCACACGCTGACGGTAATCAAACCGTAACTCATTCTGCAAACGATCTGCCACCGGCAGCTGAGTAGCGCTCGACATTTCAGGATTCGTATTCATGGCAAACTCCACCAAATTCTGCAATCCGTCCGCATCTGGATCGTCCGTAGCCGCCGTGCTGGCAGAGACCCAAACTCGCGCAGCCTGCCACATGGCATAAGTCGTGGACTGCGGCATCAAACTCACCCCCATGAGGATTGGGTCGTGATCACTGCTACGGAAAGGCGTGCCCACGTTCACCAGCAAATGAGCAGCGCTTTTGTTCTCCGTGTTGTAGTCATAAAAGGCAGGCTCATCTGCGTTGATGTGCCAGTGACCGCCGCTGAGGATCTGTGAGTCTAAGCTGATAGTCGCAAAAGCGTGATCCAATCGACCTCGAAGCTCCGTATTCCGGTAGCTGTAATCGTTCGCGTCAAAGCGGGCGCTCTGATCTGCATAACCAAATGCACGCAACACATCCAGCGGATCTTCTTCTCCGAGAGAGTTGAGATCACCCAGAATGAGCATGTCATTTTCCCCGGTAAGAGTGGCGATGCTTTGTAGCCATGCGTGGAGCCGATTAGCCTGTTGTTTGCGTAGATCGTTCCAAGCTCCTTGCCCATCATTTTGATCGATATTCAGGCCCGAAGCACCGCTGGATGATTTAGATTTCCAGTGATTCAAGCACCCGAGAAACCGCTCGCCTGTGCTTTTTTCGATAAAGACCTGCGCTAGCGGTTGTCTCAGTGGGTTTGGTGTATTCCAGACGCTGTCGCCATCAGAATAACAAGGCCCAAAAAGACTGACTTTAGAGGCGCGGTATAGCCACAAACAGCGGATGGCATCTCCGCCGACTCCATTCACTGGTGCGGCGACGAGTGTGTAATCGTCTGTTACGGCAGCATTCAGAGCGGTAATGAGGTCACTCACGGCACCACTGGTATTTTGGATTTCCATCAGCCCAAGAATATCTGCGTCCAGCCCCATGAGAGCGGAGATAATCTTGTCCTTCTGGCGCTGAAACTCGACAGCATTGTCTGCACCACGGTCATTACTTCCACCAAAAGTGGTGAAGTAGTTCAACACATTCATAGCCACAACCTTTAATCTTCCTGTAAGCGCAGGTGGTGCGGTTGGGCGTGGATTCGTGTCTGCAAAAGTAACTGCACCTGTTGGCTGTACGCGATAGCGCCCATTGCTGAAACTTAGAATACCAGTAAGGCCAGTCACCGTATCCCCACAGCGGCGGGTGTTTTGGGCATTCAAATAGGGAGTGGGAACTGGATAAACCGACGTGCTAGCATCATCTAAAACAAGGGTCCGCAGTGCCGTTGCTGAAGCTTGAGCCGTGATAGCAGCGACGTTGGAGTTGCCACTAGTACTCGTGCCACTGGCAGGTGCATCATTGGGATCGATGAACTCCGTCGGCTCGATCAGCGGGCCCTCAGCAGCAAGGATGAGTTCACCATTACGGGCATAGTTGAAGGTGAAGTTGGAGCTTGTGCTTGTGGAAGTGACGTGTAGCGCCTGCGGGAAGCGCACACTCATGCCCTCGAGGGATTCCAGTGAGGTCGTGGTGAGCATGGGCAATGCGGCATCTGTCAGTGCTGGCAGTGAACTAGTCCCATTTAGGCTAAGGGCAGACACATTAGAAAGCTGCGTCTGGGATCCAAATTCTGCCGCTGTAGCAGTAAGCGTGACCAGATCACCTACACTCATAGGACCACTACCTTCAGAACTAAAGTCATAGACAAAGAGCCCCTCCGAAGTAGCTGCATTGGCGTCAACATCCGCTGCTAGTGACTGCACAAAAAATCCACCAAGTGCAGGTGGAGCCCCTTGGAAATCGGCCGTCACAACACCCGTCACCGTTACCACTTGATTGGCGAAAGGGGTAGCTGTGCCACTTCCCTGCACAGCACTGATAAGTTGTGGATTTAAACTCGCTGACTGTGTGGTGAATGGGATGACCACATTGGTGGCCATAGCCGCACTGCTGGAATTGGTGATCTGGCTGGCAAAAATCGTCAGTGAGTAGTTTTGCCCCGGCAACAGACGTGATGTAGGCGTGATCTCAAAACGCATTTGTCCACCGCTAAAAGTCACTGGCACAGGATTCATACTTGCGTCGGCCAACTGTGCCCAAACTCCAGTGGCGATAACGGGTTGATTAAAGAGCACGGTTAGACGTGAAGCTGTGGCCACTCCACTTGCTGAAGCCACGGGCAGGGTGCTAAGCACTTGCGGAGCAGAAACAGGCTGAGGCGTGGCATAAAAGGCAACGTCATCAATGGCAAGGCCATCATCTTCTCCGGTTGAATCATCATCACGCCAGCGGATCATGAGCATCTGACCCACAGGCCATGAGACATTGATCGTGGCAGTAATGAGGCTACGGTTGGCATTGAGATTGCCGTTCAAACCGACACTTTGAGTGTAATTCGTCGGCGAGTTAAAATTCAGAGCCGTCACAGCCGTGTAGCTACCACCTGAATCAATATCAAATGGCGGCGCCGAGATGCGGTAATCGACGATCAGGTTATTGGCATTTGTAGTTCCACCACTCCGCCACTCTTCGCCGACATAGGAGAGGTGCAGTTGCGTCAACGTTTGCTGGGTATTATTCACCAGTCTCAGCCCCGCGCGGCAGGTGCGAGTGCTGTTGGCCATGAAACCCAAAGCCCGCTCACTACTACCGGGACTGCCATACGAGTAAACTGAGGCAGAGGTGCTGCCTCCGCCATCTACCGCAAAGACCAAGGGCGTGCCGACATTGGCAAAAAGGCTCCAGCCGACAGCGCTTATGGCAAGGATGGGTGCTTGGTCCAGAGACTGTGGACCTTTGCCGCTGAAAGTAAAAGTTCCAGTAGTGGGCAGCGAATTAAAATCCTGAACCACCACGCCGCCGGTATAGCTAATCTGACCCCACGCGGTTCCCGTGAGAATGATCCAGACGATCAGGCAAAAATGGCGCTGCGAACGCATGACGATTTTTTTATACGCACCAGACGATTGTCCGCAAGCTTCCTCCTGCCCATTCTTATCATCCCCAGCGTTGACAGTTATTCCTAAGCCCCCATCTTCGGAGATCCATGAGCATCCTTGACCGAATCGAACGCGTCTTCTTCTGGCTCGCCGGAGCCAGTGCCGATAATCTCGACGCCTGCCCTGCCTGGGAACGCCGGAAGTATGTGGCCTTCGGTGCCACCGTTCTTGTGCCATCCACCTTTGCCACCATTGCCTGTGCCTATGCCCTTTCCACACTCACGGATAACTGGTGGATCATTGGCATCGTTTCTCTCGTCTGGGCCTTCATCATCCTCACGGTGGACCGCGCCCTTCTAGCCACCTATCGCGCCTATCAAAACATCTTCCGCAAGCTCTCCCAGTTCAGCCTGCGTATCGTCGTCGCGGCGCTCATGGGCATCACCATCTCCCACCCGCTGACCCTGCTTCTCTTCAAAGACACCATCACTTCGGTGATCGAAGCGGAGAGACAGATCGATATTGATAAAGTCCGCCAGCTCGCTGTGACGCAAAAAGCCGCCGTCGAAGTTCGTGCTAAAACACTCGAAACCGAAATCGCCACCCAGCGCGAAGCCTGGAATGCCTCTTTCTCCGCCAAGTTCTTGGACGAAAATGGCAAGCCTATCGAAAAGCCCCTGACTGACGATGAAAAGAAAGCCAAGGCCGAGCGCGACTCCAAGATCGCCGAAGCCGTTGCACCCGGCAAACTGCGGCTAGAAACGCTGGATAAGGAGATGGCCAAAATCAGCGCTGAGAGCCAAAAAATCGTCACCGAACTCAATCAGTGGCAGACTGACTTTGAACGGGAAGTCAATGGCCAACGCAGTGGTATCGTCGGTCTCGGACCTCGTGCTAAAAGCATCCAGGAAGACCAGCTCACCTGGCGCCGTGCCGAGTCTGCACGCCTCAGTGGCATTCTCAATACCATGACCCAAACCCGCGTCGCCATTGTCGCAGAAATCAAAGCCGCTGAAGATGGTGTGAATGCAGCGCTCGATGCCAAAGCCCTAGCCGATGCATCCAAGATCAAAGCTGAACAAGATCGGATCGATGCCCTACGCCGCCAAGTCCAGCAGCAGCAGGCAGATCAATTCGTCGGCCAGCAAAACTCTATCCGCGAAACTCTCAAAGCCCAGATCGACGCCCAGCTCGTTCAGTTTAACAACCTCCAAGCAGAAATCACCCGACTCGGCACCGATGCGGAAGCCCGCATCACCAAGATCCGTGATGAACCTCGCCGCGACATCCTTACTCAAACACTGGCTCTGCACGACCTCTTTGATCACGGGGCTGAAGGCGGAAACTTCGCCTTCATCGCCTACCTCGTTTTATCCATGCTCTTCATGCTGGTGGACACCATCCCACTCGTCGTGAAGTTCTTCTCCAAGCCCGGTCCGTATGACGCCCTTCTCGATTGCGATGAAGTCAAGTTCGCCAGCGAGCGCCTAGCCTTCCTCAAAGGCTTTGATCGCTACATGAAACAGCTCGTGGACAGCCCCTTCCTGCACATCACCCAGAATCGTCCTTTAGAGCGCTCCCTGATTGAAGGCGTGGATCGCAGCCGCGCCGCCAAAGCCTTCCTAGAGCACCTGATGGAACTGGAACAAACCTTCCAGGAAAAAATCCGTCTCGAGCGCGAGAAGCAGACCGCCAACGGCATCGCCGGCAAAGCTGAAATGCTCGAAGAAATGGCCAGTGCCTTCTACGCCGACCTCCGTCATCGCATGGACTCCTTCTTCCGTGACGATAGCAAACGCACCTCTTCGACAGCCCGAGCTTAAGGCATTGAAGCCACGCAGGCTGATTTGAACTCAAGAGCTTGCTCCCGCAGGACGATGCCAAAACCTCATCGACAGGAATTCATTTTCACGCTCCCTTCGCTGGGGTGGCTGATCCTATTCTTTGCTTTACCGGCATTACTCACACTCACCATCGCCTTTCATGTGAGTGATCTTCGCGGCGGTGTGGCGGATGGGTGGACACTAGAGACGGTGCTGGCTCTGGCCGACCCTCTTTACCTACCCATGATTTGGCGCACGCTGTGGATCAGCAGCCTCACGACCCTTTTCTGCCTAGCTCTGGCTTTGCCCATGAGTTGGCATTTAGCCAAACTGACGCCCCGCTGGCGGAATGCGCTACTGCTGCTCGTGGTGCTGCCGTTTCTGACCAACTTCCTCATCCGCATCTTCGCCTGGAGATCTCTGCTGCATCCCGAAGGACCGGTGAAACAAATGCTGCTCTGGTTGCATGTCGTGAATGAAGAAACCTTCCTGCTCAATCATGCCGCAGCGGTCTTGCTGGTAATGATCTACACCCAGCTGCCCTTTGCCATTCTACCACTCTACGCCGCTGCCGAAAAATTCGATTTCAGACTCATCGATGCCGCCCGTGATCTAGGTGCCAGCGGCTGGCAGGCCTTTCGAAAAGTGTTCCTGCCAGGCGTGAGACAAGGCATCGTTTCCGCCGCGCTCATCGTCTTTGTCTGCTCGCTTGGGCAGTATGTGATCCCTCAATTCATCGGTGGCACGGCTGATGAGATGCTGGGAAACAAGATCGTCCAGCGCGCCTTTTCGGATCGGAACCTGCCTCTGGCTTGCGCATTAGCAGGTGCCTTACTGCTGACCGTATTGACCGTGGGAACTCTCGCCAAACTGCTTTTCAGGGAACGCTCATCGTCGCGCTTCAGCAAACGCACCTACAGGTCATGAAACGGTCCCGCCTGCCACTCATGATCACAGCAGTGGTGCTGCTATTTTTGCATGCACCGCTGGTCGTTCTTGTCGTAAATTCGTTCAACGCCTCACGCTTCGGAGGTTCGTGGGAAGGCTTCACCTTCAAATGGTATGAAAAGCTCTGGGCAGCCGATGAGGTCTGGGAATCGATGCTCATCACCCTTCAAGTCGCGACCTGTGCCACGCTAGCTGCCGTCATACTGGGCACCCTGGCCGCCCTCGCCCTGCACCGCTACCGCTCCTGGCTCCAAACCACGCATCAAACCCTGGTCACGCTGCCTCTAGCCTTACCGGACATTTTGATGGGCATGTCCTTACTCGCCATGTTTGTCGCCTTGGGGGTGGAAACAGGGATGCTGACCTTATGGATCGCCCACACGACCTTTTGCCTCAGTTATGTCACCATGACCGTGCTGGCTCGACTGCAGGACTTTGATTTCACGCTGCTGGAGGCAGCTCGCGATCTGGGAGCCTCACGCTGGCAGGCCATGCGGCGCGTGCTTCTCCCCCTGCTACTGCCGGGCATTCTGGCCGGGGGACTGTTGGCCTTCACGCTTTCCATCGACGACTACGTCATCACCTTTTTTGTCTCGGGTCCTGGCACCACCACCCTGCCCCTGCGTGTGGCCAGCATGATGAAAACCAGCCGCAGCCTGCCCATGATCAATGCTCTGAGCACCCTCATGATCGCCAGCACCTTCTTGCTCGCGACCGTGAGTTTCCGTTTGCAGAGGCGGAATCGAAGGGCATGACGTATCCAAGACATGACTGACACTGATATTCAATCCGCCATCCTGGAGATGGGACGCAAAGCTCGCGCTGCTTCGCGCGAACTCGTCAAGCTGAGCACGGCTCAAAAAAACGCCATTCTTTTGGCCATGGCTGATGAAATTGAAGCACGCCAAACACTGATTCTAGAGGCCAATGCCAAGGACCTGGCCCGCGCGACCCAGAACGGCCTGTCCAAAGCCATGATGGATCGTCTGACGTTGGACCCGAAGCGACTCAAAGCGGTGGCCGATGCCGTCCGCGAAGTCGCCGCTCTACCTGATCCCGTGGGCGAGGTGCTCACCGATTGGAGCCGTCCAAACGGCCTGCACATCACCAAGAAGCGGGTACCCATCGGCGTCATCGGCATCATTTTTGAATCCCGGCCCAATGTCACCACCGATGCCGCCAGCCTCTGCTTCAAAACCGGCAACGCCACCCTGCTGCGTGGCGGCAGCGAGGCCATCGACTCCAATGTTGCCTTAGCCGCTGCCCTGCAAGCCGGTGGTGAGCGGGCTGGGCTGCCTGCCGATAGCGTGCAGCTCATTCCTTTCACCGACCGCGCCAGTGTCGAGCACATGGCCAAGATGGACCAGTATCTGGATCTCATCATCCCACGTGGGGGCAAAGGCCTGATTGAAAAAGTCGTAGCCACGGCTCGCATGCCTGTGATCAAGCACTACGACGGCGTCTGCCATGTCTATGTCGCCGCAGATGCCGATCAGGAGATGGCTGCCCAGATCATCGTCAATGCCAAGACCCAAAAACCAGGCGTCTGCAATGCGCTCGAAACCATCCTCGTGAATCGCGAGATCGCCGCCAGCTTTTATCCACGCATCGGCCAGCGTTTAAAAGCAGCCGGCGTTCAAATTCACGCCGACCCAGAGGCTCAGTCCCTCTTGGGTGTCGAGTCCATCCCTGCCACCGAACAGGACTGGAGCACCGAGTGGCTGGACCTAATTTTATCGGCCAAAACAGTCGCCGATCTCGATGAGGCCATCACTCACATCAATCACTACGGCTCGCATCACACCGACAGCATCATCACCGCCGACCGCGCTGCGGCTGAGCGTTTCCAGCATGAGATCGACAGCGCCGTGGTCATGCACAATGCCAGCACCCGCTTCAATGACGGCGGCGAGTTCGGTTTCGGAGCCGAGATCGGCATCAGCACCGACAAGCTCCACGCCCGCGGCCCCATGGGCTTGGCAGAACTTTGCAGTTACAAATACCTTGTCGATGGCTCCGGCCAGATCCGCTAACACTCATGAACCTCGATTGGATCAACGATTTCCTACCCACCATGCGCTGTCCCGACACGCATCAGTCTCTCCGCTGGGCCACCGCCGAGGATCTCGCGCGCCACGCCTTGCCTCCTGAGACACGTGCCCTAGCCCGCGAAGATGGTTCGAGCCTCTTTCCCATTGATGCAGGCATCCCCATCCTGCTGCCCGAAGCTTAAAGCTACCCAAGATCACCATCGGCACACCACCCTGTGCCCCAGGCCCCCAATCCGAAAGCTCGACGAGCGAAGGAGGAAGATCAGAGGTCAGGGATCAGAGATCATCTCTCCATCTCTCCATCTCTCCATCTCTCCATCTCTCCATCTCTCCATCTCTCCTTCTCTCCTTCTCTCCTTCTCTCCTTCTCTCCATCTCTCCTCCCATGTGCTTCCAGCCCGTGAAGTCGAAGAACAGAAGAGTAGCCCACGTGGGGGTGGGCTGGACGGTCTCCATGGCGGGCATCACGCGACTTGGAGGCATCATTGGAAAAGGCGGTAGTCGAAACTGAAGTCCCTGGGTTTCCCAAGCTTCACCTTCTTAAAATCAGGATGGCGAGGATTGAGCAGAAAGTTGTACTCGGCAGGAATGATGACGCTGGGGACGGCGAGGATGACGGAATCCGCAGAGGCAAGCCAGTGATCGCCGACGGCCTGTAAAGAGGGCGATGGTGGCTCCTGCTGCCAGTGCTTTGGTAGCGACGCGGCAGGGAGGGCCTTCATCAGACGCTCATCAAACTCAAAAGTGATGCACTTGTAGCGCTTCTTCAGGCTTGTGCGGTCGATGTGGACGCGGACCTCCAGAGCGGCCAACGAAAGGTGCTCGGCAGCATAGACCATGGGCATGCCGATGGAATTCCAACGACCACCGAAGAGCCGCGCACCCTCGCCATCAAAGGCGTTGGCGGCCAGTTCCTCAGGAACGATGCGCCATCCCGTGCGGATCATGAATAGACTCCGTATTGAATGCGGCCCAGGAGGTTCTCCACCTCGCGTGCCCCGATCTCCGTTTTTGCATACTCCAGCGGCACTGCACCGCCGAGGCCGAACTGCGGTGCGTTTAGCCACAGCTTGGCATCCTCCAAGTTGCCAAAGACCTTCACCGCAAAGCCCAGGAGTCTGGCATACCTGACCACGCGATCCGACACGGCGGAATTCAGCCTGCTGGCCGCTCCTTTGCTCCGGTGGAACGTGGCTTTGGAAATACCTAGCATCGAGGCCAGCTTCTCGGACGGCACCGCGAGACTTGTCTGCAAGACCTGAAGCTCCTGGAAAGGCAGGCCCAACTGAAGCGCCTCAATAAGCTTCGAGGGTGTGAATTTGATCGCAGTGGATGAAGCCGCTGATCCTTGAACACAGAACTTGACCACGCCTGCACCGGACAGCTCCGCGATTACGGCTTTTCGAAGTTTACGGCGAATGACCGCCCGTGGGGCGACAGCCTTTGATTTTGGCTTGGTGATTGATGTTCCCATTTGATTCAATTTTTAGTCTCACCTGAGACGAAGGTCAATCGCTGACTATGCAGACCACTCATTAAGCCAGCAACGACCGGAGATTCCCCCTGACATTGGCGGAACTCTTGAGCCAGCTGCCTCACACAGACAGCGCCGTGGTCATGCACAATGCCAGCACCCGCTTCAATGACGGCGGCAAGTTTGGGTTCGGAGCCGAGATCGGCATCAGCACCGACAAGCTCCACGCCCGCGGCCCCATGGGCTTGGCAGAACTTTGCAGTTATAAATACCTCGTCGATGGCTCCGGCCAGATCCGCTAACACTCATGAATCACGATTGGATCAACGATTTTCTCCCCACCATGCGCTGTCCCGACACGCATCAATCTCTCCGCTGGCGAGGATCTCGCGCGCCACGCCTTGCCTCCTGAGACGCGTGCCCTAGCCCGTGAAGACCCCCGGTCTCTCGTCAGGCAAACAAGCCTAGATTATCAAAGGACGACTTTCTGCGCCCTTTGTAGGAAAATACGGCCAGCTAAGGCAACTCTTCTCCACTTGGACCCAGACAAGTTATCTGCTGCCGGATGAGAACTGTAACAGACCTCCATGAAGCACAAAACACCCCGCCCAAAATGTGAGCGAGGTGTTAAGGACGAGCCGCCAGATCTTATGTTTTACCGACGGCGCGCCAGAATCGGGTTGGCCTCGAAATCAGCGGGAGCAAGAAAGACATCCCTTTCATCGCTGCTGTTGAAATGGCCCAGACGATTGCAGCTCAGTGCATCATAAGGCGGATAAAGAGTGATGATGCTACCGACACGTGCCGGACCATCACGAAGCGCAAAGGTGACACTGCCATTCGACTCATTCCAAGCAATCTCCTCGATTTGAAAGCTGCGGTTCGGATTGCCTCCGAAAATGGCATCATTCAATCTGACACTGCCTTCGGGTGTGACCACCATGCTGCGATTCAGACCGCGCTGAAGAATCTTCCAGTTGGCGTTGGACGAGGTAGCACCAAGAGCTTCCGCCACGGTAACAGGTTCGATGGTGAGCGTGACGTTGTTGCTGACAGGCAGCGAACGGCCAGGCAGTTTGAAGAGACGCACAGACTCACTCTGCGTAAAGAGCGTCATTGGCTCGATGAAACTTTGATTCACAAGGCTGATGTCGAATGGCTTTGCCACCGTGGCGCTCAGTGTGGCAGAGATGAAGAAAGCACTGCCTTTGGCAATCCCCAGCACGCGACTGGAGGGAATAAACGTCTGGGTTCCGCTGACAACACGGCCAATGCTGAATTGTGATTTATTCACCAGCACGACACCTCGGGCACGGAGCGTCGGCGGGATCACTGAGATCGACAGACCACTTGATCGTGTCGAGCCATCCCCACCAGCCATCGTCACATTTCCAGACACCGCCCCCGAAGGGATGCGGAACTCGATGAGGCGATCTCCATGCACGGTGGCGGGAGCAGACACGGCGCTGCCATCCGCAGCCACCAGCCTGACGGCTGTCACGGTCTTGTGATCGACCGTTACAGTTGAGTAATCCAGGTTGGCATACACGCTGTCACCGACCGCCGCATTCGCAGGCACAAAAGAGGAGACAGCTGGCAGACCGGTGCGGGCTCCAGGGCCGGTGACGTTGATGACGTCAGCACTCGCATAAGATTGGCAGATGAACCAGATGGCGAGCAGCAGCATGGGGATCAGTGTAGCAGGATGAGCGTTGTTTTGAGTTTCGGAGTTCATGGCAGTGGATTTGTTTTTGAGTTTTTCGTGGTCGGCTTTGCCGCCCTTCATTCTGCTGATGCAGGTCATTGTCGGAACTTGCGCAGATTCCTGAAAAAAGTTTTTTCCAGGCACTCCGACAGAGACCAAAAACCCCTGCCAGACCTTGCTAACAGGGGTTTCGCGAAGCGTGCTGCTCTTATTGGCGGGTCAAAGTCAGGTTCTGATTATTGCGGCCAACGGTCGATACAAACTGGGCAAAAGGACTGAAGAGCGAAACCGTGCGGTTGCCGAGACGGAAGGTGAGCGCGATGCTGTTGTCAGGCCAGTCGAGTTCTGCATAGGTGCTGCTTTCGATATTCACCACGACATTGCCAGCACGGAGTTCACGCAGGGTGTAGGTGCCATTTGAGTTGAAGCGCACCGAGCGGATGTGAAAAGCATTGTCGTTGCCAAAAACCAGATCCGAATTCCAATCGCCAGAGGGGCGGAAATTGGTCATCAACTGGGCGATGGTAACACGGGCCACGCTCATCAAATGGCGTCCACCATTGGTGACAGTGACGGTTAGCTGCGAGAAGAAGAAAGGATTGTTACGATCAAAGGTGCCCAGAGTGGCACGAACCTGATACTGCCCTGGATTGAGCGTCAGCTCGCCAGCTGTCTTGACCAGAAAGCCAATGTTGGCAGGCAACTGCTCCACGCCATTGAGCTGCAGGCCGAGGATGTTGTATTGGCTCAGGTTATCAATCGTCAGCACACCTTTGCCTGCGGGGATCGCACGAGTCACACGAATGCTTCGATTGATCAGGCTGGTGTAGTTTCCCTGAACGAGGCGAATGCGGCTGCTGATGGCCGTCGCTGGGATGGTGACATCGATTCGGACGGTGCTGACGAATCGGAAGAAGCAGTTCACGGGTTGTCCATTTTGACCCGTCATCTGAACGACGTAAGGGGCCTGGCCTGCCCAAGTGAGGCCATTGCTACCACGATTTAAATTGCTGCCATTGACTTGAATGATCGCACCGGGATTTCCGCGATCCTGAATCGTCGTAGTAAGCTTTGGGGCGTTGGCTGCGGCCTGCGCTGAAACTTCCTGGATGGAGCCTGCAAGCAGCAGACCAAGGGAAACAATGATGCCGCTGATCGAGCGGATGTTTTGAGTGAGGTTCTTCATAGTGGTGGATGTGTTTGTGATTGAGCGGGCAGCTTTTGCCGCCCTTCACATCGCAGATGCAGGTCGCCTCCAAGACTTGCGCAGATTTCCAAACATTTTCCCAAGCCCCGCTAAGAGACGCAGACTTGATTCCCCTACCGCCGTACGTCTCAGCCGATCAGGAAAGTCTTGGCAGGGTTTGGCTCGAGGGGAGAACGCCGACGGCAGACACTTACGGATTGAAGATGAACTGCTGGGTGTTGATCAGGGCGTAGATCAGGTCCTCCAGGGTGCTGAGGCCCTTGGCCTGGGCTTGAAGGCAAAGGGCCTTTTCCCTGGCGGTGGGCTGGCGGGAAAGCACGGCCATGTAAGCGGCGTCGATTTTTTCGTCGGCAGACTGGGCCTTGCCCACGGTGAGCATGAGCTGGCTGTAGCGGTGAAGGATCTGCGGCAGGAGCTCTCCATTCATCAAGGCCAGTGCCTGGGGAACGGAGGCGTCACTGTTGCTGTTCTCAATGATTTCACGGTCGCTCTGGCCAAATTCGCGCAGGTAATGACCGCGCGGGGCGGGGCTTTCGATTTCCGCAGCGCGCAACCACTGCCGGGACTGCTGGGCCCGCGAACGGAAGTAGTCGCGCCACTGCCTCCGAGGGATGGCATAGTAGGTGGCCTCTTCGCTCCAGGCCTTGATCTCAGCTTCGGCGGCCTCGGCCTTGGTCAGCTTGGTCTTGCCATCCGCAGGTGCCATGGTGCGTGCGCCGTTGGCAGCACCGGCTGCCTGCATTTCGGCATTGGGGGCGGCCTGAGTCGGAACCTCACGCTTGGGTTCATCAGCAAGGGGCTCCCAGGGCTTGCCGGTGACCTTCTCGAACAGCTTTTTTTGGCCGGGAATGATCACTTCCGTCATGACGGTGCGGCGTGCATGGCTGTATAGCGCAGTGATCTCACGGCTGATGGATTTGATTTTCGCCTGGCACTCCGCCGCGTGGGCAGAGGCAGCCTCTTTTTCAGGTCCGGTGGCTATGGCGGCGATGGATTGGTATTTTTTGGCCTCCTCGCGGGCCTCCGCCAACCTTTTCTGCAAGGCCTCCAGACCTTCCGGCTGCTGCTGGTACCTCTTGGCGGCCACTTGAATGCTCTTAAACGTTTCAGCCGGATCGGCGACCTTTTCCAGAGCCAGCCTGCGCTGCTCCAAGAGTTCGTGGGTGGCCGCGTTTAGCATGTCGGGATTCGGGTTGATCAGCGTCACAAAGCTGTCCCACAGTTGCTCGGCGGTCAGGCGGCGCAGCAGCGGGCCCGTGAAGTGGTAGGCAGTCCCGGGTGCCACCTCCTCATGGGAGGCCTGGCGCTGGTAGGTGCTGGTGTTGAAAAGGATGCGCAGAAAGGCCTTCATGTCGTACTTCAGGCTGACCATGAGCTTTTCAAGATGGCTCAAGAGTTCAGGATTCACCGCCACGGTCGTGTCCGTGAGATCGTCGAGCGGCTCGATCAGGGCGAGGCCGAAGGCCTTTTTCCACAGGCGATTGACCACGACCTTGTTGAAGCGGTCGTTATCGGGATTCGCCAGCCAGCGTGCGTAGGCCTGGACCCGTGATTCCCCTGGCAGAGGAGAAGAGGCATGGCCCATGACGGCAGCTGGTTTGACGACGGATTTTGGCAACGCATCGTCATACTGGTAATCCGGTGGCAGAGTGAGCAAGCGCTTCTCATCAAAGGTCACCTTGGGGTAGCGTCCGATGACACGAGGAGCGCTCATGGTCTGATTGAATAATCGATCCGCCTGGAGCAAGTACTCCTCCGCCGCTCGGCGTGCCTGCTGCACTTTCTCCGACTCTGCCCAGAAAGCGAGGCGCTCGGTCTGGGTGATTCTGTTTTTGGGCCATTCAGGCTGTTTGAACGTGGCACGAATGGCCAGGCCTTGCTCTCGCAAAAGGTCGCTGATACCGCCCGTGAAACTGCCACCGGAGTCTCTGATTTCCACGCCAAAGGTAAAGGCTGCCATCTCGTAGAACTGCCTCTGGGTCCACTTGTCGAAGGGGTGATTGTGGCACTGGGCGCATTCGATGCGGGTGCCCAGGAAGACGCGCAGCGTACTGGCCATGTTATCCAAAGGCATTCCACGATCACGGGTGTAGTAGCCAATCGCCCCATCGGACCAGGCCCGGCCATCTCCGGCGACCATCTCACGCACGAACACGTCGTATGGCTTGTTGCTGCGCAGGGCATCCTTGATGAAATGAACATACGCGGGGCCTGTCCGCTGGCCCTTGGATTGCACACGCAGCACGTCCGCCCAGTAGTGGAAGTAGTTCTGCACATAGCCCTCGGAATCGAGGAGCTTGTCGATCAGTGCCGCCCGCCTTCTCTTTTCTTTGGAAGCCAGAAACTCCTCAGCCTCACGCGAGGTGGGAATGCGGCCCACCACATCCAGATAGATGCGGCGCACGAAAACACTGTCATCCGCCGGGGCATTGGGCGTCAAATGGTTCGCCGCCCAATCCCTCGCCAAAAGCGCGTCAATTTCAGCGGCGGCGGCAGAAACGTTGATATCGGCTCGGGCGATCGTCCCAAGCCAAAACGTGACGATCATTGAACACGCCAGGAGGCTTTTCATGCAAGGGGTGAGAGATGGCAGGTGATTCAAATTGTTCAAGGAGTGAAAGGGGACCGGCGATTCATATTTCAAGATTCCTGTTTTTAACAGACAATCCACGGTCTTGGGATGTGGAACGAAGAGTCACTTTGGCCGTATGAGTCGGAGACAACCAAGCAAGTGGATACTCCATTCTACAGGAAAACAGAAAGACATGATTTACAGGTCAGAACCCATTCCTGTGAATCCTGTGATTACAAACTCGAATCACGAACAGTGTCATATCATCCATGGCGTGCGGAACATCGCGTCACTTCACCAGCCAAGTTAGTCAGGAGAGCTCCGCCACATGAAACACCTGACCACTTTCACCTCGTTTATGCAGATGGAAAATAGGATGTACCATGCTTCATTCCGTCTGCCACATCTTCCTTCTTTCCAGCTTTGATCCAATGATAAAAATCTCGACCATTCTTACCCTGCTGACTTTGAACTTTGTGAGCCGCCTATCCGCTGAGCCTGCGGCAGTCGCGGCCAGTGAAATCGCCGCAAATGACAAACTTCTGGATGCAGGAGAAGTAGGTAAGGTTTTCCAAGTGAAGCTGCTGGGGGATGTACTCATGAAGTTTTCATATTGCCCGCATGGAAGCTTTGCCATGGGCAGCCCGGTAGGTGAAGACGGCCAAATGAGCGATGAAGAACAAGTGCAGGTGCGCATCAGCAAAGGCTTCTGGATGGGGCAGACGGAAGTCACGCAGGAACAGTGGCACGTCTTGATGGGCACCACCATCGCCCAACAGGCTGAGAAAGCTAACGACGCTGGAGTGCTTAATGGCATCGGAGATGACTATCCCATGTATTTTGTGAGCTGGGATGATGCTCAGCAGTTCATCACAAGACTCAACGGAGTGGCAGGCCCAGCCTCGGGATGGAATTTTGCTCTACCGACTGAAGCACAGTGGGAGTACGCATGTCGGGCCGGAACAAAGACTGCGTTTTGCTTTGGCGACAAGTTGACTAGCCTTCAGGCCAATATTGACCCAAGGAATGTTTTTCAACCCGCGACGCTCAAGGAAGTGGTACTGGCGAAGGCTTGTGCTGTTCGCCGCTATCCCGCGAACAACTGGGGGCTCTACGACATGCATGGAAATGTCCATGAATGGTGCGAGGACGTGCGAACTGACAAACTCATTGGAGGAACAGATCCCGTGGGAACTGGCGAATGGCTTTACCGTGTGTATCGCGGGGGCTCCTGGCACGGAAACGCTTTCACCTGCCGATCTGCCTGTCGTTATGCCGAAAAAGCGATGTTTTGGCGGTCTTTGATAGGCTTTCGTGTAGCCATAGTACAACGCAAAAGAGCGTAAACATGTTGATGGAACGGGTGCAGCTTGACAGATGCTATGAGAAGCTACTAAACGGGGGCCGGTGTTTCAAATAGCATGGTTCCATTTTTTACATGCTCTGAATCCTGCCCAGGCAGGTCCTCCTTCAGTCTCTGGGAGCGATTGATCATGGGATAGCGCGGTGTTATAAATTCAAGCAACGTATGAAAAACTGTTTCCACCAGGCCCTTGGTTTCATCTGCCTTTCTGGGCTCATCTCCAGCTGTGCCACAGACCCCACAGCACAGGCGTTTCCAGAGCTGGACGCGGAGATCCATCGGCATAGGAAGGCTGGGCACTCACTGGTTTACCCGGAGGTGAAGAAATCGGTCAAACCCGTTTACCCGTCAATGGTAGCCGCGGGCAATGTCTGGTCAGTCATGAAGGTCGGGCCAGAAGGGAATGTGGAGGAAGTCAAGATTGTCGGCAAAGCACCGGCCCCCTACCAGGAGTCCATCCTGAAAGCGCTGAAGCAATGGAAGTTCAAACCGGGCACCGTCAATGACCGGCCCGCCACTTTTCCGATGCAAATGAAGATCGCTTTCGCACCCCACGATGGATATGCAGCTAAAGCAAATCAGGCGAACGATGGCATTACCTTCGTACCACATGCCGCCATCACAAAAGCGCTCTTTCCAGTGGAATACCGCAGGCTGGAGACCATTTACCGAGAGGGGAGGAATGTGACGGGTCCAAAGACTTTGCAACGCAAGCTTCCCGACTATCCTGAGGGAAAGAGAGTTGAGGGGTTTGTCTGGATAGCCTTTGTCATCGACGAACTCGGACGAGCTCGAGATGTTCAGATTGTGGGTGATTCACCCAAAATAATTCAGGAGTCGATCCTCCAGGCAGTGAACACCTGGCAGTTCGAGCCTGGCACGGTGGACGGCAAGAAGGAGGCTTTTCCCGTGGCTGTCAAAATGGTCTTTAAATAACGGCGGCGCTTTTGATCCTTTGAGACGAGAAACCCTTCATTCCAAGCATCATCAAAGATCACTCAACCAACCCTGCTGTGCCAATGAGCCGTTCCACCCACTTTCTCGCCGTTCTCCTTGGATTGGTTTTAGTCGCCACGTGTGAAGGTGGTGAAACCCTTCTTCAGTCGTTTCGAGTGCAGTTGGGGACTCTGGAAATGAAAAGGAATCCTGGTTTGAGTTTTGTGTATAGAGCTGGTGGAGCAGAAGAGGTCTTCGATGCGTCGCCAAAGGCTATTCTCGGTGCCTCAGGCATTGAATTTCCGGGCTTACCAGATTCGAAGGAGATGGGTATCCGAGTAGCCTCAAAGCGAGTCTTCGAGTACGGAGAACTCGATAAGCTGCGCTTCGCTGAACGCTTCCTGGCTGAACATCCGCAAGAGACCGTGGAGGCGATTGTTTTCGTGGGACCGACGGGACAACGATTCGAGCCCAAACTGAAAGGCCAGACGCTGGTCTATCGCGTTGATCTTAAGATTGAGGGTCGTGATGTCACCCTTTGGAGCAATGTCCCCGAGACCTTGCTGCAACCATCCATCGAGAAGTAAAGGTTTGATGACGAATTCACCACCTAACCTTTTCATATGAAGCTTTTCACCATTGCTCTGCTGCTTTGCATTTCTTCCTGTCAATTAGCTACATTCAAGAGGCTCGACGTAACCAAATTGCGTCATAAGTTTCAAAGGGCCGCTTTGAATGATGCGCGCATCAATCAACTCTACATCAGCTCAAAGAATTGGGAAAACGATGTCACTGGGAGAATAAATGCCGATGTCCCCATCGCCTCTGATTGGGCCAATCATCCAGTCAAAGATTATCTGGCTTACTGGCGAAACGGCCCGTTTTCCACAGAATACACCCACTTTTTGTTCAGTATGAGCGAGTACACTCATAGAGACCCGAATTCCCTTATACCTCCCCCGTTCCTCAGTCCTTCCATCATTAGATCCAGCCAAATCAAACTCACTTTGGCGGAGCAAGAATACATGGATCAACATCCTGATGAGTTCTTAGAATTGCTGGATAAAACCCTGTTAACTCGCCACGGCTTCTGGCCCTATGTTCGAATCAGCCAATTCGATTGCGCCGGGCTAGGTTTGTCCAAGACCAAATTATTGGATCTAGTCGAGAATGATGCCCGATATTCAGACCGCCTGCCCCGTGACTATTTGAAAAGCCGTAGAGGCAGTGCGCCGCATATTCCAAAATATGCTACCTGGAGGGATTTTTTTGCACACTACAGAACGAGCTAGGGGCCATGGTTGATGCCAGCCATCATCAAACCATGCCCCCTGAGATAAAGGCCCTAGCCCGAGAAGATGGCTCACGCCTTGTTTCCGATTGATGCAGGAATCCCCATCCTGTTGCCCGAAACTTAAAGCTACCCAAGGACGTTAGCGGTGCGCGGAGTGCCATCGTTCTGAGCTTGTCTTTTGATTTTGACGACTACGCCGCTTTCCGCTGATAGTCGGTTTTTGAAGTTTAGCCCAAGCTTCTGGGGTGATGTCCTTGATTTGCTTGTTGGTTAGCGTCGGCAAGCGGGTGAGGACTTCACACAGGTAGGTTTGCGGGTCGATGCCTCGACTACGACAGGCTTCGATGAGGGTAAAGAGGATGGCACTGCGTTGGCCGGCTTCGGCTTCCCCAATAAACAGCCAGTTCTTCTTGCCGATGGCCGTTGGCCGGATGGTCCCGCGTGCGATTTGAGGTGCCTAGGCATTCGTTGATTGCCGCTTGTTAGCACAATGATAATCGTGCATCTAAAATTGCGACGCTTTCTTCGCGGTCGCTGACTTGTCGTCGGCAGCTTTCTTGTCTGCTTCATCCTTCAGTGCTGCAAGTTTTGCGCTCACCATGGGGCGCATCTTCAGCGAGTAATGATAAATGCGCTTTAATTCCTTGGTGTTACCTCGGGGTTCATACATCACGAGGGCGCCCCCGTCGGCATCCTCATGGATGAAATGACTTTTACCAAGTTTGCCAGGCTTGTCAGTGAATTCGCCGTAACGTTTGGTGAAGTCGGCCATGAGCGCGTCGATATGCTTGGCTGTGTCGTTCAAGGGTTCGATGTCCATGGCGTAGAACTGGTCGTCGATGAACCACGCAGTGTAGCGTCCAGCGGACGTTGCGTAGCTCCAGTAGTCGAAGTTTGGTGCCACAGGAATGCCTGTGGTCTCAATGAAATCGGTCAGCATATCGTGCCGGCCTGTGAATGAATGAGTCGCAATGGAAATGCCGATTCGCTCGGCCATGTTATCGGTGATCTGCTGCACTTGAAACTTGAGAATAGAGGGCCATAGATCGGATTTGATGGTTTTAGCGACAGCTTCGGTGGTTGCCAAATGCTTGCTGTAAAGCATGAGAATATCCGGCGTGAGACGGCTGCTAATGAATGAATCCGGGGCGTCATGCAGAAGGAAGGGCATGAGCAACTTCGCGGTCTCGTCGAAGTTCGTCCCCCATTTGGCAAAGCGAAAACCGGAATGATTGGTGAGCATTAGCTTGTCTTTCTGCATCGCTTTCACGATGCGCGCGCTCAGGAATCGGCGGCACTCGTTTTGCATGAACAATACTTGATCGGTGCGTTTTGGTCGGGTGGCGAAGATCGTCGTGGTCGCTTTCGGCTCGATGTTACGGTTGAGAACGAGCTTCACAAAAGTCCCGATGATTTCAGTGCCCTTGGGGCCCTTCACGTCTTCAGCGGTATCGTTGCTCAGCGCAAGATCCCAGAAGCGCAAGACTTCGAGATGCTTTTTCTCGCCATCGAACATGAGGTCAGGGAAGCTCCAGCCATAACTGGTTTTCTCCACCCGTGCCATGCCACCACCGTAGCCATTCGCATAAATGCATTCGGTCGTCCAAAGTTCCCATTGTTCACTGACGTCAGCAACAAACGCGAGAATCTTCTCCCCAGGCAGTCCTTTCAGATCAGCAAGAATCTTGGTGGCTTCCTGGAATTGCCCGTCATTCATTTGATTGGCAGGCAGCCCGATGCCAGGCGCGAGAAATACTTTTGCGCTGCGTCCGGACATGAGGCCATTTTGAAGAAAGCCAAGCACACGGTCTTGCCAGGCATCGGCCAAATCGATATCGGCAAACAAGCCACCCTTACTAGAGTCAATAATCTTGAGTATTTCCGGTGATGGTTTGATCTGGCCAATTGCTGATGACCACTGCTTGTCGAATCCCACAAGCCACTCGGTCGGGGCATCGGCAAAGGCCACAGGACTCCATATCACACTGCCTATGAAGAGAATCGCAAACGTGCGGCGAAGAGCCATCTGAAACATAGAGGACAATGTTTGTTGAGAGAGAACCATCATAAGATTTTTGAGAAAATGCGAGCAAGAGCTCGGTGATTTGAAGTCACCGAATCAAAGCAGGAATGATCCGTTTTGGCAAGGTTTGCAGCTTTTCACCCATGCCATGGTTGCGGGTGGTGACGACGGCAGTTCCGTCTTCCAGACGCTTCCATGCGCAGGGAGCTCTTCGCCCTTCATCTCCCCAATCCTGATCGGGTTCAGGCTGATTACGGAGTTCTCTCGGAGCTATCCAAGGGCCTTAGCGGCGGGGACATTCTCAACATTTGCGTGAACGCGATTCATGCGGGGAGCGTGGATGGGAAGTCGGCGAGGTGGAAAGTCACGCAGGAGATGCTGGGCAGAAGCGGAGGAGGATTGGGTTTCTACCAGGGTGACTGCTAGGAGAAGGCTTTTGAGAGGAGCTTGTCGGTTTGGACGTGGAGCGGGGATGGGGTGTGGCGAGCTCTAGTCCCGTGAGCGGCCTGTGCTTAGCATCCTCAACGGGTTCGGCCAAATAGAGAAGCTTGTCGCCTGCTTTTCGGCGAAGGTCGTAGAGTTGTACAAGTCGATCAATATAGTCAGTCGGATTCTGTACATCACGGTTTCGGAGCGTGATTATTGGCGGGCGCGTACTCCAGCACGCAGCGAAATCCGTGTAGCGAATGGCGTTCTTTGGGTTCTGCCAGGGAGAGGTAGCGCATGCCATACAGTTTGCGTTGGGCGTTTGTGCCCCAGGCTGCGCCGCGCAGCGGAACAACGGTACTATCGCCGCCGGGGAAGGGCAGGCACCATTCCTTGACGTTGCCTTCCAGATCGAAGAAACCCAAGGCGGAAGGTGCAAACTGGCCGACGGGAGCGGTGCGGGGATAGCCGTCCTCGTATTCGAGGGTATTCCAGCTCGGCCACGGAGGTTGGGTCACTTCGTGCCCAGTGAGGTTTCCCGCGCCGCGAGGGGGCGGCCAGGTATCGCCCCAGATAAACTCGGTAGTGGAGCTGTCGCCAGGCGTTGTCGAAGGGCGTGCCGCTGCGTCCTGCCATTCATCCGAGGTCGGGAGTCGGTAGATGTGTTCAGAAGTGATACGCCCTGCGGCCCGCTCACGTGTGGTCAACCAAGCGCAGAAAGCGGTGGCTTCGACAAAGGACACACCACACGCCGGATGATCTGGCGTCACTGGCCAGCCTGGTTGCTTCCATGTGGCGCCAGGACCTTCCTGCCATCCTGAGCGGCCAGGGACACGTATTCCGCTCGATGGCTTTTCAGTGGCTTCGGTTGTGCCTGTTTCGTAGGCAAAGGTCTCAAAGTCGTGGATGCGAGTCTCCCACAAACTGAACAGTACGGGGTGGCTTGGCAGGGGAGCGAACTTCATGCCCAAATCATTCACATAAGGGTTCGCTCGCGAGGCGGCGTACTCCGGTCGCGCCCGCTGAAGGTCTTGCTGATGCTGTTGCCACGCCCATGCAAAACCGCCCGCTGCAAGAATCACGATGACGGCGAGGGCGCGAAGCCAGATACGCGGTGGGGGCGGGGTGGCGAGGCGTTGCACTGCATCGCGGAACTCCTTCACCGTTCCGAAGCGGTGCGCCGGGTCTTCGGCCAGGGCTTTGCGGATGACATCGTCGAATCGCGGGTCGAGACCGGTCTTCTTCGAAATCGGCGCAAAATGGCCCATGGGCAGGGAACCCGTGAGCAGCTCATAAAGCATCACACCCAGTGAATAAATATCTGAACGCCCAGTGGCTTTGGAAAGGTTGTTGATCGACTCCGGTGCCATGTAGTACGGGGTGCCGATGGTGGAGTTTGATTGCGTCAGCGATACTGCCGCTGAGCCGGTAGGAGCAGGTTTTGCGATGCCGAAATCAGCAACTTTTACGCTGCCATCCGTGCCGAGCAGCACGTTTGATGGCTTAAGATCGCGGTGAACGATGTTCTTGGAATGCGCATACTCGATGGCCGTGCAGATCTGCTCAAAAATCGAAAAAACTTCTTGGGAAGCCATTGCTTTTTGCACCAATCGGCGTCGCATATCGACGCCTTCAACAAACTCTGTGGCCATAAAGAGATGGCCATCGTCCGTTTCGCCAGACTCGATAAACTTTACGATGTTGGGGTGATCCAACTGAGACAGCATGCGAGCTTCCCGTTCGAAGCGAGCGACCTGTTCCTTGTCATCGTACCAGCGGCTGGAAAGCATCTTGAGCGCCACCGTGGAACCATCGGTTTCATGGGTGGCGCGAAACACAAGCCCCATGCCGCCAGAACCCGCGAGCGGCCCCATTTGGTAGCCACTGACGGTCGGCAGGCTGGAATTAAACATTTCCAGCAGATCGTAGCGACCATCGTCTTCCGTGAGCGAGATCGTCATGGACCGGGCGATGCACACCGGGCAAATGCCATTGAGCGAGCCACGATCCGGTAGTACGCTGTCGCACGATGTGCAACGGCGCTCTGGCTGCCTGGCGGGTCCGGGCACGAGGATGGTTGGAATATCAGGCCCGTCCATAAGCAAGGATACGCATGAGGTATCTGAGTTCTTCCTCCGCTTCGGCTTCTGTTTCCACGGTGGCGAGCACTTGCTGGCGCAGGTGGCGAGCCAAGCGTTTGCGGGTGCGGTGGATCTCCAGGCTCATCGCCGCGCTGGAGGTTTTGAAGGCCTCGGCAAGTTGATGGCAAAGTGCGCCACCGTCCTCGGGTTCTAGAAGACCGGGTCTTATTCGTTCGAAAAGCGTCGCCTTTCCCCTCGCTGCGTATTCATCACGCAGCTTGGCAAAGGCGGCTTCAAGCACCGTCATCGCCCAGCTCTGGTCATAGGATACGGAGGCTTCTTCGTCTTCAGTGCCCAAGGATTCTTCGTTTTCTTCAATGGAGATGGATTCCGTGCCGCCACCGCGCCGCTGGGTATTGGCTTTCTCGCGCACTTTCACGATGAAATGCCGCGCCGCTTGTTTCATGTAGGAACGCAGGCGGCCCTTGGCGGGATCAATGCGATCAAAACCTTGGCCCGGCGTGGCGAACTGGACCATGAATTCCTGAGCGGCATCGCGAGCTTCTTCAGGATCACAGCCGATGGCTTGGAAGTAGTTCACCACTGGCTGCCAATAGGTGCGGCAGAGGTCTTCGAGGGCTGATCTCGCTGCTTGTTCTTCTCCCTCCTGGTAATGCATGACCCGCGTCCAAGAGGTCGCAGGGAAAGGCATGGAGTGCTGCTTGTTTTCAACGTTCATGGGTTCGGGAGAAGAAGGCAAATCTGACAGGTACGCGCACTGCGTCAACACTTGTGCAAATGAGGTTTGCCCAGGGGAAATGAGAAAAAATGAAAAAAATTGGGGTCAAGGTGAAATCGGAATCAGAAAACCCGGAACCTGTGATTGAAGCCCCGATGAGTTCATCGCCGAAAAACGGTGAGCAGAGTGGGGCAAAACAGAAACCGCAAACCAAAAAAACATATGAAAACTAAACAGACATTCATCACTACAGCCCTTGCAGTTACCTCCATCCTTGCACTGCAACTTCCTGGCAACGCTGCCGTCAAATGGGATAGCCCCGCTGCTGTTCCCGCTGGCCAGCGTGTCGAATATGCCAAGGCAGCGATTGCGACCGACGCAGCAGGCAATGTCTTCTCCGCTGGCTATCGTGATTACGGCGCAGGCAATGTGCAGGCGCTTGTGACTTATCGGCTCAACGGCGGTGGCGGATTGGGTGACGCCTTCTTCCGGCCAACGGCTGATCAGTACCACTACACAGCCGTTGCCTTCAATTCTGCCTCCAACAGCTTGTATCTCACTGGCACACGAGTTGTTGCTGGCGTGAACACTTGGTTTGTCCGCTCAGTGGCCGTGAACCCTGGCGTTGCCATAGGTGCTCAGAACTGGATCACTTATTTGAACCCTGTGGCGCTGGGGATAGGCAACGTAAGCACTTACGGCTCCACGATTGCCTTCGATGGTGTCAGTTTGTTTGTTTCAGGCTGCCTGAACAACGGCGTGGTCGCAGTGAAATTGGTACCTGCTACGGGCTTACCGGATGCCACATGGGGAGCTATTGCTCCTGCCAATGCCGGGGTGCGCTATATGATTGGAGCAAATTGGACGTGCCCAGCACTGCTGATGCCTGGCAGTGTTGCGGGTGGTATCTTCCAGGCTGTGCGCCAGTCCTTTGTTAGGGCAACGAACGGTAGCGTCATCCTCGGGGGCACGGTCAATCGCGCCACAGGTTTGCAGGAAGACATGGCTGTGTTGCGTGTGAGCAAAGGAGCGGGCGCTGTGGCGGTAGGATTCCCTGCTTTCCGCGACAACCTTGGCCAGCGGGATTGCATGTTCGGCCTCGCTGCTATCGGCGACTACGCTTATGCGGCAGGAGCAAGTGTGAACGGTGGCGCGGTGCCGTCTTCCATGACCATCTCATTGCTGGCCAATGGCGCGAATCGTGGAGGCACGCCGCTCATTGGCGCGCTGGGCTCCTATTCCAATGACATCGAAGCCTACGATAACGCTGGAGCCTATACATTCAGCCATGGCGGCAATAATGGCGCCACAGGAATTGTTAGCCGCTACATTAGCACCAACGTCGGTGCTGTGGGCCCTGCCGCTAACTTTGCTTATGGCGCGATGCCTACTGACGAAGTCTGCGATCTCACCATCGGCACGGGCACTACCACTGGTATTGTCTATGCCACCGGCCAAAGCTGGGATTTCGTTGCCATCAGCAACTGCGAGCAGGTGATGCGGATTGATACGGCGGGCTTCGTGACCGGCGACCGCTTGCCTGCCGGGTATGCCGAAAACAACGGCAATGGCATCATCTACAGTCCAGCCGGGTTGGGTAGCGTGCTCACTGGCGGCAATTCTCTCAACGCGGGCGTCTTCACCTTGCAGCGCAGCTCGGTCGCACCTTGATGCGAATCGCGAAGACAGTTAGGAGTAGCTCAACGGGGTCGACGAAAGTCGGCCTCGTTTTGCGTTTAACGCCCTTTCACGGCATAGCTGTGTTCAACAGTGCCGTTGGCGATGTCGGTCTTAGAATCCGAGTCAAGATAACTCGCTCAGTGAGTCAAAGGCATCACAGTCGTTCCTGGAAATCAGTGCATCACACCCGCTACTACCTCGAAAAAGTGCGCCGACTGACGCGCGACGAGTTCACCAAAGCGCTCATCGGGGAAATGATCAAAATGCCTGTTGTTCGGATGTTTAACCCCGACGGACAGCTCTTCATCTGGCCAGGCAAAGATTGAGTCCGTAACGGAAAAGGTTTAGTCCGGATTGGAAAAGGTTAAGTCCCATGCGGACTGACTTTGGTCCGCGACAGAGAAAATCACCTCTGCACCGAATCAACTCGTCACAGAGACGCGGAAGACGATGGGACCAGGCAAGTTGGCTTTACCAACCCAGGGTGTGGCCCTGGCTAGGATGGGTTGTGCCCATTGGGATGGCAGGTCCCAGAGCACTTGAGCGCTCGGTTTCACCCGCCGTTCTCCTGAGGCTTAGCGTTGTCTCGATCGGCCTGAGAATCGGCTGCCAATTCACGAGCGGCTTCCAAGATCAATTGGCTGATCGGTTGGTTGGTTTTTTTGGACAAATCCACGATCTTTCTGAGCTCTTCAGGCTTGAGATCGTGAGCGATGTTCAGGTTTAGCTTCATAAATTAAACTCAATGATTGAATGATTGATAGGTTTATTTTGTCACTAGCTCAATTGAGTCAACAGAACTTGCTCAATCAAAAATACGTTTGAAGATCCCTCATGGAAATCACTCCAGAACAACTGCTGCAGCTGCGCAAGGAGCGCCGTCTGACCCGCCAAGAACTTGCCAACGAACTCGGCTGTTCCCCAGGTGCTATCGTGCAATGGGAAGGCCGAAAACGTGGCATCCCGGCCTGGGTCGCAGACAAAATGTATGCCAACTTACCGCTCGAATTTACCATACAGGAACTGGCTGAAATGTTTCAACTTTGTCAGCAGCTTGGCTGTACCATACCCGAGCTTTTTCAAGACAGCATCCGCGCCACCTTAAGCAAGCACTCCAAGGCCAACCCAAAGCCATAAGCCACTTGGTTTGAATACAGCTCGGGAATAGGCCACCTGTTGGCCTTGAACGAAGGGCTGCGGCTAGGGGTAAGGAAGCCCGAACAGAGACCCGTCCACGACAGTCATGGCGTGAAGGAATCCCCTGAACGACCAGGAAATCAGAGGGATGTGCAGGATCTTCCGCGATCATCATTGCATAAGATTACAAGTCGTTGATTAAATCTACTCACTAAACGGATCATACGAAATGATTAATCGCTGTGCTGTTGATTTAAGTCAACTCTCTCAGAAGGGTTAACCTAAACAATCCTCCCGAGGCGAGCTTGGCGGTTCCTAGTTCTTGGTGGAATCATCGGACGCGGCTACCAACGAAGAACGAAGAACCTCTGACCTACCTCCTTCCTCCTTCGCTCGTTGAGCTTTCCTCCTTTGCTCGTTGAGCTTCGGAGAATGGAACGGAGGACAGGTCATCTTTTTCTCTTTCCTCCGATCTCTACTAATTGACCTGACCTAAGGCAGCCTCCCGCCGCTGCTGATCGAGCATGGCGATGATCTCCTCCCGCACTTCGACAAAATGAGGCAAACGTGATTCATGGCGGGCTGAGACGCGCACAAGATGCCAGCCGAGCTTGGTTTCAATGGGTGGGCTGATTACTCCGACAGGGGTTCTTTCCAGAGCTTGCATGAACTCTGCGGGCATTCGGGAGGCACTGACCCAGCCGAGATCGCCAGCGCGAACTTTGGACCGACTGTCTTCGGAGTGCTTGGCGACTAAATCTGCGAAGCTTGCCTTTCCACGGGTGAGCTGTTGATGCAGAGCCTGGATTTCAGCAGAACGGTCTGGACGCTTTGGGTCATGGCGTGAGAGAAAGAGGTGAAAGACGTGGTGCAGTTCAGGAACACGCATCTGCTCGGCATGCTCGTTGAACCAGGCCAGAGCTTGGGCATCGGTGACTGGCGCTGCTTTCTGCTGAATCTGCTGCTCCAACCAGGCCTGCGACCTCAAATCGTCTCGGATGGATTGCTTCAGCGAGGTTTCAGTCTGATCCTGCCATGTCAGTCGAGCCTGACGATCGGTTTCGCCCTTCTCAAACTGCTTCCGCCAGGTTTCATACTCGGCTTTCAATGCGAGATCGAGATCTGGCATGAAGGTCAGAGGCACCGAATCCGTCAGTCGCTGCCTTTGATGAAATGCGGCCATCACAGACTCTCGATTCATCTGCGGTGCACGGAACTGCGCTTGTTGCCAAGCGATCTGCCATTCGTCCTGAGAGCGCAGACTCTGCCAGCGCCAGCAGGCAGCTGCCAAAAGAAGAGATAGAATCAAAAGCGGCAAAAGTCTCTTCATGGAGCGAGGGAGAGAATGCGTTGCCTGCGTGCGGCCACCGTCAGCTGGCGCATGGATTCTACTTCATTAAAGTAGGCCTCTAGATTGCCAGCCCCACGGCGGAGCATGGCTTCAAAACCTGGCAACATTTCAAAATAGGTCGAGAGGGTAGCCAGTCGGGCATTGTTCACCGGCTTATTGAACCAGCGCTCAATGCTCATGCTGCCTTGGTGACGCTGATTCAGAGTGATGGCGCGGTTTTTGAATCGCTCCAAGACAGCTTGTTTCTGGCTGAGCTCAGACTCACGAGATTCATCAGTCGCTGCATAGATTTTTTTCAGTTCCTCTCGGGTGGCCAAGGCCAGGTTCACAAAGGCACGCTCGGCACGCAGGTCCCGCTCATATTGAGCCAGATCCTTCAGTCGGCCCCTGGCTTTTAACCAGCGACGGGCGCCCTCCTGCCCGACAGCCGTGGCAAAGGCCTCATTAAAATCGGTGTCGCCCTTTAAATAGAGACGCTGATGGGTGAGTTCATGACAAATCAGCTCGGCTAAATCCGCATCGTCACGCCCGATGAAGGTATTTAATAGAGGATCCCGCAGAAAACCCAGAGTCGAATAGGCATCGACACCGGCTACATGAACGTCGTAACCCTCAGCCTTGAGTTTAGCTGCCTCTTGCAGGGCGAGTGACTCCTTAAAAAAACCTCGATAGGTCAGTTTACCCAAAAATGGATAGCGCCACGTCTTCGGAGCAACGCTGAATTCAGGGGCCGCAAACACGACCCAGACCACATGGCTGCGCCCTAGGTCAGAATATCGTTCATACTGGCCTTTAGCAGGCAAATGCATTTCCGTTGCAGCAAAGGACAAGATGTCTGACACTGTCGCCAGCTTTTGTTTTAGTAACGGCTTTGTCTTGGGTGAAACGATCACTCGGGCCACTGGCTGTGCCTTTTGCATCATTTCCACCTGACCAGCAACAGCTTGGCTGTAAAAGTGGAGAGTGGAACAGGAGCACAATAAAATTCCCGTCAAACCACCTAAGATGAACATTACCTGGCGCATAAACCTGAAGTTTTACTTACAAATGTATTGATGTGCATCCTGAAAAATATCGTTCATTCTACCAAAGTAAACATTCTGTAACTCACAAACAACAATCTCACATCTTTAAATATGGCCTTCATCACAGACGATTTCCTTCTTTCAACCACTGCAGCGCGGAGACTCTATCATACCTTTGCTAAGGATGAGCCGATTATCGACTATCATAATCATTTGCCACCCAAGGACATTGCAGAAGATCGCCAGTTTAAGAACATCCATGAAATTTGGTTAGAAGGAGATCACTACAAATGGCGTGCTATGCGCTGCAATGGAATCCCAGAGCGCCTAATTACAGGGAACGCCACAGCTCGCGACAAATTCCTAGCTTGGGCAGCGACGGTGCCACAAACACTTCGTAACCCACTTTATCATTGGACCCACATCGAACTGAAACGCTATTTCGGGATCGATACGCTGCTGAACGAAAAAACGGGTCCTGAGATCTGGGAGCAAACGGAAGCCGCCCTGGCCAAGCCCGAAATGAGTGTGCGCAATATTCTGCGGACCCAAAAAGTGCGGGCCCTCTGCACGACAGATGACCCGACAGACGATCTTTCCTGGCATCAGAAATGTGCCGCCGATGGTTTTGAGATCGGTGTTTATCCGACCTTCCGTCCTGACAAAGCCTTTGCTATCTCTGACTCAAACACCTGGAATGCCTGGTGTGACAAACTCGGTGCTGCAACAAACATGGACATCAACAGCTTTGATAAGCTGCTGACGGCACTCGAAAAACGACACGACTTTTTCCACAGTGTCGGCTGCCGCCTGAGCGACCACGGGTTGACTCATGCTTTTGCTAATTTTGATAGCTCCAAATCTACCCAACGCATTTTTGACCGCTATCGTGGCTCTAATGTGCGGAAGATTTACCAGGAGGATATCGAGACCCTGGCTACTCATGTGATGATGCATGTCGGTCGGCTCAATGCCAAGAAAGGCTGGACCATGCAGCTACACCTCGGTGCGGTCAGGAACAACAATACCCGCCTGGCTCGTGAAATCGGGGCTGATGTGGGTTGTGATAGCATTGGCGACTATTCCCAAGCGGAAAATCTCTCCCGCTTCCTTGACGCACTGGATAACGAAAACGCCCTGCCAAAAACGGTTCTCTACAACGTCAACCCTGCGGACAACTATGTCTTTGGCACGATGGCGGGTAACTTTGCCGATGGTACAACCCCAGGCAAAGTGCAGTTCGGCTCAGGTTGGTGGTTTGTGGATCAAAAAGAAGGCATGGAGTGGCAGATCAATGCGCTGAGCAATCTGGGCCTACTCAGCCGTTTCATTGGCATGCTGACGGACAGCCGCAGCTTCATGAGTTTCCCACGCCATGAATACTTCCGCCGCACCCTTTGCAATCTGCTAGGCAACGATGTCGAAGCGGGCTTACTCCCCAACGATGATGCGCTGGTCGGTGGCATGGTGAGAAACATCTGCTACTCAAATGCCAAGTCCTACCTTGACCTCGTGAAGTCCTAAAAACTGACTTCAGACTTTCCACTTGATGCCGCAGCCTGTGCTGGGCCGTTGATTTTCCAGCGGTCCCTCATTGGCCAGCATCCGTGTCACTGCGGTGCGCATGTCCGCACCCGTGACAGGCTCACTGTTCCGAGGACGTGAGGCATCAAACTGTCCGCAGTAAACCAGCTTTAGTTCGCCATCAAAAAGATAGAAATCCGGGGTGCAGGCGGCTACATAGGACTTGGCCACCGACTGATCTTCGTCAAACAAATAGGGGAAAGCCCAATCATACTTAGCGGAGAACTCGATCATTTTGTCGGGTGCATCCGCTGGGTAGTTTTGAGTGTCATTGGAGTTGATCGCCACGACACCGATTCCCAGTCCATCGACCTCTTTGGCAAAAGCACTGAGAGCCTCTGCCAGATGCACGACAAAGGGACAGTGATTGCAGACAAACATCACCAGAAGTCCGCGCGGCCCACGCACATCATCCAAGGTGAACGATTGCCCATGAGCATCGGGAAGCTCAAATTCAGGTGCATAGGAAGCGATGGGAAGGACACGAGTGGAGGGAGTTTCAGCCATAAGGATTCAGGGTTTGTCGTTCAAGAGAGCTTGGCGCAGCTCAAAGGAACGCACAGTCTTTCTTTGAAGAAGCAGTTATCTTCCAAAAGATGTTTGTTCACATGACTTGGCGCACGCCTTCCGCGCTACTGAGCGTCGTGAGTGAACCATCTGGGAGAACAAGCACAAGATGACCCTCAGCATTGAGATCCAAAGCACGACCAAAGACCTCGCGTCCGTCAACTGTCGCGCGGATCTGGCGGCCTAAAAGCCAGCTGCGGACTCGCACCTCAGCGATGACTTCATGAAAGCCCTGATCCATGCGCTGAAACTGAGTGTTGAACTGCTTCAAGATCGTCATGGCCAATGACTGGCGATCCAACTCGCGAACAGAGGGTGCATTGAGCTCCTGCAAAAGCGAGGTCGCTTGGCCGGTCAACTCTGAGGGGAACTTGCGATTGTTCACATTCATCCCAACCCCCAGAACCAAGGCTAGCTCACCTTTCACCGTGACCGCTTCAGCCAAAAGACCACAGATCTTGCGATCATTGAGATAAAGATCATTGGGCCACTTGATCTGAGGCTTCAGCGGCAACTCGATTTCCACCGCACGGCATAAGGCTAGTGCTGCCAAAGTGGTCAGTCTTGGCCAAAAGACCATCGGAGCCTCGGGTCTGAGCAAGAGAGAAAACATGAAGTCTTTGCCTTTGGCAGAGGACCAGCGGTTGTCCCGCCGCCCACGCCCCGCCGTCTGCGATTCGGCAAACAGGATCAACCCTGAATCCTCACCCGCCAAGGCAGCCTTCCGCACTTCGTCGCTCGTGGATCCCACCTCATCGACCACCTGCACACGCCAGGGTAACGATTCTTGAGCACAGGCGTTATTGAGACCTTCAGCATTCAATGCACTCATGGCAATCGATCATCTGGATGTAGCTCATCATGATCCCCCACGCACTCCAGATGCGTGGTGATCTGCACCTGATGATCGACGCTATGCTGCACCGCAGATTCGATCTCTGTCGCCGTACGGTGAGCCTCACGCAGAGAGATGTCATCTGGGAAAAGAAAATGCACGTCCACGTAGTGTACGTGCCCCGAATTGCGATGACGCAAAGCGTGAAAGGTCACCCCATGCTTGGCTGTTTCCCGGGCCAGAGTCTGATCCAAAACTAGCGTCACCGCCGGGTCCGCGTGATCCATGAGACCGATCACACTTTGCCGGAGCAAGTCATAACCAGAAACAAGAATATTGCCGGCCATGAGCAATCCACACACCGGATCCCACCAGGCCTGGCCCGTCAAATGCATCAATCCCAAACCCACCAAAGCACCTAGGCTGGTCCAGCAATCGGTGAGGACATGCTTTCCGTTAGAAACGAGAATGAGTGAGTTTCCGCCACGACCCGTCCGCAAAAGATACCAGCCAAGCACGCCATTGATCACAATGGTTAGGACCGTGATCCAGACACCTGAACTGAGGTTAGCCACCTCTGCCCCAGCAATCCAGCGGCGCACCGATTCATAAATGATGAAGACGGCCGCTAAAACGATCAACCCGCCTTCCACACCGGCAGAGAAAAATGAAATTTTACTGTGGCCATAGCGATGATCCTCATCCGCAGGCTGACTAGCTAACCAAAGGCTATATGTAGCAAAAATAACTGCCGCCACATGCACCACCGACTCGGCAGCATCCCCAAGAATCGCCGCTGAACCAGTCAGTAAGTAAGCACCCATCTTCAGCACCAGCATCACAAAGCCAGTGACCAAAGACAGCCTCATGGCAAAAGAGGATTTGGAGGAAGATGCCGTCATGCCTTTAGCAATAGCTCACAGATCCGATCCGTCTCTAACAAATGATCCAAACACTGCCATGGCTGATGAATCCGCAGTGCGTCCGCTTGAAAATGCCCCGTCCCAACGGCTAAGCAACGCGCACCGATGGCATGGGCACAGGCAATGTCTTTCGGCGTATCACCGATCACGATCACATCCTCCACCGCATATTCACGCCCCGTCGCCTGCGACATGCGCTGCATGGCCACCGGCCCGAGCAGATTCCGATCCTCCGCATCATCGCCAAAGGCCCCGTCCACAAACCATGAACTTAGATCAAAACGGGCCAGCTTCAGCTCCGCCCCACGGCGCACATTGCCCGTGAGCAGGCCAATGTCAGCGCCGCCTTGAGCATGAAGCGCAGCCAGCAGAGCACCAACGCCCGGCAAAGTCTGCCCAGCAAAACTTTCATGCTGAAGCCGACGATTCAAATGCCCCAGGTAACAGGTCAAATAAGCCTCCATCGCCTCAGGCACAAAGTCGTGCCCGACCTGGTTAAACAATCGCCGCAGCACCCCGCCGTCCGTTGCGCCAGCTAGATCCAAAGGTGGCAATTCATGCCGAGAAACACCAAAGATTTCTTCTGCAGCATCCAGTAAGGAGGCCCCGCCAGCGCCACCCGTGTCGAGCAAAGTTCCATCAATATCGAAAAGTAAAAGTCGTGGCATAATTTAAGTCCCCTGCCTTTAAGCGGCAGAAACACAGATGAAAGCAGAATGACAAAATTCAGCCGCATCAGACGGCACCCGCCATGATAAAAAAGGAGTAGGAATCGGCTAATCCAGACCGTATGTCATATCCCATCATGACAAATCCAGTCGAGGAAACCGTCTTTATCCATAATTTATATGCCACCCCTGCCGAGTGGCAGCGTGACTTGTTTTATTCCGTCGTCCGTGGTGGACAACTCAAGGCTGGTCCTGAACACCGGATTCAAAGAGAAACCTATCCCGGACATGAGCTGATTTTTTGCACAGCCGGCCAAGGCTGGATTCAAGTGAATGGCAAACGCCATGAAATATCGGCCAATGACCTCGTCTGGGTGAACTGCCATCACCCGCACGCCTACGGATCCGACGCCAAACAGCCCTGGGAACTCTACTGGATACGGGTCGAAGGCAGGCCTTTGGAAAAAGTGGCCAACCTCCTGGAAATGAGATCTCAGCCCGTCATCCGGAACATCGATCCAGAAAAAGCCTCAAAGGAATTTGAGCTGATCCTTCAGCACATGGTCGGCAACCGACCGAGCGATGCCGCCCTGATCAATGCCGCAGTAACTGCCATCATTGCGCTCATTTTCCATGCCCGCCTTTCAGATTCAGAGTCGATCCAGCCAGAACTACCCATGCCTGTGCAAAAGGCTTTGGAAAAGATGCGCCTTTACTTCCATACCCCGATTCGCGTCGTCGAGTTGGCCCAACTCGCCAGCATGAGTGAGAGCCACTTCAGTCGCCAATTTAAAGCGGCGATTGGCACGAGCCCAATCGACTGGCTACGACGAGAGCGTATCAACCAGGCCAAGCATCGCCTCATTGAAAGCGATGACGCCATCAAAGAAATCGCCCGGCAAGTCGGCTACAGCGACCAATTTTTCTTCAGCAAAGACTTCAAAAAAATGACCCAGCTCACGCCATCCAAATTCCGTGAGCAGGAACAACAGGCCTAAACCTCAAGTCGATTGGGCATGGACTTGCGTGCTGCGTTTGGGAGGCTACCATCACAGTCGTGCCCGCCCAACCCACTAGCCCACGACAACTTTTCCAAATGCTCGACAACGGGCAAATGACGCGTGATGAATTCCGCGAGGCGATGAAGCTCCACGCGCTGGAAATCATCGACGAGATGGAAGAAGATCACCTCAATCCAGTGGCCGCACTCTTGGAACAAATGACCAGTCGGCGTGCAGCTTCCAGATTACTCAAGAAAAACAGCGAGTCGCTCGTACGCGAGGTGTTACTGACACTCTCGGAGGTCGAAGACTTCCCCCCTGCACGCTGGCTCTGGAATGCCGCTCATCCGCACATTCCATTGCACGCCTTTTTCCGCAGCAAACGAGTGCCCATTTTCCAGGTGCTGTCCTTAGACGCCATGCCTCAGCTCATCATCCTCAGCGTCGAATACGGCGTTGCAGGAAGCGACCGCATCTTCCGTGAGGAATTCCGATTGCGCCGAGATCGTCGAGCCCAATTAGGATTGGAACAGCGCAAGTTGCTGTAACTTTTGCCACTCACTTTGATTCAGTAAGATCGCAAAATATCCCCTATGAAAACAACAGATCGCCCGTTTCATCTTCACCAACCTTCCTCTTTGATGAAAACTTACCTGTCACTCCTGATCATCCCCAGCTTGCTGCCGCTCGCCCTCCATGCGCAAGCACCAGAGGTTATCCCACCTGCGGTTGAGAAGCCAAAACTGACCGACCAACAAGTCACCAGTGTTCTTGGCCAGCTCAAGGTTTTAGAGGCAGACATCCTGACCAAGCGCGGCACCAGCCTTGCCTCCATCATGGCAAAGCTCAATGATGGCATGGCCAGCGATGCCGCTGCACAAAAGCTCTACACGGAATGTGAACTCGTGGTGAACAGTGAGCGCAAAGAAGAAAGCAAAGCCGAAGCCCGCGCGCGCGCTGAGCAGCTTGAGCGCCGACTTGAGGGAGGCAAGGGCAAAGGCACCGACACGACCGACGAGGGTGACCCCGCACTGGGCATTCGTCTCGGCTTGCGATACCTCGTCATGACTTTAGAGGCCCATGAGGCCAAAGAGGAAGATTTTAAAAAGATGGTGCCCAAGCTCCAAACTTATATCCAAGACCTCGTCGCCTCTGCGCCTAAGCTCAAAGGCCGTGCTTTAACCATGATCAATCGTGTGTGCAATCAAGGCAGCCCCGTGGTAGAAGCCTTTCAATTAGACCGATACTTAGAACGGGAAGGCTGGAGCAACAACCCGACGGCAATCGGCGGCATGTATAGCGAAACGATTTTAAAAATGGCTGAAACCGATGCCAAGGATAGCCTTCCCACCCTCTGGGATTCGCGGATCACGGCTGATGCCGCCTTCCGCAAAGAAAACATGACGGTGCCTGAGCATGCGCTTTGGCTTCAAAATGAACTTCCAGCTCTGCGTTGGGAGCGTGCCACCTACCTTTATGAAAAAGGTCCCTCGGCCATCAATGCCATGGGTGATATGCTGAAAAACATCAAAGAAAACCCCGGCCACGCGGATGCCCCAAATTGGGTCCAACAGTTACGCCAATTGGTCAATCAGTCATCCCCCACGCCTATCAGCAGTGAGGCTGATAAGCCTGATTCCAAGTGATCATGGTCTCTGCTCTGCTTCGCAGCTTTCGCTGTGCCTTTGCCGGCATTGGCTGGGCACTGCGCACCCAGAGAAATTTGAGGATTCATGCACTGGCCACCCTCTGCGTTGTCAGTCTTGGCTTCGCCGTCAACCTAACTGCCTGGAAATGGTGTGCCATTCTCGGCTGCATCAGCCTCGTCTGGATGGCCGAGCTCATGAACAGCGCGTTAGAAGTTCTCTGTGACCGCATCACCACCGATCCCGACGAGCACATCCGCCGAGCCAAAGACGCGGCTGCAGGCGCAGTCCTAGTCTGTGCCATCATCAGCGTCATTGTTGCCGGAATCGTCTTTCTTTGAATCCGAATGAAGGAAAAGGCGTTTTTCACCCGTCACGATGAGTCTCGAATAAACGTTCCACTGTTGCCACCTAGCCGTCTTCATGTTAACTCCTCTCTCCATGTCTGATCACCGTTATCTCAGTTCCGCCCTTTTGGCCCTAGCAGCCCTTTCCGCCCCAGCGGCAGAGAAAGTGGATTTCTCCAACCAAGTGAAACCCATACTCGAAGCAGCCTGCACCCATTGCCATGGCGCTGAGAAAGACAAAGGCGACTTCCGTCTGCACACGAAGGAAGACATGATGAAGGGAAATGAAAACGGCCCAGGGTTGACTGCCAAAGATGCAACGAAGAGTGCCATCTACACGACGCTGATTCTCCCGCATGACGATGAAATGGTCATGCCACCGGAAAAAGAAGGTCTGCTGGATAAAACCCAGATCGAAGTCATCAAAGGCTGGATCGAGCAGGGTGCTGACTGGCCTGCTGGTGTGACTTTGGCCGTGAAACCACGCATCGACTTTGTGAAGCACATTCAGCCCATTCTTGAGCAGAACTGTGTCAGCTGCCATAACCCTGAAAAAGCCAAGGGTGACTGGATTCTGAGTAGCAAAAAGGAAGCTTTTGAAACCGGCGAAAACGCTCCAAACATCGTTCCTTTCGACCTTGCCAAGAGCGCCATCTATCACTCGACCACGCTGGATGCTGAGGATGATGACCTGATGCCACCCAAGAAAAGTGGTGGCCCGCTGAAGAAAGAAGAGATCGCCATGCTGAAAGGCTGGGTCGAGCAGGGGGCAGTCTGGCCAGACGACATCAAACTGAAAGCCAAAGAGAAAGGTGCCGTCGCCACGAACAACCCCGATACCCTGGAACTGGTCAAAAAGATCCACGCTTTCATCGTCCAGACCTCCAAAGAAAAAACAGAGGCAGACATGAAGTCCTATGACACCAAAGTCCCTAAAACAGGTGCGCCATACTCCATGGTCGCCATCAAGGGCGGCGAGTTTCTGATGGGGAGCCCAGATAGCGAAGCTGACCGGATCGACGATGAAGGTCCGCAGGTGAAAAAGCAGATCAAACCTTTCTGGATGGGCAAATACGAAGTCACCTGGGATGAATACGAACCCTTCCAACTCACCAGCGACGGCCGCAACAAAGATGGCAGCCGCAAAGTGTGGACTCCGAATGACAAGCCAGAAGACCTTATTTCCCAACCAACCCCACCTTACCAACCGATGGACTTTGGCATGGGTCGTAATGGGTTCCCAGCTATCTGCATGACCCAACATGCGGCCAACAAATATTGCCAATGGCTCAGCGCTCAGACAGGGCACTTCTATCGCTTACCGACGGAAGCCGAGTGGGAATACGCCGCCCGCGCCGGCACGACGACCGCCTACTTCTGGGGCGATGACGCCTCCAAGCTCAGCGAGTACGCCTGGTTCTTTGAAAACGCACCCAACTTCCAATACAGTCTCATTGGCAAGAAGAAGCCAAACCCATGGGGCCTCTACGACATCTATGGCAACGTCTGCGAGTGGTGCATCGACCAATATGCTGAGACCACCTACAAATCCTGGGCTGCGGACGCAGCGACGGGCAGCCTTGGCAGTACTTGGGTGAAATCGAAGACCCCCTATCCGCATGTCGCCAGAGGCGGTACCTATGATGACGATGCCGACATGTGCCGTAGTGCATCACGCAAGCCTTCTGAGCCCGGCTGGAAGCAGCAGGACCCACAATTGCCGAAGAGTATTTGGTATCTCACCGATGCCACTTGGCTCGGCTTCCGCATCGTGCGCACACTGGAAGTGCCGACGGTGGAAGAAATGTACTCGGCATGGAATAACGGCGTCGCCCGTGAATAACAAAACGTCGATTTTGAACCCTTCTGGAGGGCGGGCACTGCGCCCGCCCTTCTTTTTGGTGGCTTGGTTGCTGGTCAGCCTAGCTCAGGCAGAAGAACTGCCGCGTTTTGATTTCTCTGGTCCGGGAATGGCCACCACTTTTCGGATCGCTTGTTATGCCGAGGATAAAGCCAAGGCTGAAAAGGCTACAGACGCCTGTTTCCAACGCATCGCCGAACTGAATGCTATCTTCACTGACTACGATCCCACCAGCGAGCTGATGCGACTTTGTGCGCCCGAGGCTGTGTATCCCGCCTTCGTCAGCGCCCCGCTTTACGACATCCTCCAGCGTGCCTGCCGACTCGCTGAGCAGACTCAGGGTGCCTTTGATCCGACCTGCGGGCATCTTTCCCAGCTCTGGCGGCGCGCCAAACGTCAGGGCAAACTGCCGCCCTCTGATCGCCTCAAAAAAGCCATGGAAGCTACCGACTGGCAGCGCATCACCCTGCATCCTGATAGCCGCAGTGTCACGCTAGAGAAAGGCACCTTGCTGGATCTAGGGGGCATCGCCAAAGGTTACGCCGCTGATGAATGCCAGCGCATTTTGCAGGAACACGGTATCACTCGGGCCGTTGTTCAGGCTGGTGGAGACACTGCTGCCAGCGATGCGCCCTCTGGAAAGAAGGCTTGGCCGATCACGCTGCGTACGGATGCTGCGCATGAGACCTCGATCAACTTGATCCATCAAGCCGTATCCACCTCAGGAGATCTTTACCAGTTTGTTGAAATCGATGGTCAGCGCTTTTCTCACATCATCTCACCTCGCACAGGTTCCGGTCTGACGACACCGATCGCCTGTTCCGTCATCGCGCCCGACTGCACGACGAGCGATGCCTTGGCCACAGCCATGTGCGTTTTAGGAAAAACTGAAGGATCCAAGATCGCTGCTAGCCTAAAAGGCATCGAATTGCGCTTTGCTCCCTGACTTACTTGAACTCGGGGTAAAAAGGATTGTGCGCTTTTTCCTCAGCTAGCGTTGTCATGGGGCCGTGGCCTGGAGCGATCACCGTCTCATCTGGCAAAGAAAAGATCTCCTTCCGATTCGTCGCCAAGGCATCCACAAAGGAAACAGCCCCGCCCCCCATGGAGCTAGAAAACAAAGCGTCCCCGACAATGGCCACAGGCTGTGCCAATCCTCGCACCACAAAGGTTGTGCCGCCTTTCGAGTGCCCCCAGGTCGAGCGCGACTCGATGCTCAGACCACCCACCTGCCAGCTTTCACCCACCGTGAAGGTTTGCGCCGCTGCTAGAGGCTCGCGATCACTGATCAGCACCCATGGAGCCGCCAATGAACCAATATCTGCCACATGATCTGGATGGGTGTGGGTGAGAAAAAGAATTTTCAGCTTCAGCCCGAGTTCTTTGATTTTAGCGACCATGGGTTCTGCCGTCGCGCCCGTGTCAAAGGCCACCGCTTCCAGGGTTGCTGGATCCCACAGCAGGTAAGCATTCACCGTCATGTCATGATAGGTTGTATTGCATTGCGCCAGTCCCGCCAAATCAACCGGCTGCGGATACCAGCCACCTTCTGCCATGGTGACAAGAGCCGGACCATCCAACCCCAGTACTGGAGCTAGCTTGAGAAGAGTGTCCGCATCCTTGGCCCCTTCTTTCGCAGCCAGAATCTGGTCCACGCTCAAATCAGCCTTTTGAGCCAGAACTTCATTCGTCAGCCCAAGTCCGCGCTGTGCTTTGCCGACCACATCATTAAAAAAGTCTTCGAGAGGAATCATGACCCGCATCCAAGACCATCCAGCCGTTGCATCAAGGACGAAAATCACTCCGCATGAGGAATCATGTCTCAAGTCTTTTGCTTGCCAACGGTCTCAGCATCACCATAGAACCAACTTGCCCATGAAGTCCCTCTTCCTTACCAACGAATTTCCGCCTTACATTTACGGCGGAGCCGGTGTGCATGTCGAATACCTGACACGCGAGCTTGCCAAGCTCATGGAAGTCGAAGTCCGCTGCTTTGGTGACCAGGAAGGTGAGCAAAGTGGCATTCCCGTGCATGGTGCAGGTCTGGATAGTTCTGCCTGGACCAGCCCAGCCAATTTGAAATCGGTTTTTGGTGCCTTGCAGCGCAATCTTGACTTCAATACACGGCACATTGATGCCCAAGTCGTACATCTGCATACCTGGTATGCCCATTTCGGCGGTATCCTGGCCAAACTCAACTACGGCATCCCCATGGTGCTGACCGTGCATTCGCTGGAGCCACTGCGCCCTTGGAAGCGTGAGCAGCTGGGTGGCGGCTATGACTTCACCTGCTGGCTGGAAAAGACCGCCATCGAAATGGCTGATGCGGTCATTGCAGTCTCTGAAGAAACCAAGGTGGACATCTCCCGCCTCTTCCACGTCGATCCGCATAAGATTCATGTCATCCACAACGGCATCGACCCAGATGAATACCATCGTATCGAGGCTCCTGACGTGCTGCGCAAGCATGGGGTCAATCCTGATATCCCCTTTATTCTATTTGTTGGGCGTATCACACGCCAGAAGGGCATCATCCACCTCGTCCGCGCCATTGAGCAGATGGACCTAGGTTTCCAGATCGTGCTCTGCGCTGGCGCACCTGATACGCCTGAAATTCTTGCGGAGATGGAAGCCGCCGTGGCTGCCACTCAGGCCAAGCGCGAAGGCATTGTCTGGATTCAGTCCATGCTGCCAGTGCAGGAAAAAATCGCCATGTATTCCCATGCCAGCGTCTTTTGCTGCCCGTCCATTTATGAGCCTTTTGGCATCATCAATCTCGAAGCGATGGCCTGTGAAACTGCCGTCGTCGCAAGTGCGGTCGGAGGCATCAAGGAAGTCGTCGTACCGGAAGAAACCGGCATCCTTGTGCCACTCGATCAGCAAACCGTCAGCCCCTTTGAGGCCATTGATCCCGCGCGCTTTGCCAAGGACCTGGCTGAAGGCATCAACCGTCTCATGGCTGATCCAGAAAAGTGCCGTCAGATGGGCCTAGCTGGCCGCAAACGTGCCGTCGAGCGTTTCAGCTGGACCAGCATTGCAGAGCGCACCAAGGCGCTCTATGAAACCCTTGTTAAATAACCTCACACTCCTCTAAAGCTTATGCCAAATTACACCTGGGACTCCTATTTTGTTGAACTCTTTGACGCCTGTGTCGATGAGATGGACGAAGGCAATCACGACTTCGAAGCCTGGTTCAGCGACGAAGATCAGGACTTCCTCAAAGCCATCGGTTGCCGCGAGCGCGAGTTCTTTGACTTTGTCGATGACAATGTCAGCTCCGGTGGTGAAGATCCAACCGCCATTGCGGCTCTGCTCATTGCTGCCGTTCGTCGGGATTACTTCCTGACCATTCAGCACGGAGTGCCCAGCCTCAAAATCGTAACACCTGCTGAGCTACCCGCTAAAACAGCCGAGTTGGATGGCATCGTCTGGCTGCCCCGCATTCTAGGCAAAGCCCGTGCTAAACTGCGTGGGGAAATGCATCCTGACATGATGTTTGGCTGTGGTGGTGACCGCGCCTTTCTGGCCAAATACGACATCCATCCCGCCGACTTCCTGCGCGTGGTCTGGGCTGCCGGAGACGACGATCAAAAAGTGCTGGCCTACGTCAAGAAGCCAAGAATTTAAACGAAGCCCAAACTTTCCGCCTCTTCCAGCCTCATGAGTGAAGCCTTTGATAAAATGATGCAGGAGCGCAAGCTCCGATCGGAATCAGAAGCACGCACTCAAAGGCTCCTCATGATAGCAGGCGGCATCGTGCTGGTGGTTGCCGTGGTCATTCTTTTTCTGCGTGATCGCGAAGGCCTGATCAATCCCAATACAGCTTCTGCCAAAGATCTGATCACCCTGCCTGAAATCGGTCCTGAGACAGCGACAAAGATCCTCAAACTACGCCCCTTTAAAGACAGCGCCGACTTTGAAAAACGTGTCCCAGGTATCGGCCCCAAGTCCTTAGCCAAAATGCAATCACGGCTAGACTTTGATGGCGATGGCAAAGCCGACATTCCAGCTGAACAATAACCGTTCGCACTGAACAAGTCCCCTTCCCTTCCATCATGAAGATCTTCTGTCTTGGAGCAGGCTATCTTGGTGCCCCACCATGGCGATGATCGCCTACAAAAATCTAAAGTTTAAGCGATTGGGAAGTAGCGCAGAATTTGATCAAACCGCAAAAAACCCGTGCACACCGAAGCGGGCACGGGTTGGAAGTCGGTTGAAGAAAGATTAGTTCGAGCGGCCGAGATAGCTGTTGTCTTCGGTCTTGACGGTGATTTTGTCACCAGGACCGATGAAGAGAGGAACCTGAACGATGAGTCCAGTCTCCATCACAGCGGCTTTGTAAACATTGTTAGCAGAGTCGCCTTTGACGCCTTCTGGGGCTTCAGCGACAGCCATGACGACGGAAGGTGGCAGTTCAATACCGACGACAATGTCATCAGCCAATTGAACGGTGTATTTCTGACCTTCGATGAGGTAGTTCTTAGCATCACCGATTTGATCGGCCATGAGGACCACGTCTTCAAAAGTCTCAGGATGCATGAAGTGATAGTCACTGCCATCCTTGTAGCTATACTCATGTGGCTCACGATTGAGATTCACAGACTCCAGAGACTCATTGGAAGTCATGCGGAGGTTGTAAACTTTGCCTGTGCTCAGAGCCTTCACGGACATCTGGACAAAGGATGCCATACGAGGTGGCGTTTTCAGTTCGAAAGCGGAGACGACACACACTTCGTTGTTATGACGGACAGCGTGGCCTTTACGGAGGTTGATGACGGGGGTGGATGCCATAGAGCGGGGGTGTTTAAGCAGTTCGCAGAGGAAAGCAAGAGACAATGCAGGCACCCGCATCTGATTGGAGACGGAATTTCACCCGCGAAGCTCAAACCGTCACTCATTCAATCACCCCAAAAAGGCGGAAGCAGGCACACCCTGCGCCCCTGGTCGGCAGACAAACAGGCGACCTGCGTGAGGCTCGTAGAGGCCCGGTTTCAGACCTGTGGTGACATATAGATCAGTGAGGTCAGGCCCACCAAAGGCGCAGGCGGTGGTCTCGATGCAAGGGAAGTCGATCTGCTGCTGCACGCTGCGTGTGGCAGGATCATAGCAGATCACTTTTCCACCGTGGCAAAAGGCCACCCAGAGCCGATCTTCACTGTCGATGGTCATGCCATCTGGACTGGTGACATCCTCTGAGGTATCCCAAACAACGCGTTCATTAGAAATAGCGCTGGTGCTGACATCAAAATCAAAGGCACGGATTTTCTTACTCGGCGTGTCGATGTAGAACATCGTGCGACCATCCCGAGACCAGACGATGCCATTGGAATTGGTGACGGGACTGAATTTCTTTTCGATGCTGAGATCTTGATGCAGGCAATAGAGCGCTGCTTCCTGGCGCTTTTTCAAACAAATGCTGCCTGCCCAGAAACGGCCAGCAGGATCACATTTGCCGTCATTGAAGCGATTGTCTGGAAGCTCCGGTTCTGGATCACCAATGAAGGTGCTGAGACCGGTGGCTTCATCCAGAAAATGAAAGCCTGTATCCCCTGCCCAGACGAACCCGCCCGAAGCTCGTGGCACGACCACGCCGACACGCTGGCCGACATCCCAAGTTTGCTCAGCGCCAGAAGCAGGATCAAAGGCATGAATTTTGTGAGACTCGATGTCCACATAGAGCAGACGATCTTGATGCCAGATAGGGCCTTCGCCCCAAACAGAGATTTGTGTGCCAACGGTTTCGACTTGGATCATACTCTTTCTTCGCTGATGCCTGCGGCGTGGTCAAGTGCGCCATCCTTGCCATGACCGTAAAGTGCAGCTATGCATGTGCCATGCTGCCTTGGTTTCAAAACGACGCCTTCCCCATCTACCTCGCCCCGATGGCGGGTGTGACGGACATGGTCTTTCGTTCCCTGTGCAAGGAACTCGGAGCGGATGTCGTCGTCACTGAGTTTGTCTCAGCCGAGGGCATCATGCAGCGCGATGACCGCACACGCCACTACACCGACTTTGATGACGCCCAGCGCCCGCTCGGCGTGCAGCTTTTTGGTGCGGACGGCATTCGCATGGGCGAGGCCGCACGGAAAATCATTGATTGGAAGCAGCCTGACTTCATCGACATCAATTTCGGTTGTCCCGTGAATAAAGTGGTCTCCAAAAATGGCGGTTCTTCGCTGCTGAAAGACTGCCCACTACTGACCAGCGTGGCACGGGATGTGGTGAAATCTGTGCCGATTCCCGTGACCGCCAAAATGCGCATCGGCTGGGATGCCCAAACGATCAATGCGGTCACTGTGGCCAAACTCCTCGAAGACACAGGTATTCAGGCCATCACCGTGCATGGTCGCACGCGTGCCCAGGGCTACAGTGGACTGGCTGACTGGGACGTCATCGCCCAGGTGGCTGATGCGGTCAAAATCCCTGTCATTGGCAATGGTGACATTTGCAGCGGTGCCGATGTCGAAGTGCGGCGCGCTCAGACCAATGTCCGTGGTGTCATGATCGGACGAGCCGCCATGGCCAATCCATGGGTCTTTCAAGAAGCCAAACACTACCTCAAGACCGGCAAGCACGCCGAGCCAGCGACCATCGAACAGCGCTTCGCCCTGATGCGCCGTCATTGTGAAATGGCCATCCCGCGCAGCACGCGTGGGGGCGAGTTTGAAGTGATCCGCTCCATGCGTTCACGCTTGATGAGTTACACCCGCAGCATCCCCGCTGGGAAATACCTGCGTGGTCGCTTCACCCACATCGGTAGCCTCATGGAGCTGGACGATATTTTAGCCGATTACTATGTGCATCGGGAATCCCACATGGCCCGGCAGGAGAATGGTGACCACGAGGAAGCAAGCCTGAGCGAAATCGCGGACGACTAAGGTCTTGCCGTCTGCCTCAGCCCCTCTTTGAGCCGCATCAAAAGCTTTGGCTCTGTTGGCAGCAAAGCGAGGGCTTTCTCAAAGGACTCACGCGCCTTTTCCAGTTCATTCATCTTTAAATACGTTTGAGCGATGTGCTCGATGATCTCTGCATCTTCCGATTCCAGTTCTTTGATCAGACCAAGAGCACGCTGAAGCTCTTTGAGTGCATTGGGGTAATCGCCTTTTTTGAAATGCCACCAGCCGAGGCTATCAATATAGGCAGCATTGTCAGGCTGGAGTTCATTGGCTTTACGGATCAGCTCGCCAGCCTTGTCTAGGTATTTCTCCTGATCCAGCCACATAAAGCCGAGATAATTCATCGTATTAGCTGCATCCTCAATCTCTTCTTTCGGCGTGAGCGTGATGGCTTTTTCAAACATTTTCCCAGCATCATCGGCACGCCCTGCACGCTCTAAAGTCAGACCGTATTGAAAGTAAAAACGGTGATTGACCAGCTCAGACTGACTATTCTCGACCATGACATGAGCCCGCTCGAAACTCTGAATCGCTTTTTCCCAATGCAATAAGGCGCGGTGAGCCAAAGCGGCTTGAACGTGAAAAATAGGCACCTCAGGATACAACTTCACACTGCGCTCGCTGAGTTGAATCAGTTTGTCATAAAGCTGGGACTTCAGCAGTAGGTCTCCTAATTCTTGATAATCACCAGCCTCTCCACCCGCTAGCTGAATCGCGGCTTCAAGGTGAGGCACCGCTTTCGCTGGCGTTTCGCGGAGCATGTAAGCATTCACCAGCAACCGCCTCTGCTCCACGTCACTTGGGACTTCAGCGACGATCTTTTCCAGCACATTCAGGGACTTATCTTTTTCTTCAGCGGCTTCATAAAGGCGATAGAGCAACTTCCGCGCCTGCAAGTTACCGGTCTGTGTACTCAACTGCTCACAAAGGACTCTAGCGCGATCCAGTTGATTGCTGAGCAGGTAGTATTGAGCCACCTCCAAGCGAGTGCTCTCCCCCTTTTTTCCTATTGGAGATAGCGCTAGCGCCTTATCAAAAAAGACATTCACTCGGCGCAGGTGCTCGGCCTGATTTTCAGTCTGCGCCAGTGGCCAGACCTGCTGTGCAGCCCGCCCGACCTCCATCCAAAATGCAGCACTTGCGACAGTCTGCTTGAGTGCCTGATCCATCACGGCGACAGCATCCGCCCGCATGTTTCTGCTCAGATAACTCAGGCTGGCAAACGCATAGACTTCCGAACGGGTCGGGAACCGTTTCAGTGCATCCTCCAGCACCTGTTTAGCACGATCAACTTCAAAAGCATCCTCTGCCGTGTAGGTCGTGAGAAACCTGACCAAATTAAGGTAGGGCGCAGGCTGATCTGGGCGTAAAGTGACGGCCTGATTCAGCAAAGCCACCGCTTCCTTCCGGCCTTGATAATGGTAAACCAATTCTGCTGTGTGTGCCGCTAGTTCAGGGTTGGCCGGGTCTAACTGTAAAACTGCCAGGAAATGCGCCAGCGCCTCCCGCATCTGCCCAGACTTCTCCAGTTGCAGTGCCGTGGAGTAATGCGCCAAGGCTTCAGCCAGTTTTTCTGCACCTGCCTGGATCTGAAGGTCGGCAGGCAGCTTCGTGTTGATTTTAGGCAAAGACAGGTCGGCACGAACGCCTTGTCGATCAGTGCTCTGACTGACAGTCGAACCTGACGCCTGAAGTTTAAAGGAGGTGCCCGTCGCACTAGGCTTTGCCGCCGGCAGCTTCACCGGGTTCTGTGATTGCCCCTGAGTCAGGGACGCAGAAAAAAAGAAAAGGGTGCAACCTAGGAGGCTGCACCACATTTCGGAGCATGAGGCTCCATTAGCGAGTCGAGGTTTTCTCTTCGCTGAACGGAGACGAATCATACGGTCGAGATTAACGACTATGATTTATAGCGCAAACGCTTCTTATGACGGTTGGCGCGCATGCGCTTCTTACGCTTGTGCTTATTGATCTTCGTCTTTCTGCGCTTTTTAAGTGATCCCATAGTGGTTGTTCTCTTGTTTTCTTTTTTCTTCCGGTTAAGGAATGACTTTGTTCAGCGGGTACTCCACGATGCCTTCGGCACCGAGAGATTTTAGCCGCGGGATAATCTCCCGCACGACGGATTCCGCAATGACCGTCTCGACGGCTACCCAGTCCTGCGAAGCAAGCTGGGAGACAGTGGGTGAGCGCTCACTCGGAAGAGTGGCGACGACTTCCTGCAAGGCTTTCGCAGGCACATTCATTTTGAGGCCGACCTTGTCACGAGCCTCCAATGCGCCTTTGAGTAAAAGAACCAGCGTCTCCATTTTCTGCCGCTTCCAGGGATCCTGAAAAGCCGACTTGCTGGAGACAAACTGCGGATAACTCTCCATGATCGTATCCACGATGCGCAGCTTGTTTGCGCGCAGCGAGCTACCAGTCTCGGTAATGTCCACGATGGCATCGACCAGCTCAGGCACCTTCACTTCGGTAGCGCCCCAGCTAAATTCCACTTCAGCTTGAACACCATTTCTGGCAAGGTAAGCCTTCGTCATGTCCACCGCCTCAGTGGCGATGCGCTTGCCTTCTAAATCTTTGACTGAATGAATCGGAGAATCATTCGGCACCACAAGCACCCAGCGGGTCGGCATGGAGGTGGCTTTCGAATAACGCATGTCCGTCAGCACTTCGACATCGGCATTGTTTTCAGCGATCCAGTCACGGCCAGTGATCCCGCAATCGAGAAAGCCATGGTCCACGTAACGACCGATCTCCTGAGCGCGCAGCAGACGCAGTTCCAGGTCAGCATCATCGACTGTAGGCCGATAGGAGCGGGAAGGAACCACGATATGAAAACCCGCACGCTTGAAGAGTTCCAGCGTCGGCTCCTGGAGACTGCCACTAGGCAGACCAAGTCGGAGAATGTTTTTAGGATCGGGCATCAGAGTTGAAAGGGGGCGCGCAGAATAGCGGACTTTAGCCCTCTGCAAAGAGGAAATTTAATCTGATGAAAGGATTCTTATTCTCGGAAAATGGAAACCGAGTCGAGCATGACCTATTCCGAAAAGAGGTCATGAGATGCCGCGAAAGCCCACAGTAGCTAGGCAATTCATGGATTGCGCCACACACACACCTCCTGCTCCGATATCTGTTTAAAGGATCCGCAAGGCCCATGGATTCATTAAAAGCTTGCTCACACGACGCAGATTACCTGATTTGAAGTTTGATCTGGATCTCTTTATTTCTTGTAAAATTTGAGCAGCCTGAGATGATCCACATTCTGATAAACTGCCATAACAGAAAATAGCCCGCCAGACTTACCCCCTCCTAGCCATGAAAACACCCTTTTCAACTAACCTAGCCACACCATCGAAGAAACGATCCTTAGCCTTTCTGCTATCAGGATTAACGCTTGCCTTATCTTTGAATGTTTCTGCCGTGGATTTGAGTGCTCAAAAACTTTTCGGTAGATGGAATATGAACCCCGCCAACTTTGAAATGGGCAATGCTCATGGCACGCTTGCTGTCTCTGAAAAATGGATTGTCGTCGGGACTCCATCGGCAAATGAGGGTGCGCCTAATCAAGGATCCGTTCAGGTCTTCAACGCCGTGACAGGACTCTGGACACGCAAGCTCAGTTACCCGATTGCCGCCGATAACAATAGACGCCTGGGCCAAAGCTGCGCGATCTTTGGAGACGTGATCGCTGTTGGAGCGCCCGACGTTAGCAACGCCACAACTGGCAGCGTCTTTATTTTCAATGCGACTTCGGGTAAAATTTTATCGACCATTATTCTCCCGAGCGGTGAAGGAGAAATTGGTAAGGCAGGCGATCAATTTGGCACATCTCTGGCCATTTTTGGCACTCGCCTCCTTATTGGTAGCCCAGCAGCTGATGCAGGCAAAGGAAGGGCCTACATTTACGACTATGCCAACCCTACATTTAATCCGATCCCATTGACGGATACCTTGGGCCTAGCAGCTGACGGGCTCGGCACTTTCGCAGGTGATAGGTTCGGCACTAGTGTCGCGGTCGAGGGGAATATAGGAATTGTTGGCTCACCCAATATGAGCAATGAATTAACGGTTAAAACAGGAGGCTTCCTAGCCTTTGATATGACAACTGGCGCACGTCTAAAGCGCTTCACCCCAACAGGTGCCGCAGCAGGCGACACCGCCGGCTCAGCCGTCGCTCTCGCAAAGGGACTGGTGATCATGCACGCAACCAGCGCAGCAAGCCCAACCACAGGCAAGGTGGTGACATACAATCTACTGACAGGTGAAGAAATCACCCTGGCTCCGAGCGACAGCGCAGCAGGTGATCTATTTGGCAGAAGCATCAGCAGCACTCAAAGCGGTCTCATCATCATTGGTGCACCTGGCAAAAACACAAATCAGGGTGCAGCTTACATTTATGACCTCAATACCATCAGCAGCACCAACACCACGGAGCTGATGAAAATTCCGGCGCTGCAAAACACAGCTCAAGCTTTTGGTTCAGCGGTTGCCCTCTTTGGTGAAACAGCCATCATCGCTGCCTCAAATGATTCTACAGCAGGGCCCAACGTTGGCTCCGTTTATGTCATCAAACCCATCACGAGCCAAATGCCCTTGAAAAAAGTCGCCGCCAGAGGTGACTTTGCTCCTGGAGCCGAAAGCATTCTTTTCAATGCTTTTAGCGATGTCTGCATCAACGCTGATAGCGAGATTGCCTTCACAAGCACGCTCACGGGTCCAGGATCTAACGCTGGCAAAGATACGGGGATTTGGAGCACCCTGAATCCCACAGGCCTTGAATTGGGCAACAAAAGCCGTAATCTGTCTGTCGGTGGCGTTGGAACGATCAATGTGCTCACACGAGCCCTTTTGAATACACCAAGCCGCGCCATTTATCAGGCCAGCTTGCTTCCAGTAGGGAAAAGCGCTGCCATTACCCCCATCAATAACCAGGCCATTTATTTTGGAACAGGAACATTAGACTTTTATCGCACAGGCACCACTTTTGGCACTTTTGATACTACCGGGCTGCCAGGAGCCAACGCCCCTGATGGTGCCGTGCCTCTGGGCTTTATCCAAGTCGTCCAATCCCGCACGGCTGATCTGCTATCAGTGACCTGCACACTCCGCCCCAATGTGAATGGTACGTTACCCACAAATGACAGCGGTCTTTTTAGTTCTAATTTCGCGACGCCCATTGAAACTAGGCGGGAAGGCTTCGCAGCCTTCGTCTCTGGTCCGACACTGGGTCAATTCACCGGCAGAGTGGCTCAGTACGATGCCTTGACTGTGTTTGCCACGGCTGTGGCAGGTGGTGCGCCGAAAACTCAAGACCAGGCTATTTTCTCTCGGACATTCGGCGGTGCTACCGCAACCGTCTCTCAAAAGGGAGTTTCTCCAGTTCACAATGCTGAATCGACGCCAATAACAGGTGCCACTTTCGCCAGCTATATTGGTGAAACGGCAGATGCGACCAACGTGCTCTTCCGTGCAACCATTGCTGGCACACCAGCATCCGCTTTCCCCGCCGCTGAAAATGAAGGACTCTGGCTATACAATGGTAATGGAACGATTGGCCGCCAGATTCTGCGCAAAGGTGTCAATTTAGGTGCAAGCACAGACAACTTCATTCCACCGCAGGGCCTTGCAGGAGTAAGAATCGCCAAATTCCTTGCCTTCTGGCAAACCAATGGTCAGCAACTGGCATTAGTTCAACTAGCAGGCACCGGCGTCACCGCGGCCAATGATCAGGCTCTGCTTCTTTTGCAAAGCAATCCAGCAAACCAGCTCGCAGTCCTGATTCGTGAAGGACAAATAGCGCCCAACTGCGGTAACGCCACGATTGGTGTGATCAACCGTGTTGAAGTAGAGCCTCATCGTGGAACCTACCTCGTGCTTACCACGCTGGTCGGTGCAGCCAAAGGCACCGACTTGGCACTATTCCAGGGAGCAAGCTCCCTACCCGTGACCGCAACGACAGACACTCTGCGCCGTCCTTATTTGGTCCTTCGTAAGGGCCAACTATTCAACAACCAACCAAGCAAAGTGAAGTCCTTCTCACTTCCAGCGAACAATCTCACAGCTGGTGGTGCCGGTGCTACGGGTCTTGGCAAAGCCATTCAAGAAGGCACTGATTCTGACGCCATTAACGATTCTGTCATTGTCGTAGAATTCGACAATGGCGTGCGCCAGATCATGAAGGGCAAACTGTAAGGTTACCGTGATGGTGGGTCGCGCCAATCAAGTGCGATCCACCTCATCAATCTCAGCCAGCCTGATGTTCATCAAAGTCAGCCCAAAAGGCCGCAGTAGATCCTCTGCTTTAATACGGGAATCCGAGATCATTTACAGATCAGCATCCATTCCTGTGATGTAGGGTCCGAAACCCGCCTCACAGCATTTTCATCTCATCCAGAACGTGTAGAACGGGGATTTACGTCCATGAGTAACTCACTCTGATTGATGCGGAGAAGTAAGACTTTGATCTGCCACATTCCCCTTTTGGGAAACTGCAGAGACCAAGTCACTTCCAAGCCAACGTGATGAATGGGAATCGAGGCCGTTAAGCAGCAGGGGCTTCGGCATCTTCCTTTTTCTTTTCCTTCCAGGTGCTCTGAACATAAAGCTCGCGCAGGGATTTAAAGTCCACATTCGTCGGACTGTCGGTCATGAGATCGCAGGCTTTGTTGTTTTTCGGGAAGGCGATGACTTCGCGGATGCTTTCTTCTCCGCTAACCAGCATGGCGATGCGGTCGAGGCCGAGGGCGAGGCCACCGTGTGGAGGGGCACCGAATTTGAAGGCTTCGAGGATGTGGCTGAATTTGAGCTCCTGCTCCTCTGGCGTGACGCCGAGAACGCTGAACATTTTGGCCTGGAGGTCGCTTTCGTGGATTCGGATGCTGCCGCCGCCGAGTTCGTAGCCGTTGAGGACGACGTCGTAGGCTTCAGCACGGACTTTGCCGTATTCACCAGCATCGAGAAGCGGCACGTCTTCGGCCTTCGGGCGGGTGAAGGGGTGATGCACGGCGACCCAGCTCTGATCTTCAGGGCTGTAGGCGAGCAGTGGGAAATCGACAACCCAGAGGAAGTTTAGCGCGGTGCTGCCTTCGGTGAGCTTTTGCATGGAGGCGATCTCAAGGCGGACCTTGCCAAGGATGTTGCAGGCGTCATCCCAGGTGCCAGCGTAGAAGAAGACGATGTCGTTTTCCTCAACACCAAGTTTGGCGATGAGTGCTTTTTGTTCGTCTTCGCCGAAGAACTTCCATAGCGGGCTCTTGTATTCGAGCACGCCTTCTGCGTTGCGCTCCACCTTGATGAAGGCGAGCTGCTTGACCTTCATGCCAGCCTGAATCGCGAGCTCGTTCAGGCGGATCATCTGGCCCGTGGTGATGCCGGCGAAACCTTTGGCATTGATGGCACGGACGACGCCTCCGCCTTCAAGGATGGTGCGGAAGATCTTGAAGCCGCTGGTCGCGAAGACATCGGCCATATCGACGATCTCCAGGCCGTAGCGAGTGTCGGGTTTATCCGAGCCGTAAACATCCATCGCGTGCTGGTAGGTGATGCGCTGGAAGGAGGCTGGGATGTCCACGCCTTGGCCGGCTTTGAACATGCTAGCGAGCAGGCCTTCGACGAGCTGGATAATGTCGTCTTGCACGATGAAGCTGGCCTCGATATCGATCTGGGTGAACTCTGGCTGGCGGTCGGCGCGCAGATCTTCGTCACGGAAGCAGCGGGCGATTTGGAAATAACGCTCAAGGCCAGCGACCATAAGGAGCTGCTTGTACTGCTGGGGTGCCTGAGGCAGCGCAAAGAACTTGCCTGGGCTGAGTCGGGCAGGCACAAGGAAGTCACGAGCCCCTTCTGGCGTTGGGTTCGAGAGGATCGGCGTTTCGACCTCGATGAAACCGGTAGCGTCGAGGTAATTACGGGCCGCGGTGGTGATCTTGTGACGCGTACGGATGTTCCGGTTCATGCGCTCGCGGCGCAGATCCAGGTAGCGGTACTTCATGCGCAGGTCTTCGTTCGACATCTCGCGATCGAGGTGGAACGGCAGGACTTCAGACTTGTTCAGCACCTTCAGTTCGGTGGCGACGATTTCGACTTCGCCGGTGCCGAGCTTTGAATTTTCAGTGCCAGTCAGCCGAGCAGCGACTTTTCCGATAACTTGGATGACGTCTTCATCCCTCAGGGTGTGGCTTTGCTCAGCTAGGGCTGCATTTTCCTCTGGGCGAAAGACGACCTGAGTCAGACCCTCGCGGTCGCGCAAGTCGATGAAAATGACGCCGCCATGGTCACGCGCCGAATTCACCCAGCCACAAAGAGTGACAGTCTGACCGATGTGCTCAGGGCGGACGGCGTTGCAGTGGAGGGAGCGGTAGGCGTTAGGAATCATAGCTGAAAATTGGGCGCGGAAGTTCGGAGGAAATCACGAGAGTGCAAGGCGGAGTTAGCGCCCAGGTAAACTTGCGGCTTCATCCATTCAGAAGATGAAATAGGAGCCAAATGCCAGATTTCTCGCTCTGAGCCTGGCAAGCAGTCTCAGAAATGAATGGTTTCAGCAACTCAAGCTCAAGGTGTTTTGGGAGCCGTCGATCCAGCTGGAGTTGCTGAAGCGCCGGCCGGAGCCGCTGCTGGAGCAACGCTTGGGACCACCGGAGTAGTCCCGTCGATAGGCACTATGACAGCAGGGACGGGCTCAGGCTTTTTGAAGGGATCTTCCCAGCGATGAAGCTCATGACCCGAACCTGGGGCACCGAGTTCTTTCAGATAGGCGCTGCACTTGTCATGCCAGTGATCCAGATTTGGCGGGGCATTCGGCTTTTCTGCTGTTCCTGGAAAGATGAGATAGGTGATTTTAAGGTCGCTTTCGGGACGCCTGTAGGGAGTCGCCTTTTCACTGACAGCTTTGGCCATGAAGAGGGAGGCCTCGCCCATCTTCTGAGTGGGTCCGTAGTCACCGCAGATGGCTGGATACATTTTATCGCCATAGATAACGACGGCATAGTCACCCATCTGAGGTGTGTATTTATTGGTGGAAGTATATCCACGGAAGAGCAATGAAAGCACAATGAAAGGATCTTTCTCGGCAATGAGGCTACTACGGGCTTTCATCTCACTGATCTCGACTTTCAGCGTATCAATCAGGGCTTTGAGCTCGCGATTCTTTTCGGCAGGCAGACCTTTCACATTGAATTGCTCAGTGGCCTTGGCCAGTCGGGCCTCCCAGCGAGCCAGAAGCGGATTCGGCGTCTTGGTTTTCTTTGCCCAAGCATAGCTGGTGAAAGGCTGATAATAATCCGACATGTAGATGAACTCGTCCAGCGTGGCCATGCGGTCGCCATCCGTGCCATCACACACGACATCCATCTCCGACTGAATCAGCAGGGCTTTGCGCTGACTCGTCGGGTGGCTCATCTCCAGGATGGTCTCACAATCAAAAAAGTTATGCCGATCCAGGATCTTGTTCAGGCGGGTGATGTCGCGCTGGATGCCGTTGGTCTTATTCTCGTAGAGTTTATGGTAGAAACCGGAGACCTTGGCGGTAGGTAGCATGGCTGCGAGATCGGGCAGCAGACTTGGCAGCGAAGGATTGATCCGGGAAAGCTCTGCCACGGTTTGATTGGCCTTTGGCACACGGACACTGAGTTGGAACTCAGCCTTGTAGGCCTCGGGGTCTAGACGCTCCAGACTGGCGTAAGTCCCCTGCTCCGTCAGAAGCTTGGTCTTAATGGTGATGCCGTTAAAGAAAGTGGAGACATCGGCCTCCTTGCGTGGAATAAAATCATCTGGCAGCGGCGGCGGTGGTGCAGGCACTTCTTTGATCACCTCTTTGACGACCTCCACAGGCACTTCGACACGTCGCTCGATCTCCCGCGTGATCACCTCGGTGCTACTGCGCCCTGCACTGACGATCTCTTTGATGCCCTGCTTAATCTTGCCGGCAAACGGTGTAAAAGGGATGACCAGAAGCAGGGAGATGATGATGAGCACCAACAGTCGAATCAGTGAACTCAGCGCACCTCTGGGCTGACGAGGCTCCCATTGGGATGGCCCCTGGTTGGGATTCAATGAGGTGGTGTCGATGGGGGGCTTCATAGGCTTCTTTAAACCTTGGATTGAGAGTGACGGCGGCGCAAGACCCAGCGCAGCAAAGAACGCGGCATATGCCAAAAAAGTGGGGCAGCGATTGAGACACCGAGCCCAGGGAAAACGCAGGTTTTTCCAGCACTCAAGGCCGCCAAGGCTTCTGCGACGACTTGGCTCGCGGGAATTCTCAGCAAGCCCTGGCCATCGCGATTGGTATCCGTGCCATCGTCACGCTTGGCTGTTTTGCTGAAATTGGTCGGCGTCGGCCCAGGGCAGACGTAGGTCACCTGGATCTGCTGCGGTGCCAATTCAATGGCCAGCGCTTCGCTAAAACTTGAGACAAAAGCTTTAGAAGCCGCATACACGGCCAAGTCAGGCATGGGCAGAGTGCTTGCCAACGAGCTCACATTGAGAATGCCCGCAGGGGCCGTTTTCATCAGCACGGGCAGCAGCGCCCGAGAAAGCAAAACGAGCGCGGAAACATTCACGTCGATCTGCCTTTTTAGCCGATCTTCAGAGGCACTGGCGAAGCTGCCGTAATCCCCCAGACCTGCGTTATTGATCAGTAAATTAGGCTTCACAATAGCCTGATCCACCCAGCTCACTAGAGCCGCTCGTCCAGCGTCCGTGGATAGATCGGCAACGACGAGCTCGACCTTCAGCTCAGCCTTCAAACTCAAGAGTTCCGCCTTGACCGACTCCATGGCATCCAACCGTCTAGCCACTAGGATCAGGGTATTCGCCTCGCGCGCCAACTGCCGTGCGAATTCCGCCCCCAGACCCGAGGAGGCCCCAGTGATGATGGCTGTGCAGTTACGGGTAGAGAACTTCATGCGTGGGCTTGCCTTTCGTGTGATAGCGCCCGACGATGACAGACGCAACCATGACGATCAACCAGCTTTCCCAACAAACGCCATTCACCACCAAAGACGGCAGCACGATCCGCAGCATCCTGGATCAAACCAACGCACCGGTTCAAAACCAATCCCTCGCCGAAGCCACCATTCCCGTTGGTCAACCGACCCAGCGTCACTATCACAAGCTCAGTGAGGAGTTCTACTTCATCCTCGAAGGCCACGGCACCATGGAAATCGATGGCGAAACCCGCGCTGTCTCCCCAGGTGATGCCATCCTTATTCCCCCCAGCGCCTGGCACCAGATCACTGCCACCCAGACTCTCCGCCTGCTCTGCTGCTGCGCTCCGCCCTATTCCCACGAAGATACTTTCTTCAGCTGAGAAGTCGTCAAACATTCAAGGGTGCATGCCTGCGAAGAACGAGCAAGCCAATGACTGCCGCAGAGCCTTTGCTGCCTGATTCCTGAACACTGGCAGAAAGAAAGAGGCCAGAAAAAACAAAACCTCTGAATCGTTACGCTCAAGGCAACAGCAGTTCTTGTGCAGCGAATCCTGAACAAGCCTCTTCACGCTTTTGAAGCCCCCCAGTTTTGGGGGATGGGAGGTGGGAACACTGACCCAAAAGGTTTTAAAGCGGCACGGCTAGGGTAAGCTTCGCGGCTATTTCATGGAAGGTTTTGGAGGCGAGGCTTTGAGCGGTTTCTTCGAGGGCAATGGGGTGACCTTCGTCGCCGGATTCGCGGACGCTCATCTCGATGGGGATCTGACCGAGTAGCGGGACGCCGAGACGCTTGGCTTCATGATCACCGCCGCCTTTGCCAAAGATGTGATAGATCTGGCCATCGCTAGGACAGAGGAAGTAACTCATGTTTTCAATGATGCCAAGAATAGGGACGTTGACCTTTTGGAACATGGAGACGGCTTTACGGGCATCGATCAAAGCAACCTCTTGCGGGGTCGTGACGATCACAGCGCCATCCAGGGCCACGGTCTGCACGATGGTGAGCTGAATGTCGCCCGTGCCAGGAGGAAGATCGAGCACAAGATAGTCGAGATTATCCCAGGCGACCTGACGCAAGAACTGCTGAATGTAGCGGGTGGCGATGGGGCCACGGACGATCACGGCGCTGTCGTCATCCAAGAGGAAGCCCATGCTGATCAGTTGCAGACCGTAACGCTCGATCGGCACGATTTGCTGCTCTTCATTTTGGAACGGGCGGTCGTTGCTGCCGAACATGTGGGCGATGCTGGGACCGTAAAGATCGCAGTCGCACAGACCGACACGGGCACCGGTCTTTGCAAGCGCGACGGCTAAGTTAGAGGCCACCGTGCTCTTCCCTACCCCGCCTTTACCGGAGCCAACGGCGATGATTTTCTTCACGCCAGGAATGCTGGACTTGGGCAATTTGTCGGCCGTTGCCGTAGCGGTATTTGGCGGCTCCTTGATGTCGAAATTCAGCTTAGCTTCCGTGACGCCAGCAACTTTCATCAGCACGTCCATGGCCTGCTCATGAATCAGACGCGGGATGTTTGGATCACGAGTGGCGACGGAGATATCAATGATGACCTTGCCAGCCTCAATGCTAATGCCTTTAACGAGGCCAAAGGAAATGATGTCTCGGCTAAAGCCTGGGTAACGAACTTGGGAAAGAGCGGTGCGGATGTCGGAATCGGTTGGCATAGTGGGGAAAAAGTGAGCTAGGGAATCTGGGTTACGTCTCCGCTAGCTGGATGGGAAGCAAACTCAAGCCTTCTTCGTTTTAAGAGCACGTTTCCGCTCAGGAAAAAGGGTCGTGCAGATCTCACAGACGGTGCCGTCGCAGCCGCGAGCTGAGCAGAACTCGCGACCATAAAAGATGATTTGAAGGTGCAGTTTGTTCCAGGAAGCTTCAGGGAAGAGGCGCTTCAGATCACGCTCGGTTTGGGTGACATTTTTCCCATCGGTCAGTTTCCAGCGCTGAGCCAGGCGATGAATGTGGGTATCGACCGGGAAAGAGGGCACGCCAAAGGACTGCGCCATGACGACTTGCGCCGTCTTATGGCCGACTCCCGGGAGCTCTTCTAAAGCAGCAAGATCGCAAGGAACCTGCCCACCATGCTGATCGAGGAGGATTTGAGAAAGCTTCTGGATTGCCTTGGCTTTCTGAGGGCCTAGTCCACAGGGTTTGACGATGGCTTCGATTTTAGCCACTGGCTGGGCGGCGAGAGCTTGCGGCGTTTTGCCTAATTCGCCGAACAGCTTTGGCGTGATTTGATTCACTCGCACATCGGTGCATTGGGCCGACAATAAAACAGCGATCAGCAGAGTAAAGGGATCGCTATGATCCAAAGGAACCGGAGTTTCTGGATAGAGCTCCTCTAACCGTTGAAGGATATAGCTGACGCGCTCCGACTTTATCACAAAAGGCCAGTTCTAGCTACGCTGAATACGGTTCACCATGTTCCGAACATGGCCGTAGCCCTGGCGCTCCTTCATGATGGCCACGCTCTTGGAGAATGAGCCCCATTTGAGCACGCGGATATTGACGTTCTTGACACCCCAGGCGTTCATCTGGCTCTTACTTGGCTGGTAGATATCGATCGTGTTTGTCCCGACGAGGGCAGAGCCGTAGTCGTCCACTTGATAGATGTGGGGGGTACCTTCGATCTGGAAAATAGTTCCCACTGGGAAAACGGACCAATCAGCAGCCGCACTGCGGACCATGCCATACTTTAAGGGAGTGCCCACCGCTGTTCGTGCACCATAAACGATGTGATCGGATTCACTGTGAGTGTAAGCCGTCGTGCGGACCGAAGTAATGCGGGTACCCTTCGACGAGATGGCCCGTCCTCCAAAGGAGCTGGCACATGAACTCAGGAGAACGCAAATGGCGCTAACAAAGAGGAAGGAAATTTTTGGAGTCATTCTTTAAGAGATATTGAATTTCAACAATTACTCGGAGTCTTGTTCATTGTTGGGCATTGGGCTCCAAATTGCAATCACGGATTTTGCTATGGGGTGAGCAATCGCAGTTTCAGCCTCATCTTCAGCAGGAAACGATCCAATTCCCAATCGCTTTAAAAGTAATTAAGATAAAAAATCTACAGCTGTCATACAGTCAACCACCCCAGATCACTCACGGGGAAATGAATGGAGCGCGAAATTGCCGATCAACTCGAATCCCTACATCCCGACGCGTTTGGTTGGGCGCTGCATTGCTGTGCAGGCGATCATTCGCGGGCCGAGGATGTTTTACAGAACGCTTATCTCAAACTAGCCGCTGGCCGCACATCCCACTCTGGCAGCTCCAGCTTCAAGACCTGGTGGTTCGGTGTGATTCGATACACTGCTCACGAAGAATTCCGCCGACTGCGCTATCGCGAGTCCTTGGTGGGAAAACTGATACGGCAGTTCAGCGGAGACAGCCAGGACACTCAGCCATGCCCATCACAGCAGATACAGCTAGACGAACAGACACAGCAGTTACGCGACTGCCTCTGCCAGCTTCCGGCCCGTCAGGCAGAGGTGCTGCATCTCGTTTTTTATCAGGACCTCACTTTGAACGAGGCCTCAGTCATCATGAAAATCAGCCTAGGCTCGGTGCGCCAGCATTATGAACGAGGAAAAGCACGCCTACGCAGTCTCTTAACCCCCATTTCTCAACATGAATCCTGAAAGCAATCCAGACCTACAGTCGCGCTTTGCCGCTCTGCGTAAGGCAGATCGAGAACAGGCCCCAGCCTGGAATCCACGTCAGATTGAAGCTCCGATCCAGCCACCACGTTACGCCTTAACGAACTGGCTGATGATGACCACCGCTGCTGCTGCCTGCTTGATTCTGAGCGTCACACTTTTCCACCAGGAAAGGGAGCCCAATCTCGTCACTGCACTTCCTGCCCTCTTCGATTCTCCGTCCGAGCCACTTTTTGCCGGTCTAGACGACAGCCCATCCACGCCCAGCAATTTTCTTCTTCCTGCTTATCTAACCCTCCAACTTCCATGAAGCCCCTCCTTCTCTCATTCATCGCACTGTCACTGACCGCCCATGCCGGGCCTGAAAACTGGCTTCAGCATGGCCTGATTATGCCAGAGACGATTGCCCAGCTCCGAGCTGAACTTGAACTGACCTCAGACCAAGAATCAAAAATGCTCAGTATCGTGAATGAAGCACGGGAAACTGCTGAGCCCCTGGAAAAGGCCGTCAAGCAAACACAGAAAGCCTTCAATGAATCACTCAAAAATCGTGAGACCAGCGCAGAATCTGCCAGCAAGGCTCTGAGTGGGCTTTTGGAGGCAGAGGCTCCCGTGAAACAGCTGCAATTACGAACCCTGATCCAATTACGGGACTGCATGAGTCCTGAGCAGCAGAAAAAAGCCATGCAATTGGCCCCAGGAAAGCTGGCTAAAAAATCTGATGTAGAACCACGAGTGCGGGACAAAGTGGGCAAACTGCGAGCTGCCGTGGATTCCCTGGGGATCAAAGCCACTCAAGCCATGACCAAACGGGGCAGCGAGATCGAAGCGCTGATTCGTCAAGGTCAATGGTCCAAAGCTGATGAAGAACTCGACAAGCTCGTGGCTGAAAGCGGCGTGGATGAACCCGAATCCACCGAATCCCTAGATTTCAGCCAAGAAGAGTCTGGCAACGTAGATCTCGAAGTCCTCAAACAACGTTTAGCCGATGTGCAAGAAGGCGCTGAATCCATCATTTCACTGCCTCTTATCCGTCAATTCATTCAGGCTAAAAAAGCGCTCGAAGAAGCCAAAGAAGCTCAAGATGCCGAGTTAGTTGGACGCATCCTGACCTGGGGCGAAAAAAAGCTCTCCCATCGATAATCAAATGCGCGCCCTTCTCTTTTGGCTCAGCTTCACTCTCCTTGCTGAAGCCCTCACTCCGAATGACGCAGAAGCTCGTTTAAAAATGGCCTTACAGATTGCCCGAGAACACAATGATCGTGGACTCGTCACTCAGGTCGAGACTTTGGGACGCCAATTTAAAGAAGCTCTCCCCAGTGATGCTGAGGCCCAGTTAAGCGAGTTAGAAACAAAGGTCGGTATTGATGCCGGTGGCTGGTCCATGGCTGGGCAGCCTTTGTTTCACCCGACACGCGAGATCCTGGAAAAAAAGCAGCTTCTCGGACAGCAACTGCAAGAGGCCATGGCTAGCGATGACTCAGCCCGAGTGAAATTAGCGACGCAGGCAATGCTCACTGTTTTAGGCAATCAAGCAGGTCTGCCAGATGGTCGCCGCATCGGCAGAAAGCCAAAGGGAATAAGCCTCACGGAAGCAGAGTCTACGAAACTCTTTCTCGACGCGATGAAAAGTCTGGGCAGTCCGATCAAACGGCTCATGGAGGGCAGGCCGCTCCCAGATCAAATGGTGCGACTTTATGGCTACGTTCTGAACGCCTGTACTGACATCCAGCCCTTCGTGCAAAAGCATGATCCATCCGAACTGGCCGACTTGCAGCGATTAGCCGAGGGCTGCGCCAAGATCCTCATCAGTCTTCAGCAACCCGAGGGACACCTCCCCTTCCCTGACCTCCGTGGAAAAAACATCCGCTTCGGTGACATGATCAACCGCCAACTCGACGCCGGCAAAGTGGAGGTGAAAGATGGCTGGCTCATCACCGCCGACCCCGAGGGCGGATCTCAATTTGATACCGGTGTTTGTGGCACTGCTTTACTCAAAGCAGGCGCTGTCTTTAAAAATGAATCCTGGGCTGCCTCTGGCATGAAAGCCGCAGAATGGGCACTGAAACAGAAATGCTGCCCCAACTTCAATTACAATGCCTTTTCCATCAGCCTTCTGGCCGATGCCTATCGCCATTCTCGGGATGAGCGCTTTTTGAAAGCTGCCCTGCATAAATTCCGAGTCGGTGTGGCCCCAGGTCAGGCACCCAATGGCCGTTGGATGGATGCCCACAATGCACGCACCGTTTACCACATCATCATTCTTCGCGCTCTTGGAGATCTCGGGAGCGTGGTCAAAGAAGAACGGGCTGAAGTCGATGCTGTAGCCAAGCCCGCCATCAAAGCGCTGCTGGATGAATTCGATGCCATGGGCATCACCGTTGAGGCCCTGCCTGAGTTGCTGACTCTTTCCAGACTCTACCCAGAGGATACGAGGCTCAAAACCGCCGTTTCAGCGATGGCCAGCTCTCTGATCGAAAAGTGTACCGACGGCAAGAATGTCAAAATGGGCGCTCAGCCAAATCAGCTCGCCGCGGTGCCTCATGTGCCGTGAGAGATTGTAAATCTCAAAAACCACATGACGAACACCTCCCTCTAGAGCTAGCCTCTATTCATGGAAACTTATCTCCCCGTCGTCGCGCCCGTTCTCACGATCTTATGGGCACTGATCTGTCTGCGGATCTACACGATGATATCTTCTGAAAACATCGTGCAGCGCCGACTCATTGCCATCGGCGGTGCCCTGGGCTCAGCGCTCATCTATCTTTTGGCCTCAAACCTAGTCGCCATCCTGCAGGCTCCGAGTGCCTCTGAAACTCAAGAAGAGGGCCGGGTGCGCGTGCAATCCAAGCCACTTTAATCAAGGCTCCTCTTTTTCGAGAGGCAACATCATCGAGACCAAGGTGGCTGGAATGAAGAGAAAGCCCGCATACAATAAAGCTTCGCGGTAATCGCCTACCTTGACAAAGATCCCAAAGAACACCGTGCCAGCAGCCGCGACGATGCGTCCGATATTGTAACAAAAACCTGAACCAGTGGTGCGTAACAGGACAGGAAAAAGTGGTGGCAGACACATGGTGAAGAGGCCAAACACACCTTGGCAGGCACCAATAATGGCAAATTGAACCTTCGTTGTCTCCCAATCCCAAGGCTTCGAGAAGGAAACATACATGATGATGAAGTAAGCAAGCATCATCCCCACAATGGCTTTTCGATAGCCCAGCCACTTGGCCAAAGCTCCCGCGATGTAGTTACCGATCAGACTCCCCAGCATGATCCACATCAGCGCGGTCACCAGAGCACCGTCTTTACCCTCTTTAGATAGAGTGACGATCTCAGGCAGACTTAGCACATGTTTCTGCTGCCAAAAAAGAAAGGTCCAATGGGCCGTCAGCGAGACTGCACAGATGATCATCACCCGCCAAGTCACCCCACGCACCGCTGGGCCGAAGAGATCGCTGATTCTCGGCACCGGCTGTCCTTCACGGGCCTTTTCCCAAGTCTCCGTCTCAGGTACGGCTTTGCGAATCCAAAGCGTGATGAAGGCAGGCAGTACACCAATGAGGAAAATATTGCGCGGCTCATGTCCAGCTAGCAGCCAACCAGCAAAGCAAGCCAGCAAGACACCGCAGTTCACGGCTGATTGCAGCGTAGCCGCCACCCATGGACGCCATTTTTTAGGCCAAGTCTCAGAAAGCAAGGAAGCCCCCACGGCCCACTCGCCACCAATCCCAAGCGCTGCGAGAAAGCGGAAAATCATCAGATGCCACCAGGTCTGAGCAAAGAAAGACAAGCCTGTGAAGCAGGCATAAGTCAGAATCGTGAGTGTCAGCGTTCGGCTCCGCCCGAGCACATCCCCTACACGACCAAAAAACGCCCCACCCAAAGCCCAACCGACCAGAAAAGCAGCCTGAATAATGGCCCCATGCTGACCAACTGAAGGATCACTCTCTGGCAATACCATAAGCTGTGCCACAAAGGCGGTCGCTACCAAGGTGTATAGATGCATGTCCAAACCATCAAACAGCCAGCCCAACCAAGCTGCGATACCTGAGCGAACTTGATGAGGTGAAAGATCGCGGAGACGGGTGACTTCAGGCTGAATGGCGGGAGTTGACATGAATAACTTAAAGATTTGATGATTAGAACAGAAATGGCAAGCCCGCAATAATCGCTATTTGGCCCCAACTTATTCAAGAAGGCATTGACTATAACTATCAATCGCAGTATAATCTTCATATAGATTCAATATCCTCAATTGTAAAATTACTGTATTTTCAAGAATAACTTTGCATTATTGCGCCCCAAGAATTAGAATCAGACTCGAAAATGAAACAAGACGAAAGAATCGGCTGGTCTTCGAACCGGTTCTTGCGGCATACTTCAAGCATAAATAACACACTCAATGGCCGCTGATCTCGAAAGCTTCGGACACCTCACCATCGCCCGCCGTGCTTCGGGCGAGCCGGTGCGCGTTGTGCGTTCAGCTGAGGAAATGGTGTTTCTCGCCTTTGACACACAAATTGGTAGGCTGGTCGAGCTACATGTCCTCAGCGCAGGCAGACCTCTCATTGGGAATGATCGACGTATTGCCATGGATCGGATCAGGCAGGCGATGCAATTTAAGTCCGGGAGCTTCATGAGCATTCTGGAATCGGGTGAAGATCAGGGATTGATCTATTACACGAGCAATCTGAATGACGGAGAGTTTCTGACTGACTACATTCAGCGTCGTGGAGCTCTTCCACCAGCCACGGTCTATTCACTTCTTCTGAATCTTTTAAACGACCTGACAAGCACACTGCGGAGGCAATCACTGCCTCTGCAAATGCAGTTTGATAAGGTCATGATCACAGCGATCGAGGACACCTTCCTCCAGCTCCGCGTCTGTGACTTTGGTCTATCCTTACCGGAAAACCAAGAGACTGATGCAGCCTACCAAGTGCAGCAAATTTGCGAGGTTCTTTTCCTCATGCTCACAGGACAGGTTTATGCGGGAGAAAACCCTGACCGCTTTCCAACCATGACTTCCCTGCCAGGCAATCTGCGCACGACCGTGCGTGCAGCGCTGACAGAAAGAGGCAATGCGCCTAACTCACTGGAAAGGTTGCGTGAAGACATCAAAGAAGCTCACAGCGCTCAAGTCAGCAGCATTCAGATGCGCACAGCTCGCAAGCAATTGCTGGCCACCACCACGCTTCAGCCGCATTCACAATTGCAAAGTTTATTGTTGGATGGTGTTTCTGTGGAGAAAATTCTTGGCAACCGCTTCCGCATTGCAGAAGAAGACAATGCCCGCCAATACCCGTTTGCCATTCCTTGTCTGAGCGTCAAAAACGATCAGCCCATCACCGTTCACCTGCTTCCACCTTCCAGATTAATCGAGAAGGCAAACTACGATGCCGTCCCTCTTCAAAGCTGGCGCTTCAGTCCAGACAAGCACCCGCACATTCTCCGCAGCCTCAGCCTATGGGAGAGCAATGAGTGGAGCTTTTTAACAGAAGAGCGTGATCCAGGATTCACCCTGAGTCGGCTACTCATGGATCGTTTAACCCTGAATCCTGCTGAGGTATCCATCCTGCTACGGCAGACTCGCTCGGCGCTTGATCAGGCATTAGACTGCTCCGTTGATAAAATTGATCTGCACCCTTCAAACATCTTTTTGAAAGTTGGCAAAGGTGGTGGACTGCAAGCCCGTGAATTGGATCGTCTTTTGCAAAAGCGTATCGACGCTTGGCCGCCCTTTTTAGTCAAAGTGCGTGCCCATCTCACGATGCGCCATCTTTACGAGGCTCCTCTTGTTGAAACACCTGATTCATCAGCCTACGAAGGAGCTCATCAAAAAGATCGCGAGCACAGACACCGCTCTTTTGTTGCTTTAGCCGCCTACTTGCTGACGGGAGAAAGGAATCCAAGGGAAGCTTCAGCCTTCCCGGAAACGATTCCAGAATCACTCAGCCTGTACATTCGTCAGACCTTGGAGATTGCCAATCAGAACGGCGACACGCCAAGTCCTAGCGAGTTTTTAGAGCGTTTTGATGCTCTCCTAGCAGCCCCGGCCACAAGCGATCTGGCCACTAGATTACGTGGCAGTAATGTTGCTCTGGAAGAGATGGAAAGCGTTGGCAGCGTTTCAGATTTTGACGATGATGAATCCACTATGTTTGAGGAGCATGACGATGTCAGCCCGATCTCCCGTAGGCTTCACGCCCATGAATTCGACCATCGCTCAAGCAAACGTCAATCGGCTTGGCCAGTTTGGGCTGCGGCTGCCGTCGTGATTTTCGGCATGCTCGCCTGGTGGCTGAGTTCTCGTCCTAGTGCGCCATCGACCAGCGATCTCGCCATCCCATCTCTCAACACACAGACCGAAAAACCCATCACAGCGCCGGGAATCAAACCTACGGAGCCAGTTGTCACCCCAAAGGTGACAAACACCCCGCCCATAGCATCCGAGCCCGCGAATGTGGATGTAGCAGCAAAGGTAAAACCTCCGGTCATGCCCGAGCCAAAAGCAGCCGAGCCACAAAAAACAACCATAGCCAAAACGGAACCACCCAAAGAAGCTCCCAAGAAAGAAACACCAAGCGCGATGGTCAGCACACCTCCTGCATCAGCGAAGCCAAATCCACCTGCAAGCGCTGTACCGATAACTCCGCCAGCTCCAGTCACGGTGCCAAATCCAGTTATCATTCGCAAAGCCATCATGCCGTCTGCAGAAGAGATTGCGAAGTTCAAGCAAGGCCAAGTCACGCCAAAACCAGCCCCGCAACCAGTTCAGGCAACACCGCCTGCGCCAAATCAATCCAATGGCGGCCAAGTCATCAAACTCGTCGGCTCGGCAACTGATGCGACCGTGAATGAAGCACAGTAAAAGGATTCATCATTAACGCTCGATCCAGCGATAGACCTCTCGCGAGTTTTGCCAAAAATACTTCTCGCAGGCCTCTTTGCCTTTGTTGCTGAAGTAGTCGCTAACCAAGCCAAAAACCTTGTCGTAATTGGCACCACGATCACTGACTGGCCAATTGCTGCCGTAGATCAAACGGTCTGCGCCAAAGCACTGCCAGAGATGATCCAAAATCGGCAGATAATAACTCACATCCGTTGGCGCCGCACCTTCAGAGCCTTTCACCTGTTCGACCAAAGCAGAAACCTTCATCCACACATTGGAGCATTTTGCCACCGCTTGAATACCCTCACGCCAGGCAGGCTTCAACGATTGAGGGTCTCCACTAGACCCCAAGTGATTGATCACCAGCCTCAAATCAGGCACCGCCAAAGCTAGGTCAGCAACCGCTGAAAGTGTCTCAGGCGGACCATTCACATCAAGCTCCAATCCATGATCTGCAAGCAACTTAGCCCCCACCAAAACCGCAGACTTAAGCTCTGATTTCATCAATGCCGCCCCGCTCCAACGCACGCCTCGGAAAAGAGGATTAGCCGCAAAGCGCCGCAAGTTCGTAGCAAAGGCGGCATCTTCAGGGTCAAGATGACCGACAAATCCAACAATGCATTTCTCCTGTGAAGCTAGATCCAGGATCCACTGATTGTCTTCTAGCCACTTGCTGGCTTCTACGACCACTGTTTGCTTGATCCCGTGAGGCTCAGCAAGGGCACGCCAATCGGCAGGAAGAACAGGACGATAAAGTTTGGTCCCCAAAGCTGGCCACGGCACACCTTGCGGACGTGTCGGATCATAAAAATGCGTGTGCGTATCCACCACCCGAGTCGCTCCATTACTTTCGACTGAAGCAGCAAGCGCAGGAAAAGAGGCAGCGGCAGCCGACTGTAAAAAATGACGTCGTTTCATGGATTCAAATACATCCCCACTTATTTCTCTGCAATCGTCAAAACCAGAGGACGATGGTCACTGGCTTTATCAAAGTCACGCGCCGTGTAGATGCGGGCTTTACGCAGATCAATCAGGGGGCGTAGATTGCGGCTGGCAAAAAGGAAATCGAGGCGTGAATAGACATCCGCAGCGTCCCAAAAGTGAGTCCAGACGAGGCCATCAGAGTCATGCAGCGGAAGATCGGTCATGTAAGTCTCTGAAGATCGGCTACCGATAATCTCACTGATCGCAGGTTCATTGCGGTGCTCATTAAAGTCCCCATAGCAGAGCATCTTCACCCCAATGTCTTGATTGAAAATGGAATCCATATGAGAGCGCAGAAGATGAGCCTCATTACGCCGCATCATCGCCTCGTCGGCTTCAGGAATGGCCCGCTTTGACTTGAGATGCACGCCGAGAAAGCGCACCTGCAGGGTAGCACTCAGAGCCACGGTGGCATCCAGGATACCCCGCTGCATGGGAAACGTTTGATCTCCAATCTGGTACTTCAGATCCAATTGGGATTTTCGTGCAGAGATCGGAAACCGCGATAGCAGTGCCAAACTGCGGGTACTATCACCACCGTGAGCGCGCTCCACATGAGGCAGATCCACCCCAAGAGACTTTAGGCGCTTTTGTAAATCGGCCACATCCTCATCAGTGCCCACCTCGCAGACGCCGAGCACATCAGGATGAATTTCGGCCAGCATCTCCACCAAGCGCTTCCGTTCCTCAATCGGCTTCGGGGCCACCACTTCAGAAGCACCGCCTAGATAGCGCTCCATGGAAAGCCAGTTTTTGAGATTATAGGAGCAAAAGATGAACTCACTCGGCTCCTGGGACAAAACAGGCAAGCTTACTGCAAAAACGGCGAGCCAAATGGCCCGCCGAAGAATGCCCGTGGTGATCATCCCGGAAAAAGTGTAAAAATCAAATGTCTTGGGAAGAGGCCACGGGTTGACGCTTTTCCGCCGTCTGCGGGATCGTCGGGCGCTCAACTTCATCAGAGGCTTTGGTGAGTTCATGCTCGAACTCTTCACGGGCTTTTTTAAATTCACCCATGCTCTTGCCAAGGCTGCGGGCAAAGGTCGGCAGCTTTTTAGCACCGAAGAGAACAAGGACGAGGACGGCGATGATGAGCAGCTCAGGAGTGCCGAGCGGCCCGAAACCTGCGAGGATGTGGGGGATATTCATGGCTTTGGTATTGTTAAGACTACAAACGGGACGGCGCAAGCAAGCCTTTCTTCAGAATCATCTTTCTCAAACGTACAAAAGAGCTCTGATACAGATCATGCTGACGCCGATTATGGATCATAGGCAGTGCCTGCACTAGTGCCCTTTTGGAAAGACGAGGTTCCCATACTTTGCATGGCATTTGCTTGAATCTGATTGCCAAGTCCATTCAAACGAGAGGAGGTATAGAGAGAACCCTGAATGCTCCCAACGCCTGGCGGAAGATTGGACACTGGAAGATCAGGAGTGGGCATTCCCATGGATTTCAGATGGCTCTGGGCAAGGGCGTGCCGGCTCCAGACCATGTTATCCACTTTGTTTTGCACTCGAAGGTCCAGCGACTGCTTCTGAACTTCGTATTCCCCTGGGCTGAGCTGACCGGCAGCGCGCATTTGAGACAGCCTTGCGTATTCGGGCTCTTCCTCACGGCGCACCTGACTCTCCAGTTGATCCATTTGAGCGGCGGTTGGCATGGTAGATCCACAGCTCACTAGAACAACGCATGAGAAGCAAAGGATGGCGCGAATGAGAGTCATGATAATTGGCGTGAGGCTTTTTCTATTTCTATCTCAACCAAGACAGCTTTGGAAACGTTATTTAAGACCAATTCACGCATGACAAACGCCGACCCTATTGATTTCGACCTCGCCCAGACAGAACCGCGTGGAAATTACCTGCCCTACCCTGTTTCCAGACTTGCGGCCAAGATCATTCCACAGGATTTGACCAACTTTAAGAGTCGTGGTGTCTCCAGAGTTGAACGAGAACTGCAACAAGAACTCATTGAACTGCGAGAGCGCTACATGCGCGTCATCGACGCTTTCAATTGGAACAAACTCCTTTATGAAGCCAAGTTTGGTTTCGAGCCAGTTATCGGCGAGATGTATCATCTCTACGACGTCGAAGGAAACTACCACTTGAGTATGATCGAGCCTGAATCCTGGCACCAGCGGTGGATAGGCAGTTTCAGGCTGAATGCCGACGGTCGCTGGCAGGCTGACAAAGTGTCTGAAGACTTTGATCTTCGTAACTTTGTCAGCACATCCGTCGAATGACACGTCCAAATCGACTCGCTTAGCTCAGAGCCTCTGGCGCGTGATGGTGCGCCAAGGCGGCCTTCACAAAACCATTGAAGAGCGGATGTGGATTATTGGGCTTACTCAAAAATTCAGGATGAAACTGGCAGGCAACAAAGTGCGGATGATTTGGAAGCTCAATCATCTCTGTCAGATCACCTTTGGGTGAAATGCCACTGATGACCATGCCTGCAGCTTCGAACTGATCTTTATAGTCCTCGTTCACTTCGTAGCGGTGGCGATGACGCTCTTTAATTGTATCGGCCTGATAGAGCTGGTGAGCCTTGGTTCCTGGCTTGAGGTCTGTCACCCACGTGCCTAGGCGCATGGTGCCGCCCAGTTGCTTGATCTTCTTTTGCTCTTCCATCATGCTGATGACTGGATTGGCAGTACCTTTATCAAACTCCGTACTGGTCGCGTCCTTTAAGCCGCAGACGTTGCGGGCAAATTCGATCACAGCGATCTGCATCCCAAGACAGATGCCGAAGAACGGAATGCCTGTTGTGCGAGCATAACCTGTAGCGGCAATCTTGCCTTCCGTGCCACGATCTCCAAAGCCGCCTGGAATAAGGATTCCCTGCAAGCCATTGAGGTAAATATCTGGACCTGCTTTCTCGATGGATTCAGCATCCACACGCACAATATCCACCTTGGTGTCATTGGCCGCACCTGCATGGGTCAAGGCCTCATAAATACTCTTGTAAGCATCTTGCAGTTCGATGTATTTGCCCACGACTCCGATACGCACATGGTGCGTCGGATGAATCACGCGCTGAACAAAGTGGCGCCATTTTGTGAGATCTGGCTGAGGTGTCTCCAGTTTCAATTGCTTGCAGACCACGTCATCCAGACGTTCTTCATGCAGCTTCAATGGCACCTCATAGATGCTATGCTTCACGTCACGGACTTCGATCACGTCCTCAATCGGCACGTTGCCGAAAAGAGAGATCTTCTCACGCACATCCAGATCCAGCGGATGCTCCGTGCGGCAAAGAATGATGTGGGGCGCAATGCCGATCTCTCGCAGCTTAGCGATCGACTGCTGCGTTGGTTTAGTCTTCAGCTCCTGGGCAGCCTTGATGTAAGGCACCAGAGTTGCATGAATGAAAAGCACATTTCCAGGTCCCGACTCGTGGGCAAACTGGCGAATGGCCTCCAAGAAAGGCAGGCCCTCAATATCCCCGACCGTTCCACCGATTTCGGTAATGATCACATCGCCACCCATGGTATCAGCGACAGCTTGGATACGGGCCTTGATCTCATTGGTCACATGCGGGATCACCTGAACCGTGCGGCCTTGATACTTCCCCGCACGCTCTTTATCCAGCACGCTTTGATAAACCTGGCCGCTGGTGAGGTTGTTCAATTTGGACAGATTCGTGTGTGTGAATCTTTCGTAGTGCCCCAGATCCAAATCGGTCTCGGCTCCATCATCCAGCACATACACTTCCCCGTGCTCATAAGGATTCATCGTGCCCGGATCAATGTTGAGATACGGATCAAATTTCTGCATGATCACCTTCAAGCCACGTAGTTCGAGAAGAGTGCCAAGAGAGGAGGCTGCCAAGCCTTTGCCGAGAGAACTGACAACGCCGCCGGTGACGAAGATGTATTTCATGGGGGGATTTTTAGTATTCAAAAGTTGATAAGGTCAAACCGATCGTGAGCGGAGATGATTTTCGATAGCGACAGCCTGCTCAAGGGTGTCCACTCCAGGAGACAGTTCATCCGTCAACACCACGCGCAGGCGGGTGCCATTTTCCAGCGCTCTTAACTGCTCCAGAGACTCGGTCATTTCAAGCCGAGATGGCGGCCAGCTGACAAATTGGAGTAAAAAATCACGCTGAAACCCGTAAATGCCGAGATGGCGGTAGTGAGTGACTCCATCACCAGCGTTTCTGACAAACGGTAACGGTGACCGGGAGAAGTACAGCGAGTCGCCATTCACATCGAAGACAACCTTCACCACATTGGGATCGGCCACCTGCTTTTCATCCTGTATTGGAGCTGCCGCTGTGATCATACGGATCAAGCGATCTTTGCGCAACTGAAGGGCCAGTTGATCAATCAAAGCCGGAGAAATCAGCGGCTCATCTCCCTGCACATTGATGATGAACTCATGCTCTGGAAACATCCCAGCCGCCTGAGCGATCCGATCTGTTCCGCTTGGGTGGTCTGGCGAGGTAAGCACCGCTTTAGCTCCAAAGGAAGCGGCTGCCTCGACAATCTTCTCATGATCTGTGGCAATGATGATGTCATCGACCTCCAAACAGGCCTGACAGCGCTCCCAAGTGTGCTGAACCAAGGGCTTCCCAGCGATGAGGTGGAGCATTTTCCCGGGGAATCGAGTCGATCCCCAGCGGGCAGGTATAGCAACGAGTGTGCGTGGAGTCTCTAGAGCAGCCAAGGTTAGTGAAGGGCGGGTTCACCTGAGATGGCGCGTAGCTGCCTTCTCCGCAAGTGAGAAAGATCAAGAATCATGCATCCGATTCCCGCAATTTTAACCTTTTCTATCACTTCCCATTCCGCAGCTTTTGCCATTCTAACAGCTCAACGGGAGCGGGCGTTTTGGGATCTTGCTTCAGTAACGCAGCATGGCAGCGTAGCGCCAGTGTAGCGACGTCTCCCAGATGTTCCGTGTCCTTTCGGGCCTCCGGGCTCTGGATTTCTCTCGACCAAAGTTCTTGGGCCAATATCATGGCTTCCTTCGCTCGTCCTTGTTTTAATCGGATACCACATCTGAAATTCAGGTCCTCATGCCAGCGCTGATAGTTTGCACCTCCGGCAGCTGAACGTTGCTCCCGAAGCTCGTAGGTTTGATAGGCTCCCTCGAGATCGCCAGTCTTCTCTAGCATTTGGGCTAAATAGAGCATGGCCTCGGCCAAATCCGATTTGTTGCCCGCTTCATCTGCAATCCGATAAGCCTCGCGTGACATGTGCACAGCCTCTTCGCGGTGTCCTGCTTTGTATTCGTAATTGGCAATGCTGAACTGAGCAAGCATTTGATCTGAGCGCAAAGTGGCTAAATTGGAATTCAGCTTCAGAGCCTCCGGTGATGGAGCTAAGTCCTCTGCCAGTTTGAGAGCCTCCCGCGAAATGGCAATCGCCTCCGTCGAATGCTTTAAGGCACTTTCAAACTCAGCCAGTCTGAGCAGAAGCTTAACAAGGTAAGGATCTTTGCCACTCGATTGAAATTTCAATATGGCGATTTGCTCCCTGGCAAGCTCAGCTCCTCTACGATGATCACCCTTACTTTTCTGCACAATTAAGCGCTGCTCAGCCAGCCATGGCAGCCTATCCGTAAGGCTTGGATCACTCAAACAAAGCTGGTGGCAATCCATCAACACCTTGTCAGCAAGATCATACTCTTTCGTGCTCTCAAAGGCATTGGCACACGCCGTCTTAATGAGTAAGCGGGTTGGAGACACAACGCTTTCAAGTCGCGGATCTTCAATCACCAAATGGGCTACCTTACTGGCTTTGGCGGGTTTTCGAAGCTTCCCCCAAATCTGAATCATCAAGCGCTGACCACTAAACCAATGGGGTTTTCCGCCTTGCCCAGCCGCTTCAATTCTGTTTAAAAGATTGGTCAGCATCTCTGGCACCAGGATACGTGCGCCATGCTGCATCATTTGGCTGAGATACGTTAACTCAGCATTCCAAGCTTCATGGCTATCAGGACCGTGAAGCGCCGCCATGGCATCGGCATAAGCTTTTAACATGGGAATGGACAGCCCGCGCTCACCCATTTTTTGATAAAGCAAACCGATTCGATTGAAGAGATCACTTTGCAGCAGCGGGTCGCTTTTGAGTTGGCTGATCTTTTCCTGACTGCCATCTAAGGCCAGTTTGAGCGCTTCAGGATTGCGCCCATTGGCCACCTCATCAGCCACTCGATCTAGCATCGTCGTCAAAAAGTCCACCGCCTGCCGAGCCCGCTGCGACTCGGTCTCGGCTCTGGCCTGAGCTTGACGCGCTTCGTGAGCCTGCCAGAGAGCCAGACCTGTTCCCACCAAAAGTGCCAGGGCACAGATGCAGGCCGCAACAAAGATAATGCTGTTTCGCTTTATCCACAGACTGACCAGATAATGAGCCGTCGGCGGACGCGCCAAAATCGGTTCATCATTCAGAAAGCACTGCAAGTCCGTCGCCATCAGCGCTGCGCTGTCATAGCGGCGATCCCGATCCCTTTCCAAGGCCTTTAAAATGATCCAATCCAAATCGGCAGGAATGATCAGCGCGCTTTCAGACTTGAGATCGTGAACTTTTGTGAAAATACCACGCTGACGTTTCAGCTCAGTCAAATGAACCGAAGGGCGTATTGGCCGCGTCTCATCCACGATTCTTCGCATTTCTTCATGGCTCATGCTTGCATGGGTCTTGCCTTCATGCGGAGCCGTCCCCGTCAGCATCTCATAAAACAGCACGCCCAGAGAATAGATGTCACTCCGAGTATCCACGTCCAGCCCACCCGCCAACTGCTCCGGGGACATGTAGAGTGGTGTGCCCATGACATGACCCTGCCGCGTCACCCACGGCTGGTCTTGGAACTGATCGCTCGTCGCTTTTGCAATCCCAAAGTCAATGATCTTCGGAATGGCCACACCATCCACTTCCGTCACCAACACATTGGAAGGCTTTAAATCACGGTGAATGATGCCCTTTTGATGAGCGTGCTGTAACCCGGAGCAGATTTGTTTAAAGAGCCCAACGTTTTCTCGTATCGAGGCGTGTTTTTCTTGGCACCAAGTCGTCACTGGCACTCCCTGCACGTAGTCCATGACAAAGTAGGGACGTCCATCCGGCGTGCTGCCGGCATCCAGCAGAGCAGCAATGTTGGGATGATCCATGCTTGCCAGCGCTTGGCGCTCCAGACTGAAACGAGCCAGCACCTGATCACTGTCCATGCCACGTTTAAGTAGCTTCAGCGCCACTTCACGGCGCACCGGCTCATTTTGTTCAGCCAGCCAAACTTGGCCAAAACCACCCTCACCGAGAAGCTTCATCAGCCGATACGGGCCGATCCATTTGTCCTCAAGTTTCACGGCGGGTTCATCATCCTCTAGGAGCAAATGTTTGAACAATTGCTGCTCATTGCCAAAAACGATATTGGAGATGCTGTCTGGCATAATCCGGTCTAACTAAACGCGCGGAACAACTCATGCAACTCTTCCCGAATGACGCCTGCATCTGTCGTATCCAGAGTCCGAGCTAGTTCACTTTCGATCTTACCGCGATACTGCTGCCGCAGACGATGTAAAGCCGTACGATAGGCTTCAGCCGTCATACCTGCGGAGAGTGCCGACTGCGCCATGCTGATCTCAGGATCTTCCTGGGTGAGATGCGCTGCCAGCAGGTCAAAGCGCGCTTTTTGTCCACGCTCAGCGTAGTCTTGACTCAGCGCTTCTAAACTCCCCTCCAGAACCGTGCGTGCCCATTCACGGTTGTAGAGAGTTTCGACATCATCCGTGCTTGCCTCTGCGTGCTTGATGTAGCGCGATTCTGCTCCATGCACGGTGAATAGCTGAATGTGCTCGATTTCCCCGCCCCGTTTCTGCGTGTTCTGACGCTCCCACTGCTGATTGCAAAAATTCTCAAAAGCCGTCAGTAAAAACGTCCGCAGTCTCCCTCGGCTCTCATCCACCTGAGTTAAGGCATCACGTCGCAAAAGAGAAAGGAAAAAACCTTGAACCGCATCCTCCGCATCAAACTCAGACAAACGCTTCCTTGCCACCACATACAGAGGGAACCAATAGGCCCGACACAGCGCCTCTAAAGCATCCTTCGATTTCTCCGGCGACCCCTCGCGTAGAGTTAGGAGTAGTGTCCAGCGTGTGTGAGGAAACTCGGATTGAGGTGTCTGCATAAAGAAAGGCGGGCCCTGCCATCGCTTAAGAAAAATTGAAATCAAATTTAAGCTAACCTTTTTTGTAGGTCACTCAAGGTTAACTCAAAGTTACCCCCAAACTCGGCCTTCAGACCGAAGTGATCCACAATGACCTCAGGCTCAGGAAAATCGCTAAAGTCAGTCGCCTCGATTGTCCCCCGAACCACCCGCCAACTCAGTCCTTTCCGAAAGCGTGACTCCCAGGCTCCACGATGAATGATCGTGTCAGCAGCGCCATGGCGCAGATAGGGGAATCGTTTTTTATGACTCAAGGCCAATCGGAGGGGCGACCAATCCGCACAAAAACTCACAATCTGCATCGGTCTCACCGGTCCCTCTTCAGCAATCTTTTCATAGGCCAGGATCAGCGCCATCGCCGCCGCCGCCGCCCCAAGCCCCAGATCCCAGATGATCAAAGGAGCAACCGTTTCGGCAGACTCCGATTCAGGTAGCAACAGCTTACGCGTGAGCTGCACCTCCTCCAGCCAGAGCAGACTGCCTACCTCCGTCGGCAGCACGGTTCCCGTCACCAGATTCCGCATCACGGCTGCTTCCCCCTCTTTCAGAACCAGCTCATAGTCACCTTCCCTCAGGCTCGGCGTCCGGCTATTGGGGATCGGTCGAGTTCCCGTGATCGGATGATCCACATCATCCACTTGCAGCCACTGCCGCTTTTCCTGGTAGAGCTTGAGAAACCGATCCTCCAGGATGCTCTGACGGATCTCCCGCATCAGCTCATGGTAGAAATGGATGTTGTGCTGCCCCATCAGCTGCCAGCCCAGCGGCTCCTGCGTCTTGGTCAGATGATGCAGATAAGCCCGCGAATACTTGGCACACACCGGGCAAGAACACACCGGATCCAGTGGCTCATCCGCAAATTTATAGACGGATCGACGCAGCTCCACGATTCCCCGCGACGTGAAGCAGGACCCACGCTTCGCCACCTGCGTCGGGATGATGCAGTCAAACATGTCCACCCCGCGATGCACCGCCTCCAGCACATCCAGTGGCGTGCCCACCCCCATCAGGTAACGTGGACGATCTGCCGGCAGCAGGGCCGCCGTCAGTTCACAGACATCTTCCCGCTCCTGCTTCGCCTCACCCACCGCCAGACCACCGATGGCAAAACCATCAAACGGCATCTGCATCAGCCCCTCCGCACTTTCCCGCCGCAGTTGCGGATACAGCGCCCCCTGAACAATGGCAAACATCGACTGGGGCGACTCCTCCCGCGCGGCCAAACTACGCACCGCCCAGCGTTGCGTCACCTGCAGCGCCGCACGCGCCGCCTTTTCATCCGCCGTGCTCGGGATGCACTGATCCAGCACCATCATGATGTCACTGCCGATCGCCATCTGCGTCTGAATGCTCAGCTCAGGGCTCAGCAGGATGCGCTGTCCATCCACATAACTTTGAAAAACCGCCCCCGCCTCCGTCATCGACCGCGAGTGCGGCAGGGAAAAGATCTGATACCCGCCCGAGTCCGTCAGCACCGATCCGGGCCACTTCATGAACCGATGAATCCCACCCATCTTCCGAAACACCTCCGGCCCTGGCCGCAGCAGTAAGTGATACGTATTTGCCAGCAGGATCTGCGAGCCCGCAGCCTCCAGCGCCTCAGGCAGTTGCGCCTTCACCGTCGCCTGCGTCCCCACCGGCATGAACAGAGGCGACTTGATCACCCCATGCAGCGTCTGAAAGGTCGCCGCACGGGCGCGTGAATCTGATGCTTGCGCTTCGAGTTGAAAACTAAGACGAGATGGGGGCATGAGCTTACCCGCGGCGGATCTCGGAGCCTTTGAAGCGGACGTTGAAGCGGAAGACTTTCTTTTTCCGGCAGTGGATCTCGCCGGTCGTCATGTCAAAGCGCTCGGGGATCTCGATGTGATGTAGGTCCACGGTGGCATGGAAACCTCGCTCGGAGAAAATGTCGATGAGCATGGCGATGGCTTCGGGCTCATGGAAAAGCTTGTTTTCCGAGTTGACGTCGGCCCGGCCTGAAATGGCATGGCGCACGATGATGGGCATCATCTTCACTTCGATGAAATCAACGACAGCAGCCATCATCTCAGGCTTCTCGACTTTGTAGCCATCCAGACGCCGCACCAAATCCTGGCGGGCGTGGCGGACGATCTCACTGGCCAAGGGCAGCTTCCGCAGCAGGTCAAAGGTGCGGGGATCGAGCTCCAGAGAGCTTTGATACTCCAGCTCGCGGACGATGTTTTCCTGCACCAGTTCCAGCGGAGCCTGGGCATTGATGAAGTGGTAATGAAAAATCTCTTTCAGGGAGACCAGCGCATCATAGGTCTTCTCTTTGAAAACCTTGTAGCGATTCCGCGCCAGCCGCGCATCAAAGTCGGTGGCACGCTCTTCCCAAAGCTCGCCAAGGCCTGAACTGCGAACTTCTGAATTGTGCGCCATGACCTCTTGGCCGCGCTTGATCTGTCGGGCGATGCTTTCCGATTCATCGACAAAGAGGACCATGATGTGGAAGATGGGCTGCTTAAAATGAGCGGCCTCTGGCGTGTGCGCAAAATCACGCCGCAGGCGCATCATTTCATCAAAGAGCATCTTCAGACACTCGACCTGCACCTTCGTTCGTGGGAAACCATCTAGGATCGCCCCATTTTGTTGCTCAGGTTCCAGCAGTTTGCGGATTAGAATCCCGACGACCTCACGATCACCGACCATGCCGCCCTGAGACTTCAGTTTCTGCGCCTCTGGACTGTCCAGTAGAGCACTCACGACAATGGGCTCTGCGGTGATGCCGCGCAGCTCACGGATGAAATCCGTATTGGTGCCCTTCCCCGCACCGGGAGCACCACCAAGCAGGATCAGCTCTTTCGGGAAACGAAGGTTTTCCCGCCCGTAGTCTTCTTCCAACTGCTTCCAGACATGGTTAAAAATGAGCTGGGCATCTTTGATCTCCAAATCCACCGGAGCGGCGGATTTGGGGGTGGATTCGGGAGTAGCTGTCGACATGTGAAAAGGTGGCTGTATGCCAAGGAGTGGATCTTGCCAAGTGCAGGATTGGCAGAAGCACTCACAAAGCTAGAGGTGCTAGCCTTTCAACGTCATGAGGTAGGCTAACAAGTCAGCGGTGCTTTGATCAGGCAACGAATCCAAGAGACCTTCGGGCATGAGGGAGCGGCGAATGAACTTGGTGCTGCGGATGTCTTTTTTATCCAGGCGACGATCCGGGAAGCCGGGCTGACGGATGACGATGGCTTGCTTGTCTTCACTGACGAAGAAGGCATCGATGAGATCGCCGTTTTTCATTTCGACCCGGTAGATGCGGTAGCCGGGCTCCATGGCAGCGTTGGGCGTGAGGATGTTGCGCAAGACGGCCTCTAGGCCCATGGCACCCGCACCAGAGAGGTTCGGGCCGATCTGACCGCCAGCCGCGCCAATCTGATGGCAGGCCATGCAGAGAGCTGAAAGGGTTTTGCCATTGGCGGCATTCCCCTTGGGTGCCAGCGCGGTGAGCTTGGCAAACTTGGCATCCAGAGCCTTGGCTTGCTCCTCAGTGAGCAGTGGCGGGGTGTCGATGGTTTTAGCAAGGCGGGCACCTTTGCCGAATTGAGAGTCGGCTTTGAGATAGGTCTTATGGGACTCATACGACCTATCAAATCCGCCGCGAATCTCAGCAGCGCTGCGCTCTAGTGACCAAACCCTGAACTCCATCATGGCACCTTCAGTACCTTTGCCGGGGCCGCTCCAGCCAATGCGGCAATTTTCCCACTTCGCCGGCGCGGGCTTGCTGCCTTCGGCATCGAGCTCGCCGTTTTGATAGATCCGCAGGATGCCCTTGGCATCGCGAGTGACGGCGAGGTGAGTCCAAAGGTCAGGCGTCATGGGTTTGTTTGCCACACAGACGTCGCGCAGCTCAGAGCCAGCATAGACACGGAATTTGCCACCAAAGAAATTCATGTCCACGCCGCCGCCCACGCCGAGCAGGCCGTCTTCGTTGCCAATGCCGGGCGCAAGACGCACCCAAGCCTCAACGGTGAAGGGACCGTCGAGCGTGATCTTAGAATCAACCCAAGCGCTGTCCTGGCCGTCGAGCAGCAAGACCTCGCGGAAAATGCCACCCAGCTGCTGCTGGAGCTTGGCGATGGCAGGATCATCCCCCAGCACGGTGGCAAGTCGCTCGACCGTCGGACCATCAAGGTCAGCCTGCGGGAGAGTTTTGTCGAGCAAAGCGGTGACGATGGTCTTGGCACCGGCCTTGGTGCTGGAAAGCGCATTGAGAGCGCTGCGGCGCTGCGCCGGCTGAAGGGAAGGATAAATCGCGAGGAGCTTGTTGGCAGCCTCGGGTGCCCGTGAGGCGGCGAGAGCTTCCAACGCGGCATCGCGCGTGAGGGGATCAGAATCGGATTTCGCGAGGGAGGCAAAGAGCTCGGCCTCGCCGCTGCGAAGATCGCGGAGTCCTCGTAGAATGTCGCTTTTGTCCTTTCGGTCTTTTCCGTCCTTCAGTAAGGCCACGAGATCACCCTCAAGCGCCGTGAGCTGGAAACCACTGATGAGTTGCGAGGCAAACGCTGGGGATGTTTGCAGCATATGCTTGGCCGTATCGATCAACAGCGGTGCCACCTGCTTGGCATCCAGCTTGGTGCGTTGGGAGAGCAGATTCTCGACCACTGCGGCGCGGGATTTTTCCTGAGTGAGCAGTGCTTGGAGAGCCTCACCCACGCCAGCTTCGGCGGGGAACTGGGCGAGGCGGAGGAGCTCTTCGTCATTCGGGGCGCGGTCGAGCTGCGGGAGCAGTTTGGCGACGCGGGAAGCGCTGGCCTTTGGCTCCAACGCGAGCGAAGCAAGCACGCGGGCCTCGACGGGCAGTTTCGCCGCGGCTTCGGAGTCGAGGAACTTCGCGACAATCTCGGGATGACGCTCTAGGAACATACGAACGAGGAAGCGCTCGAACTCGCGGTCATAAGCCTCGCGCACGGGGATTTGCTTGGCGCCACGGGAGGATTGGATGCTGGGGCCGTTGGTCAGGGAGGGTTTGGCGTATGCAAGCAGTTGGCTAAGTGCAGGAGTAGATGACTTCGGAAGGTATCGACCAAGCGCTAGGATAGTGTCAAGGTTTCCACCATTGAGATAGGTTTCGTTGGACCAATGATCAACACGCACTCCTCGATCTGCCAACGTCTGCCAAGCGAGATGCGCCTTTGCGACAGGTTGTTTGCCAAGCGACGCAACAAGTTCCTCGGTGCTGAGTTGGGTGAAGTCAGCCACTTCGGCTTTCGCGCCTTTCGGCTTCACCCGCCAGATGCGACCCCGAGTCTTGTCGCGATCCGGATGCGCACGTGGGACTTCATTATGGGAGATGATTTTGTTATACCAATCGACGATGTAGATGCAGCCGTCGGGGCCATTGGTGAGGGCGACAGGGCGGAAGAAGGGATCGTCACAGGTGATGAGATCGGGAAGTTGCGCAAGCTTCCAATACGCACCGTCACGATGCATGGCGATGGTTTGGATCTTGGAGATGATGGGATTGGCGACGGCCATGGTGTGCGTAGCCTGTTGGTCCTTCAGCGGACCGCTTTCGATGAGCGCTAACCCGCTCAAGCCAGTGCCGCCCATACGGAACTCGGCCTGCGGCGGGAAGTCGGGCTGGTAGCTCTTTTTGAGGGCATCCATGCCACCGGGATAATAAGCGTATTCATGGAAAGGCATGATGGGGTAGCCATAGTCGTTCGCCTCCTGGATGAAGGTTTCGCCCTCACCTGTGATCACCAATCCCCAGATGTTGTTCGGACCGACACTGGTGACTTCGAACTCGCTGCCATCAGGTCTCATGCGGGCCATGCCGCACTTGGGGTAGTCGATGATGAGATCGCTGCCCGGTTGGTGGACTTTGCTATTGTTAAAGAGACCCTGCGCCATCCAGATCCAGCCGCCTGGAGCACGAGTGAGCTGATGAGGAAACAGATGACTATCCTGAACGCCAAAGCCCGTGAGTATCACCTCAAACGTATCCGCTTTGCCATCGCCGTTGGTGTCTTTGAAGAGCTTTAAATCATGACCGTGCTGAACGTAGCAGGTGTCGCCATTGCCCCAGGGTAGAATGCCGGTGGGGATGGCCAGTCCATCGGCAAAGATGGTTGGGTTTTTGAGCCCGCCAGCGGGTATCGGTCCACCGATGGCCTCACGCGAGTAGTAAATCACTTTGTCTTTGGCCTTGCTCGCATACACGGCTTCCGCTGCGGCTGGGTTCTCATTGGCATCCAGCGGATACTCCATGGCCGTCTGCGTCCACATCCGTCCGCGTTGATCAAAGTAAACGCTGACAAATTTGCCCAACCCTTCGCTCTCTTGCACGACGAGTTCGATCTCATAACCTTCAGGCAAGTGGAAAAGCTTTTGCTGCTCTTCGGCCGATTTGGCGGTGCCTTGCACATCGTTGTAGCTGATGTTGCGTTTTGAGCTGTCGGGTTTCGCCGGTTTGGCGTGATCGATTTTTTTGACGGTTTTCCAGGTCGGCACGCCGGGCGTGGCGGGCAGTTCTTCTATCGTGACCTCTTTGACCTGCACCAGACAAACACCGCCGCTGTGTACCTGCGGGGCGATGTGGCCATCGAGCGCGATGTTGGGATCGGTCTCGGTGTAGTCCATGCAGTGGACACCATTGATCCAAGTCTGGATGCGCGGCCCCTCGGCGCGGATGCGGTATTCGTTCCAGCCGAAGACGTCGATGCCCTTGTCGAGCGCGGCCTGCTGCTCGGGTTTGGGTGCCCAGATGACCTTGTTGCGGCGGTGCTCATCGTAGATTTTACCGAACCAGCCTGCACCGCAATCCACCTGATAACCACTCATGGCGCTGCCATCACGGACCGAGTGGATTTGGATGCCGCTGTTGATGAGGCCGGTCTTCGGATCGCCACTGACTTTGATTTTGAGTTTCAGCTCGAAGTTTTGATAGCTCTTCTTCGTGCTGATGAAGTCGTTCTTCTTGATCTTCTCCGTGGTCGAACCGCCAGTGATGACACCGTCTTCCACACGCCACATGGCGGGATCGAAATCCCATCCGTCGAGCGTTTTGCCATCGAAGAGAGAAACCGGCGCGGCTTGAGAAAGAGCCGAGAGGAGCGATAGAGCGAGGAGGAAGCGCATGGTGGCAGATAGAACGTGATGATTGCATCAGATTCCGCAGAAAGCGTCCACTACAAGCTGACTAAAACCCACCTTCGGCGGCGCGCCGCCTCAACTGCGAGCCCGATACTCCGAAGGATGACAGCCGACCCAGCGCTTGAAAGCGCGAGCAAAGGCAATCGGGCTGCGATAACCCACCAAGATGGCAATGGTCTCCTGCTTATCCTTGGTGCTGACGAGCAAGCTTTGAGCCGCCTGCATTCGTAACGAAGTCAGATGGGCCATGGGGCTGCGCCCAAGCTCCTTCCAGCAAAGCCGTCGGAAGTGCTCCTCACTGACATGCGCGGCATGAGCCAAGGCTTTCAGCGTCCAATCTTCGACCAAGCGAGATTGCACCTCTTCCCAGAGCAGACGCAAGCGTTCGTCACGCCGCCAAGGTTCGGATAAGCGACGCGTGTGATGATGCACCAGCTCGATCCAGTGATGCAAGGCCTGAGGATCGCGAGCTGAATCCCATTCTCCACGCAGCCCTTCCCAAATGCGCTGAAGCTGATGGACATCCACCTTCACTTTCAGGGGCGAGGTCGCACTGACTTGGGGGGAAACAAAACTCGGCTCGTCATAACGCATCCAGAGGAAATGCCAGCTTTGCCGTGGCAGAGCATGAAAGGCATTCGGCACACGCGGCGGAGCCATGCAGGCCCAACCCGCGCTGACGGTCTGCCAGCGACCATCGAGCAAGACACGACCCGAGCCCTTCAGCACGATCATGAAAAAACTGCCACTGGGTGCCAGCCTCACTCGCTCATAAGGAGCCACCGCCTGATCGATCCCCAGACGCGCAATGCGATGCACCGCCAGCGCCCGACAATCCCCAGCCTCCATGACCCAGCGCGTGGTCTTGGCACCATCAACGGTCGTTTCAAGGAGTGGGGCAGCGGTGTCAGGCATGACAAATTCTAAAGCGCCAGATGCCCCAGCGCTAACAGGCCGTAATAGGTGTACTCAGGATCGAGCGTGTCATCGGCCCAGTTGCCATGAAAGCCGCCGGCGGCGCTCCACAGGGAGTCGATGAAGTCGAGGCAGGGCTCTTTGACACGAGCAATGGCTTCAGGGTGGTTCGAGAGGGCGTGCAGGGCGACAGCGGTGGAGAGCAGGTCGGGCAATGGCGCTCCAGGAACGGCGAGGAAGCCACCTGTGGGCAAGCATTGGCGAACGAGCCAGTCGATTCCCGCAGCGGGAGCGGGTAATTGCATGTGTCGATAAAGTGACAGCATGGCGGAAGTGGCCGTGGTGGAGCCTAGAGTGAGTCCGGGCTCATTGGACCAGGCTCCGTCAGGGGTCTCCAGACGATCCATGCAACTGGCGATGCGGATGGCATCTGGCGGCAGCATGTCGAGATCTTGATAGGCTCCAAAAGCAATGAGACAACCGTAGGCGCTGCCGTTTTTCCGGCCCGGTGACTGATGATACCCCCCATCGGGTGTGCGCCAATTTTCCAGCCGCTGTGTGAGTCGTTCTTTTTGTTCGGCACTGAGTCCACCACCCAATCCTGCCCAACAGCGGGCGAGGCAGCAGAGATGCACAAAGTCGAGCTCCTCCCCTGCTCCGTAACTGCTCAGCCAGTGCCGCATGGACTCATGAGGCAGCGTTTTTTGCAAAGCGACGAGGCCCTCCATGCCAAAGACACTGTAGTAGAGATCAGGCCGATCGGCACGATCCATGAAGCCACCGTCAGGATGCAATCGAGAGCTGAGAAACTCTGCCACGAGCTCGCTCGATTCACCGAGGATTTTGGGTGCAAGTCTGGCGACTTGCAGCATTTCGAGACGAAAGGACATGAGCGCCGATTACAGTTTTTCAGGCTCTTGCAGTAACTTGGCCACACGCGCCAGCAGTCGCCCAGCCCCACCGCCATCGAGAGTTCGGTGGTCAAAGCTGAGGGTAAGTTCCGCTTCGGTGACGGGAATGAATTGATTCACTTCGTCACTCCAGTGCGGGACTTTACTACCGGCTCCAAGACCAAGCACGAGGTTCTGTTCCGGCAGCGGGATCGGGGTGGCCCAGACGATGCCAAAGGTGCCAAAGTTGGTCACCGTAGCGATGCCTGGGTGCTTCGGATCATGCGGCAAACGACGCGCGCGGGCTTGTTCGACGAGCTTGTTGTAAGCAGGCACCAATTTGACCAGCGGGGTCTTATCCACCTCACGAAGGACGGGGACGAGCACGCCGTCTTCCACTTCGACCGCGAAACCGATGTCGATGGCCTGCGGATGCACGATGCGATTGCCAATGAGGCGACCTGCAACCGCCGTATTTTCGGCAAGGGCAATGGCGAGGGCGCGGATGGCATAAAGGGCTGGACCCGCTTTGGGATCTGTCTTTCGGCGATGCGCCAAAAGAGCATCCAGCATGACAGGGCTGCCCACCGTGGCCAAGGGGCGACTCCAACTGCGGCGCATCGAGTCTGCCACAGCGATACGCATGGAGGACGCTGGAGTCAGGCGGTGCTGCTCAAGGCTGCGCAGGAAACTTTCAAAGTCCTCGACCGTGACACGTCCGCCAGCCCCTGTTCCGGCGATGCCGGCAAGGTCGGAGGCGTTCAGACCAAGTTCGGTCATTCGGGCTCTCATACGCGGAGAAATATAACTGGCCCCCGTAGCTCCCGCTGGGACCGGCAAGCCGCCGACGACGGGCTCGACCTTGGGCTGGTAGGAGGTGATGTTATCCTCCTCGCTAAAATGAAAGTGGAGGGATTCCGTGGCTTTGGGGACGGTCACGGCTGGAGCCGACACAGCGTTCTCAGATTCGCTGAAGCCGAGAGCTAGCGCATCTTCGTCAGAAATCTCAAACGTGGCGAGATTGCTGCCGACGGCGTAACTCGTCTGCACTTTGCCTGTGACTTGGACGATACGACCAGCGCAGGGTGAACCGACAGCCATGGAAGCTTTGTTGGTCTCAACTTCAAAAATATCAGCACCCGCCTCGACGAGAGCACCTGGCTCGACAAGGACGCGCACAAGAGTGGCTTCGGCAATAGACTCGCCGAGCTGAGGCATGAGGATCGGAATGGTCGGCATGAATAAAGGATGATTGAAAGAGGCTGGGCACAGAGTCAAGGCTGGGCGGTGCTTAAAGCAACCCGCCAGCTTTAACATCCAGATACTTGTTCGCCAGTGCCACGGCTAAATTTTGAGCGGTCTCATCGACGGTGAAAATGCGGTGGGCACGCAGCTGATCCAAGACCTGCTGGCGCTGTTGGAGGTAATTACTGAGGGCCCCATAGGTCAGGGCGTCATTGAGAGTGCTGATGGGCTGGCTGGTGCGGGCTTCCATTTCAGCTTCCTTCAAAGTGGCCACAAGCACGACATGGCGCTTTTGCATGACCCGCACGGCTTTGATCAGGTCGGCGGAGTCCTCCGTCCGTAGATTGGTCAGCAGGATGACGAGTGATCGACGCTTTTGGCAGGCCATGACCCGCTCTGCGGCTTCCCCAAAATCGCTCGGCTGGGTGGTGGTCTCGTAGTCGTAGAGGTGATTGAGGATCTTCGGCATGGCTGGCGGTCCTTTGACCGGCTTGAGCCAGCGCTGCACTCCCCCAAAACCGACGACCCCCACTTCATCACTCTGCCTGAGCGCGATGTAAGAGATCAAGAGCATGGCATTCAGGCAATGATCAAACTGACTGAGCTCACCATCCATGGCGCGCATGCGACGCCCGCAGTCTGGCACCAGCAGGACGCTTTGATTCTTCTGTTCCTCGTAATCGCGACTGATGAGATTTTGCCTGCGTGAGGTGGCTTTCCAATCCACACGCGCCAGGACATCGCCATCCTGATACTCACGCAGCTGATGGAAATCCAACGTGGCACCATTCCGACGGCGTTTGACGATGCCCATCTGCTCCTCACGATTGGCCGTGGCTAGGAGGGCAAAGCGCAGCACAGGCTCGTAATTCGGATACACATGCGTCACCGTGGGCAGGCCCACACGGCAGAGCTGCCGCCACAAGCCGAGCCGGGAATCGACCAGTAAATGCATGGGCTCAAAGCGATGCAGTCCACGCTTGGTAAAATGCAGATCATAGGCCAGATCCAGCACCTCTCCGGCTGGCAGCGGACCAGACCAGGGCAGGCCTTCACTTTCAGCCTCCAAAGGTAGCCCATCATGCAGGAGGATGCGGAGGTCACGACGCAGGCGATGTTTGACCAAGAGTCGGACAGTCGAGCGAATCCCCAGCGCAAAGCGTCCGGGTGTTTCCCGGCTGGCGTCAAAATCACCAGATCGTGGCAGTGTCCATGCATCCCAAAGGGCGAGCAACAAGAGCAGACCCGAAGCGCCTATCCAGAGCCTTTCCAAGCCAGGCAAAAAGGCACCAAGCAGGGCCAACACGGTCAAAAGACCGAGCAGTTTGAGGAGGCTCTGAGTCGGGCGCATGGGCAGAGGATTACTGACGTGGGGCTTCGACGCTGCGGATGACGGATTCTAAAACCTGATCGACCGTCTGACCGCTGATGGAGACCTCAGGCGCCAGGGTGATGCGATGGCGCAGCACCGGTAAGGCAGCACGTTTCACATCTGCCGGAGTGATGTAATGACGGCCATCCAGCAGCGCGTAAGCTTTGGCCACACGCACCAGACTGATGGCTCCACGAGTGCCTGCTCCGAGAGCGATGGCACCGTTTGAGCGGGTCGCGCGAGTCAGATTCACCGCGTAATTGACGACGCTTTCCACGGCCTGCACACCAGCGGCTTCCTGCTGAGCTTGCAGGATATCATTGGTGCTACAGATCCGCTGCACACTGGCAGCATTCAAACCACGACCACCAGCGATGGAAGACGCTGCTTTGACAATCCAAGCTTCTTGTTCGGCCTGTGGGTAGTCGATCACAACCTTGAGCAGGAAGCGGTCTAACTGCGCCTCAGGCAGTGGATAGGTGCCTTCTTGCTCGATCGGATTCTGCGTGGCAAAGGTCATGAAAGGCGCTGCCAAGGTATGGGTCTCACCATCGATGGTCACCTGGGCTTCCTGCATAACCTCCAGCAAAGCAGACTGTGTTTTTGCCGGCGCACGATTGATTTCATCCGCCAACAGCAACTGAGTGAAGACAGGCCCATGACGCACTCGGAAACTCTGGCTGCCGAGATCATAAAGCGTGTGCCCCGTCACATCCGACGGCATTAAATCTGGGGTGAATTGAATGCGTCGGAAGCTGGCACCAAAGGTCTGCGCGAGGGCCAAGACGAGATGCGTTTTGCCGAGTCCTGGCTTGCCCTCCAGCAGCACATGGCCACCGGCAAGCAGTGCCGCCTGCACTTGATAGAGGACCTCATCCTGACCTACAAAAACCTGCGCCACAGCGTCTCGAATGGACTTCATGATCTGCGCCGAACGCGGCATCGGCGGAGCCATGACCGGCTCATACGAGGGCGGTGCATAACTCGCAGGACCGACATAACTCAGCTCTGGTGGCGGCGGCGGAGCTGGCAGGATGGGTGGCATGGATTCTGAGTTCATAGGGATTGACGGAGGGTTTGGAGATCTTTGAGCAGGGCGACGAGCTGAAACGGGGCGGGCTTGGCTGGCGGCATGAGCGCTGATTGGATGCGTTCGATGGGCAATCCACTGACTTCCGCCAGTCTCGGTAGCAGCAGATCATCCCCTGCCCCATGCAACTGCGGAAAGCGCATCAGGGCTCTGGCGCGCACTTGATGCGCGGAATCAAACAGCAGCACATCATCGCGCTTCAGGCGATGGAAGAAATGCCCCAGGGCACCGATGTGATCGACAAAATGTTTGGTCTCATGCAGCGCCACCTGACGCATCGGCCCGAAGCGTGGCACATGACACCAGAGCCAAAAAATAAGCAGCGCGATTAAAGTCAGAATGACCATCCAGGCATGATCCCAAAGCAGGCTCATGAAGCTTTTCTCCATCCCGCTAATGAACCAGACATCCGAAGCATCCTCGCCCATCAATGCGATGAACCAGCTAGCATGATCGTGGTCGCCGAGGTAACGATTGCGGAAAGGACGTGCGTGATTCATCAGAGTGATGCGGCCCAGACCGTGGCGCAGACCGAGAATCAAAGCCTTGTCCTTAGCGCCGGCCAAGAACTCTGATTTGCCTAGATCGCGCTCCAGTTTGAAGGAAACAAAGTCCGGCAACTCCACTGCATAAGTCCTGCCATCCCAGGACAGTTGGGTGATCGCCGTGGTCACATCCGCAGCATCGCGAATGCGCGGCTTTTTCACCTCCGGTTGAGAACGATCAGGCTTCTGGGTGATGACCTCGACCTCGGGTTTTGGCTCGACTCCAGATGTGGCTTTTTCGTCCGCCTTGGGATCAACAGCCTTCTTTTTGTCAGCTGGCTTTTTCTTTTTTCCCTTCTGAGTGAATTCATTCAGCATCTCCGTGCGGCGATCTGTGATGGTCACGTTTAACTCTTTGAGCATGGCATCCGGACGCTCATCGTTGCCAAAGTAGCCATAACCCGTCATGGACGAAAATCGGCCCCAATCATTGTATGGCGTGCATCCTGCCATGACATAGATGACATGACCTCCGCCCTGGACCCAGTCCAGCACTTCTTTAGCCCGCAGACTGGTGATCCCATTCTCCGCAGAAAGCAGCATGACCCCTGATTCATCTACTGGCAGTCGATCCAGCATGGGGCGGCGCTCGGGCTGAAAGCCATATTCCTCGAGCAATTGATGAGCCGCCAGGAAGCACTCCGTCCGTGCCTTTCCCTTGTAACCGGTCTTACGTTCGACGTCCTCCCATTTGCCGCTGCAAGCGACCATGAAAAGCAGTGACAAGATCACCAAGACAGACTTTGCCGCAGATGCGGGCGACGACTTCACCTCAAATGGCCAAGCGGCACTGAGTTCATCAAATTCACTTGGGCTTGCCTCCTGTCCTGCATAGGCCGCACGCACCCAAACTCTGGTCAGTTGAGTAAAATAGTCCGTCTCTTGTCCACTTGGCTTGGCACGCAGTAGATGCCCAAGACAATCGTCCTCGGTATCGCTGCTGCGGATGGGCAGACGCTGCTGTTCGACCAAGCGAGAGAGTGAACCTCGATACAGCAAGCTCAAAGCAAGACGAAAGTCACCGATCAACCAAGCCGCACGAGCAGCGCTTACCACATCCGCAGGCAGACTTTCCCGTGTGATATCCATGCCCATGATAACACGGGGCCCAGGCCTATCAGGAAGACTCACCTTTCCAGCTCGGAATCCGCGACTCAAAAGATGCCGATTCACCACGATCAGATAAATCACGAAGGCGATAAGAGCGGCGACGATCACCCAGAAGAGACCATTCATCAATAGGGCCATGGGGGGAGAACTCGATGATTCATCCTCATCACCATCATCGTCCGAATGATCTGGCACGAATTCCTTTTGGGTGCGGCTGTGCACCTTAAAGTCGGGGTGCTCAAGAATCTTTTGGGCAGACAGTTTAACCGGATCAGGTTCAACCTTCTTCTCCACAGCGGGTGTCGGTGCAGGAGAAGGCGATACGGACTTAGCCAGGGTCGAGGCGGACAAACAAAAGAACAACAGCAGCACCATGAAAGGCTGCAAGCGGGCAGCTATTCTACGGAAGGTCAATTCCACATCCCAACCTTCCAAATGCGTACGAGAGTTCAAATAAAGGCCGAAGCCAGCACCCACAAAAAAGGGCTCGATCGCCGTCACGGCGAAAAGATAAACGATGTTCAAATACCACAGGTAAGCCATCTGGATTTCTTTGGGGAAATCAGCTCCATCGATCAGGTCCAGCAGGCTTGGCATATCCGTCGCGGGCGCCAGATCTTTTGTCAGAATCCACAGCCCGATGAAGACCACGATCTCTAGTTTGTAAAAAACCCAGGTCACCATAGCTCCCGAGCTACCACCATCGGTCGCCAAAGCTTTCACCCGCTGCCAGGCAGCCTTACCACGCTGCCCTTCGAGCATGAGCACAGGCAAAGTGAAACTGCGCATGAACGACAGACGCCGCAGGATCAGCGCCGAAAAAAGAAAGCGGCTCCAGAGACGTGGCCACTGCTTCCAGGTTTCGATAAAACCTGGCCGCACACCAAAGGCCGCGCGGCTCATGAAATGCAGCGGCACACGATCATAAAGCGGCTTAAGCCACCAAACGACCAGACCAAAAACACCGGGCCAGTCATGCAGGCAGAGTCCCAGCACTCCCCAAATGGGCAGAACGGTCGTCGCCCAAAGCGCCAGAATGCGACCATAATCTCGACGCACCAGTGCGCAGCCAAGATCCACCGCTTCCCAGGGCTGACGCGGACGCAACACGACGGTCAGGTCCTCAAGCTTCATGACGCTCCCTTCCGCAGAAAACCAGGTAACCAATGGTCGCAGTCCACATGCAGGCACCAAAGGTGTATTTAATCCAGGGTTCCATCGGCGTGGCGGACCAAAAGCCCTCAAGAATCGCCGCAAAGGCAGTCATCAAAGCCGCGCCGGTGATGAGGGTCATGGCTTTTCTACCGCCAAGAACCAGCGCTGTCTTCCGATCATAAGACCCCGGCTTGACTAGGCTCAATCCCAAACGCATGCCCGCAGTGCCACTGATGACAATGCCCAACAATTCAGGCGCTCCATGACCCACGACAAAGCAATAAAACGTCTGGGGATTACAGGCGTGATTCACATAAGCTGTGGCTGCGCCAATGTGTGCGCCATTAAAAAGCAGGATCACCAGACTGCCGACTCCACCCAGCAAGCCACCCGCAAATGTGCGCAGATTGATGCTGACATTATTCCAAATGTAGAAGGCAAACATGCCGAAGTCTGAACCATACTCCTCACGCATGAACTCCCGCGGATCGGTGCCCTCTCCATACATGCCCTCCATGCTCATCATGCCCTCTGTGCCGAGTATGCTCATGGTCCACTGTGGATCAAATGGCGTGATGATGACAAAGGCCAAAAACGGCAACCAAAAGACCGCACTGCAAAACCAAAACAGCCGTGACTCTGCCCGCACTGCACGCGGAAAATCCTGCATCATCATCTGCCACAGACGCTCCCAGCCACCAGAGGATCGGCGCTCCAATACTCGGAAACCAGAAATGGCCAACGCATTCAGGCGCTCTACGATGACTCGCCCAAACATGCGATGCTGCGCCAGACTTAGATCATGACAGACCTGCCGAAACAGAGTTGGCATTTCATCGACATTCAGCACCGGCTTTCCCTTTTCCACCTGCTCGATCATCCCTTCCAGGCGCTGCCAAGACTGACCATGATCGTTTTCAAACTGCTTCGGAGTCATGCTGATGAATCAAGCGCTAGCGCCCCCGACCGCCTCCTCCGGTTTGCAGCCAGAGCGCCATGCGCACCGTGTCTAATAGACCGCCCATGCCACGACGCTTCGTCAGTGGTTCTAAAACATCACTTAACTCCATTTTGCGAGCATCTGACCAGCGGGGTGAACGCTCTAAAAACTGCAGCATCGCCGCCTGCTCTTCACGATTGAGCGGCAAGGGCGGCGGCAGCGGATCCGCATTGACCTTCATCGCCACGCCCTCGTGCTGAGGTTTATCTGCGTAGACCACCACTGTATCAGCCACCAGATCACCCAGCCTTTGAAAACGACTCGTGCAAAGGCAGCAGGTCAGACCAAAAAGGTAGGCTCCAGGCATGAAATCGACCACACGCAGGATATTGCGAATCATCGACTGCGGCAGCCGCACGGGACCACCACTGACACTCACGACCTTCAGCCCCATGTGCCGCTGGCCAGGCGTCGCGGCCTTTCCTGACATTTCGAAGAACACATTGTAAAACCAGTTTAATAGAAACAGCGCCAGCAGCAGCAGACCCTGCCCAACCTGCTCACCGATCAACAAGTCACTGAGGAGATTGATCCCCATGCTAACGATGAAAATGACCGCCACAAAAATCAGCACGTCGATCAGCCAAGCCACGCTGCGTGCAGCAGGCCCCGCGACGCGCAGATGAATCTGCACCCCATCAGCGAGTTCTACAGATTCTAAAGTGTCGGCAAGCGCAGTGGGCATGAAAAGAAGGCGATCAGATCAGGAAATGAAGCGCCCGCGATTCATTTTGACAATCGACAACTGCATCGGTTACGATTGTTTTTCTGATCCAACACTGAATCAACCCTAAAAAGATCCACTCTATGGAAAGCAATCCCTACTCATCTCCCGCCGCCAATCTCTTTGGCAGCACCAGTGGCACCTCCGTTGAGTCTGTCTCCGCAGGCGTCATCAATCAACTCAAACGCACCAAGCCCTGGGTGCGTTTTATGGGCGTCTTACTCTGGATCGGCGTTATCTTCATGTCATTAGCAGCAGCAGCCATGCTACTCGGTGGCGCAACAATGGGCAATGTCATGGCGCAAGCCAATCCTGGTATGCCTACCGGATTCATGACAGGAATCGCGGTTCTGTACATTTTCTTGGCGGTACTGTACATGTTCCCCGCCATCAAAATCTGGAAATATGGCACCAGCATCGGTAAATTGGTCAAGTCTGGCAGCAACGCAGATCTTGAGGAAGCCCTCAATCAGCAGCGCGGTTTCTGGAAGTTTGTTGGCATCATGGCGATCATCATGATCGTCGTTTATATCGTTGTCATGGTAGGAGTCGCAGTGTTTACATTCAGTGCCATGGCTGCTGGTGGTAGCATGCCCAAATAGCCAAGTCTTGCCATTCTCAGCCTGCCTTTTCACCCCATCCGAGCCTTCGGACGGGGTGTTTCTTTTCGCAGGTGAACACTAACCGCGAATTTGACTCACAGGGCATTCCCTCCTATCCGAAGAGAACGTCACTTTTCGTCACTCGCTCACGTCCTATGTCCACTCCTGCCCACAATTACACCGAAGACAGCATCAAGTCCCTCGATTGGCGGGAGCACATCCGGCTCCGCCCTGGGATGTACATCGGCAAACTTGGGGATGGATCCCAGCCTGAGGACGGCATTTACGTCTTACTCAAAGAAGTCATCGATAACTGCATCGACGAGCACGTCATGGGTTTCGGTAAGCTGATCGAGGTCGAAATCACTGAAGCTCAACAAGTCACCGTCCGCGATTATGGACGCGGCGTGCCTCTTGGGAAGCTGCTCGAATGCTCCGCTCAGATCAATACCGGGGCCAAATACGATAGCGAAGTCTTCAAGCGGTCAGTCGGTCTAAACGGCGTCGGCATCAAGGCCGTCAATGCGCTCAGCACCTTTTTTGAAATTCAGGCCTACCGTGAGAAACAGACACGCTCCATCGAGTTCAGCCAAGGTTTGGTGAAATACGACATGGGTAAACCCAAGCCCTGCGAGGAGGCTGACGGCACCCGCATCTGCTTCCGGCCTGACCCAGAAAGCTTCAGTGAAGATCTCCACTACAAGCTGGATTACGTGCGTGAAATGCTGCGTTTCTACTCCTGGCTCAACCCAGGCCTCGTCCTGAAACTCAATGGCGAGACCTTTAAATCCAAAGATGGCCTGCGCGACCTGATCGCTGCAAAGATTGCAGAGCAGCCACTGTATCCCGTTATTCATATCGACGGCACCGACGTCGAGGTGGCCTTCACCCACGGCACAGGCTATGGCGAAGAATTCTACACCTTCGTCAATGGCCAGCACACCACTCAGGGTGGCACGCACATGGCCGCTTTCCGCGAGGCCATTGTCCAGGAGTGCCGCGATTTCTTTAAAAAGCAGTTCGAACCAAGCGACGTGCGCACCGGCATCATCGCCGCGGTTTCCGTCAAGGTTCAAGAACCTATCTTCGAGAGCCAAACGAAAACCAAGTTAGGCTCAACACAAATGGAGCCCAAGGGGCGAAACCTGCGCTCCCACATCATCAATACGGTGGTGAAGGAACTGGACAACTACCTGCATAAAAACGCTGAGATCGCCAAATCACTGCAAGAGAAAATCCTCTCCAACGAGAAAGAGCGCAAAGAGATCAGCGGCATCCAGAAAGCGGCCCGTGAATCTGCCCGCAAGGCCAAGGTCCATAATAAAAAGCTGCGTGACTGCCGCATCCACTTCGACACCAAAGACAAGCAGCGTGAAGAAAGCACCCTCTTCATCACCGAAGGTGACAGCGCCTCGGGCAGCATCACGAAGAGCCGAGATGTGAATACCCAAGGCGTCTTCTCCCTGCGGGGAAAACCCCTCAACTGCTTTGGTCTCAGCCGGAAGATCGTTTATGAGAACGAGGAGTTTTACCTCCTGGCCAATGCCCTACAGATTGATGAAAATATCGAGGAACTGCGCTACAACAAAATCGTCCTAGCGACTGATGCCGATGTGGACGGCATGCACATCCGTCTGCTGATCATGACGTATTTCCTGCAGTTCTTTCCCGAGATCGTCCGCGCAGGCCACCTCTACATCCTTCAGACGCCACTCTTCCGTGTGCGCAATAAGAAGGAAACCTTCTACTGCTACAGCGACGAAGACCGCCAGCGCGCCATGCACAAGTGTGGCAAGAACGCGGAGATCACTCGCTTTAAAGGTCTGGGTGAAATCTCACCGGATGAGTTCAAGCACTTCATCGGACCCAAAATGCGCCTGATTCGTATCGAGATGCCCCTCCAGCACAGCAGCGATGAAGAACACAACAAGCATCACAGCAGCATCAAGGAAATTTTGACCCGTTACATGGGCAAAAACACCCCTGATCGCCAAATGTTCATCGTGGACAATCTGCGCATCGAGAAGGAACTCGACTTCACGGAAGAAGACAAAGCCTTAGCCGCAGCTGCGTAGTTTAACTCATCCTTCACGCCTCCTAATCATGATCCGCCCACTCACAGCCCTCATCACTCTCCTAGCCATCTCTTCAGTGAGTGCGCAGGATAGTAAAGCCGTCACTTCACCCGTGCTTTCACCCACAGTGAAGCCCTGGGATCAACGCTACGTGGATCTGGAAGCAGGTTATCTCTGGAAAGTCGGCGGAAGCACCACTCAGGATTACGGCATGTTGCCCGTGATGCTCACTTACCGCGGCCCACGCGTCATCGGTTACGACTTCGCCAGCGGCTCCAAGCTGATCGTGCGCAATCGACTTTCCCTCTTGGCTCAATGGGTGGAAACGGGTCCTGAGAATCATTACTTCGGCCTCATGGGCGCACCGAGTATCGAGTGGTGGAATGCGGCCGGCACTTGGTCCCTCTTTGGTGGCATTGGCGGTGGCATTGGCCTGATCGACTCCCAAGGCGTGACCGGTGGTCAGGGGCGGGACCTGACTCTGAACTGGTTCGGCACAGTTGGAGTAGCCCACGCCATCAATGACCACCTGCAAATTCGTGTCGGTGCCATGTTCCAGCATCTTTCCAATGGTGGTGCCACTAACCCCAATCCCGGCGTGAATTCTCTCGGTTTCACCACGGGCATGTCCTGGGCCTTTTAAGTCCATACTATGTTTAGCATTGTCGAAGCCATCCGTGAGCGCGCCAAGCCAGAAGCCATCGCTCTGGTACAAAAAGAACGCAGCCTTAGCTATCAGGAACTATTTCAGCGCAGCGACGCCATTGCCGAAACACTGAGATCCGTTCTTCACCTTGGCCCAGGACGGACGGATCGACTCCGCATCGGCGTACATTTCCCGAGCTGCCTCGACTATGTACCGCTCGCTCTGGCCACACTTGCCGCTGGTGGCTGTTTCGTCCCAATCCCAGATGAACTCGCCGATGAAGAGCGGCATGAGCTGCTCAAGCGCACCTCTTTGGATGCCATCCTAGTCATCGAATCCGCCGCTACATGGGTTCCAGCCGAAGCCCTGAAAGTCGGAAGCTTCGAGCTCAATGGCCAAAACGTTTTCATCTTCCGACTCCCCGAATCCGAGACCGCCTTTCCGCGCGGCGAATTTGAAGCGTTGAACCCAGCTTTCATCCGCTTCAGCTCAGGCACCACGGGGAAATCCAAAGGCGTGCTTCTCTCGCATTCCTCCCTGTTAGACCGCATCACCGCCGCTAATGCTGGACTGCAAATTGGACCTAGCGACCGCGTCCTCTGGGTGCTGCCCATGGCCCATCACTTCGCCGTTTCCATCGTGCTCTACCTTTATCACGGAGCCACCACGATCATCGAGGAAACCCACCTTGGCGAGGATCTACTGCGTGCAGGAGCTGAGCAAAAAGCCACCGTCATGTATGGCAGCCCTGTGCATTACCGCCAGCTCGTGGAGGCGCCCGATGTCGCGCAATGGACCACCCTTCGCCTAGCCGTCGCCACCGCCGCAGCGCTCGACGCCGCGACAGCACAGAAGTTCCAGGCCCGCTTTGGCCGTGATCTTGTTCAGGGACTGGGGATCATCGAGCTCGGCCTGCCCATCATGAATCTTACAGGGGCTCAGGAAGCTCCCGAAGCCCTTGGCCTACCTCTACCTGCCTACGAAGCCCTTTTGAAAGATGAAAGCGGTCATGAGCCCGCCACTGGCGAGCCCGGCGAGATCTGCCTCAAAGGCCCCGGCATGTGTGATGCCTACCTTGACCCCTGGCTGCCACGCAGCGCCATTGTCGATAGCGAAGGCTGGTTTGCCACGGGAGACCTCGGCAAACGCGACAGTGCAGGCCGAATCTTCATCTGTGGACGGAAGAAAACCCTCATCAATGTCGGTGGTATGAAAGTCTTCCCTGAGGAGGTCGAAGCCGTGCTCGATTCCCATCCGAAAATTCAGCGTTCCATCGTCGAAGCCCGGCTGCATCCCCTTTACGGTGAGGTCCCGGTCGCCCGCTACATTCCTAGCGCCGAAGGCACTCCCACCACCATGGAGATTCGCACCCATTGCCGCACACGACTCGCTGGCTACAAGATCCCTCTCATTTTCAGTGTCGTCACCGAGCTCCCCCTCACTGCCAGCGGCAAATTAAAGCGCTTGTGAATTTCAGAGATGGCTAGGCACGCTTGGCATTATCGAAAACGATGAGGCTAGCCTTCGCGGTAGAAGAGCAAAGGATGAAAAGATGCTGACGGGCTCCATGAACGTGTAAGGAAAAATTTCCTACCACGCATTTTCTCATCTTCATCTGCTGAAGGTAATCTTCCTTCCACAATCGACCGCTACTAAAGTATTCCACTCCAAGCCAGCTTGCGCACACGAGCTAAAAAGAGGCTGGAATAGGACCATGGTCCAATAGCCGAAGGACTCAATTGAGTGCCTAATTATGGTATTCATGAAAAAGTCGGTTCCAAGTCATCAAACCAACGCGATTTGCAGTGCAGATGCATCCATCTCTTTGGTTAGTCCGGGGATGCGACTTTCGAGGACTTCGCGGAGATTTTCAATCTCTGGGGGGTCGTCTCAATCATGTCACCAGTGAAAAAAGCAGCACAAATCAAAACCCCTATGAAACTCCCAGACGCCCCTACCGACCACGCCCCCCAGATCAGCGGCCAACGCAAGCCTACCGATCATTTATGCAGTGCTAAAGAAGCCGCAGAAATCCTGCGTGCACCGCTGCCGACTATTTATTACCTCACCAAGAACAACAAGCTGCCAGCCATCCGCATCGGCGGCAGGTGGCGCTTTCGCCGCAGCGACCTCAAGGCCATGGTGAATTCTCCTTCTATGTTCAGCAAAAGAGAGCGTCAGGGAGCATCTACCTTATCGGATAATCGAGACCTTGCCAAAAGCATTGCCAGAGCCATTTCCAATGCCCAGGCTTCACAAACGACATCAGGAACTCAGCCGCTGACCGTCTGCGTGGTCATCGTTTCACCGACCTCCAACGGTGGCTTTGAAGTCCTACCTCTAGATCGCGTAGAACCCATGCTCAATGAACCGTTAACGCAGGCAGCTTAATCCCAATGCCGTTAAGTTACATTCACTGTATTTTTCATTTTTGGGATTATTTAACTACGGATGCACCCATCATCCGCCGTCGCAGTCAGCACCAAGGTTCAACCTTTCAATCAGATTAGCCGCATCTCTGCTTTGTTAGGATGGGACAGAGACTTTCCTTAACGGCATTCAGGTTAGCCTGATCTGAATAGAGAATCACTTCTGCGCAATACTTCCCTTGATCACGCCGCCTGAAAGATTAAGGCATGGTGTCATGAAACTTTCCAAGAAAGCCGAATATGCAATGCGCGCCCTGCTAGCGATGGCACGATCTCCAGACATCCCTACTTTTGCGATCCAAGACATCGCAGCAAGCGAGCGGATTCCCCTGAAGTTTTTAGAGCAGATTCTACTCACTTTAAAAAACGGCGGACTGCTAAAAAGCAAGCGGGGCGTTGGCGGCGGCTACCAATTTCACAAATCGGCCGCGCGCGTTACCTTGGGTGAGATCATCACCCTCATAGATGGCCCCTTCATGCCGATTCCCTGCGCCGGCGGTGACACCACGTCATGTGAATGCGGCATCGCTGGCGGTTGCGGTCTTGGTCAGACTTTCGGGCTTCTGCGTGAGCAAATGAATGCCTGGCTCAACACCACAACGCTCACCCATGTGCTTGAGAGAGAAAGAAATGAGACGGTGAGTTTTGAGATTTGAACCCACTTCCAATTTGCCTCAATCCATAAAAACGACATCGTTCCTGCTACCCATGACTCACAACGTATATTTCTGGCTGAAAAAAGACATGACCGCCGACCAAGTGGCCTTCTTTGAATCCGAACTCAAAGCATTGCTCACCCTGGACTACATCTCCCACGGCAGCATTGGCAAGCCTGCGCAGACGGAAGATCGCCCAGTCACGGATCATAGCTTCAGTTACACCTCCACGCTGCACTTCAAGACCATGGCCGATCATGAGTTTTATCAAGGTGGCTGTCCCAAGCACAAACGATTCGTAGATAACTGCCGCCAGTTTTTTGACCGCGTCATCGTCTATGACTCTGAGACACTCTGAGCTTAGAGCCGGAGGAATGCCCGCTGGCGGTAGAGCCAGAAACAAAGCAACCATAAGACAGCTAAGACACTGGCTTTCTCGATGACCGGCCCCCAAGTCGTAGCAAAGAGTTCCGCCATGCCATGCTTGCTGAGCTGGTCCTTAATCAAGCCAGCGGCGAGGCTGTGCATGACATAAATAAAAATGCTATTCATGCCAACTACGACGAGCGGAAAGAAGGGCTTTTTCAGCCCCACGATTTCGATTAACCAGTAAAAGCTGGTCAGCATCACCAGCACCAAGCCACCACTAAAAAGCACCCAGGATGGTGTCCAGATCCTCTTCACAATTGGGCAACCAACGAAGCCAATGACGGTGCCAAGAAGCAAGGCCACCGCTGCGACTACGAGCATCATGCCACATTTCTGCAACTGACTGCGTGGACTGGTGAGGATGAAATTCCCTGTGATAGCCCCACCCAGCATGGTGGCTAAAGCAGGAATAAAATTCAGCGTGGTATAGCCCCCAGCATTGGTGATGAAAGGCTGCGCATGAGGGAAGAGATTGAGCAACCAACGGTCAAAGTCCGCAGCCGCATTGAGTCCCTTGCTCCAGTGACCAAAAAACCCTGGTAGAAGGTCTTCTTTTAATGCACCGATAGAAGCGTAATCGAAACCTTCTGCTGGTAATGGGTGCTGAAAGAACCAGAACCAATCACCTGCCAAAATCATGACCATGGCAGCCACACAGTACTCCCAGCCGAGGCGTGCCAAGATAGAAAGGAAGACGTAACCAAGTCCAATCTGGGCTAAGACATTGGTGAAGATCCATAGAGTCTGTTTTTCCTTTCCTCCCGTCGATAGCAAAACGGCCAACAGAACTAGACTCAACGCGCGAATGAGAGAATGCCAAGTGAGCCCAATGAAACCCTGCCCTGCCTCTTTTCGGCGCGTCACAGATAGTGGCACGGCGATACCCACCATGAACATGAAGCTTGGTTGAATCAGATCCCAGAGTGAACAGCCTGTCCACGGGACGTGCGAGACCTGATACTTGATCTGCTGCCAAACCCAGGAGTCTGGATATAGACTGGCCATCTGTGCTAATCCAAGTCCAGAGGAAGCCATGAGAAGCATGACAAATCCACGAAAGGCATCAAGGCTAACGAGTCTCTGATTGGGTTGCATCCCATACCAACGCGAGCACAACCCGAGCTTTTCCAGATAAGCCACACGAAAACAAAAAACCGTCTGAGTCACCCCGGACACAGACGGTTGTTTGATAGAGGATTCTTAGCGAAGAGATCCTATTTCTCTACCCAGCGCACAGCTTCCATGAGCAGTTCACGTGCTGAGTCGAGACCGAGTTTCTGACGGATGTTGGCTTTATGAGCATCCACCGTCTTGGCGCTAAGCTCGAGTTTGGTAGCGATGGTATGGGAATCAAAACCACGGCCGACCATTTCAAAGATCTCCAATTGGCGATCGCTAAGCATGCGTCCTGGTTCACCACGTGCACCAGAGCGAGGACCGCCACCAGCGACGATATTACCAAGCAATGAAGCACTGAAGAAGAAACCACCCCCGAGCACCTGGCGGATAGCCAAGAGAACGCGTGCGTTGGTTTCACCCTTCATGAGATAACCCATGGCACCAGCACGAAGGCTGCGCTCAGCATAGACGTTTTCGTCATGCATGGAGTAAACGAGGATAAGGATATCAGGATAAGTTTGTTTGAACTTCTTGATCAGATCAACGCCACTACGATCTTTCAGGGTGATGTCGAGCATGATCAAATTTGGCTTCAAATCTGGGATCTGCTCCATAGCGGTATTGGCATCTTCAGAAGTGCCGACAACTTGGAGATCAGACTGGCCTTCAAGCATCTTTTTGAGACCTTCGATAATGACCGGATGGTCATCGATGAGATAGAGTTTTTGTTTCACGGTATTTGTGTTGTTAGTTTTTATTTTCGTTTGGGTTGGGGTGATTTTATAGAGGTCAGAGGAAAGCGGCAGCTGACTAATACGCCTCCCGCTGACGGACATGATACCTGAAGATTTGCCTGGATTAGGCCAGCGCGGTGCTTCATCACCCGCAAGCCGATACCTTCTACGGTTGAACCAGGTTTACAGTCAAAGGGTTCTCCATCGTTGAAAATCTCCAGGACAGCCTCCTTTACTCCTTCGCGGCGCAGCGATATTCTAATCTCTTTGGGTGCGCCGTGACGAATCGCATTGTTTACTGATTCCTGCGCAATACGGAATAAATGCCCCGCTACATGAGTGTCTGTAACATGGATATCAGAAGCCAAATCAGTCTGACATTGACGCCTAAAGTTTGTTCTAACTGAGTCCGCCAATAACAGCAGAGATGCCGACAAATCTCGATTCTGTACAGACATCGGCGACATTGTATGAGAGAGCTGCCGCACCTGATGAATCGTTTCACGAATAAGCTGATAGATCCGCTCAGCCTCTTCCTTTTGGCGACCTTGAAGTTCGGATTGCAGAGATTCCGCTAGAGTTCCGATGCCTGTAAGCAATTGACCAACGCCGTCATGCAAATCATGTCCGATTCTAGCCTGCTCCTGCTCTACGGCCTCCATAAGGTGTTGCTGGAGGCGGTGCTGCTCAGTGATGTCGATGGCAGTAATAATGACATTCTCTACGGAACCATCTTCAAATCGTGTGGCCGTATTCTGAATCTGTAAAATGCATAGGTCACCGGACTTCGTTCGCGCACGCGCCACTCCAGCGACTCGCTCCGCACCATCAACAATCTCCTTCATGCGCTGCTTCGCATTGGGAATCTCAGCTTTATCCAAAAGGCCGCACTGCCAAAGTGTTTTACCGACAAGGTCCTTGGATTTAAATTTTGTAACGATTTCCACAGCTGGATTGACCATGACAATTTTAGCATGACGATCCAGGAGAATGATCAAGGCCGCTGCCTCACGAATGAGTTTTTCATTAAACTGGTGTTGTCTGGCTAACTCCAGTTGCGAGTTCCGTTTTGCCGTGATGTCCATCAGGATCAACATGCCAAAAACGCCCTCTGCTGTGTCGTCAGACGTAATTGTCATTACGGCATGAGCGATGACCGGACGCCCATCTCGACGCCGCAGCGTGATTTCAACCGTCTCCCCGTAGAAATCCACCTTCCGGTCGGAAACCTGACGCTTCCATTCTTGCACGAAGCCTTGACACTCAGGTGCTACGATGTCTTGAATTGGTTTGTGAAAGATTTGATTTTCTGAGTAACCAAGCATCAACCGCAGCCTTTGATTCACCTCAACAAACTCAAAACTTGTATCAAAAGTAGCCACACCACAGGGGGTGTTTTCAAACAAGGCTTTGTAGTAAGCTGTTTGCTGGCTTGATTTACGTTCAGAATCAATCTGGTCCGTGATGTCCCGAGTCGAAATAAGGAGGCGATTCTTAGCAAAGGATCGAGTTGTAATCTCAACTGGATACACTCCCCCATCCTGGCGTAACAGCCAATTCCGCTGAATACTTTTCGTCGCGCCCCGCGCTATCTGAGACCTTGGAGGCACCCTGAAAAGACGATCAAATGGCCGCTGCATCAGTTCTTCCAGAGTGTAACCAGTGCTCACTTGCGATTGCTGACTTGCATACAAAATTGACCCACTAAGATCGACGAGGAAAATAGCTTCCACCCATTCTTCAGCCAAGGTTCGATGAAGCGAAGTCAAAGCAGCCTCATTCACAAGAGCCTGATTTTTCAGAGCCAACCGCGTAATGATCTGCGCCATCCCAACAACACGCCCAGAGTTACCCAGTGCATCTGGGGGGAGTGGACGCCAATCATTTTTGATCCACTCCCATCGCCCATCCTTACAGAGGATACGCAACTGTTTAGAGCGGACTTCCCCATTTAACACTGACGAATGCAGCAGCACATTATCTGCATCGTCGGGATGGATGAGTGAGCGCCATCTTTGCGGCATTTCGAGGATCTCCTCAGCCGTAAATCCGAGATGGCGGGCAAAGGCTTCCCCATTGCAAACAAAGGCTCCACTAGCCTGATCGTAAATGTAAGTCATCCGTTCTGTAGCACCCTCAACAACGTGCGACAATAACTCGTGAGAAAACCCAGCATCTGCGTGGCGCTGATTAGAAGCCGCCCGTGATACCAGAGTCAATACCTTACGCTCTTGCTCACTTAAATTCAAGTCTCCTATCTCAGAAATCTGCGCTTCCGGTGCTTCAATAGACTTCACATGCTGAGGCATGCGAAGTGGATTGAGGGAAGGTTTATTCATTTGAATAACTAAGACTTTTGATTTATTCGGGAGAGTATTGTTCAGGCACTAAGAACAATGTTGAAAGGCTTATTTCAATGAAAATATTGGGTTATGACCATAAAATAATCAATAAGTTGGACTTCATTAGCCTTTCTAAACAAACACGCGAAAACGCAATTAGATACTGATATAGAACATTTTATATTCTTCACATCCGCTACTATTCAATGATGAAACTGCAACTTTTAAAGCTCAAAGGTCCAGACATTATTCCAAATTTGGATAAAATTGGACACTTACGTCTGAATGTTTTCCGCGACTATCCATACCTCTATGATGGAACCCTGGAAGATGAATTCGATTATCTAAAATCCTACTCAAGCTCGGAGACGAGCCTTGTCGTTCTCGCAATGGATGGCGAGAAGGCTGTCGGTGCAACTACTTGCCTAAAGCTCAACGAAGCAGACTCAGGCTTCCGATCTGCTTTTCAGGAAGCTGGCCGTAACACTGACTCAACTTGTTACTTAGGCGAATCTGTTCTTCTTGCCAGCTACCGCGGTCTCGGCATCGGCAAACAGTTTTTTCAATACCGCGAGGCTCACGCCCGCGACTTAGGTTGCACGATGACGGCGTTTTGCGCAGTGGATCGCCCAAAGAATCATCCACTGCGCCCATCTGAATACCGAGAGCTCGATGGCTTTTGGCAAGCTCAGGGCTACGTGAAGCATCCCGAGCTGAAGGCAACTTTCATGTGGAAGGAAGTCCAGCAAACTGAGGAAACGGCCAAGACATTGACGTTCTGGATCAAAGAACTCAACAGCCCTTCTCTATGATCAAAAAGAAAGCCATCACACTAGACCTACTCACTTTTGATCCTGGAACCAAATGCTCTAGCCCTGCCCAATTTGCTTCAACAATAGTCGAACGCGTATGCAGCTCTTGGGACTCTGGCGCAGATCTTGTTCTGCTTCCTGAGTTCACCTGGATGGGGCTGGAACCTCTTATTGCAGCCCCTAAAAATGAGGTGCTACAGAGCGTAGCCAAAGTCTTCTGGAACCAACTCTTCCCAGATATCCAAGAGCAACTCTCGCATTCCCCAAAAGCCGTGGTGCTTGGCACAGTGCCCGCAGTGACTGAATCTGGGGCAGTCCGAAATCGGGCGCCGATCTTCTCAAATGGCACTTTCGTTTACCAAGATAAACTGCACCTCACACCTTGGGAGGATTCTTTTGAGCCAGGTGATGTCCTAAAAATTTGGACCTTTGGTCACTTCCGTATCGCTGTTATCATCTGCTTGGATATTGAAATCCCCGAACTATCGGCCAGGCTGCGCCATGAAAAGGTAGATCTCATCCTCTGCCCAAGTGCCACGGAAACGATCCTCGGAGTCGAGCGCGTTAACCGTTGCGCATCTGCGCGTGCCGTAGAACTGGGCTGTTATGTCGGCGTCAGTCATTTAACTGGCACGGCTGAGTCAGTCTTGATCGATTTGAGCCTCGGTTGTGCAGCCTTATACAATCCTTCTCAAAGTGCCTTTAGAGACACAATCCGTCACACAGAGACCCCGATTTATGAAAATGGCAACGAAACCCTGAGAGTTTCGATTGATAAAAATCTGCTGGACGCAACGCGCCGAATGCGCTTAGAAACAAATCCAGCCAATCTAGGCCGAAAAGCGGCTGGAATTGAGCGTCTAATCCGTATTGATTCAATTCTTTAATCCTAACCCATAGTTACCCATCATCATGCTAACTGAATTCAAAAAATTCATCCTCAAAGGCAACGTCATTGACCTTTCTACTGGTGTTATCATTGGTGCCTCATTCGGTGCCATTGTCACAGCTTTCACTAAAGGTATCATTGAGCCTTTACTCGGTATGTTCGGCGGCGGCGCGACCCCTGACTGGAAAATTCCATTCGGAGAAAAATCGATCAAAGTGATGGAAACCGTCATGAAGGGAACTGAAAAGGTACAACAAGAAGTTACCAAAGTGGTACCTTTTGTAGAGTTTGATATAGGCTCCATTTTTGGTGCTGTCATCGGCTTCATCATTACAGCCGCAGTCATCTTTTTCATCATCATCAAGCCAGCCAATAAACTCATGGCTATGATGCAAAAAGAAGAAGCTGCCGCGCCACCACCAGCGCCTGCTGCTGACATTGTTCTCCTGACAGAAATCCGCGACCTGCTCAAAAAGTAATTTCTCTATCTCTCTATCGGCGCTCCGGCTTCGGCTGAGAGCGCCTTTTTTGTTTTCTGGGAGAGCCAACCGAAGCACGCCCCTGCCACGCATCAATCTGGGCGGAGGGTATGGACTGGAGCTAGTCGAGCTGGGCAATAGCACAAAGTACCATATCTTTAATTTATATGAAATAATTATAGACACTATAATTTAATGATGATAATTATACTAGCTTCACTCAGCTTATGAAATTCTCATCCATCGTTCTCTTCACCGCTGCTTTAACCTCGGCCATACTATTGGCCAGTGTATCGCCTGCAGCCGCAGTTTCGACTCCGCTTGTGGCACCGGTGCTGATTCAGATCAATCCTGGCGGCAATGGCATCGTTAGTGGCTACGTCGATGAGCAGTTATCCGTCACATCAGCTGCCCCAGCCACCAGTTACGCAGTTACAAACTTACCCAAAGGCCTCACCCTAAATACCAAGACAGGACGTATCACTGGACGTCCGATTATCGCAGGCAACTACAGCATCGTTTTCACAGCTTACAATGGCACAGCCAAGAGCTTGCCGATGACCGTCAATTGGACCGTCGAGCCATTGCCAACAAATACTGCCGGCACCTACAATGCGCTGCTTGATCGCCAGACGTGGCTGAATGGTGGTTTTGGCGGCAGCTTAAGGCTAAACGTCAATAGCAATGGCACCTACAGCGGCATCATCACCCGAGGCATTCACAGAAACAGTTTCAGCGGCGTTTTAGACGCCCAAGTCGGGATTACCCCGAGCGGCTATTTCTTCGTGCCACGCCGTGCTCCCTATGCCCCATTGGAGTGCACTTTCAGTTTACCCAGTGGAAATGGCCAAATCTTCGCTACCCTGCGTGAGGCTCCTGCAGCACCTGCCACTGTGGGCGTTACGGCCAATATCTTCGGCTTCCGTGCGGCCTACAGCAAAACCAATCCCGCTTCTTCGGCTTTTGTAGGACGTTGGAACAACGCTTATGAGATCCCTTCCACTCTCGTGCGTAATGCCATTTACCCACAAGGAGCTTCCTGGGCCACACAAACTGTTAGCAGCACTGGGGCTGTGCTGTGGACTGGTCGCCTAGCAGACGGCACCAACTTCACCTATGCCACCGATCTGGCACAAGGAGGTCAAACAGCACTGCATGTAATGCTCTTCAATTACAGTAGCTCAATCCAGGGCTGGCAGACCCTGACCTCTAGCACGGGTCGCAGTGTCGCTTCTCTCGGCTGGGTAAAACTCAAAACAGGAGGCCGCAGCTATGCCGACGGTTTCCCACTGCACACACTCTCAGGCAACGGAGCCAAATACACCCCGCCAGCACCAGGCAATCTGATTTTAAACATTCGCTCAGGCTCTGACAACGCAGTCGCCACCTTCACGGAGGGTGGTCTTAGTTCCGCCTTCAACCAATTGTTCACCGTCGGTGCCAACAATATTCTTGTCCTGCCAGCTGGACCTGCCAATCCCTATCGCCTGAACGCCAGCCTCAATGTGACCACTGGTCTTTTGTCTGGCCGCGGCACCGCCATTAACTTCAACGCTAATCAGGCCAGCGGTGCACGTCCGGGCAGTTTCAGCGGACTCGTCGTACCAGGCCGCGACCAGGCCGTTGGCCATTTCTTACTTCCTAGCGACACCTCAGCCTCCGCGCCGATCCTTTCAGGCAAATTCTTGGCTGAGGAGACGGGAGTGCTAAATTAATCAGCCGAACTGGTTCCAGACTCAATAACCCCTCTGCGGGCAATGCAATCCCGAACGATCCGCAGACAATCGTCAGGGCTGGCAAGCATGGGCAGAGTGAGGGGCTGCCCCTGAACACGGAGATGGCGCAGCTTGCCCAATCGCTGCACATCCGTCACCTCAATGCCGTGTGAGGCAAAAAACTGGACGACTTCCTGATCGCTGGCGTAGAGACTCATGGCTAAACTTTGGCAAGTTTTAGTAACTCCTTAACTCGGCTGAGCTCAGAGGCAGATGTCTTTGCGACAAAGCCACGAGCATGGGCAAAATGCACATCGGGCTCTTTTTCGATGCGGGTAAAGTCGTAACCGGGGTGGTCGTTGTGACGGGAGAGTCCATAACCACTGCCACGCCGATCGGGGTAGATCAGAGCAGCGACCGTGCTGTTCTTGCCGACACTTTCCAAATAACGCCCGATGCCAAAAGAAGGCTCCTCTGGCATTGGCTCTGTGCGCGGGAGAAAGAGCACCTCGTGATCATCGACACTCCATATTTCTGCGGTCTCAGCGATAAAATCCAGCCGTGACCTCAGGTCACGGAGATACTCAAGCAGATCCTCACCGATGTAGCTGAGCATCTCCCATAGAGGCTCGCCCGGCTCCAATCGCTTTGCTTTGGCAAATCGACGCAGGATCGTGATGTCGATTGGTGAGCTGAGCTTACTCATCGCGTTACGATCCACGCCCAGCCACTTGGCAGTGACATTGGGCCCACGGGTATCAAACCACTCCGCAGGCTCTAACCACTCACAAAACTGCCGCGCGTCCTCATAAACCCCAAGGTGCTGCAAAACCAGACTGAGCGCACACACGGGCGGATGATCGGCAGGGAACTGATGATGATCAAAATTGTTCCGCTCAGGCGCATGCTCGCCTCCGACATCCACCACCGCAATGCTAGGATCAGCCAGATCCGCATCTGTCGGCTCACGCCGGACAATGGGCACGCGATGAACCGCAGCCAGCAAGCTACAGGCCAGCAGTTCGTCTTTATGTGAGCCGCCAGGATGAGTCAGAATGAGGGAAAGAGCCATGAATGAAAGGCGCGGAGGTTACGGGATTCCCCGAAGACGGCAACCTCAGGTTCAACTCAAATCAGGAAAGGTTGATTTATGCTGCGAACGGTCTTTTGACAAATGAGCGTAGCGCGGCACTCTGATCACTCTTTGAAAAACGTCCTTTTTGTCTGCACTGGAAACACCTGCCGCAGCCCCCTGGCTGAGGTGCTTTTTCGTGACCTAGTGAAGGCAGCGCCTGATTATGCTGTGCACAGTGCAGGCGTTGGCGCTTTTTCTGGACAAGCCGCCAGCCGCCATAGCGCTAAACTGGCCAAAGAACGCGGCCTAGACCTCTCCAAGCACCAGAGCAGGGCTGTGACCATTGATCTCGTGGATCAGGCGACGCACATCTTTGCTCTTGGCCGCAGCCATCTATCAGCCCTCCTCATGGACTACCCTGAGGCTGAAGATAAAATTTACCTCCTGAGCGAGTTCACGGCTGACGACAAACTGCGTGGCAAAGACGTCTCCGATCCCTTTGGCGGTGATTTGGAAGAGTATCGTGAAATGCAGGAACATCTGGACAAATTACTGCCTAGCATTCACGCCTTCATTGAGCAAACCTGGAAACCCTCCCAATCGTAACCCTTTCCCTAATGTCGAACTCTACGCTGCCCCACACCATTGCCATCGGATCTGACCATGGCGGTCTCACTCTGAAAAATGCCGTCGTCGCCCACTTGAAGGCCAGCGGCAGCTACAGCGTCGAAGATCTGGGCACCCACAGCATGGACAGCGTGGATTACCCAGACTACGCAGAGCTCGTCTCTGAACGTGTGCTCGATGGCCGGGCCGACGCTGGCATTCTCGTCTGCACCACAGGCATCGGCATGTCCATCAGTGCCAACCGCCATGCTGGCATTCAGGCCAGCCTTGTGAGCGATACGGAAACCGCTGCCATCACGCGTGAACACAACGCGTCCAACATTCTCTGCCTCGCTGGTAAAACCACGCCTGAAGCTACCGCTAAAGACATCGTGGACACCTGGTTAAAGACCCCCTTCGCTGGTGGCCGCCACGGGCGCAGAGTCGATAAAATGAATACCCAAGCCCATCCCCTCAGCATCCTCGCCACCGCAGATCCAGCCGTCGCCGAAATCATTCGCGGTGAGCAGCATCGTCAGCAAAACAACATCGAGCTCATCGCCAGTGAGAACTTCACCAGCCGAGCCGTCATGGCAGCCCAGGGCTCATGCCTGACCAATAAATATGCCGAAGGTTACCCTGCCAAGCGCTGGTATGGCGGCTGTGAGGAAGTGGATAAAGTAGAACAACTGGCCATCGACCGCGCCTGCCAGCTCTTTGGCGCTAAATACGCCAACGTCCAGCCACACTCAGGCTCCCAGGCCAATGCTGCCGTTTATTTCAGCGTGCTTCAGCCCGGTGATAAAGTGCTCGGCATGAATCTCGCCCACGGCGGTCACTTGACCCACGGCAATCCAGCCAACTTCTCGGGTCGCTTCTACAACTTTTGCCAATACGGCGTGCGCCAGTCAGATGAACTCATCGACTACGATGAGCTGGCTGAAGTGGCCAAGCGCGAGCAGCCAAAAATGATCACCGCGGGTGCTTCTGCCTACCCGCGTATCATCGACTTCAAACGCATGAGCGAGATCGCTAAAAGCGTGGGTGCCTATCTCTTTGTCGATATGGCCCACATCGCCGGCCTCGTCGCTGGTGGCGCGCACCCGAGTCCGATGGAATACGCCGACTTTGTCACCAGCACCACGCATAAATCCCTGCGCGGTCCCCGTGGCGGCATCATCCTGACCAACAACGAAGATCTCATCAAAAAGATCAACAGCCAAGTTTTCCCAGGTGTGCAAGGCGGCCCGCTCATGCACGTCATCGCTGCCAAAGCCGTCTGTTTTGGCGAGTGCTTAAAGCCTGACTTTGCGCAATACACCGCGCAAGTGGTGAAAAATGCCCAAGCTCTGGCCGGTCGCCTCAGCGAGATCGGCTACCGCATCGTCAGCGGTGGCACTGATAACCACCTCATGCTCGTCGATCTTCGTCCCAAAGGTCTGAATGGCAAAGTGGCCAGTGAGACTCTGGATCACGCCGGCATCACCGTGAATAAAAACGGCATCCCCTTTGACACCGAGAAAATCACACTCGGTGGCGGCATTCGCATCGGCACCCCTGCCGTCACGACTCGTGGCATGAAAGAGGCTGAAATGGTGCAGATTGCCAACTGGATCGACAAGGCCCTCACGAATAAGGACAACCCAACCGTGCTTGCCGAGATCAAAACCGAGATCGCCCAAATCAACGAGCGTTTCCCACTGCCGTAAGCGCACCATCCAAGTTCTAAAAAGATCGTGGGATGTCGAAAGACATCCCACTTTTTATTTTCAAAAGGTTCTACTTCCGAGCTTCAGCCAGAGCTTTATCCATGACCTCTTTAAGGGTGACTTCGGCACCGTTGCGGCGTTTGCTTTCATCGGCGGCTTCCATGAAAGCATAGATTTCTAGGGTCTCTTCCGCTGAGACTGGGACGATTCCGGTGCGGAAAAAATGCACGGCGGCGAAAAGCAGCGGATCATAGCCATCGTAACTGCCCACAGCAGACTCACCTTTTTCACCAACGGCTTTGCCGCCATAGCCTTTGTTTTCAGAGAAGGTGCCTTTTCTGCCGCCGTCCCAGGTGCCAGTGACGGTGATTTTACTATCGGCAGTGGTGCCACGCTTTACCGAAATGCACCCAGTGCCCATGACTGTGAATAGGCTCTCGACTCCATGAACGCCATACCAGAAGAGATCTGGGTGCGTCTTTTCTAGGGAGGCAGGACTGTAGGTTTCTGCCTGGCTCACCTTCCCAAGACTGCCACCGCGCACAGCCTGCGTCGTTTTGCCAAAACGTAGAGATGAGGAGGAGAACAGAGGCACTCCAGCAGCCTTAGCTTCATCAAAAATTTTGATCGCATCCACCAGAGAGCCTGCGATCGGCTTATCGATAAAGACGGGTTTATGTGCAGCAAGGCAGGGGCGTAATTGCTCCAGATGCGGACGGCCATCGTTGGTTTCTAGAAAAATGACATCCACTTTGTCTAGCAATGCCTCGATGCTAGGCACGATCTCCACACCCATAGATTTCACTTTCTCAATGTATTCAGGCACACGCTTGGTGCTGGACTCGATGTCTTTGGATCCCTGTGCATAAGCAGCTACCATTTGCACGCCCATCACTTCAGGCTTCTGGGGCTGAGCATTCAGCGTCTTGGTAAACGATAAAACATGGGACGTATCGAGGCCGATAATACCAGCGCGAATGTTTTGAGCATTTATCTGAGTGGCGAGTCCAAGAACAAAGACAGTAGAGAGGATGGTGCGAGTCATGCTTGAGCTAAACGAAGCACCCTGCCCTGCTCCTTGCATATCAGCGCGACACGATGTGGCTGAAATGTGTCCAAAAGCTAGTTTTCGCAGTTACCCAAGAAACACCGAAAGTCGGTATCAATAAAAAATTTACACTCCTTAACATTTTATTGTTGCAATATTATTTATAATTTACATAATGACTATGGAATCCGAAACTAATATGAAAAAGCTCATCCTCATCCAAAACGATTATCCATCGACCGGCAAGAGCACGATTGCTCGCTGCTTCAGCCGTTACCTCGGCCAATACGGCGTCTCTCATCAGATGAAAACTCTGGTGGACGATGCTTCAGCCGACGATCATGAACACCATATCGACAGCACGCGTCTGACGCGTCGTTCGTTCATGGAGACCTTGGAAGAAAGCCCCATCACCATTCTCGAAGTGAGCACTGGGATGGGTGAGTTTTTCCACAAGTTTTACCAAAACCACCAGCTGGAGACCGCTCTGGAAAAAGCTGATTTCACCCTATCTGTCGTACTACCAGTCACGAGCGAAGGAGACAGTTTTGATTCTGTCATTGAGTCCGCTGAAGTCTTTTCAGACCATGCCGAATACCTGATCGCTCACCTGATCACAAGCAGCTACGAAGATGACGATAAAGTCTGGGACCGTAGCTACGCAGCCCGTGTGATGGACATGTTCGAAGCCGTAGAGCTTTACATCCCTGAAGTCGGCTTCCAGGTGGACATGGTCCTCCGCAGTGAGCATAAAGAGCTCGCAGAAGTCCTCATGGGCAAAATGCCTGCAGAAGACCTGGGTAAAGACTTCGTGAAATGGCATAACCGCGTCATGGGACAGATCGACAGCGCCCGCCAATATCTCTTTGGCGAAGCCTTCAAACCGACGACACAGCCAAAACTCGAAGAAAAGAAAACGCGTCTCAAAGCACGCGCAGCGTAAAAGCGGCCTTCCCCAATTCACTCCAATTAAACAACCCCGCCCGCTTTCTCAGCGCGTGGGGTTGTTTGTTTTCAGGCCGAAGCTGCGCGCATCAAAAAATGACCAATCAACCGGAAGAGCCACTGCACGCAGCGCCAAACCCTTGCCATGGTACACTTTAAGCCAGCCGGTCATTTCAGATCTTACCTAACCAGCCAGAATGATCCACTGGCGAAAACTTCTGCTAATGAATGTCCTTGATGACGAGTTTAAAGAAGCCGACCAGCCACCTATGAAAGCCGCCCTGCTTCTATCAATCACTCTCAGCCTGAATCTTGCACAGGCTCAAATGCCAGCCGAGATCGTCACCGCTGAGCGTGCCAAAATCCTCGCCAGTGTGCAGTCCGTGCCAAAATCAGGTGCACCTGGGCCCGTAGCCATTTGGGGAAATATGGCTTTCCCCATTCTATCAGCCCCGGATAAAGAAGGCATCGAAATCGCGGTCGCAGCCGCAGCAGGATATGGGAAAGGCCGTGTGATTCTATTTGGTCACAACAACTTTCTTGACGGTGGCCTAGGTGGAGATCACGCCAAGTTGATGGAAAATGCAGTCAAATGGACCGGAGCCAAAGACAAGCCAAGACTCGGCCTCATGGGCGTCAATGCCGTCAGTTTCTATGATCAGCGTGGATTCCGCAGTGGAAAATGTGAAGGCCCTATGGAGGCTAAGACGCTCAAAGATTACGACGTCATCATTGCCAATCTTCAAGGCATCACCGATCCGGCGGAAGGCGCTGCATTGATTCAGTGGATTAAAGAAGGCGGCGGTTTCATCGGCGGCATGACCGGCTGGGCTTTTAACCAAACGAGCGGTGGCAAAGAACTTTCCGTTTCTCATGGAGTGAATCAGGCCCTCATGGCTACAGGCATCGCCATCACAGATATGAGCGCCTTTGATCAGCTCACAGCTTTTTCGGCCAGACCAACATTGCCGAAACTGATGAATGCCTCAGAGGCGGTGAACTCGATCAAGAAACAGGCCTATGGCAGCGCTGCTCTCACGCCAGAAGAGGTCAAACAAAGCTCCAACGCCATCCAGATTGCCCTCTCAGCTCAGCCGCCAGGTCGCAACCATTTGCGAGATGCCGTCACGGCAGCCCTGGGAGCGACAGGTGGCAATGGTCCCCTACCTACACAGGAAGCACCGCTTACCCAAGCAGCCCATGCCGCTGCCCGCATCCGTCTTGGCATGGAGACCCGAGTGCTGCGTCTTGCTGCCAGTGAGACCGTGACTGCCCACCCAGCTCACGTCGCTTTTCCCGGCCAGACACCGGCAGAGACACCACGCATCACTCAGGAGATTCCCATCAATCCAGCCATCCCTGGCTGGACCAGCACAGGTCTCTACGCCGCTGCAGGTGACACTGTGACCGTCACCATCCCTTCCAGCCATGCTGACAAAGGCTATGCCGTACGCATCGGCTGTCACAGCGATACCTTGTATCATTTGGACACCTGGCAGAGAGCACCCGACATCACGAAAAGTACCCCACTCACCGCTACCGTCACAAAGACCGCTAGCGCCTTTGGTGGGCTCATCTACATTGAGGTCCCTAACCGCGCCAACGAGACCACAGCCATGTCTGCAGTCATCAGCGGTGCCGTTGCTTCTCCACTCTTCGTTTTAGGAAAAGACGACGATGCCAAATGGAATAACGAGATCAAAAAACGTCCCGGCATCTGGGCCGAGATGGCCTGTGAAAACTTGATCATCTCCTTCCCCAGCTCCGTAGCCAAAAGCGTGAACAATCCCACGGAGCTCATGACCTTCTGGCAAAAAGTCGTCGCTGCACAGGATGATGTCAGCAATCAAGCCACCGAGCGTAAGCGGCCTGAGCGCATCGTCGCCGACGTCCAAATCAGCGCTGGGTACATGCACAGCGGCTACCCCATCATGATCCCGACCAGTGCCGCGCCAGAGATGGTCACTTTCAGTCGCTTAAAATTCCCGGGCTGGGGCTTTTACCATGAGATCGGACATAACCATCAGCGCGGAGATTTCACCTTTGATGGCACTGGCGAAGTCACCAACAACGTCATCGGCATGTACTGCTACCATGAAGTCCTAAAAAAAGACTGGCTCATCGGCCATCCAGCTATCAGCGAAGAAGCCCGAAAAGAAAACCTGCAAAAAATCAAGAGGGCACCGATCAAATGGCAGGCCTGGAAAAGTGATCCCTTCCTAGCACTCACCACCTACATCCAGCTCATGCAGGAGTTTGGCTGGGACAGCTGGCGTCAATACCTGCATAGCTTTGCCGACACCAGCTACGGCCCCGCGCCGAAGGGTGACGATGAGCGCCGAGATCAATTCCTGATTCGCTACTCCAAAATCACTCAAAAAAACCTCGGCCCCTTCTTTGATGCCTGGGGAATCCCCGTCAGCTCAGAAGCCAAGGCCGAAGTCAGCAAACTAGAACCCTGGATGCCCAAAGGCCTCTAACACTGTCCATAGTTTCAAGGATACGTGCTTGATTGCAGGCGCGCCTTCAGCCAAGGATGCAGTGTCCCCCGACCGCCCTGTGATTCTGCGACTCCTGCTTCTATTAGCTTCTCTACACCTGCTCGCCAGTTGCGTTCATGCCCCGAAGTCACCAACGGTCAAAGAGCCTTTTTGGTCATTGAACCGGTTTAGTGAAAGGCGCATCGCTAACCATCTCAGAACCGCAGCATCGGCCTGGGACATCTGGAAAAACAGCGCCAATTCCGCCAGCAAAAGAGACAAAGCCGAAGCTGATTATGAGCGCGCCGTTGCCTCCATTTTGGATGAATGGAACAGCCGCAAGCTGCCACGGGACTGGCAGCTGAAGAGTCGATTTGAAGGCTCCGGCAGCAGTTTTCAAATTCAACTTCTACCTCCACCCGGCTCCCCACAGGAGGTTTCGCCATTGGTTTTAGATCGGCTGCGACTGGCAAAAAACGTGCCTGTTAGAAAGTCGCGCGATGTCACAGAAGCTGGCATCGGTATCCCTGTCGTCGGAGAAGTCTCTTATTCCCCAATAATGGCGCAACAGTACCCGCTGATGCCACTCAATGGAGGCCATCTGACGCTTACTGCGTTGATCGTTTTTGATCCAAAACCAGAAGACTCAAAAGCACCACGCCAGGCGCATCTGCACCTCTATAATCCGCTACGTCAGCCTACCCTTAAAATCGGTCAGCGTACCATTGCGCTTGAGGCCAATTACAGCGCCGCCAAAAAGCTGGCCCTTGATAACAACTTCCTGCGCCGTTTCTCCCTCATCGGCGCTCTGTTCCCAGAAAAAACCATCGCCGACAGCAAGCTCTACCGCCTTGAGATCCATGATCCGCAGCGTATCCCAGTCACCTTTGTCCATGGCGTGCTCAGTGATCCTCACATCTGGTATCCCTGCATCAATGCCATCTACGCTGACCCTGTCCTGCGCGCCAATTACCAGCCTTGGTATTTCCTTTATCCCACTGGCATGGCCGTGCCCAACACTGCACGCCGTTTGCGGGAATCACTCAAAGAAGCCCGTGAAAAACTCGATCCCGACCACAATGACCCTGGCATGGATCAGATGGTCCTCGTCGGCCACAGCATGGGCGGACTGCTCAGTCGCATCCAGAGCATCGACTCCGGGGAAGACTTCTGGAAAGCCTACTTTAAGCGCCCACCAGCCGAACTAAACCTCACGGAAGCCAGCCGTGAGCGCCTCACCCAATCGCTTATTTTCACTAAAGAACCCGACATCAAACGCCTCATTTTCATTGCCGTCCCACAGAGAGGCAGCGCCGTCGCGGATAAAGGCATCATTTACCGACTCTCCACCCTCATCCGACTGCCGATCGACTCCCTGTTTCTGGTCAAAGAAATCATTTCCGGCAACAGTGACGCCCTCAATCCTCAGATCCGCGACTGGGGCATATTTGCATTCCTCAGCTCAGGAACACTTTCCCCAAAGCACCCCTACTTTACAGCCCTCAATAGCAAGCCCATCCCAATCCCACATCACAGCATCATCGGTCGTGTTGGAAACAAACCTTTATTGGAAAGCAGCGACCGAGTCGTCCCCTACTCCAGCTCACACCTCAGCACCGGCACCGAAAAAATCGTCCCCTGCTGGCACGGCTGCGTCGAAGACCAAGTAGTTATCGACGAAGTCCTCAAACGCTTGCACGAGCACCTGAAAGCCCTGGGCAGAGAGTAGCCGGGAAGTTTGCAATTTGCTGACAGTCCTTTGCAATTGTTGACGATTATTTACCAAACCACCGCAAACCACCAACAACCACGTTATGTTCCAAACCGGTCAAAAAGTCGTCTGTATCAATGATCAATTCGAGCCCTGGGTCTATGATCTTTACACGGCTCTGCCAAAGAAGGACCGGATCTACACAGTCCGCTCCATGGCAGCCGGACGATCCAATCCCAAATTTTCAGTCAATGATGATGCTGAGATCCAGCTCACGGATGCGGAGTTCGACATTCTGCTGCTTTTAAAAGAGCTGCAAAATCCTGACGATCCCCACAGTAGCCTCAAGCAGGAACTTGGCTTCCGCAGCGAGCGTTTCGCCCCCCTTCAAACCGACAGCGAGGAGGCAGAAGAAAAAGAACTCATTGGCGTCGGCACCGGAAAAGAAGATTGGGAGCCTGAACTCCAACCAGCCTAACCTAATCTATTCATGAAAGTCGTCACGAGACGCCTCGAAAGCCCGCAGTGGCAAGGCGGGCGTAGTTTTGAAAGGCTGAGTGCATTAGTAAATGCTCGATGCCTTTCAAAGCAGGCCCAACAATGCCAATGTGAGCTTGCAGCAAGTCGCAGTAGCGTTTCATGAATAGGTCAAGTTAAGGATGCTATTCCGAAACCGACGGCATTTGTGAAGTGAAAACAAAAGGTCACTCAGAAGGCGGACAGCGGTTCTACCAAGCGGATGCGCCCGCGAAGTGCTCACGAGCCACTGAAGCAGCCATGCCACCACCCTGAATGCCGACTTCTAAACCGATGAAAAATCGTGACATAGATCAGGCTAGTTTCTGCTTCAGGACCAGGAGCTTCTCTTGAAGCCTCGCATACGGAACCCTTTGCACAGGCATGCTTTCACGCACAGCCATCCCTGCGGCGACGCCTGCGGATTCGCCTAGAATCATCCAGACAGGCTCCATGCGAATGGAGGTCATAGCGATGTGGCTTGCACTCACGCAGACTGGAACGAGAAGGTTGGTGCACTCGCTTTGCTTTGGCGTGATCGCACGATACGGGATCTTATAAATACCTTCGTGTTTGCTGTCGAGATACAGCATGGAAAACTCGCCGCCGTAGAGTGCGACCTTGCCGTCCAGTGCATAGGTAGCATAAGGCCAATCATCCACACCATACGAAGCGAGGCCGATGCTATCCTCAGGATTGGTGCTGCCTTCAAGGTCCTTCTGAGTCAGGACATACTCGGACCTCATGCGGCGAGCCTCGCGCACATAGAGCTGATGCGGCCATCCGCCTGTTTCGTCAAAGATGCCACGCTGAAAACCAAGTTCGGCCGCGAGTTGCTTGAACTTATCAGGCACGCAGTCGTCGGTGCGCAAAAAGTGCGTCATGCCTCGCATGAATTCCTGATCAGCCTTCCAAATACGAGCGCGGGTAGCGTAATCGCCATCGGGATAGTCAGCATTACTGCCATAGTTTGTTGGGGCTAGCAGCGCCCGAGCAAGATTCCCCTGTCCGATCGAGTGAATGCGACCACCCGCCTCTTCAAAGAACCCAAGCTTACCCTTCATGCGGCGGCCCAGGTCAATCCCAGCCTTGTTTTTAAAGCCACGGCGATACAACTCAAACTGTTTGGGATCGTAGTTCTCTGGCGGATCAATCGGGATACGATCTGGATCCTTGCTAAACTTCCAGCGGAAGCCATAACCCATTGTCAACCGATCCGCGCTGCCTTCTGGCTGCGGTTTCATGTCTTGGATGAAAGGCAACAGTCCACTCTTGGGATCACCCGGCGTCACATACGGATCAATGTCATACACAGCGAGGTTAGGCCGCACGCCAGCGAGCGATTCCCCATACTCATCTCGACTCTCGCGGCCCCAAGTATAGCTCACGCCCGCTCGTGCCATGAGATCGCCTTCATAGGAACAATCGATAAAGACCTTCGCCTTGATCGTCATTGCGTTTGGCTTTGTCGCTGTAGCGACTGGACAACCTCGGGCATCAGGCGGCGCATGATCCAGAACCATATTGAGTATGTTCGCACCTTCCTTAACCACCGATGAGACACGATGTTCATAAATGACGCGAATGCGATATTTCTTCACCAACGACAAGAAGACCTCGCGATACTTGGCATCGTCATAGTTTTTCGATAGGATGCTCAAAGCAGTTCCACCGACCGCCTTCTCACGTCCCCAGTCCACATGACTCAAGCCACCACCTGTCATGCCGCCCAGCCATCGACTCGGCTCAATAATCACGACGGTGCAGCCTTGCTTAACCGCTGTCACAGCTGCCATCACCCCGCTGGCGGTGCCGCCATAAACACAGATGTCAGCAGTATCACCGCCCACTCCATAAGCAGCGCCTACTAAGGTCGAAGCTGCAATCGAATGAGAGATGAAACGACGACGCGACAGAAATGAATGATTCATAACGCGAATATAACTAGAGCTTCAGGTGTTTGTCGAGAAATGCAAACACCTGAGGCCTGAGATCGATGCCTTCATCGACCAGCTTGAAGGTGTGTGGTGCCACGGGAACAACTACCCATTCGTGCACAACTTTTGGATTCGAGCAGCCTTAGCCTGGCCCCTGCATTTAATCGTAACTTTGATTCGCAATCGAAGACAAATGTCCTTGAAGCTTGCGCGATCTCTCCGAGCCTGATTCGACCAACCATCGAATCTACATGTCCGACATCCACGCCCTCGAACCCTCTGCACTCTGGAACTGTTTTGCCGATCTGAATGCTGTGCCCCGGCCTTCGAAAAGGGAAGATCGTGTGGTGGCTTTTGTGCGTGACTTTGCCGACCGCCACGGGCTGCTATCGATCCTAGATAGTGCTGGGAATGTCATCATCAAGAAACCCGCAACGTCTGATCGACAAAACCATGCGCCAGTTATCATGCAGGCTCATCTGGACATGGTTCACAAGGCAGCTGATGGATTGAAGTTCGACTTCAACACACAAGGCATCGACATGTGGGTCGATGGCGATTGGGTGCGAGCAAGAGGCACGACACTGGGGGCTGACAATGGTCTTGGTGTGGCGGCCATCCTGGCTGTGCTGGCTTCCAAAGATCTCTCGCATCCGCCAATCGAGGCTCTGTTCACGCTCGATGAGGAACAAGGCATGGGCGGTGCCCTCGGACTGCAACCCGGCCTGTTGACAGGCAAAACCATGCTCAATCTCGACTCCGAAGAGGACGACACCTTCACCATCGGCTGCGCGGGCGGCGTGGATACATTGGCCAGCCTGGACTACACAGAATCCATTCATGGCCCCGATAAGCCCTACCTTGCTATCCAGATCAGTGGACTGCGCGGTGGTCATTCAGGTCTGCAAATCCACGAAGGGCGAGCGAATGCGATCAAACTGATGGCCCGTATTCTAAGTGCTTGTGGCACTGACGTTGTGGCCGTAGCAACGATGCAAGGCGGCAGTGCACGGAATGCAATCCCAGCTCAGTGTTCAGCTCAGGTCGTCATTCTGGATAAGCCACGCTTTGATGAAATCTATGCCAAGGAGGCCGCTGGCATTCGTGAAGAGTTCCGTCTAATCGAACCAGACCTGAGCATCACGATACAACCTGCAAAGGTCGAACAAGGCTACATTTCAACCATAGCCGAGTATGTGCAAGAACCGTTCATCCTAGCACTCCAAGCCGTGGTGAATGGCGTATATCGGATGAGTCCCGTCGTCCCAGGCTTGGTCGAAGCTTCATCAAACCTATCCCTGATAGTACTTGGAAGTGGGCACGCCGAGTGGAGCGGCCTGCAGCGCAGCTCAGTTGCGTCCAGCCTGACAGATGTCGCACGGGCCTTTGCCGCACCCTTTCAAATGATGGGAGCAGACGAGATGAACTGCCCTGAAATCCGTCATGATGCAGGTTACCCCGGCTGGAGCCCCAGCGCTGAATCACCGATCCTCGAACTGATGAAGCCTCTGTACCGCGAACTGTTTGGTCACGAAGTTAAAGTCGGCGCCTGCCACGCAGGCCTGGAATGCGGCGTCATCAGCATCGCTTACCCTGGTCTAGACATGATTTCGTTTGGCCCAAACATCCACGAGGCACACTCGGAAAAAGAGTGTGCCAGCATTAGCTCCACTCAGAAATTTTGGCATCTGCTAATAGCCACACTCGCAGCTCTTCCATAGCAAGACAAAAGATCATCTTTTTGAAGCATGATTGCCACTTGAAACTAGGGCAAGCAACGTTCAAACGGAGAGCGCACTATGAGCGGATTCACCGGAACCTTAAACCCACAGCAACGACAAGCGGCCACGCACATCCATGGCCCACTGTTGATCCTGGCTGGGGCAGGCACGGGCAAGACTCGTGTCGTCACAGCCCGAGTGGCTTTCATGATCAATGAAGGCATTAAAGCAGAGCATATCTTAGCCGTCACTTTCACCAACAAAGCCGCAGCTGAAATGCGTGAACGTGTGAAGGACATGTGCCGAGATGGTCAGGGAAAAAAGGTGATCGTGGGCACCTTCCATGCTTTTTGTGCCAAACTCCTGCGCGAGTTCGCCGAGCATGTCGGTTACAAAAAGAATTTTGTTATTTATTCCGCTGCTGAGCAAGTCAGCTTGATCAAACGAGTGCTCAAAGGCCTGCTGATTAAAGAGGAAACCATGGACCCTCAAAAAGCGCTGGCACGCATCAGCAAAGCCAAGAACAATGGCGAAGAAGTCGGCGACCCTACCATGGATCTCTATGCTGCCGTGGCTGAAAAATATGCCAACGAGATGCGAGCGCTGAACGTCATGGACTTCGATGATCTACTCTGTCTCGGCGTCAAATTACTGGAGGAAAATGGAGACGTGCGCGCCACGCTGCATCAGCGACACAAATACATCACCGTCGATGAGTTTCAGGACACCAATTCCCTGCAAATGCGTCTGCTGCGGGCACTCGTCCCAGCGCCTTACAATGTCTGCGTCGTGGGTGATGATGATCAGTCCATCTATGGCTGGCGCGGTGCTGAAATCACCAACATCACTGAATTCGAGAACTTCTTCCCCAACCCAACGGTGGTAAAGTTGGAGGAAAATTATCGCTCAACCACCGCCATCCTGCATACGGCCAACAGCCTGATTAAAAACAATGCCGGACGCCGTGAAAAGCAGCTCTGGAGCCGGAACATGAACGTTGACCCCGTGCGTCTCGTCGTTGTCGAGGATGATGCCGAAGAAGCCGAGATGATCGCCAAGGAGATCGAAGCAGGTTTTTACAATAACAAAGAGCCCTGGGAATCCTATGCCGTACTTTTCCGCACCAATGATCAGAGTCGAATCCTTGAGCAGGCCTTTCGTGCCAAAAAGATCACCTACCGCGTCGTCGGAGCCCGCAGTTTCTTTGATCGTCGAGAAGTGAAGGACGTTCTGTCTTACCTGACCATCCTGCATAATCCGCACGATGACATCTCGCTCCTGCGTGTCCTAAACACCCCCACACGCGGCATTGGCGGTACGACGGCTGAATTAGCCAGAGATCATAGCATGGTGAAGCAGTTCAGCATTTGGGTAGCTCTCTGTGATGAAGATTTCCTCCGCCAAATCCCCGAGAAATCACGCAACGCCGTCCGTGGATTCACCGAACTCATCTGCAAATATGCCAGCTCTGCAAGCGCTCAAGGGACCGACCTGGTGACTCTGACCGAAGCCCTAATCAAAGAGGTGGAGTACATGGAGTATCTGCAAAAAATGGCCAAGAAGCCTGAAGAATACAATGCCTGGGAAAACGGCATCTCACTCTTCCTGACGCAGATCGCTAACTTTCAAGAAAACAACAAATCAGAAGGCCTCGGTGGCTTTATCGACTCAATCACTCTCAATGACGAACGAGAGGATAAAGACGACATCGAAAAGAAAAAAGGAGTCTGCCTGATCACTCTGCACGCCAGCAAAGGGTTGGAGTTTCCCATCGTTTATCTACCCGGTATCGAACAGGGCATTGTTCCTCATAAGCGCAGTTTTGAAGAAGGCCGTGTGGATGAAGAACGCCGACTCTTTTACGTTGGCATTACCCGAGCAAGGCAAAAACTCACGCTGAGTTTTGTCCGCTTCCGCACCAAGTGGGGGCAAAAGCAAAGCAGTCTGCCCAGCGCCTTCCTCAACGAGCTTGATCGCACCCACATGCATGAAGTGGACTACACCATGCACATGAAAGAAACACCCACCCAAGAAGAGAACACCAACTTCTTTGCCGGACTCAAGGCGATGTTGGTCCAGGAATAAATTAGGCCTTTAGAATCCTCCGCAAGAAAGGCGCCGTGACGCTGGTCTTGTGTTTAGAGACTTCTTCCGGAGTGCCTGTGGCGACAACTTGCCCCCCATCCGGACCGGCTTCAGGACCGATGTCGATGAGATAATCGGCCTCGGCAAAGACATCGGGATGATGCTCAATGACAACGACCGTATGACCATCATCGACTAGGCGATGCAGGACATCGAGCAGACGTGAGACATCGCTCATGTGCAGACCGATGGTGGGCTCTTCGATCAGGTAAAGATTACGCTTTTCGCTCTTCAGCCCCTTCATGCGTTGGGTCACCGTTTTCCCCTGCCCGACACTGAGTTCAGTGACGAGCTTTAACCGCTGGGCTTCACCACCACTGAGCGTTGGGCTTGGCTGACCCAGCTGGAGATAACCAACGCCTGTATCCGCAAGCAATTGCAGTGGCCGAGCGATGCGCTGCTGGCTGGAGAAAAAGTCAGCGGCCTCGGTGATGCTCATGCGTAGAACCTCGCCAATCGTTTTGCCATTGAAATCAATCTCAAGCGTTGCTGAGTTGTAACGCAGACCTCGACAGACTTCACAAGGGACTCGTGTCGTCGGCAGGAAGTTCATTTCCACTTTGATCTCGCCATTGCCCTGGCAGGCTTCACAGCGTCCGCTATCATTGTTAAAGGAGAAACGTCCTGCCTCATACCCACGAGCTCGGGCAGCGGGCACTTGGGCATAAAGTTTCCGAATGTCGTCAAGCACTCCAACATAGGTCGCTGGGCAAGAGCGCGAGGTTTTACCAATCGGGGATTGATCCACTTCATGCATAGCGGCGATCTGATCAAAGCCATGGGCTTCTTTCCAGGGTTGTCGGGCTTTGCTCTTAACTTTGCTCAAAGCGGCTTTCGCTGCAGGTGCCAAAACACTATGCATGAAGGTACTTTTACCACTGCCGCTGACACCGGTAATCACAGTGAGTCGTCCGACAGGAATAGAGACGGCGATGTTTTGTAAATTATTGGCATGAGCCCCTGTGATACTGAGCCAGCCTTCCTTTTTCTTAGCCGATGGCAGGGGACGACGCACACCTTGAATTGGGTGCTTCATAGGCTGGCGCAGCTCGCGTCCAGTGACGCTATTCTTGTCCTTGAGAATGTGCTGTAACGGCCCTTGACTGATGATCTCACCACCGAAGCGACCAGCACCTGGCCCAAGGTCAATGATCGTATCGGCTCGGCGCATGGTGTCGTCATCATGCTCGACGACGAGCAATGAATTCCCCTTATCTCGAAGTGCAACCAGAGTATTCAGGAGGCGTTCGTTGTCGCGTGGATGCAGACCGATGGTCGGCTCATCGAGCACGTAAAGCACACCACGCAGATTGGAGCCCAACTGTGCCGCCAATCGAATGCGCTGGGCCTCACCACCGCTCAGCGTATCGGCGCTACGATCAAGCTGCAGATAACCAAGACCGACCTCTTTCATGAAGTGCAGTCGCTGTTTAATTTCTGCCAAAATATCACGAGCAATCTCCCCAGAAGTCCCGGTGAAGGCAAGCTTGGCCATGGAGCCGGAAGCGGCTTCAGCGGAAAGATGATTGATGTCTTGGATGCGTAAGGCCACAGGTGCAGCTCCTGCTTTTTTAGTTACCTCAGCATTGCCAGTGAGTTTCACAAAGCGTGCGGTTTCATTGAGGCGGCTGCCATGACAGGCAGGGCAGATGACTCGTACATGACTCTCCTCATCATCCTCATGGCGCGTAAGACGGCGTTCTTCTTCCATCTCGGCTTCAAGCTGAGAAATGTCTTCACGGCGCGGCGTTGCGCCATGATCTGTGACCGTGAATCCGAAACCTCGGCACTGTTTACACCAGCCATGCGGGCTATTAAATGAGAACAATCGCGGGTCTAACTCCTCAAAGGATAAAGAGCAGGATGGACAGCTCATTTCAGTGCTAAGCACTTGCATGGATTGATCGGCCAAACGCAGCTTGATCGTGCCTTTGCCCAATTTAATCGCCTTATCAATCAAGGGACGCAGCTCCACAGCAGACACACCTTTATCCACACAACTCACGACAGCATCGATCGTGTGTTCTTTAAATCGCGCCAGAGGCTTGAAGTTCAGGGTGTCCTTAAACTCGCCATCGACAAGCAGCGTCTCAATGCCGTGCTTGCGTGCATTCTCGGCAACCTCTGTGTGGAAGCCTTTGCGAGCTTTGATCAACGGTGCCATTAGGTGCACTGGCCCACGTTTCACCTGAGCCGTGATGGTCTGAGTAATGGCGCTAGCGCTTTGTTTCACGACAGGCACATCACATTTTGGACAATGCTGCGTGCCGAGCTTGGCAAAGAGGAGTCGTAAAAAATGCCAAACTTCGGTCACTGTAGCGACTGTTGATTTACCGCCGCCGCGGGAAATTCGCTGCTCGATCGCAACGGTCGGCGGCACACCGGTGATGAAATCAACTTCAGGCTTTTCCATCTGCTCCACAAAGGTGCGTGCATAGACAGACATGCTATCCAGGAATCGACGTTGGCCTTCGGCAAATACCAGATCAAAAGCCAGTGTCGATTTACCTGATCCACTGAGGCCAGTGACGACCACAAACTGATCGCGTGGAATTTCGACACTGATATTCTTGAGGTTATGCTCACGAGCACCGCGAATAGTGATGGAGTTGGTCAGGCGCGTTTCAAGCTTGTCTTTGAGACGGTTCGATGGGCGCACCATCCGCGATTCGGCCAAGCGATTGGGGCTAGCAAATTTATCCTGAAGATAACGCCCCGTCCATGAGGCGGAGCAATCAGCCACCGTCTCGGGTGTGCCCGCAACCACAAGTCGGCCACCATCCGCGCCACCGTCGGGCCCCAGATCAATGACCCAATCGGCGCACTGAATAACGTCAATGTTATGCTCGATCACGATAAGACTGTTGCCTTCATTGACCAGCCGCTGAAGGAGCTTCACCAACAAAGCAATGTCATCAAAATGCAGACCCGTGGTAGGCTCATCTAGCAAAAGCAAGGCGGAGCTAGCGGCGGCCTCTTTAGCATTCGAACTTTCGATCAAATGCCCGACTAATTTCAAGCGTTGGGCTTCACCGCCGGAGAGTGTGTTTAAAGGCTGACCCAGCTTCAAGTAGCCAAGACCTGCCTCAACAAGAATAGCCAGATTGTCGGCGATACCTTGAGCCTTGCGTGCCGAGGAAGCGTCAGCACGCTTATTGCCACTGCTGGCAGAAGTCTCTGCCTGACGAAACCAATGCATGGCTTCTTCAATCGTCAGACAGAGAACGTCATGAATGCTTTTACCATTGAGCAGGATCTTCAGCGCATGGGGTTGATAGCGTGTGCCAGTGCATTCAGGGCAAGTGACAAAGAGATCGCTGAGGAACTGCATCTCGATCTTCTCATAGCCTGTGCCTGCACAGCGCTCACAGCGACCTTCACCCGAGTTAAAGGAAAAGAATCCTGGGGTAATGCCGAGTGCTTTGGCATCATCGGTTTCCGCAAAGAGCTGGCGAATAGCATCAAAAGCCCCAACATAAACTGCAGGCGTACTTCTTGGAGTGCGAGCCAGAGGCGACTGATCCACCATGATGATTTGATGAAGCTTCTCGTGACCTTTGATCGACTTCACCCGACCCGGTTCGTCTTCACAGACCTCACCACGCAAACGCTGCAAATTACGATACAGCACTTCATGAATCAGGGTACTTTTGCCAGAGCCTGAAACGCCGGTGATGCAGCACAAGACGCTAAGCGGAATTTCAATGTCGAGATTTTGAAGATTGTTTTGCCGCGCGCCTTTGATTTCAATTTGATGATTCTTTTGAATCGATCTGCGCTTTGCTGGCACAAGGATCTTTTTTCTGCCTGTAAGGTAGTCCGCAGTCAGCGAGTCTTTCATGGCTTCCAAGCCCTCAAGATCGCCATCATAAACGAGGTGGCCGCCTTTATCACCGCGGCCAGGGCCAATTTCGATCACGTTATCTGCGGCTCGCATCACCGCCTCTTCGTGTTCGACCACTAAGAGTGTGTTGCCTTTATCACGTAGACCTTCCATGACCCCAATCAGCCGACCAATATCACGCGGATGAAGACCAATGCTGGGTTCATCCAGGACAAACAGCGTATTGACCAAAGAAGCACCCAGGCAAGTCGTGAGATTCACACGCTGGAGCTCGCCACCGCTCAGGGTGCGAGTTTGGCGATCTAGGTGAATGTAACCAAGACCCGCACGATCCAGATAACTGAGACGGCTGGAAATCTCATCCCTCAGCATTTTTGTCGCACCATCGCCATTACTAATACTCCAACTTTTCAGCAAAGGCAGCAATTGAACGACAGGCAAATTCCACAGATCCGCGATCGTTTGGCCAGCAATGCGAAAGTTGTAAGCATCCTTCTTTAAACGCCCACCGTCACAGTCTCCACAGGTGGTGTAAGCGCGGTAACGACTGACAAAAATGCGAACATGCATCTTGTAAGAACGTGCTTCCAACCACTTGAAAAAGCCTTTCACTCCGTACCATTGACCATTGCTGTGAGCGCGCTCGGGGTCTTTATCTTCCCCTTCGATCAACCATTGCTGATCTTTGACAGGCAGATCACTGAAAGCAGTTGTTAAGGAGACGCCGCGCCGTTTGGCGGCCCGCTCCAGATCATCCTGACTCTCACGATAAGTCGTGCCGGAGAAAGCTTTGACCAATCCATCTCGGATACTCAATGATTCATCCGGCATGGCTTTATGCAGATCCAAACCAAGCGTGCGCCCAAAGCCTTTACAGGTAGGACAGGCCCCAATTGGATTATTGAATGAAAAAAGACCAGGCGTAGGTGCCGGCAATTTCAGATCACAGTCTGCACAGCGCCAATCCGTGCTAAAGGATAACAAAGTCGAATCTGCTGTATGCGCGCCAGAATCCAAGAGCACCGTTAACTGTCCCTTACCCAAACGCAGCGCTGCCTCAATCGCTTCGCTAAGACGGGCTTTCTGCTTACTCTCAAGAGTAACTCGATCCTGCACAACGAGCACAATCGCGGGCAACTTCCTCCCCTTCATGCTGGCCGGCTCATCGGTGCGAATTAATTCACCGTAGATCCAGATGCGCAGATACCCTTGGCTTTGCAGAAATGGAAAAAAGTCCTCCGTCTTGGTGTCTTTCGGAGCAGCTACCCCAAAACAAATCAGCGCCTGCTTTCCAGCGTGAGTGCCTAATAAATCCGCATGAATGCTTTGCGCTGTCTCAGGCCGCACGGGACGCTGGCACTCAGGACAAGTGGCTTCTGCCAGCCTTGGAAACAGCATCTTCAGGTAATCATTGATCTCGGTGATCGTGCCAACCGTGCTGCGCGTGGAACGAATGTTATTGACCTGCTCAATGGCAATGGCGGGGGGAATACCATGAATGGCGTCCACCTTAGGCTTGTCCATGCGCTCAAAAAACTGCCTGGTATATGGAGAAAAGGTCTCCACATAACGCCGTTGACCCTCTGCGTAGATCGTATCAAAGGCCAAAGATGACTTCCCCGAGCCACTGGGACCGGTAACCACGCTGAGCTTTCCAAGCGGCAAATCCAAGTCAAATCCACGGAGGTTATTTTGCCTAGCACCACGCACCTGAATCACATCGACAGGAGCAAAAGTTGTCTGGGGCTTGGCGGTAGATTTTTTTGGCATGAGTAGGCTGGGCTGAATTTACGCTCAGGAGGTGCCTGTCGAGTGCATTGATTTCATCAGATTCATTTTCAATTCCCAAGACTTGCAGAATGGATTCTGAACGATACACACTCCTATGCCATCCCTTGCCCACGAAAAACTGCTAATCGACTGCGGCTACCGCAGCGTGGCCGGAATCGATGAGGCAGGTCGTGGCCCTTTGGCAGGCCCCGTATCCGTGGCAGCAGTGATCTTACCGCCAGACTTTGAGCATCCTGTGCTGAATGACTCGAAGAAGCTGACTGAAAAACAGCGTGATCTGCTTTATGAGGAAATCATTTCCAATCCCCACATCCGCTGGCATGCCGAAATGGTGAGCGTGGAGGAGATCGATCTCGTGAATATCCTGCAAGCAACTTGGATCGGCATGAGGAAATGCGCCCTCGCCCTCAATCCACAACCGGACGCTGTTTTGATCGATGGCAAACCTGTGCGCGATTTCCCCCTCCATCAGGTCGCACTGGTCAAAGGAGACAGCCTCAGCTACAGCATCGCCGCTGCCAGCATCATTGCTAAAGTGCAGCGTGACCGACTCATGATCGACCTAGCGCGTCAGCATCCAGGCTACGGATTTGAGATTCACAAAGGCTATCCCACGCCGAAACATCTCGAAGCTTTGAAAAGGCTTGGCCCCTGCCCTGCGCATCGTCGTAGCTTTGGTCCAGTAGCCCAGCTTGAGTTAGCCTTATAAGTCAAGGTGTGCGCAGAGACTGCATCCATTCATCCAACATGCCCCGCATGTTTTCGGGACCCGATTCTGGGAAGTGCTCAATGAGCCACTGAACATCCGATAAGGCTGAGGCTTTATCTCCGATGCGCTGATTCATCTGGGCACGCGTGAGTCGCTCAACCATGGAATCTGGATCAATGGCGACCACTAGATTCAAGTAGGGCAAAGCCTCCTTCACCTCAGCTTCTTGATCGAGCAGGCCACTCATGAGATTCCGCAGCATGCGCAAAATGATGCTACGCTTCGTAGTTGGCTCCAAAAGCTCTGGATCAAACTGACCAGTTTCAGTTAAATCTAGTGCAGCTTGCTCAACCGTAAGCTGCTTCCCCTGATTAAACACGTCCAGCAAGCGCAACTCCCCTTCAGGCCCATCTTTGTAACCCACCATGAAACGTCCAGGTAACGGCACGCCATAAACTTGAGGAATTTTTAAACGAGAGGCCAACTCGAGATAAAGAACCGCTAAAGTAATAGGCAAACCTTCCCGATCATCCAGAACGGCACTCATGTAGCTGTTGGACTTGCTTTCATAGTCATGCCGACTGCCATGAAAGCCGCCTTGCTCAAAGAGGTAACGGTTTAAGCGCTTCACTGCCGTTGCTGTTCCTTTGACGATGTCTGGGTCTGCCTTCAATTCATCCACCATAAGACTGAATTGCTGCATGTATTGCGCCAACTCAACTTCTGGATTGTCATGTAGTGCCAGCAAAAGAGAAGCACGCAGCAAATCAATCTGATCTTCAGGCTTGGCCAATTCTGCCAGTAAATCCTGAGTAGCGGTTCTCCGGTGTAGATCTTTTTCAAGTTCTCGTAATGCTGCCGTCTGCTTCTCCAGATCGCGACGCTTTTCAATGATGATGCTGCGAGCCGCGGCTGAATCTTTCAGCAGCTTGTCGACCATCTCTTTTCCAGAACCCTTACTCGATGTGTATTGCTCCAACTGCTTGTGCAAGGCATCCGCTAAAGCTGGCGAAATCGCCTTTTCGGAAAGATCCTTCCCCAGACGAAAACCGCGATAATCAGCCTCGGGCGCGCGAAACCGGCACAGCCCTGACTTACCACTACGCAAAACAGTATCCTCATGCATAAGAACGCGTTGACCATTCACCCAGCCTGTGATTTGACCTGGCTCAACTCGAATACGCAGATGATTCCACTGCCCCGAGCGATAGGCCTCGGTGGCAAACTCCGAAAGCACTGTCCACGAATAAACATCAGGTCCCTCAAAGCGGGTAAACCGCATCTTCCCGTTTGAAGGATAGAATCCATAGTAATGATCCTCATCCTGCGCACAGAAGACCAAGCCCGCCGCTCCGTTTTCTTCCTCTAATTTCACGTTCACGGCGACTTCAAATGTCTCTGCTGGCTGCTGAGTCTTGGACAAACAAAGCGTGCGGCCACCAAACCCACTCCCCATCGACTTGGATTGAATCATGCCCGAGTGCTGAGTCCAGCGCGCGCCGAGTGCAGGCTGCCAGAGCTTTGGATTCAGAACTCCAATGGTTAGCCATCGCTCCATCGGCACAGGATTGGGCGATTCAAGTAGATGCTTCAATTCATTCACCGGCATGGCAAAGCCAAGATTGTCAGTCACCGCTGACTTCATCGTTAAAAGCCCCAAAACACGCCCTTGTCGATCCATCAAGGGACCACCGCTATTGCCACGCTCGATTGGCATCGCCAATCGAATCATAGGCACCTCATTGATGACGTCAGGAAATTCCGAGACTACGCCATCGACAACGCTAAAACCAAGTCCTTCAGGATTCCCCATGGCCACCACTGGCTGGCCCTGTTTCACCGCATCACTGTCCGCCAAAACGAGTGGTTTCAGCGTTTTGCAAGACACCCGAAGCAGAGCTAAATCCCAGTGCGCGTCTGTGGCCGTAACCTCCGTCACCTCATGCTTTGTTCCATCACTCATCTCTACAACCAGTCGCCGAGCCTCACCAATCACATGCAGATTGGTAGCAATCAGCCCATCGGCGCTAACGACAAATCCAGTCCCCAGACCATCCACACCTTCTCGTCCCTCCTGCATCACTTTCACCACTGAAGGCTTCACTTCTGCTGCAATGTCTTCTACCGATTTGACCGTGACGGCGCGTTTCTCCGAACGCCCCCAGAGGCCTGAACTGGCCGTCAAACAGAAACCGGTGATGATGATAAGCAGACGCATGATAAAAGATTACCTGCAAGATACGCGCCGAGAAGACAAAAAGTTCTGTTCTCAGCTAAAGTGGCACTTTCATGGCCGTGAATAAAAAGCAGAAAGCTCTCTGAGGATGAGCTCAAGCTGGCGATAATACTCATCTTCCTTCAAGGCGGAACGCTGGGCCTTTAGAGCTTCCAGTTTCAGCTCCAAAGCATCACGCTTGACGCGCTGGGTATCGGTGAGTTTCTGTTCCTCTTCACTCAATACCAGCGCGACTTGTGCCGAGCGCTGACCATCTTTGAGGTCTTGGGTTGCTGCAGTGAAAAGCTCCGATCTTGCACCCAAGCCATCGCCACTATCGTCAATCAATGCGTGCTCTGTAGCGAGCCGTTCTTCGGTTTCATAGAAGTTGGCGACTTGTTTGCAAGCGTGGCGGAAGGCTTCAAGCAAGGAGACCTGTTGATCCTGGTTTAAATCAGCCGCCAAATCCCCGGCAATGGCTGGCGCAAAGAACTCACCAAAACGCGTGTAGTAGATCTCATCCACGCTTTTCGTTCCAGTGATGATGATCCGGTTCTTCCCCGCCAGTGGCTGGAGGAAACCTGCGCTCGATGAACCGCCGTCGATGAAGATCAACTCGCGTTGAATCGGCTGACACCAAGTCGCGAGCTGCTTCGCTGAAACATCCGGTCCGCGCAGATTGAACTTCACCTCGCGATTATCAAAGGTCCCATGCCCGATCAGGACAAGCCAAAACTGACCTGTCGATTTCGTGGCTGCCTTTTTCAAAGCAGCCTCCAGAGCCTCAGCATCATGCTCATCCTTGCCGATGACCTCGACCGCGATACCAGACTTTACACAGGCGGTTTTCCAAGTCGTCACCTGCTTCTCGAACTTCTCGGCATATTCCTGCTCGCCAGGCGCACCCGTGACGATGAGGACTTCGACATCACGCTGCGCTGCACTGGCCATACCGAAGGGCATCATGAAGACAATCAACAGCAAGCACAGACTCACGAGCTTCCACATACCTTCGTCATTCGTCATTAGGGTTTCGTCATTCCTTTTCATGCCATGCCTCCTTTCCGTCTCAAATACAACTCCGTGCCTAACAGTCCAAGCACCACGGCAAACACCCATGGAGCATGCCAAAATGGCGTCGTGATCGTCTCTTCTAGGGGCACGCGGATGTCCTTTAAAATTTCCGGCAGCCTCGGCAAATCAGCCAAACTCAGCACCTGCCCGCCGGACTCCTTGGCCACGCGCTCCGCCCATGCACGCCCAGGCTTGAGTGAAGCAAACTCAGCTGCGAGTGGGTCATGTACCCAACCCGTGGCTTTGCTGTCAACCTTAGCGCTCTCGCTACCATCTGCCGCTGAAGTAACCGTCGTCACTGCCCGAAACGCCCCTGTCTCACGCGAATAAAACTCAGCTTCAAACAGACCCGCTTCCTTCAGGCTTGGCTCGGCGAACAACTCGCTCTTCTTCCCAGCCGGCCCCATGACTTCGATCTTCACCACAGCATCGTCCTTGGCCTGGAAAGAAGCATCACGCACTCGCACCTCCAGCTTCATCCGTTCGGCATCCGGCAAGGCGGTAAACTGAATCTTGTCCGGCACATCCACCACCAGCCAGCGCATGAGCTGACGCCAGGCTTTGTCGAGATCTTTGCGCGCCTCTTCATCCCGCATCCCCCAACGCCAGAGATCGCCGATCATCACGGAAGCCACACGCCCTTCACCGAAACGCTGCGCAGCAAGCGCCGGATACGTGGTAGCCTCTTCGCCTGCCTTGATCGTCGCCAGGACACTCGCACCTGGCTTGATAGAAAAGGTCTGATTAATGGCAAAGAAGCCCGGCATTTCAGCGAGTCGTTTCTCATCGTCCTCGCGACCTGATCGCACACGTGTCCAAGGCTCCAGCCAACCCTCACGCGTGAGATTGAAGCGCCCATTCTCGATGGCTGGCGACTGAGACACACGATCCAGATACACTGGCAGCATCTGCCCCACCGGTGTGTGATCATAGCCGCCCTGCTGATAACTTTCCTGCCCACCGAGCATGAGTAAAGCACCGCCGCGCTCGCTGACGAAACGCTCCATGAGATTCATCTGCTCCTGCGTGAAGAACGCCGCTTCGATGTCATCCAGAATGATCGCGCGATACTCGCCCATGAGTTCCTCCGCGGTCTTCGGAAAGCCTGCACTGAGTTCCTTTGCGTCCTTCGTGCCCAGTCTCGTGAGCACGGGCTGATCGTAGCGCTGCGCCACTCCTTGATCGCCAAAGCCACGAAACAGTGGGTTGCTCGTTTCCCCTGTGCGCCCTCGCCACTCGAACTTCGGTTCACGCTTCGCGATGCGGATCAGCGAGGGGATCTGAATCTCTGTGTCACCCGCAAGCGCACGCCTCATGAACTTGTATTCCCAGTTCGGCCTCCCTGAAACATACAGCACCCGATACGGCCCCTCGCCACGATCCACGGCGATGTGGCGTTCGTTGTTCGCCAGCGTGGCTTCTTTGGAAACAGGCTTCCACGCATCCTTCTCGATCTGCTTCAGCAGCGCTGCATCCAGGGTCACCAATCGGAAGAACGAGATACCCGGCTTCACCGCAGGCACCTTCAGTCGCAGAGTTTGAGTCTCACCATCCTTCGCGAGTTTGAGCTTCTCTGTCACGACGACCTTCCCAGCTTCATCCAGAATGACTGCCGCCACTTCTTTGCCAACAAAGCCCGTTCCTGCGATGCGTGCCGTGATTGTCACGGGTGTGTCTTCAAATGAAGTCTGTGTCACCGAATGCTCCACGATGCGCAGGTCAGGCGTGGGTTCGTCTTTACCGACGAGGACTGGAAAGACGGGCGCGCCTCCAGTCTTGGAATCGGGTGCATCGGACTTATCGGTCGGATTGCCATCCGTGATCAAGATAACTGCTGCAGTTCGACTACCCAAGCCTCCGCCACGCAGAGTTTTCAGCGCACGCTCCAGCTCCGACTTCATGCCGCTGAAGTCCAGCTTCGTGAAGTCAGGCACGTTTTGCAGACGCTCGTCCACGATCTGAGTTTTCACACGAAACATGCGCCCGAGTTCGTCCAGCCATGCTGGCGGCGACTTGGCGTCTTTGCCGAGCGCCTCGTGGATGGATTTGCCACGCGTGGTGCCGCCGGAGGTTTCAGCTACCTGCAAAGAAGCGCTGTTGTCCGCTACGATCACAACTTCGTTTTCGCCCGTCTTCGGTTGCTTGCGTGACCACACCGGATCCATGAGGCAGAAGACCAGCAATACCCAGGCACCGAGCTTGCAAGCCATCGCTGCCCATTTCATGAGACCACGCAAAGGCGACTTCCGATACCCCCATAGCAGGACCACCACCGCCACCGCGAGGATCGCAACGGCAAGCCAGAGTCGTTCAGGATGTTGGAGGGTGAGGGTCATCAATGATTAAGACTTCATACAAACTTCAACACATAAGCCACGACCACCAGTAATCCTGCTCCGATGCACAGCCTCGGCCAGTATGCCGCAGGCACAAAGAGAAATCCATGCGCTGATCTCCATGACGAAATATCCGTTGTTTTTGGCATCCACAGAAGAGAGCGGTTTTGTATCAGATAACAAAGTTTTTTCAGAGTAACCCCCGTCAGAAAGAAGCTAAAAGCAGCAGCGAAAACTAACTGCTTGTCTGAGGTGTCATCTCCACCGCCACCGACCAACATTAAGCCTAAAGCGAAGCTCAGAAACCCCACGATTGGAACCATTAAACCTATGCCGCTAATAAAATTCATGACTCAGTTCCCATTCCCAAGCTCCTGATAATAGCGTTTCACCAACTCGCGAAAGGCGGGCGGCACGGGGTCGCGGTCCACGGGGACCATAGGGTTTTTCGTGTCACGCTTGGCAAGCTCTTCAGCAACTCGATCACGTAACTCGACGAGAGGATTCAGGATGCGCATTTGAAGATGATCGACCTGTGGAGCCGCATCATTGCGTTCGTGATCGATGCGCATCGCACGGGCGTTGTCGAGCACCTTGGCGGCTTCGTTGCGGAGTTCGGGCTGGTTCAAAAGTTCCTCCACATTACGCAGGCGATCCGTCCAGCGGTCGTAGCCTTCGCCGGTGAAGGGCCGGTCATTCGCAACTTCTGCGCCTTGGTCGAAGAAAAAGGCTCCACCGTCTTCGCCACCACCTCCGCCGCCTCCAGCCGTGTTGCGTTCACGACCATCGGGCTGCTGTCCACCTTGGCCACTCTGCCCGGCTTCACCTGGCTTCCCGCCCGTGACTTTTTTGCCACCGGCCCCTTCCTTGCCTTCGCCTTGGGCCATCTGAGGACCTTCTCCAGGCTGTGAACCTTTAGACTCACCCGGTTGCATGCCTTCTCCAGGCTTTTGACCTTGCTGACCGGGCTTCTGCCCTTGGGCCATCTGCCCAGGCTTTGACTCTCCTTGACCTTCTTGACCGGGTTTTTCCTCTCCAGGCTTCTGCCCAGAGGCTTTCGCTTCACCTTTAGCTTCACCCGAAGGCTTCCCTCCCTCTTTGGGTTCCTTCGCTGAGGCTTGGGCGCTCCGAGTCTCCGCGTCTCCCTTCTCCGCATCTGGCTTGGTTTGCCCGCCTTCTTGACCCGCCTCCTTAATCAGCTTGTCCAATTCCGCCCGCGCCATCCGCAGCGCTTCCGTCTCGCTGCCGAGCACACTTTCCGCTGCCTTCTCCACACCTTGCTGGAGCTTATCCACCAGCGTGTTGGCTTTGCGTTCGGCGTCTTGGGCTTCGGCGCGTTGGCCGTAGCGGGACTGCATCCGCGCTTCGTCGAGATGCTCTTCGAGTCCGCCGGTCTTGGCTTCGCGCACAGCTTCGTAGAGGCGACGATGCAGCAGCGGGTTGTTGCCCTCGGCTTGCTCGCTCACGCGCTTCATGTCTTCGAGTAGCTTCGCCACCTTCTCCTGCTGATCTTGGATCTGGCGTGAGGCTTCGCCGCCCTTGAGCATTTTGTCGAGATCAGCGCTGGTATCACCACTAGGCACGCCCGTTTTTTGGTTCTCCAAAGACTCGGCGATCTGCTTCTGCTTCTCAGCCACTTCACGTGCCTGCTGGCGCATATGCTTCATTTCATCGGCGAAGCGTTTGGCAGTCTTCTCTTTGAAATCTTCCTGCATCTTCTCCAGCTCTCGTTGCGCACGGGTCGCGGAGTTGGCGGCTTCGGCGAGCTGCTGTTCCTTGAGTTTTTCGGCGGCTTCATTGACCTGCTCGCGAGTTTGTTCGAGCTGTTGCTTGGCCTCGGCCATGTTGGCGGCGTTCTCGGGCTTCTCCATGCGCTCCTTAAGATCATCGAGATCGTTCACGAGCTGTTTCTGCTCTTCTTCGAGACGCTTGAGCTGGTTTTGCAGTTCTTCCTTTTCCTGCTCGGTCTTGGCCTGATCGAGCTGCTTTTGCAGTTCCTTCATCTTCTCGGCCAGCGCTTCCTGACGGCGGGCGAGTTCCTTCAATCGGTTCAGCACTTGCAGGTTTTCCTGCTGCTCGGCGGTCTGTTCTTCACTGGCCTGTTTCTCTTCTTCATAGCGCTGCTCGTCCTGCTTCATCTCCAGTTCCATCAGCTGGTTCTGCATCTGCTTCTGTTTGCCACTGGCGCTCTGTTTTGACTTCGAGCGCATGATCATGTGCTCGCGACTTTGTGCCTGATGCAGCCACTCCAGCGCGCTTTGTTCAAAGGTCAGCGCTTGGTTCAAAGAAGCGCGTTTCTTCTCCTCCGCTGCCATCCCCAAAGGATCGAGCGCGTCCTTCATGCTCTTCCAAGCTTCCGTAAGCGCGGTCTTGATTTGGGCGTCTTCAGCTTTCTCCATCGCCTCTTTGGTTTGCTCCAGAGCCATCGCCTGCGACTCCTGCACGACACCAGTATCAGGAGCCACGGCTTCCATGGTCTTGCCCGCATTGGTATCACGAACGAGCCGCCAGGTGGCATTCACGATCTGCTTCTCAAGCTCGACGAGCTTATCCACGTCGCCTTTCGGTTCCTTACCAGGAGGTCCTGGCGGCGACTCGCCCTCGCGAAAAATGTCTTCAAAGTGGCGAACCTCGGCGAAGAACATGTCGCTCATCGCGCGGCGGACTTCGCCCTGCGGACCAGTGTCTTCAGCCCAGAAGTGATAACTCACGAGTTGGCGTGGCGAGGTGTTCTCACTTTCCAAAGCGAGCAATTCCTTCACCTCATGCTTCTTCGAGGGCTCGGTGACGCCGTGTTTGAAAATGACATCCTTCGTCTTACCCGCGATGCTGAAACTCGCGCCACTCTTCGTCACCCCGAGATCATCCCAGACCTTCGCTTCGACTGGCAGCTCTTGGATCTGCGAAACCTGCACATCTCGCTTTGGAAAGACGACCTCAATCTTCGCGAGTTGGTTCGACTGCACCGTCACGCTGATCCAAGGCGGGTTCTTGTTCGCCCGCTCCTTGTCATCGACGAGATGCACACGCCACTTCTGCGACTTCTCGGCCTTCATCGTTGCCACGAGGGTCGTCGGATCTTTGGCGGATGGCTTAAGCGGCAGCGATGTTTTGTCTTCACCGAAAAGCTCTGCCTCTTTGACTGGCTTGTTCACCTTCAGGCTGAAGTCGATGGAGCTGCCTTCCATCGCCGAGATCTTGATCGTGTTCTTGATCTCCTTCGGCGGCAGCTTCGTGTAAGCGGGCGGCGTGATCTTCACATCCACCTGCTCCAGCTTCGGATACACAAAGGTCGTGATCGTGTGCTGCTTCGATTTACCATCGCCGAACTCGACATGATAACGCGCGTCCTTGTCCACCTTCGCGATCATGCCGCCGAAGACCTTCTCATCTACCGTGAGCCGCATGGGGATGCGGTCTCGCTCCTTGCCATCGATTTCAGAGATGATCAGTGTCGCGTCAGCCGGCACGTCTTTGGCAAAGGTGGCCTCGACGACGAGTCGTGAACCACGCTCGATCTCAGTATCACCGGGGCTAATAGTGGTGGAGAGTTCGGGGGCAGTGATTGCGGGCTTGGCAATGTTTGGAAGTGCTTTGGTTTTTGCGTGGTGTTTGGATACAGACCGGCTTGCTATGCCAGAAAAAATCACCATGACGATGAGAGAACCACCAACCATTGCGTCCGACCAAACCTTCTTCCTCCAACCGAGTAATAATATCGGCCAGTTTCTCGTCGCGGAATAGTCCGTGAACGATGAAATCACTCGATGGTCTAGAAACATCATCTCTGGTTTATGCAGAAGTTCAGCCGCAGTAATAGCCAGGCCGTTCAACTTTGGATCGTGAACCTCGAGTCGACGGGCCATTTCAATTAATGCTGGGCGTCTAAAACGAAGCCAGATAACAAGCAGGATGATTCCAATACCTGTGATAGTCACCCAAAACATCCAGTGCTGCTTATCCTTGGGAACCCAAGAGGGATTTTTTGCTACCAGCCATAGTCCGAGAGCGATCAAAAGATAACCGATGATGACCGTTTGCCGACGTCTGTTCGATTGAAGCTCCTTTGCCAAGCCTCGAAACTTCTCTTTGAGGATTTCAGCTTCGATCATGGTGATGAATACGCGGATTGAAGGGTTCCCTGTCTAATTCTTCCAGACAGCCAGGTTTCCCAGGCGAGGATGGCGAGCAGGCTGCCGAGCAGCCAAATCCACGCACGCTGCTGGGCCTCCTGCTCGGTGATAGCGAGACGTTCTTTGTCCTCGGCTTTGGTGCTGGTGGTGTCATCGACATCTTTGACACGAACGCCGAGTTCGCGCAACTTGGCGAGGTCCATCGGCGTGATGCGACCTTCTTCCGGCGCGATGTTGACAGCGACGAGGTGATCCTTGCCCAAGGTGTAAACGCCTGGCAGTTCTGCGCGAATCGTGTCGCCGAGTTTGGGAGTAAGCCTCTGTCCGTTGGGAGTCGTGATCGAGGTGGCTCCGTCCAGTGGGAGCACATCTCCCACCAACAACGACACAGCTTGTTCGTTGCGGAATCCGGCGGCTTCCAGCCAGCCGTAGAGCAGCGGGACAAACTTCGTGCTGAGCGCGAGCTGGCTGTCCGCTGGATGCCAGCCGCTGGTGAGCAAGACAATGCGACCTTTGCCAAGCGACCGCACGAGGATGGCAGGATCACCTTGATCAAAGCGTGCCAGCACTTCGAGTGGACTGTCCTTGGGCAGGGTCAGCTTGCGATGCTTCCAGAAATGAAGCTTCGTGAAGTCACGCAGACGCTCATCGGCGAAGGGGCGGAGGAGTGGGTGGGTGGTCTGGACTTCGGAGAGCATCTGGTAGTCGTCAGACGAGCCCGACTTATCTGACACGTCCGACTGAATGCCGCTGATGCCCGTGAGTGCCTCCAGGTCCTGCGTCTTCATTTCAGGCGTGACCACAGCAATGACCAGACCGCCCTTCTCTGCCAAAGCGCGCAATCTTTGGGCCAAAGGAGAACTGAGTCTCGCACCGGAGATGAAGACAAGCTCGGTGTCTGCGGGAAGGCTCTGTGCAGTCTCTGGCACGATGGTCAGCTCGGGTCGCAAACTCGGGGTCGGCTGCAAGGCACGGCTCAGATAGAAGAGCGGCGTGGCGGCTTCGCTGCGGGTCTTTTCATCGCCGATGAAGACGATCTTCACGGACTTCGGCTGCGCTGGAGCGATGTAGATTCGGTTGTCGAAGTCCCAGACATCACCGCTGAGCGTAAGTGTGCCTGCGTTGCCGGGAATACTGATCACGCGACTCGCACCTGGTGGCAGATAGCCGGTGATCGGTGCCTCCGTGCCCTTGTCCACAGCGAGCTTGAAGTCGCTGGCTTTTGAATCGCGAGTGTTGCTGAGGCGGACACGAGTCGTGGGCGCATCGCTTTGGCCATGCAGGCTTTCCTCAGTGCTCGCCGCGAGACTCAGCGTGAAGTTATCGGCGTTCGGCGCATCCACTCGCACCACTTCCACGGCGATGTTTTCCGGCCAGACCATGCCGCGCAGGGCATCGAGACGAGCGCCTTCCTGGAAATCGGTGATAACGATGACTCTCTTCTTCAATCCGCTCAAACCTTGCGCGCTTCCAAACCAACCTGCGGCATCCACAAGTGACTGACCGAGATCGGTCAAGGCCCAGCCGGGCTTCATGGCCGCGAGCTGGGGTTTCAACGTGGCGAGGCGGGTGCTGGCGGAGGTCTTGTCTTGATCGAAGGACCAGAACAGCTTTGTCTCGCGATCCAAGGTCGCCACGGCGAGACGGTCCGTGACGGCGATCTTCTCCAGTCGTTGGGTCGCGGTGGTGATGGCTTGTTTCCAAAGATCCCCGCGCTGAATGGAGGCGCTGCGATCCAGCAGCAACACGGTGGCTTGGTTCTGCGAGACAGAGTCTTCGTTCTCCGAGCGCCAGAGAGGCCGGGCAAACATGAGCGCCAGCAGCAGCAGTGCGAGACAACGGAGCAACAGCAGCAGCCAGTTTTCAAGGCGACGCTTGCTCACGGGCATCGGTGTCTGCGCATCGAGAAACATCAGAGAGCTGAACTCCACCCGATCCTGCGGCGGACGCCGACGCAGATGCATCAGGATCGGCCCGATGATCGCGGCCCCACCGAGAAGATAGAGTGGAAAGAGCCAGGTCATCGGCGGGCGACGCCTCCTTTCTTTCTCAGGCGGGCGGAGAGGAAGTCGAAGAGGACATGCTCGATGGGCGTGTCGGTCGGGGTCCAGTGATATTCGATGCCTTGGCGCTCGCAGGCGCGGCGGATGAAGTCGCGGTGGACATTCAGGCGGTTCAAATAGGCCTCGCGAGCGGAGGCAGGATCAATGAAGCGCTCGGTGCCGGTTTCGGCATCGCGGAAGTGCGCGGCTTTGTCGAAGCTGAAGTCGATCTCGGCGCGATCCATGACGTGGAAGAGCACGACATCATGGCCCATGGCACCGAGCAGGCCAAGCTGGCGCTCCAGCTTCTCCACAGGCGCAAGCAAATCGGACACGAGACAAATGAGGCCACGCTTGCGGACGAGATCGGCGAGCTGGCTGACACTGAGATCGAGCGATGTCGATCCCGCAGGCGCGGGCTTTTCCAGCTCCAGCATGAGCCTCCGCAGATGGCCGGGACGATTCCGCGCAGGAATGTGTTCCTGCAAGGTCTGGCCAAAAGTCGTCACGCCCACGGCATCGCCCTGCTGCATGAGAAAGAGAGCCATCGTGGCAGCGAGCGTGGCCGCGTAATCTGCCTTTGTCATCGGCCCCGAGCCGAAGCTCATGGAGCGGCTGTGATCCACGACGAGCTGGCAACGCAGGTTCGTCTCGTCTTCGAATTTCTTGATGAAGGTGCGGTCACTGCGCGCCAAGACCTTCCAATCGATGTAGCGCGGATCATCGCCCTGGACATAGGCCCGGTATTCGGAGAACTCGACCGAAAAACCATGATAGGGACTGCGGTGCATGCCTTTCCACAAGCCCTCCATGATGACTTTGGCACGAAGCTCTAGGGATTTAATCCGGCTGAGCGCGTTGGCGTCGATGGAGAATGACGAATGAGTAAGCACGAATGACGAAATAATGACGAATGAGTAATGACGAAGCTAAGGCGACTATTCGGGGCGTTTGCGCAGGATGGGGGACACGCCTTTGAAATGCGCCCCGGAGGGGTGCGAGAGATTAGCCGGTGGTGAAGCGAGGCTCGGCGAGCGAGAACCACCGGATCGACGATGCCCGTTGATCGAATTCAGGGCCGCGCCCCAGCGGGGCGCGAGAATGGGACGGATGGGATAGGCGGCATCGGAGGTGTTAGCGCTGACTTCTCGCGCCCTTCCAGGGCGCGGGGAGGATGAGGTCTGTGGTGTCACGCAGACCGGTGGTTCACGGTCGCTTCGCTCCCTCCACCACCGGCTAATGTCTCTGGTCCCTCCGGGACCGGAAACCAAAGCTCCTGGTTCCTCGACTATGACCTTCGCGCTCAATTCGAGAGAACAAATGCGTGCGAGGGCGGAGGTGTCGAGGTGGGAGGGCATGACAGATAAATCCGAAATAAAAGATCTTAACTTTAGGGCTGATGCCTCTTTTCCTTACCTTGAGCCGACAAGGAACGCCATGATCGGAACTGCTTGATGGCTAGGCTGAAAACATAAAGGCAAGCCGAGGACCAAAAAATGATCCAAAACCAAAAGAAGATTGGGTGCGTCTCCGCAGTCACCAAAGTGGAAGCTCGAGTCCTTCGGGCCACGAAGTTAAAACCACCATCATCCATCAAAGAAGCGACCAGCATCCAGGTCGCAAAGCTTGACCAGAAAAGACAGAACAGTCCTGATTTGAGATGTGCTCTTGCTGATTTCATTTTTGCTTATCAAAGGCAAACTTCCGCAACTGGCGATCTTACTTCCCCAAACTCTCAATCAGCCTCCCAATCACCTTCGCCACATTGACGCCTTCCGCCTCAGCGCGGTAGTTGATCAGAATACGGTGCCTCAACACCGGCAGCGCCAAGGTGCGGATGTCGTCGAGGGTAACGTGGGCGCGGCCTTGGATGAGGGCTCTTGTTTTGGCGCCGAGGACGAGGTTTTGACTGGCTCGGGTGCCCGCTCCCCAGCTGACCCATTCGTTGACGAAGTCGGGGGTGCCGGGGCGGTTCGGGCGGGAGCTGGCGGCGAGTTTGACGGCGTAGCGGGCGACGTCTTCGGCGATGGGGACCTTCTTCACGACCTTCTGGAAGGCCTGGAGTTGATCGCCCGTGAAGAGGCGAAGGACGGGCTCTTTTTTGCCACTCGTGGTGCGGGTGACGACGGCGACTTCTTCGTCCTCGCTGAGGTAGTCGATGACGATGTTTAGCATGAAGCGGTCGAGCTGCGCCTCGGGCAGAGGGTAGGTGCCTTCCATCTCGATGGGGTTCTGCGTGGCGAGCACGAAGAAGGGCTCAGGGAGATGCATGGTGTTTCCGGCGACGGTGACCTGATGCTCCTGCATGGCCTCCAGCAGCGAGGCCTGGGTCTTCGGCGGCGTGCGGTTAATCTCATCCGCGAGGATCATGTGGGCGAAGATGGGGCCTTTGTTGAAGACCATGCGGCGGCCTTGGTCGGTGTCTTCGAGGATCTCCGTTCCAGTGATGTCGGAGGGCATGAGGTCGGGCGTGAACTGGATGCGGTTGAAGCTGAGATCGAAGACATCGGCCACGGTTTTCACCAGTAGCGTCTTTGCCAAACCGGGCGCGCCAGTGATGAGGCAATGCCCGCCCGCAATGAGGGCGATGAGCATCTGATCCACCACCTCCTGCTGGCCAACGATGACCTTGCCGACCTCGGCAAAGAGCCTCGCGCGTATCCCGGCCACCATTTCGACGACCTCTTGATCTGACAATGCTGCGGCGGGAGGAGATGAGTCAGTGGAGTCGGACATAGGCGCTGTGTATCAAACAGCGTCAGCCATGCCAAGCTATCATTTAGTGCTGGTGATTCTTCATCAACCTCAACTCAATGAGCGCTCGACAGCTTCAGCCACGCGCATCCCATCAGCAGCAGCAGAAATAATCCCCCCTGCATAGCCAGCGCCTTCACCCGCAGGATAAAAATTTTGAATTCCTGTGCACAGAAGTGAGTCAGCATGGCGCGGTATGCGGGCAGGAGACGAACTGCGTGTCTCGGCCCCAGTGAGGATTGCATCATCGAGATGATACCCAGGAAGCTTTTTAGCAATCTCGGGGACAGCCAACTTGATCGTATCGATCACATATTCTGGCAGGCATTCACGAAGATCGGTCCAAATCACACCAGGTTCATAAGATGGCTTCACCGTTCCCTGCCCTGTGCTCGCTCGGCCTTCCATGAAGTCACTCAAAAGCTGGGCTGGCGCGTGATAATTGCTACCTCCGAGACGATAGGCGGCACGTTCGATCTCACGCTGAAATTCGATGCCAGCCAGCGGATGGTGTTCGCCATAATCCTTCGGACTGATGTCCACCATGAAGCCGCTATTGGCGTTGGCTTCATCGCGCGCAAAGCTACTCATGCCATTGGTCACGACGGTGCCAGGTTCAGAATTTGCCGCAACGACAAGTCCACCAGGGCACATGCAGAAGCTGTAAGCAGCGCGGCCATTGGGGCAGTGAGAGACGAATTTATAAGGAGCCGATCCCAGACGCGCATGGCCAGCCCATTTGCCATACAGCATCTGGTCAACCATCCGCTGTGGATGCTCGATACGCACGCCGACAGAGAAAGGTTTGGCCTCAAACGGCACGCCATTCCGATGCAGCATTTCAAAGGTATCTCGGCTACTGTGACCGATCGCAAAGATGATGGGTGCGCCCTCGATCACCGAACCATCAGCCAGCACGACAGCGCGCATTACCTTGTTTTCAATCACGACGTCACTGACTCGTGAACCAAAGCGCACCTCTCCCCCGAGAGAAATGATCTCTTCGCGGATGTGGCGTACGACTTTGATGAGCCTATCGGTGCCAATGTGCGGGCGTGCTTTGATGAGGATATCTTCTGGAGCCCCAGCTGCGACCATCTCTTTTAATAGCCACGGGATGCGATGCTCACGATCTCGAATCTGTGTGTAAAGCTTGCCGTCTGAAAAGGTGCCAGCGCCGCCTTCACCATACTGCACGTTCGACTCAGGGTTAAAGTCCCACCCACGCCGCCAAAAACCCGTGACATCACGGGCACGATCCCCCGCAGCTTTACCGCGCTCTAGTAGGATGGGTCGGCGCCCTGCCCGAGCTAAGAGAAGTCCGGCAAAAAGGCCACAAGGTCCAGTGCCGACAATGACCGGACGATTGGTGACCACATGCTCACTGGATGGCGGCATCTGGCGGTAACTCTCATCCGGTGCAGGACAAATTTGAGTGTCTTTAGCGACGGATTTCAGGACACGCGGTTCCTGATCCACCTCAGCTAGGAGCGTGTAGCTGAAATTGACATGCTGACGACGTGCATCAATGGCACGCTGCTTGACGCTAAAACCGCGCAGAGCAGAATCTGGTATGCCTAAACGCTTTAACAAAGCAGGACGCAGATCGGTGTCAGCGTGCTCGACAGGGAGAGTGAGTTGGGAAATTTGTAGCATCAGATTCCCTCACCTCCACGATTCTCAGGCGAATAAGTGCCGCCTAAACCAGGGCGATACAAAGTGAGGCCCATCATGTTTGCCATGGCATCAAAGTGCTTGTCCCGAGCGAAAACGCGGATGTTACATCGCAGGGCTATCGTGGCGATGAGGATGTCATTGCATGGAGCAGCGATTCCTTTATCCCTCAAAAACCAGGCAAAAGAAATGGCCTTATCCCAATCCTTAGCTTCTGCCTGAATATGAGGAATGATGGAGAAATACTCGGACATGCGCTGCCGCTCTTCTTTGCGGGCACCACCGAGTACTTCCAGCAGAACTGGACTGGTGGTGGCTGCCTCGTACTCTTCGAGCAGCGCTTCGAGCGCTACCTTAGCACCTAAGTCACCATCACGCCGTAAGGCTTCGATCCAAATGGAAGAATCTACAAGAACCATGAGTGACTGGAGTTAGATATCCTGTTTCTCAATTTCCTCATTAAGGACAGGATAGTCAAAGACACCCTGCCTGAGAAGGCGGCCAAATTCTTTGGCCTTCTGCCGTTTCACAAACTCTGTGACGGCCCTTGCCACAGCAGGACTCTTTTTACTCTCTCCCATCATACCAACAAGATCGTTGAGGATGCTTTCTTCAATATCAACAGTGATTCTCATGAGGCCAAAATGAATCTCAAATCATCATTTTCAATATTTATTTTCATCTTTTTATCAGTTATCAACCAAACAAAAGCCTCCCAAAGATGATTGCCGCCACCATTCCGATGAAATCCGCCGTTAATCCAGCCATGAGCGCGTGGCGGAATCGGCGAATCCCGACACTTCCGAAGTACACCGTCAGGACATAAAAGGTCGTCTCGGTGGAGCCATAGAGAATCGCTGCGGTGAATTTCACCATCTCGCTCAAATCAGGACGAGTCAGGATCTCATTCAGAATGCCCTGCGCACCAGAGCCACTGAGAGGCCGCATCAACGCCAAGGAAAGAAGCTCAACAGGAAAGCCAAGGAAGCCGAGCACTGGCGCTAGAGCATACTCCAAGAGTTGAAAGGCACCCGATTCCCGCAAAATCGCCAATACAGCAAGCATGGCCACGAGGTAGGGCATGATGCGCACAGCGACCTGAAAGCCTTCTTTAGCTCCATCGACAAACTCCTCATAAACACGGACTCCACGTGCCCAGGCAAAGCCAACGGCGAGAATCAGGATGGCTGGAATGGCAAGCCCCGAAGTCCCATCCATCATACGGCGCCAACTCATTCCAGAGTCATTTGCATTCTGAATCCAATAGCTAAGCGCCATATCCTCAGTCATACCTTCGGGAAGTTCCCCCAGTTTTGGTAAAACAACCCGTTTGAAAAATTCTGTTTTGAGTTCCAGCTTTTGAGCTTCAGGGAGAGAATAATAAACTGGGTCTGTCGAAATTTCGGACCATTTTGTAGGCTTACCTTTTTCATTTAAAGCTGCATTTGCCTCTGCTTTCTTCTGGGCGAGAACAGCTTCCGCATCCGCTCTTCTTTGAGCCGCCTTATCAAGTACCGCAGAGAGGCCAGAATCTTTAAGGACTATTTTCCGCCAGACTGGAGGGCCTAGTTCTAGTGCGGATACTCCGACAAAGAGGATAGCGAGAATGGAAAGCCAGAGTCGAGCTTTAGAGGAGATACGGGAGATCTTGGGTGCTGCGAGGTCTGTGGGATCATGCCCTCCTTTATTGGGAGTCGAATCTTCCTCGTCAGGTTGGGGTACAAATTGCGGCAGCCTTTGAAAACTCTTCGCCGCAAGAACAGCACCGACGGAGGCACAAGCCGTGGCAAGGATGGTGGGAACGATGACCTGATAGCTATTTTTGATTCCTGCCGCATTCAAGAAGTTCATGGCTGACATCGGGATCAGCGTAAAAGCTCCTGTATTCAGGGCCAAGAAGGTGATCATCGCGTTGCTAGCGCTTTGCTTATGAGGATTCAGCTCTTGCAGATGCCCCATCGCCTTGAGCCCGAGTGGAGTTGCATTATTTGAGAGCCCCAGCATGTTGGCCGAAAGGTTCATCACCATGGCACTCATGGCCGGATGCCCTGTCGGCACATCTGGGAAAAGACGACGTAGCAAAGGCGAAAGCAAACGGACGACGGCCTCCAGCACACCTGCTTTTTCCAAAAGCCGAAGCACGCCCAGCCAAAACATCATCATGCCAGCCAGAGGTAGAGCAATTCCCATGACTGCCTTTTCCGCCCCCTTCATCGCAGCGTCGATCACATTTGCGTCACCCGAGACCCGACCGATGAGTCCTGCGACGATCAGCCCGATAAAAAGTAGAATGGCCCAAATATGATTCAGCATGACGTTAAAAATGCAGGTTTCTCAAAAATTGAGACAAAATGTTTCCTTTGTCGAACTTAGTCCGTAATCCGTGCCCGACGACTTTTCCTATACTCAGCAATTCGGACTCAATCAACTACCAGCTACTATGCCCTGCGCAATTCAAATGGCCAGCCACCTCTCAGGTCTCAGTGCCCACGTCATTCGTATCTGGGAAAGGCGCTATGGGGCCATGAGCCCCACCCGCACTGAGAGTAATCGCCGTCTGTATTGTGAAGAGGCCATCAAGAGGCTGAAAATCCTCCGCCAACTGACTGAAAATGGACATCGAATCGGCAACGTAGCTAAACTGCCCACCAGCGAACTCGAACAGCTACTCGATGATCATTTGCAACGCAGCCTGTTGCCCAAAGGGAAAAAGGCTGCCGCAATATCTGACTCCAAGCCGCTGGAGGAGCCGAAGCAGTTTGTCGATCTCTGCATGGCTGCCTCAAAGGCCTTTGACAGTGAGGTCATGCATCATCTTCTGAGTCGCGCCCGTCAGCAGCTAGGACAGCGCGGCATGTTGCATCATGTCATTTGCCCTTTGATCCAAACCATTGGCGAGTCTTGGCAAGCCGGGAATCTGCGTCCTGGGCAGGAGCATTTGGCCACCAACGTCATTCGTGAAGTGCTCATGATGCCAGTGCCTGGAAGTCAGATAGCGGAAAACGCTCCTGAACTTGTCATCACGACACCAACCGGTGAAGTGCATGAATTGGGTGCGATGCTGGTCGCTGCCTCAGCTCGTGACCTGGGGTGGAAAGTCACCTATCTTGGCCCCAATCTACCCATTGAGGAAATCGCCGCTTGCGCCTCTGCACGGAAGGCCCGTGCTGTCGCTCTAAGCCTTGTTTATCCTGAAAAATGCCCGGCAATTGAAGATAAAGTCAGACAGCTTCGGAAAATCCTGCCGGAGACGACCGCCTTAATCATTGGTGGTCGAGCTGCCGCTGGATATCAAGAGTCGTTATCAGATCTGCCTATTCATTGGGCGTATTGCCTCAATGGCTTGGACAAGATTCTGACACAGGCACCCATTCTAGCCTGATCTATCCATGGAGGTCGTCGCGAGACGCCATCCGCTCACTCAGTCTCGTCCCATCAGCCTGCGAACCTGATCTTCGGTGTAGGCAGATGTTCTCTCTTTCGGATCTAGCTCGATGAATTTAGGCGTGTTGTCCTTTCTCTGCTCCTTGAGCCCCTCCCGGTTGGCTTTGGTTTTAAAGACATCGTTAGCACCAGAAAAACTTCGGGTGTCATCACGAGACATTTTCTGGGCAAATGGATTTTGATCAGTCTTAAAAACGTTGTCCGCAAAGGAGGGCTCTTTCTCGCGCTGGTTAAATCCTTGATCACCCAAGCGGCTCTTCAGATCACTGCCAGCAAAGTCCTGCGTTTTAAAAGCCGTCATACCAGAGAAGGACTTCACTCCATTGAAATCACTGGTGGAGTGTTTTTGTTTACTGAGCCAGCCCGCGCTCTTATTGCCGCCTAAAGAGGCCTGCATCGATTTATCAAAGACACTGCGGTCATTCGGATCATTCATCCGCTTCATCGAGTTAGCGATCCGTTTTGACATCGGCTGACCGCCGAGGTCCTCGTGACGAGAGGTCTTTTTTGAAGCGCAGCTCGTCAGCAAAAGAGCGACGATTAGAAACTTGAGTGAATGAATCATGGTGATGGAGACGCGACAGGAAGTGGCAGACCGAGAGATTTGGCGGCCAGGAAAAGTGCTTCCTTTTCGATTCCGCCTGGCAGATGAAATTTATGCAACTCTGACTGCATATCAGCCAGCCTACCCCAGTCCAAATACAGCTCATGAAGCAGAGCAGCCGAGTCATTGGGAGACATCCATAGATTCTTCATGAGGTAACTTTCAGCAGCCGCAAACTCCTGTCTGCGGATCAGATGCCTAGCCCATGCCGAGCTCAGATCTGGCTGCATTCCATGGGTATCCTCCAGCCGATCCAGAGCAGCCAAATACAGCTCACGGGCTAGCTCGGGCTGATCACTTTCTTCCAAGGCCGTAGCCCAGGCGACGGTCTGGGTGCCGCCGGGGAACGGCATGCGCACCACTTCAGAGAAGATCTCCTGAACAATGACACGATCCCCCAAAGCATTGGCCACACGCAGCATGAGCGGGATCTTACGCGCCTCGAGACGTAGGCTTGGCAAGTCTTGAAGGCTAAGACATGCCTGCCAGGCCCAGGCTGGTCGATGACAGGCCATGAGAGTCTCTGCGGCCAACTCCAAACAGACACGATCCCCTTCCTTAACGGCCTGCCAACCATAGGAGAGATCATCTTTCATCCCATCAGGAGCCTCCTCCGCAAAGGTACTCAGCACAAGGGCAGCCAAAGGACGATCTGCACCCGCACGCACCTCTGACCGCAAAAGAGTCATCCAAGCTTCACGATTACGGCCTTTGGCTTGATCGCCAAACCAGACTAGCATTTGCTGCAACGTCTCGCGATCACGCTGCCTGACACGAAACAAAGCCGCAACCTGAGCGCGACCCCGCTCAGGCGTCCAGGCTGAATCATGAGCCAGTAATTTCAGCAATTCCAAGCGTAACCGAAAACGATCTCCATCCTCTTTTAAACTACGCTCAGCCTGAGTGATGAAATTCAGCGCCTCTGACGTTCGATCATGCAGACGACATATCTCCGAGACATGAGAAATGCAGTCCAGTGACTTTAACTCAACGGCGAGAGTCATGAGCTGACGAATCTCTTCCCAGCCCTGGATTTGAGCCAGGAGAGTTGCACGCATTTTCAGCATCTCTCTGCCCATTGGTCCAGACTTCTCCCCGAGAGGAATCAAGCGCAGGACATCTAGTGCCAGCACAGGTTTTCCTTGCTCGATCAACAAACGTGCGCGGTGCACGCAGCTCTCAGCATCTGGCACGATACCGGTGTCTAAGTTTACGGCAAAGGCCTCATGCAAACGTTCCCAGGCAGCCAAAGCTAGCGTGGACTGACCTAGCTTTTCATGCAGCAGCGCCAACTCACGCAGATAGGGAACCGCATCAGGAATACGCCCCTGCAAGAGCCGAGTCACTTGAGTTTGATAAGCAAGTTTATGCAGCTCAGGCACATTGAAATCAAGGGCCAAAAAATGCGCATGTTTCTCACGAAGCACTTCATCCCCAGGTTGCGGCGGCTTCATCGGCGGCTCGGCGTTGAGGAGCTGAAGAGTGAACTTTAAGCCTGTCTTCGTATCCATGCCAGACTCAGACACACGGATCAGCCATTGCGCATATTCAGGATTGGCCGGCGCACGCGCAGGCAGCAGCCCATAGACTTCAATGGCTTCACGGGACATGCCTGCATTCTCTAGACGACCACCTAGCTCACTCAGAGTATCCACCGAAACCTCCAGGCGCATATCAACACTGGCTAGATGCTCTCTGAGCAATCTCAAACGCGTCGGGTAATCCACCTGACGCATCTTGCCTATGAGATTCCCCAGCCGCCATTCTCCAAACTCCAAGCCACTGCGTGATGTCAGTGCCACACTGCCCCATTTGGCCGTGAGTCCTTCATTGACCTGCTGAACCAAGGGCCCCATGCCCTCTTGAACAAAACGCGCCTGAATTTCCCGTGTCTCTTCCCATAAACTGCGCAGATGCATCGGCTCCTCATATCGTGGAGATCCCTGAGGCAGAAGCATTCCGCGTATCTCTCCCATCTGACGTGAGGGCAAAAAGTCCTTGGTCATAAAACCACTCATCTCTGCCGCTGCCGTGTCTGAAGATCCGGCTAAACCGGCCACGGCGGACTTGCGCAAGCTGGTCATGGCAGAAGCCGGAATCGCCTGAAGATGACGCCAGGCACTGCGTAAATTTTCTTCACGCTCCTCAGGAGTCACCGCTAATCGAGTCGCGGCACTAAGACTGAAAAGAAATGGATCATACGTGCCACGATAAGCCTCAGGCCGCACAGGTCCACGAACCACTCGACTGAGATAGCCACGAGCCAAATCCCAGCGCTCAGCTGACTCGGCAATTCGGGCCAAGGAAAACGTAAAGATGTCCGACAACTCAGGCTGATGTTTGCGCACACTCTCACCCAATTCCAAAGCCTCTGGATAGCGCTGACTATCTTGCAGCCGCCGAATGATGTCCATCACCGCCGTGCTGCGCACGCTTCCTAGAATGGCCAGTTCACCTTTTTCAAAACGAAATCCTTCCAAATCAGCCAGCATAGCCCCGACGGCTAGCAGGACACGCTTACGGACTTCTTGAACCTCGACAGCGAGCCCCTTTTGCTCACACCACTGCAAAGCATCCGCCATGCCGCCAGAGCGCAGAGTTAACCAAAGTTGGCAGAACTGAGATTCCAAATGAGCGCCTTTGCTCATTAGCAGCCGGAGCTCCTTCCGAAAGGCTTCCCCTTCCCGCCTGTAATAAAACGACCAAAGCCGCTCAATGGGCGACTTTAAATCCAGTATTGGCAGAGCACTACGGACTCGCGCATCGCCTCGGTAGGTCAGTTTACCCAGTTCCTCGATCGCCCGAAGTCGGATCAGGGGCACTGCATCAGGAAGCTCGACAAACTCAGCGCGTGGCAGTCCAAAAAACATGCGCAAGGTCTTTGTTTCCTCATTGCTTAACGAGGTGGCCGAATCCAGAAGGTCCGTGATCTCAGTGGCCGTGCCAGAGGCAGTTGGCTTCCGCGCATCCAGCAAGGGTAAAGGCATACGCTCAGCCACAAGATTACCCGCCTGAAAAGCCTGCCCTACAGTGCGACTACAAATCTCCTGCAAGTGCTTCAAGGCACTCACGTCATCCGCCAGACGCAGACATTTTAAAGCCAGTCGCAACTGCAAGCGTGCATCCCAGGGTCGCACTCGGGCGATCTGCTCATAGACACGGCGCTCTGCCTCATCCTGACCTGTGCTGCGGTAGTGCTCTGCCAGCGCTTCCAAAGCCGCGGCATCCTGGGAAAAGCGACTCTCCAGTCGTCTCCTCACCCGATCCGCTTCTGCCATTTGAAAGGTCTCCTCCAGCATCTCCACCAGACGGCGCGATTCCGCGGCAAGTTCCTGTGGTGCAGCTGCAGCAGCGATCTGCTTCTGAAAATAAATCGCCGATTTCATGTCGGCCACACGCAAAGCAGCCTCCCGCAACTGATCCAATGAGAACGGTGTATCAGGAGAGGTGTAATAAGCCTGCTTCATGGCCGCAAAAGCTTTCACAGGATCTCCAGATCGACTATAAACCTGGGCTAGCGCCTCCTGATAAAAGCCATCAAAGGGATGCCGCTTGACCTGCACGACCAGCGCATCGTTCACCAGTTTCAGCCGCTCTTTCAAAGCAGCCTCCGTAAGCTCGCCCCCCTGCTCAGACCAAAGAAGCCTATCCAAGAATCGCTTGAATGCCTCACGTCGGCGCTTCACCTCGGTCTCCACTTCAATGATTCGACACTGAACCTGCACATACTTGGGTAAGTTCATCTTTTGCAGCAGCATCTCTGCATGGCGCTCCATCAAAGTCACCGCTGAGGTACCTGTCGCACGGGAAATAGCGGCCTCCCAAAGTTTCATGGCATCGTCATTGCGGCGCTGCAGCGTGTAGCATTGAGTCAAGGCCTGGAGCAGCTGCTCAGAGTCAGGCATATCGCGATAAGCACGCTCCAAAAATGACGTCGCAGCGATAGCGGGCAATGGGGTAGCACCTGTCAATCTCCAGCCCGTCCTTTCAGCCGACAACCCAACAGAAACCGCTGCATTAGCAACCTGCTCATCCTCGAGCAAGAGTTCACTCAGCCGCAATGTGTAGCGGATTTTTCCCGACTCATCACGCTGGATTAGACGACGTAAAACCCGCATGGCTAAGGCTGTATTCTTATCTAACAAGGCAAGCTCTAAGAGCAACCGCTCGGCCTCAAGTGAAAGCTCGCGTGGCTTGTTTTGATCATCCTTTTGCAGCACTGCAAAAGAGGCATAAGCCTGATCCAATTGCTCAGCTCTCACGGCCCACCAGGCAGCGCGGAAAAGCTCCCGTGCAGAAAGCTTGGTCTTGGCTGCCGCATCCGCAGCAAAGGTCTTCATCTTTGCCATCACTGCCTCAGGAATAGACGCAGCCTCTGGGGCTTCATCATGACTGGCAAACCCCTTACCTGTGAAAGCATCAGGCAACTGAAACTCCCCGCCACTGCCTTTGGATTTTCGAGCTTTATGTTTTTCATCTCCGATCAACAGCGAATAGATGCGCTCATCGACATCCGCTCCATCCTCATCCGTCAGACTCGCCTGCCAGGCTTTTTCCATCCAGGTGAGCGACTCCTCCGCATCACCATGCTCGATGAGAATATCTGCCAATCGAAGAAACTCCTCACGGCCAGCACTGGCCTTGCTCACAGCTTCACGAGCCAGAACAATGGCACTATCCAAATCACTTCCCGAGGCCAGAAAGGCCGCTGCATCATTGAGCCTCCGCTGCCGCTCCTCATCCGAAACAGCAGCCTGAGTGAACTGGCGCAGCAGAGCGTCTGCCGCAGTCATGTCTTTGCGAGTTTTATAAAAAGCCGCTAATTCAAAGACCGCTTCGGCCTTCGTGGGCTCACGCTCAAGTCGAGCCTTTAAAATCAACTCGATTACGGCATCTAGCGCACGCTGCTGGGCGAAGGTTAGAGCCTGTTTCTCCACTTCGGCAGAGATTCCTGGTGCCTTCACCAGTGCCTCGATCCTGCTGATAGCCTCTACGGTCTTGCCCTGGCGGAGGTCTGCCTCAGCGCGCAAAAAAACGAGAGCGGGCAGATCACTCGCATCTCCCTTCAAACGTTCATCCAAAAGTGTAGCAGCCTCGATGGCACCATCATGATCGAGTAAAACCCGCACCAACTCATACCGATAATCATCCACCGAAGGCACCTTTTGCACCAGCTCACGTAAGGCTAGGACCTGTGCTTCGGTATCCACTGTGATCTCGGTGAAACTAGCCCAATCTCTCAAGGCGCGCTCACTGATAGGCAAGGAGGCAGCCGCTTTCGTGAGCTGTTGACGCAGTTCATCCAGTCGGCCAAAACGCTCATGCAATCTGACGCGTCGTCTGAAAAAATCCATGTAGCGATCGTCGTGGAAATCAAGCAGGCCCAAGCCTTTGACCAAAGCAGCGTCCGCCTTTCCAAACTGATCTGCGTGCTCATGGATTCTAGCCAAATCATAGAGGGCATCCAGCCGCTGCTGCGGATCCGTTTGCTCAGAAAGACTCGTGTAGAAAACCGCCGCTCTATCTGGAAGACCAATTCTCAAAATCAGCTCAGCCACCTGACGCACCAAGTTAAAATCACCTGGCCGCAGATTGACTGCGCGCTCCCAGGCTGAAACGGCTTCCTCATTTTGCTCTCTCGCCACAGCCAACGAACCCAGCTGCATGAGCATGGACACCTTTTGAGGATCAGACTCTGCTGTGTAGGCTACTAGTTTGGAGATCATCTCATAGGCCGTTTTAGCGTCGCCCGATTGGCTGGCTAGATCAGCGCGTGATTGCAAAGCTCGCGCATTTTTAGGCTCTGCCCGTAGCACTTCATCATACACCGCATTCGCTTTATCCACAGATCCGCCTTTGCGATAGAGGTGCCCAAGCACCATGAGCACGGCAGGATGATTCGTCGCACGGGCCTGAGTGGCGACATTATCAATCAGTAACTGCGTGGCCCCGTGCTTGTCGTAAAGCGTCCAAAGCAGATCAACCACACGACCATAATCTGGCTGGCTGACGAGCAGGCCGAGATACTCATTGGCCAAATGCGTTTCCCGCTCCGACCAGCGGTCATCGCCATCGGCTGCGGCAGAAAGACCAGACTGACAGATCCATAAACCCAATAGCACCGCAGCAAATGCGGTGCGCTTCAGGGGATGGGTGAAACAAAACATCTCGAATTGAATGAGCCACCTTAACACGCTGGCCTAAACACGACAACTTTCGTGGCTGGTTTCTCTGGAGATATCCAGCTCACACAGCATGGCTTTCTCATATCTGATACTACCGCTTGAGATAATTATCATAATTTAAAGATACAACCATTGACTAATTTGATAATTATCATAGATTGGTTGCAGATTTAATATCCTTATGAAACTCAACAGCCCAACCTCCACTCCAGCCAGCCGCAAGGCAGGATTTAGCCTTTTCGAAATGCTGACCTTCGTCGCCATCCTCGGCATCATGGTGACCATGGCGGTCCCAGTTTTTGGCAACAGCCAAGGAGCCAGGCAGGCCAAGGATCAACGCAATGCCCAGAACCTCTGCTCCCTGGCGAATGCAGCGAATGCAGCGGGCTTCAATGTCACCACCGGAGCTGGCGACGATGTGACGAAGCCCGTAAAGCTTCTTGTGGACGGCATCACCATTACAAAAGGCCCGCTTAAGAACCGCACCTTCAAAGTGCCCAACATGTCGTTTGAAGACATGGCAGGTGCAGCTCAATACCTCGAAATCAAAAATGGTGATCTTGCATATTCTCCAGAAGCCTTCGTCCGCTAATTCCAGAAACGATTCGATCGTTTCTGAGAGCCAAATCATTTATCGTTGGCAGGTCACTCAGACGACGCCATGATGACCACCCACATGGCAGCACGCAAAGAGGTCTCTATCACTCGCATTTCGTTTTTGTTCTTGGTCCTTTTGGCCCTCGGACTCGGGGCGTTTTATCGCTTTCCAGGCCTGGACCGCCGACCCATGCACACCGATGAAGCCATCCTCGGCATCAAGCTGGCGGATTACGCGCAGTCAGGCCATTTTCAATACGACCCCAAAGACTACCACGGACCGGCACTGCACCAGGTGAGCTTGTTCTGGGGAAAAGTGGCAGGTTGGGGCGATCCCAGCACCTGGACAGAAAGCGATCTACGCATGGTCGCTGTGATGTGCGGGATGCTACTCTTGCTCGTCCCCCTGCTTTTTGGAGATGTTTTAGGCCGACTCGGCACCGCCATGGCCATGCTCATGGGTGCGGTTTCGCCCATGATGGCCTTTTACAGCCGCTATTTCATCATGGAGATGCAGTTGACGCTTCTCGTCGCGCTGACTTTGGGCTGCTTTTGGCGCTATTCACAGAGCGGCGGACGCCTATGGCTGATTCTGGGTGGTTGCTGCCTGGGCTTTCAACATGCCACCAAGGAAACTTTCATTCTAAACATCGCCGCTGCTCTGGCTGGGTGGCTGGCCGCGCGTGTTTTAATCGGCGACTTTCAGCCTGCTAAAAGTAACGGACTGCGTCTCAGCTCCAGCAGCAGTCGCGGTCGCCCAACCAAAACTTGGCTTTGGGTTTTAATCCCTGCGATTCTGGTCTCTGTCCTATCGTATTCTGGTGGATTCCGCGATTGGCAGGCGGTGCAGGATAGCCTGATGTCCTATGCCAACTACTTTCAGCGCAGCGACGGCAGCGGCCATGAGAAGCCCTGGCACTATTATCTGAGCCTGATCTTCTGGAGAAAAGACACCCTCATCTGGAGTGAGGCCATGATCGGTGGCCTGGGCATTTTAGGCATGCTCTATGCTTTGGTCGGCGACTTTAAATCCAAGGCTCATCAGGCTTTTCTCGTCTTTCTTTCCGTTTACACGCTGGCCTTATTTACCGGCTACTCAATTCTCAGCTACAAGACACCTTGGTGCATTCTTTCGGCACAATTTTCACTGACTTTGCTAGCCGGAGCTGGGATTAGTTGGATCTGGACATGGCTAAGCGGACGAATGATGCGCTTCGTTTATAAACTGGTTCTGGGATTTGGCATTTGGCATCTTTGCTATATGACCAGCATCACGACTGGACGTATCGCCGCCCTACCCTATGAGGCCGATTCGCGTAACCCCTACGTTTACTCTCATACTTCACCCAACTTTCTCAGGCTGCTGGAAGAGGTGAAAAAGATCCGCGCTGAGCGGGCTCCCGACTCACCTGACATCCAAGTCATCAATCAAGACTCAGGCTGGCCCCTGCCCTGGTATTGGCGTGCACAGAAAAATGTGGGTTACCAAACCACGATCCCAGAAAAAATCACGGCCCCCATCGTCATTGTCGATACGGAACAACTTCCAGCCGTGAAGTCATTATTGGAAGGGCGTGATTACCGCGAACGCGGCCCTTTTGGCCTGCGCCCTGGTGTGCTGGTTTCAATCTTGGTCGAGAAAGTCTATACCCCTGAGCCGACCCCGGTAGCGCCAGTGCACGAGGAAAAGCCAGCCCCTTCTCTAGAAGTTCCTGAAGGCACGATCTCCACGCCCCCCACACTGATGCCTGCAGCTCCTGCTCCGGTCTTACCAAACATGGGTTCGGCAATTCCCAGGAAACCATGAGCACGGGAATGCGTCACTTTGAAGTGAATGCCATGGCGACCTCATTCGAGGTCATCATTGTCGAGACTTCAGAGGTGGATGCACTCTACGCGGCACAGGCAGCCGAAGCTGTCTTTGCCGAAATTCATCGCCTTGAAGATGAGCTAAGTCGCTTCCGCCCTGGCAGTGACATTTGGCAATTGAATCAGCTGCGTGCAGGTCAAAGCCACCGCGTCTCACTAGCCACCTATGACTGCCTCTCTTTAGCCAAAACCATGCATGCGGAATCAGGCGGCGCTTTTGACATCACCGTTGGTCCGCTCATGCAGCTCTGGCGCACTGAAGATGGATCATTGCGTGAGCCTTCCGAAGAAAGGCTGCATTTGGCCAAACTCAGCATCGGCTCAGATCTTTTCGAGCTGGATGAGGAGGATCTATGCGTCACCGTCAAAGCCGATCACATGGTCTTTGATCTCGGAGCCGTCGGTAAAGGCTATGCGCTGGATCAGGCCGCCGTCACCCTGAATGACTGGGGCATCGAACACGCGCTTCTAAATGCTGGAGACAGCACCCTGCTCGCCATGGGAAAGCCGCCTGACGAAGAAGCCTGGACCGTCACCTTAGCAGACGGAGCCCAGGCCCTGGCACTCAAAGATCGCGCCCTCAGCGGCAGTGGCTTCATGGTCAAAGGTGCCCACATCATGAATCCCCGCACGCTTCGTCCACTGGCGATTCAAGAGCAGCGCAGTTATGCCCTGGCACCTTCCGCAGCTTTATCAGACGCGCTTTCGACCGCCTTCATGATTATGGATCGGGAAGAAGTGCTCAGCCTCTGTCAAAAGTATGCCGGGCAGGTTGAAGCCCTGTGGGTCTAGTCGCAACACCTTCAAGCCATCTCATCGTCAAAAGCGCAGAGGGGAATAACGACCATGCGGTAGCCGTTTACAGTGGTTGGCAGTTGTTGACCGTTGTTGACGATGGTTTTTCAGAGGTCGATTAGCATGCGCGTTGTCATTGGCAGTCTCCGGATTCCGTGAAACCAGTGTCAACAACCGTCAACGGCGCATAGCACCCTTTAGCTATCGTAAACGGTTCCTGCGGCGTGGATCGTATCGCACTAGTGATAGATGAACGGGCGTCGAGCGTTTCCAGAGCCTTCATGCGTTTCTTCAGCCTACTTGCCAGCCTTCTTGTCGGACTTTCCTTGGCCCATGCCGCGGATAAACCCAATGTGATCTTCATCTTAGCGGATGACTTAGGCTACTCAGATCTCGGCTGCTACGGAGGAGAAATTCAGACCCCCAATCTCGATGGCCTAGCCAGGAACGGACTGCGCTTCACTCAGTTCTACAATACCGCCCGCTGCTGGCCATCTCGCGGAGCTTTGCTCAGCGGCTACTACGCGCAGCAGATTCATCGGGATCAGTTGCCTGAGGTTCCCGGCGGCGGCCAAGGCGTGCGTCAGAGCTGGGCGCGACTACTGCCCGACTTTTTAAAACCCGCAGGCTATCGGAACTACCACAGCGGCAAATGGCACATCGACGGCAAAGTGCTTGAGGCAGGCTTTGATCGCTCCTTGGACATGCACAATCAGGGCAATTTCTTCACCGCTCAAGGCAACTTGATCGATGACAAACCCATCACGCCACCTGCGGATGAAAAAGGTTACTACGCCACCATCGCCACTGCCGATCACGCCATCGACTGCCTGAAGGATCATGCAGCCCATCATGCCGACAAACCTTTCTTCCACTACATCCCCTTCATCGCGCCCCACTTCCCTCTCCATGCCCTGCCAGAAGACATCGCCAAGTATCGCGACCGCTATTTGGCAGGCTGGGAGAAAATGCGTGAAGCACGCCATGCCAACCTCAAATCCGCGGGCATCACCACCACCGAGCTCTCCAAGCTAGAACGCGAGGTAGGCCCTCCTTACGACTTCCCAGAGGCCATGAAAATCCTCGGCTCAGGTGAGATCAACCGGCCCTTGCCATGGAATGAGCTCACCGACGAACAGCGCCGTTTCCAGGCCACCAAAATGGCCATCCACGCCGCCATGGTGGACCGCATGGATCAGGAGATCGGCAGGATCCTGGCCCAGCTCAAGGCCATGAAGGCCTATGACAACACCCTCATCTTCTTTGCCTCAGACAACGGAGCCAGCGCCGAGATCATGGTGCGTAACGGCGGTCACAATCCCCAAGCCGAACCTGGCAGTGCCGAGACCTATCTCTGCCTTGGACCCGGCTTTTCCAGTGCCGCCAACACCCCGCATCGCCGCCACAAAACCTGGGTGCATGAAGGCGGCATCAGCACACCCCTCATCGCTCATTGGCCCCAAGGCATCACGGCCAAAAATGAACTGCGCACCACCCCGGCCCACATGATCGACATCGTACCGACCATTCTCGAAATCGCCGGCATCGAAAAACCCAAACAATGGAAAGGCGAACCCATCCCTGCCGCGCCCGGCCGAAGCCTCGCCCCAGCCTTTGCCAAAGATGAAACCATCTCCCGCGACTCCCTCTGGTGGCTGCATGAGGGCAACCGCGCCGTGCGTGTTGGCGACTGGAAACTCGTCGCCGCTGAAGGTGATCCCTGGGAACTCTACGACCTGAAAACCGACCGTGCCGAGCAGCACAACCTCGCCGCCAAGATGCCCGAAAAAGCCAAGGAACTGGAACAAATTTGGCTGAAGCAAACCAACGACTTTACAGACCTTTCCAAAAAGACCCTCTCCGAGCAACCCCAGGCTAAAGCCAAAGGAAAAGGCAAAGGTAAAGGCAAGAAAAAGTAAGCTGAGGTGCCTTCCCCCTTCGCTCGTTGAGCTCCGAAGGACAGGTCATCCTTCATCCTTTTCTCCGTCTGCGTGTCGTTGCTCCCCAAGTCTCTAAAAACTGGAATCTCGCAATATGAATCACCTAACCACTTCCATGATCCTGTTTGGCAGAAAAATGGGGGCAGAAAAATTTGAACCCTCTGAATTTTCCTTCCACCAATTTTTCCGCCTAACTCAGGGTGGATTCATGGTCATTACTCTGGGGTAAGGATGTCTGAGGCTAGCTAGGACGAGGCACATTCGGCGGCGATTACCAGCCGTGGGGTTCTATAGGCTTGGTAATTTTCCACTTACTTGAACTCAAAATACTTCAGCTCACCGCGTGCCGCAGGCTGCAAAAAGTTTCGTTTATTGGCTGGCAGTCCATACCTCAGCACTTCAAACAGGTCGGATACCACCTTCTGGCTATCCCCAATATATGAGTGTCCCAGAAAGCTGGTGTTAGCTTTGCTCGCGTCGATGGTCTCGATCCCATCTATGACGACCAATCCCGCGCCCGCATCACCCGCTCGGGGGCTCTCATAGGCTTTCTTGGCTCCCAACAGTGCCTTGTCAGTGGCGGAGGCATACAACGTTACCGGCTTGCGTGCAGAGATGAGCACGGGCGCGATTTGTGTGCGAAACACATCCGCATCGATGTCCGGCGCGGCCAAAATGATGCTCTCGATCCGGCTCAGGCTCGCGCTTTGCTGCGCTTGGATGAGAGAGGTCAAAGCGCTGGTCAGCGCACGGTTTCCCATGCTATGCGCCACGAGATAGATTTTTTTGATGTTCCCCTGCGCGGCCACATCTTCGAGAAACTGGGACAGATGCGGCACCGTCCATTCGGCATCCGATAAGTCTGATGGGTAGTTAAGCAGCGCCCCGTTGGACGGCCAGGAATAGCAAATCGGCACGCCGTTAAACTGCAGGTCATAGGCCAGTTGCGCCGTGCGCCGCGTAGCATCCTCAAACGAGACATTATACCCATGCACAAACACCAGCGCCTGCTGACCGTCCGTCTGCTTGGCGGCGTCTGACAGAGTCGTAAAAAACGTCTCCTTGTCCAGCGGCTGCGGCGCACCCATGACCACATGCTTTTCGCGGTTGGGGGAGAACTCAAACTTCCACGGGCGATGGCGTGGAGGTGCGGGTGGAGGAGGGCACGATCTGGCTGTCGCAAAAAAACATGGGGCTGCTCTTTGAGACGACACCGGAAAATGTGTTGCTGCACCTGAAGAACATCTTTGCTGACAAGGAATTGGCGGAAGATTCAGTTGCTAAGGTTTTCTTAGCAACTGCCGCCGACGGCAAAAACTACCGGATCAAGCATTACAACCTCGATGCCATCATCGCGGTGGGCTACCGCGTGAACTCCAAGCGGGCCACGGCCTTCCGGCAATGGGCCACGGGGGTGCTACGGGACTATACGCTGCGCGGTTATGTGATGGACCGGAAGCGCATGGAAAACGGTGCGTTCTTGGGTGAGGACTACTTCGAGCGCCTGCTGGAGGAGATCCGAGAGATCCGCCTTTCTGAGCGGCGCTTTTACCAAAAGATCGCCGACATCTATGCAACGGCGATGGATTACGACCGGGAGGCAGCGATTACCCAGGCTTTCTTCACCAAGGTGCAAAATAAGATGCACTACGCCGTGCATAGGCACACCGCCGCCGAGCTGATCGTGAAACGGGCGGACCACAAGAAGGAACGCATGGGCCTGACGACCTGGGCCAAGTCCCCCAGCGGTAAGATTCTGAAAAGCGATGTGGTCGTGGCTAAAAACTATCTGTCAGAGGCGGAACTGGAAGACCTTGGACGAATCGTGAACGCTTACCTCGAACTGGCGGAAAGCCGCGCCAAACGCCGCGTGCCGATGACGATGGAAGACTGGGCCAAGCGGCTGGACATCTTCCTCTCCGCCGATGAGCGAGAGGTGCTGCAAGACGCCGGGCGCGTCAGCGCCGAGATCGCCACGGAGCACGCTGAGGGCGAGTTTGAAAGATACCGCGTGATCCAGGACAGGCTCTTCCAGAGTGATTTCGACAGCTTCGTGGTATTGGAGAAGGGTGAGGAGGGCAAAGACCATTGAAGACATCCTGAAAAGATGTCTGGCAGAAGGTCTTTGAACCACTGCAGACAGCTGACCCTTAAAACGCGAATGGCTGACCGCCAATTTGCATCCGTTATTGATTCCACAAGTCTTTTAGACTCTCGGGCAGTGTCACCCAAGACACAGCCGCTTCGAGTCGAAGAAGCCTTGTGAAACCAAGCTCTGGCGCAACTCAATGATCTTCCAGTCACGTTTCTAGGCTTAGCAGACGGGAATTCAGCTCTTCGACCTCGAAAGCAGGATCGCCATTCCTCGTTTCCAGCAATCCCAATCGTGCCCGCCCTCGATCTCGATCAGTTGATGGTGCTTCAAGAGGGAGCGCACAAAGAATCGATTGCTGGAAAGCAGTCTGTCGCTTTGCCCCACCGCAAGCAGCGGTTTCAGCAGCCGTCCTCGGCGATCAACAAGCAGACGCGTTACCGAGCGCTGCCCTGCATGATCTGGCGGACACCGTTGTCGAACTCGACGGTGAAGACGATGGTGGAACCGCTGATCGCGCGACCGCGACCCATGCTTCCAGCTCCGCTGGCGGCCATGTTGGTTATCGGCAGTGAGATGGACTTGATCTTGCTCGGCTGGTTGTCGAAGAGTTGGCCTTTGCGCAGGCGCAGGTAGGGGCGGCGCAATGGGAAACCGCTGATGGTATTGCCACGGCTCACGTTGCCGACAAAGAGAGCCTGATCCGTCCCCGGCGCTGCTCCGGTGAGGGTGGCGAGCACGGCGTAACCATGCGAGATGGGGTCGGATTCGACGCGGCTGATGACGCCGATCTTCGCCCCTGGGCAGCCCTGGGCGGGCTCCCCTTCACGCATGAGGATGCGGACGGAATCATTGTCAGATTGGACCAGCAGGAGGACTTGGTCGTTACTCGCATTGATTCCAGATCCCGAGAGCTGCACCAGCACAATGGCCTGCTCCACTGAGGCAAGGTTGGCCGTACCCCAGAAACTGATGATGCGGGCAATTCCGCTGCCGGAGCCCACTTGGGGGACACTGGAGCCCTTTCGCACCATGAGCCGACGAATGGCAAAGGTGGGATCATAGGCCCATATGCCTTCGTTGTTGGCGATGGTGACTTCAGCGCCCGGAGCGCCCGTTACCGTGGCACGGTAGAAAGCGGTCTCGAGGCTATTGGAGGCTTCACCGATGAAGCTGGAATACGTGATGCCTGCTGTCGCCACACCGAGGGGATCGACTGCCGTATCGCCTTTCCGTGCCACTACCGACTGCACGCCCGCCGCTGTGCGACGGAGCACCACGGCATTATTAGCGGCCGAGACACTCGATCCAGTGAGTGCAGCGCTGTAATACTGGCTGCTGTTGACGTAACAAAGGCGTGGCGCGAGCTGCCCTAGAGTAACATCTCCAACCAGCGAGGCGGGAGGAGCACTTCCCTCTTTTACAGTCCTTGATGAACCAGAGCCATCTATCACAGCGAATAACACACCGGAGTCGCTGGCGGCGGTCACGCCGTCCACTCCCAGCCGCAGGGTAAGGGGAACACCAAAGCGAAACGAAGATGGGTCCTCAGATTGGACCACATCTAAAAATGCTGTAGGTGTGCCTCCCACTGCCACACTGTTGAAACCTGTGCGGAACATACCAACCAGGTACGGAAATAGAATCGCCGAGTTGTTGCTGCTATTCACGCCGCTGCCGCTAAGAGTCGCCAGTGTCACCCAGCGGTTTGAATCATTGCTGATGATGCGAGAAACTCCAGCAATTGTGAGCCCAAAACCCCAAAAATCACGGCTCTTATACGCTAAAGCGGGCCGCCCGCTCGAGTCCGTCAGGACGCCGGCACGATCCGTGGCCAATGCGCCAGTGCCTGTGAGGCTCGTCATGAAGGACGCACTGCCGCTACGATTCATATAAACGTCACCGAAGGTGCCATAGTTGATGTTTGCTGCTCCCGGCGCGAAGTCGCCTTTGGCAGCGACTTTGGAATAGCCCATAGGACCCGTCAGCGGCTTGAAGATATAAGCCGCACCGGCCTTCGTGGCTAGGGTGGACTCTTCAGGAGCAGTCGTCAGCAGGGAGTGTCCGTCAAAACACACTGAGGCACCAAACTTCTCGCTGCCGAACACACCGAAGGGTGAAGAAATGGTCTTTGTTTCAACCCCAGCAGAGTTAAACAAATGCACCGCACCACTGTTGCTGGTCGCGAACCGCTGGCCGACGGCGACATACTCATGATTGATGGCCACCGAATTGCCGAAGGTGCCATCTCCCGCTGGACTCACAGGCACGAGTGCGTGCTCGAACTCTGAGGCCAGATCATAGAGGAAGGCCTTGCCGCTGTAGTTGGTGCCGATGGCCACCCGGCCCTGAAACATGGCTAGGCAGGCCCCCGCGTAGGTCCCCGCTGCGGCTCCACTGGGGACAAGGGTTCGAATCAGATCGTAACCGTACTGTCTCACGGTATAGAAATACACCTTGCCCGTGTTGGCGTTATCTCCCTGTGCGCCGACCGCCAGGATGTTGCCTTCGATAGTGAGGGCGCTGCCAAACAAGGCATTGCTGACCGCAGGGCTGGCCACGATCGAACGCGTCCGCGAACCAGTTTTTAAATCTAGAATGTCGACCCGCCCCGCGTTCGTGTTGGCACCGTAGGCACCTGCGACAACGAAGTCGATGCTGATGGCAACGGCTGCACCAAAGTATTCGTTTGGCACATCGGTCGGGTTGGGGATGCTGCGGATCAAGGCTCCGGTCGCCAAATTGAAAAGGTGAATCGCTCCCCTCCCCCCATTGGTGCCGTGAGCACCGACAACCAAGGTGTCGCCACTGAGCGCCAGCGCAAAGCCGAAGAACTGGTTCGCTGTCGCCGGGCCCGGAGGCAGCAGCTTGCGCACCCAGGCACCGGTAGCCGCATTGAAGACCTGGACCGCGCCCTCATCTGCCGCGCCGCGATCCTCTGCCGACCAAGCACCGACGACAGCCCATTTCGACGATAGTGCCGTGGAGCCATGCCCGTCGCCGAGATTGAACTGCATGGGGGTGGCGGTCCATTTACCAAAGAGTTTTAATTGAGACTGATCCGAGGCGGTCACCGATGTGTGAAGGGAGAACCCGATAGCCACAATGATGATCAGTGCGGCAGATGAGAAGCGGTGTGCGATGCGTTTCATAGTGAGTCAGGGAGTGAAAAACTTTAATAGGAAATTGTTTTTGTAAAAATGGATTCGGCACTACCTCAGGGATAGGAGAGAATAGTCAATTTTTGAAGGAAAAAAGATGGAGTTAAATAAACAGCGTTCGTCTTCTCTTAGCCTTGAAGCGCTGGAGAATTGAAGCGGCGAAATGCAGAAAACCCTATTCAGAGAATATGAGCATAGCCTCCCCACCCCCTGTGCCAAGCTAATTTTGGTATTGGGTATTTGTTGGTCAAATGAGGGTCGCTTCGACCTAAGGAGATTCAATCGGCTTTGCGAACGAGGCTTTGGTCTTCTTTGAGCAGGACATCCATGGGCTTCCAAGAAGTTTCGGTGCCGCAGTTTATGCCTGGTGTTTTTCTGCTACTGGCTTTGCCCTTATTGACAAAATCGCTGGTGGTGAGCGCAAGCCTAACTCAGGGCCGGATGAACCTGAGATTCTCCAAAGCAATCGGTTGGCAGATGTGCATTCAGGCCTTCGAGTTTGAGAGCCAAAGCTCTATTCCTCGTCTCCAGCAATCCCACTCGTGACCGCCCTCGATCTCGATCAGTTGATGGGGCTTCAAGAGGGAGCGCGCAAAGAATCGATTGCTGGACAGCAGTCTGTCGCTTTTCCCCACCACGAGCGCCATGGGAAAAGGCGGGCCTGAACGAGAAAACCACTGGCGCTTGATCTCGCTCCACATTTTCTGAAGCGCCTCGGCCTTGTTGCGCGGAGTTCCCACATGACTCTCCCATTTCTCCAGGCCGCCAGCTTGCTCGATCTCAGCCAAAAGCGCCTTGTCGCCAACAAAGGGCGAGAGGAGAAACATTTCGTCCACCTGCCCAGGGTAGCGAAGGGAATAGGTGAGTGCCCCGAGTCCACCCATGGAGACACCGATGATCGTGACCCTCAGCCCCTGTTTTTTTGCCGGGCCAATGATTTCCTCATGCAGGCAGGTATCCGCCAGACCACTCATGTAATAGCCCAGATGCAGATCGGGAGCCACGATCCGCGCCAGGGGACGCTCCTTCTGGATAAGGTCGATCATGCCGAATTGAACAAACTCCTCAGGCGGACTCAATCGTCCTGGCAAGAGTAGCACGAGTTCCCGAGCCTCGTTTTCATTGGGTCCAAATGGGAGCTTCCGCAGGGGCCGCGTCGGCTGGGGGAGTAGCAGACGACAAGCCGACATCGGCAGAGCTGCCAATGCCGTCATGAATTGGAGAAACTTGGAGCGCATCATGAAGTGACTTTAGATACGTCTTTGATGGCTTCATGGGTGTGCTGGTGGGTGCTGGATTTCACATTAGAGGTGGCTGGTTGGATTGGCCCTGAACGTGGCGCGGAGGCTGGAGGGCTGTCTAAATCACTCCCCGACATGTTTTTCCACCAGTGCGTCCAGCGCTGACCACAGGTCATCGGTATCGAGCGTATCGCGATTGCTGAGGATGACGATGCTGCGATTGCTGCCGAGGTGGCGGTAGTAACTGTTTTCAAATCCGGCCCAGGTGCCGTCATGGCCGTAGCCATAGACTGATCCGTCGTTGTTGGCGTAAATGAACCAGCCTTTGCCGTACTCCAGCACCTTGCCTTTACGTGTCTTTGAAGGTGTGAGTGCTTCCTTCCAGGTGGCGGGTTTGAGGAATTTCTTGGTGCGCACGGCGCTGTCCCATTTGGCCATGTCTTCGAGGTTTGACCACACGCCGCCGTCTCCCACGACCATGACTTTCTGTGTCCAATCGGGCGGGGTGCCCCAGCTGGGCTTCCAGCTTTCCTTTTTCTCATGCCATTCATAGCCGAGAGCGCGGTTGTATATTTCTTCGTCCTCATGCGGCACGGACTTCGGGTTCTGGCAGATGAAGGTGTGATTCATGCCTGCGGGGATGAAGATCTCGTCGCGCACAAAGTCTCCGAAGGGTTTCTTGGCCACGCGTTGCACAATGCTGGCGAGCAGGAGGAAGTTGCTGTTGGTGTATTCAAACTTGCTGCCAGTGCGGAACTGCAGAGGGTAGTCCTTCTTCAACTTGGCGAACATGCCGAGGTAGTCCTCGTTCACGGCGTAGGTCTTGTGGCGCATGGGCACGCCTTCATCATCAAAGTCAAAGTACTCGGGCAGGCCGGAGGTATGCTGCAGGAGATCGCGGATGAGGATGGGATTGTCGCCGTCGTATTCGGGCAGCTCGGGGATGAAGTCGCGCACGTCGTCATTGAGCGTGAGCAGGCCGCGATCTTGCAGGATGAGGATGGCGGTAGCGGTGAAGGGCTTGGAGCAGGAGGCGAGTTCAAACAACGTGGTGGGCGTGATGGCAGCCTGCGCCTTCACATTGGCCAAACCGTAGCCCTTTTGAAAATGCAACTTACCCGGCACGCGGATGAAGATGGCGACGCCGGGGCTGTCGTCATCGATACCGTTCCTGGCCACGAGACGATCGATGGCGGAGACAAGTTCCGCGCTGGGACGGAGATCCTGCGCAAATGCCACTGCGGCTGCGCCGAGAAAGAGTAGCGTGGAAGAATGCAGAAGCATGTGGCGCAGGGTGGTGCAGGCGAAAGTCATCGTGTGTCCGTGCGCCATTGCTGGAGAGGCGGCAAATGGTTTCGCGCGGGAAAGCGACTGATAGGGACCGACTCCCGAATCTAGGTTAATGGATGCTGATTCAAAAATACCCTTTGGCATTTTTTCAGGCGATGTTGCCTTTGGCGGGCTAATTGACTTTTACGCTGAACCATGGTGGTGCTACCATTTTCTTAGCCCGTCGAGCTTGCCTTTAGCCAGCTCAATTTTTAACTTGCTACGGTTTATCCCAAACGCCAAAGAACGGGTTTTTATAAATACCGATAGAACAAAAAATATGGCACTGAACATACCTCAAATCCTTAAAACCACGATTTCAGAAGCTACGCGTCTCTTGCCTAAACCCACCCATGCGGATGGCGAAGCCAAAAATGTGCTGCATTTAGATATAGGTCCAGGCCAAGGTGATTTAATCAAACTCTTGAAAGATAAGGGGGGCTTCACCTCCACCGCCTGCGATTACACGGCGGAGTTGATGACGCTGGATGACGTCAATGTTGATATTGTTGATTTAAACACGCAGAAATTGCCATACCAAGATGCTGCATTTGATCTGGTGACCTGCACCGAGGTCATCGAGCACATCGAGCATTACCGGGAGACCTTGAGGGAGATGTTTCGCATCTTAAAACCTGGTGGTGTTTTAGTGGTAAGCACCCCCAATATACTGAATTTAAAATCCCGATTGAGATTCTTGTTTTTCGGTTTCTACAATTTATTTGGCCCACTTCACATGAGGGAAAGTCGCATCTACTGCACGGGCGGACACATCAACCCAGTCTCGTACTTTTATCTATCTCACGCCTTGCTGGATGCGGGCTTTGCTGGGGTGGATCTTGCTGTGGACAAGTATCAGCGTGGCTCTTGGTTTCTTTTCATTCTGCTATTTCCATTCACTCAATTGAGTTCCTTTCTGAATGTAAGAAAGGAGCGCACCAAGCGCGGCACTATTGATGAATCAAATATCTCCCATGTTCAAAAAATGAGCAGCATGGATATACTTCTAGGACGCACGATTGTGGTCAGTTGCCGAAAATAAATGGCCTCCATTTAAGGAAGCCTAGCTGTCAGAATGATCTGTTTTTTTCGGGCGGCAAATCCGTAAGTGACAAGAGCGCTCCTGTCTGGTGTAGCCTCGCCTGAACCTCTCTTTAACACGTCTTAAGCTATTGTGACGTGTCTGCGGCGGCGCGCGGACGGCTGTTTCCACGATCGCGCTGATCTGCTGTCACAAGGAAAACGAACTCGCACTGCCTATTTTCCATACCGCCCATACGCAAGCCCTAACTGTTGTGAGATTCAGCAGAGTTTCCCGCTTGAATCGTGGTGCTGGCAACGTTTAGAAGAGTCAACCATGTTTCTTTTAGCCGCTCTGCCAGAACCCAGCCGCATCGGGGATGTCCTGATGGCCTTTCTCAGCATCCTTTTTGAGGGTGCCCCATACATCATGATCGGCACGGTTCTATCCGGCCTGATCGCTGCGTTTCTCGATTCCAGGCTGCTGGATAAGGTGCTGCCTAAAAATCGAGTGGTAGCAACCTTCGCCGCTGGCTTCCTAGGCTTGGTCTTTCCCGTTTGTGAGTGCGCCGTGGTGCCGGTCATTCGCCGCCTGGTTCAAAAAGGATTGCCTGTCTCTTGTGCCGTCACTTACATGCTTTCGGCTCCGATCATGAATCCCATCGTGGCGATCAGCACGCTGACGGCATTTAAGGAATTTCAAAAAGTTGGCGGCATTGGCGACATCGGCAATGCAACGATGACGCTCTCACGTCTTTCCCTTGGCTATCTGGTCGCCGTGATTGTCGGCTTGATCGTGCTGCGTTTCCGCCCATCGCAAATTTTGCAGGCCAAGGTGGTGGAAGGCATCAGCGCTCCTCTACCAGAGAATGCGCCCCCTGCCCCAGCGAAAAACTTCAATGCCAAACTCGTGCATGCCATGCGCACCGCCATGGGCGATTTCTTGGACACGGCCATGTATTTCACGATTGGGGTGATCATCACCTCCGTCTTCAATACGCAAGTCGATCAATCCATACTGAATACTGTGGCCAGCAGCGAGTGGATGGCGCTGCCAGCCATCATGGGCTTAGCCATGGTGCTTTCTCTTTGCAGCACGTCCGATGCCTTCATTGCCGCGCCGATGGCAGCCTTCTCCATGGCTGCCAAGTTAGCCTTCCTGGTCTTTGGTCCAATGATGGACATCAAGCTTCTCTTCATGTATTCCGCCGTCTTCAAGCGCCGTGTCGTCATGGCGCTGCTCATCGGCCTGTTCATTCTCATCGGCTGCCTTTCGGAACCCTGGATGCTTGTGATCCAAAAACTTGCCACCAAATAACACCGTTATGTCTGGACCCCGCACCATCATTCACTTTCTCAGCATTCTCATTCTGCTGCTTTGGAGCGCTGTGCTGCTCTACTTTCACATGAGTGGTCGTGTGGCAGCTTATTTACCGCCAGATGGGATCTTCCGCCAAATGGTGCTCATCTCAGGCATAGGATTAGCCGTCGTCGCCCTCTTCAATCTTTTCACCACCAACTCTGAAGACGCTGGCTGTGATGCGCATGGCTGTGATCATGACCACTCTCACGATCATCATGAAGGCTGTGGCCACGATCACGGGCACAAGCATGGCGGCACTTGCGGCCACGATCACAGCCATGATCATAACCACAAACATGGCCCCGAATGTGAGTCTGATCACACCCATCACGAAGGCTGTGGTCACGACCATGGCCACCAACACCACGCTGGCTGCGGCCATGACCACGCCGACCACGATCACAGCCACGGCATCCTTGCTGAAAGCAGCTGGCCGGGGCGTATCGCAGCTATCTTGGTTCTGAGTGCTCCTTTGACCTGGGCAGCCTTCCAGTCGCCAGACCGCTACAGCGCCAACGCCATCACCAACAAGGGACTCTACAACCCGAATTACAGTGATACGTCCAACGCTGACAAATTCACCCTGCGCACCGAGACCGCTGAAACCAAGGCCGAACGCCCGAAACCCAATGTCACGCCTCAGCCAACAGCGCCCCTGCCCCCGCCTGCGCAATTCGCTATGCCTGAGGCTGTCGTCAAAGCCTCGCCTAAAGCTCCAGAAAAAGCTCAAAGTTATGGAAGCTTCACCCTGGAAGATCTGAAGAAGCAGGTGCCTCAAAGCAAAGAAGGCAACTTCATCCTCGAGGTGCCCGAGATCTATTACACCGCAGGCGACGCTGAAGTGCAAAAAGCCATCACCGGACAACCGGTCGAGACCACCGCCCAAGTCTTGCCTGAAAAAGTCAACAATGCCGACGGTCATCGCCTGCGTGTTTTCCGAATGTTAGTCCAGTGCTGTGCGGCCGATGCACGCCCTTACTCAGTGCCGGTTGATTTTGGCAAAAAAGCCCCTGAGTTCAAAGACATGACCTGGGTGAAAGTCATCGGCACGATGTCGTATAAAAAAGAAGGTGATCAAATGGTGCCCATCATCCAGGCCACCAAGATCGAAGAGACCACGGCGCCCGCAGACGCCATGATTTACTAAAACCTCGGTTCATCCTTCATCCTTCATCCTTCATCCTTCCCCCTTCGCTCTTTGAGCTTCGGAGGACACGTCATCCTTCATCACTCCCCGCTCCCTATGTTATCCAAAATCCTCGCTCCACTCGCCTGCCTTGGCCTTGCCATCGGACTGGCCTTTTCAGCCTCTGACTCCAAGAAGCCGCACATCCTCTTTTTCTCCAAATCCAGCGGCTTTGAGCATAGTGTGATTTCGTGGAAAAATGGTCAGCCCAGCCACGCCGAAAAAGTACTTTTAGAGCTTGGTGCAAAAGAGGGCTGGGACTTTGAGTTCTCCAAAGATGGCAGCAAATTCAGCAAAGAGTACTTGGCCCAGTTTGATGCCGTTTTCTTCTACACTACAGGCAATCTCTTGGAAGAAGGAACTGATAAAAACCCACCCATGTCAGCCGAGGGCAAGCAGGCTCTGTTTGATTTCGTCAAAGCAGGCAAAGGCTTCATCGGCACCCACTCCGCCAGTGACACCTTCCACACCGATAACGAAGCGGTGAAAGGTCCTGAACGTTATCTGAATCATGGCGAAAAAGCCGATCCTTACGTGCGCTTTCTCGGTGCTGAGTTCATCATTCACGGTGCCCAGCAAGTCGCTAAAAATACTGTGATCAATCCTGGCTTCCCTGGCTTTGAAAGCATTGACAAGGACTTCGCTTTTCAAGAAGAATGGTATTCACTCAAGGACTTCCGTGATGACATCCATGTCCTAACCACCATTGATTCACCCGCCATGGAAGGCAGCATGTATGGACGCCCCGCTTATCCAAGCACCTGGGCACGCAAAGAAGGCGAAGGACGCGTCTGGTACACCGCCATGGGACATCGTGAAGATGTGTGGACCAATCCCACCTTTCAAAAGATCCTCATTGGTGGCATCCACTGGGCTTTAGGAACCGTGAAGGCCGATGTGCCTGCGAACCTCATCACCGCGGCGCCTGGAGCTGGAACCAATCCACCTTATGTGCCGCAAAAACCAAAGGCACCCGCGAAGCCAAAACCGAGCAGCGCACCCAAAGCGCCATAAGCCTTTCAAGAGATGATGGGTTACCCATCAGGGGCGGACGTTTGCAGACGTCCGCCCCTTTGTTTTTAGCCCCTCAGTCTACTACTTGCCTCAGAGATATTTAAGATATGCAAAGGATCTTTTTTACATATTAAGACTCTCAAAAAAGAGAGTTTAAAAAATGATTCAAGATTCACTTTCAAACGTGTCATTTCTGTCATAAACAGAGGAAGTAATTTCAAAAAATAACTGCGGCGCTGCTTCTCCCGATACAGCGCCAATTTTATCCTCCCGCCTCACTCTTATTTCAGCATCAATCAACATCATGGAGACCGCTTATGCAGACACTAATCTCTCCAAAGAAGACAGCCCAGACACAGCAAAGCCTGAACAAGATCTCTTCAAAGTAGTGCCGTCCGACTGGGACAAAATCTGCACCTTGCTCATGAAGAAGCTCGGGCATGATAACTACACCCGCTGTTTTTCAGGCACTACCGCACGCATCGCTAACAATCGTGTTGTCCTGCATGTTCCCAACCCGATCCATCAACTCTGGATCGAGAGCAATTTTTCTGGCACAGTCACCGATGCCGTCGCCGAAGTTCTCGGCGCTGCTGGCAGCATCGAGTATGAAGTCAGCTCCGAAGTACTGCGTCCGCTGAGCATTGATGCCAGTGTCGAAAAGAAAGCCGCTCGTGTCATCTCCACTCGCCATCACGACGACCGCCCAGCTGCCAGCCCACACGTCACTGACGAATCTCTGAGCATTCGTTCTTTTTCAGATGCTGGACTGAACGCCAAATTTAATTTTGACAGCTTCGTTGTCGGCTCGAACAGCAGTTACTCCGCAGCTGTCGCCCGCGCCGTCGCAGAGAAACCAGGACGCATCTACAATCCCCTGTTTTTTTATGGCGCTACGGGCTTGGGAAAAACCCACCTCATGCAGGCCATAGGTCAGGAAGTCCTTGCCCGCAAAAAGAAGGCCATCGTTCGTTATGTGACCTCTGAGCAGTTCACCAATGAATACGTCGAAGCCATCAAAAAACAAAGCTTCACTCAGTTCCGCCAAAAGTATCGCAAGGTCGATGTCCTGCTGATTGATGACGTGCAGTTCTTTGAGGGCAAAGACAGCACTCAGGAAGAGTTCTTCCACACCTTCAATGAGCTCTTCAATAACGCTAAGCAGATCGTCTTAGCCAGTGATCGAGCCCCGAGCGATATCAAGAATCTCGAAGCTCGTCTCGTGTCACGTTTTGAGTGGGGTCTCACCACCCAGATCCAGACGCCAGATTTTGAAACCCGCGTCGCCATCCTGCGCCGGAAGATGCACGACTTCAATGTCTCCCTCGAACCCTGGATCCTCGAGTTCATTGCCCAGCGTATCCGCGCCAACGTGCGCAAACTCGAAGGCGCCCTCATGCGCGTCGCCGCCCATGTGTCTCTCGAAGGCACCATGGCCAATGAAACGGCCCTGGCTACCTTTCTGCATGACGTGATCGATGATGAGCCGACTAAATGCGTGACGGTCGATCGCGTGCAGCGCGCTGTTGCCACACAATACGATTTGCGCGTCAGCGATCTCACTGGACCACGTCGGCCTAAAAACATCGCCGAGGCCCGCCAAGTCGCCATGTATCTGACTCGTCAGATGATCAAACTACCGCTGATCCAAATCGGTGAAGAGTTTGGTGGCCGCGATCATGGCACCGTGATCCACGCCTGCAAAGTCGTGAGCAAACGCATGACAGACACTTCCGATTTCCGCAGCATGGTCGATCGGCTCAGCACGAAATTGCTCGAAGCCTAGAGTTCAAAGCGGGATTAAGCCCGAGCAAAATCACATTCCTCATGTTTGTGTGATTGACTCAGACGGTAGTTTCCGTTTGAAATGGTTCCACCTATGCAAAGATCCTCCATCCTGCTCCTGACCTGCCTTGCTCTCTTCAGCAAAGCTTCCGCCGAAGTCGCTTACGAATTCGCACCCAATTTCATCACACCACCTCCTGGAAAAGAAACCATTGGTGATGGCCATGGCGAAATCGCTGTGGATTCAGCAGGCAATGTGTATGTGAGCGTTCAAGAGGCCAATGCCGGCATCCAGGTGTATGGCAAAGATGGCAAGTTCATCAAAGCCCTCTCCCTGCCAGCATCCCTCCACGGCTTCGTCATCCGTAAAGTCGCTGCAGGCGAGTTTATCTTTGCCGCCGTGCTGGGTGAATCCAAAGTCATCCAAGCCACTCTCGACGGCAGCATCGTCATGGAGATTCCCACCGCCTCCTTCCCTGCGGAACAACGTGATTTTGTCACTGTTTCCAAAGTGAAAGCCGAAGACGCAGGGAAACCCAAGCCACGCACGGACGAAATCGCCTCGGGTGTCAAAATCGCTGAAACCAAAACTGAGCTCACCCTGAAGCTCGCCAACGGCACCGAAAAAGTCATCGCTAAAGAGCCTGGTGTGCGCGCTGCGGGCGGCCTGAAACTCACCAACTGCGACGTCGCGCCGAATGGCGATATTTATGTCGTGGACGGCTACGGCAAGAGCTGGATCTTCGTCTTTGATAGCAAGGGCAAGTTTAAGTCCGTCTTTGGCGGCCCTGGTGAGCCCCTCAAGCTCGCCAACGCGCACAAGATCTTTGTCGATCGCCGCTTTGAACCGGCCCGGCTCATGATCTGTGACCGTGGTCATAAGCGCATGCTGCACACCAGCCTTGATGGCGCGTTGATTGGCGAAATCGCTACCGATATGCGCAATCCAAGCTCCGCGAGTTTTCATGGCGACCTCATGTGCGTCGCTGAGATCGCTGGCAATGTCAGCGTCTGGGACAAAGAAGGCAAGCGCGTCGCCGATCTCGGCACCAGCCCACAGCCGACCAATACCCCCGGCATCGCCCCGAAAGACTGGAAGGCAGGCATTGTGACCAGCCCGCACGGCATCACCTTTGATAATGACGGTAACATCCTAGAAACCGAGTGGAACAAGTGGGGCCGTGTGCTCCGCTGGAACCGCAAGTAATGCGACCCAGTCCATCCAACATTCAAGCGGCAGGGGGAACACAACCGTTCCCCCTGTTTGCTTTTCTCTTCTTTCTCCAGTTGGGTTTCCCGAGCTTGAGTTTTGCTCACGGCTACGACTTTCTAAGCGCCCGCCTTGATCTGCTGAATGGCGGCTCCTTAATCGAGCTCACCGTCACCGCCGAATACGGTGGCAACCCCATGCTTCCAGACATCGCCACGGCTACGCAGGCCATGCATGATGCCCTGTACATTGAGTCTCAAGGCCAGGCTCGTCGGCTCACCGACCTAGCTCCTTTAACGCTGCAACAAACCACCCAAATAGACGGAGCCCTGCCCCCATCCATCACCCATGCCGAGGATGGCCAGGATCATCAATTCCTCCAAGCCCACTGGCGCTGGGTTCCGGACGCCGCCGAAGTTGCCTTCAGCATCCCGAAAACCAGCCTGCAGGATGTCCTTCTCTGGCGCACTCTTCCAAACGGAGAAACCCAGTCCATGCTCCTTCTCCGTGGCGACATCTCCAAGTCCATCCCCGTTCATCCTCCGCAGCACGCATCCCACCTGATTATCGGGCTACTAGTCGCCATCTTGGTGATCTTGGGTCTTATGAAACGACGCAGGCGCTTACAAGCGGACTCAGTTTGATTCAAGCCTACTCATTGGGGCTTACCTGACATCATCCGATGGCGCAGCACTAGGTTGGGGAATCGACATTTGATAACACAGGGCCACGAGCGCCAGAATCAACAGCAACGTGACCGCGCAGGACAAACCTGTACTCCCATTCAAGGCAAGCAGCAACTCTCTAGCTCCGAAAGCAAATGCCAGTAGCACCCCCAAGAAGGGCAACGCTAAAGGTCGAGCAAAGTTGAGCGTCCATCCAAGTCCTCGAAGGCGCTTCGGAACGACGATACGCTGATCAGCTTTGCAAAAGTAAATGAACCCCAGCTTCCAGTTGTTGGCGTCGTAGTAGTGTCGATCAAAGGCTGATCTGCTCATGACCTATAAGCCGTCATCCGTTGGGTTTGACTGTCGTGTTTGGGTTGCTGCGGCAGCTCCGCCGCGAACAACGGAAAGACCATAAGAGTGAAGCATGCGGTGAGTTTCATGTGGAGCATTTTAGCGTGACAACAACTGGGCCTTCAAGTCTTGAGACACGGGTTTGGGCTGGGCAAAGCGCATGAGGACGACGCTGCCATCTCCCTGAATGACTCGTAGCTGGACGAGCAGTTTGCTGGACTGGCTGATCTGAAGATCGAGCTGATTGAGATAGCGGCGGATGAAGGGGGCTTTGGGCTGCAAGGTCACCGTGGTGATGCCGGGACTATCGACGGCTTCTTTGACGACAAAATGACGGCTGATCTCCTTGGGTGAGGCCTCACGACCACTGAGAAATCTGGCCCACATGCGGTAGCGGGCATCGTCCTCTTGTAAAACCTGCCATGGGGCCTCCGCTGATTCACGGACACGGAACTCTTTCAAATCATGCACCAAGATGGTGGCAGCTGGAGATCCCATTTCCCAGCGGAAGGCACCATCAGTAAAACGCCAAAACTTCCCTGGAGCCGTCACGGGCTTTTTCAGTGCAGGGATGGTTCGGGTCTGCTCAAAGGCCACCTCCATGTCACCCACGGCCTTTTGGGCCTCTGCCCATTCCTTCATGATGGCGGGCAGTTCAGGGTCAGGCTTGGGCAGGTTCGCCGCCTGTGGAAAGGCAGAGGATAGGGCCAGAAAAGACAGGCAAAGGAGACGCATGATGGTGATCATTAGCAGTGAATGTGACGGGCCAAGGTTCAGGGAAGCAGCGCTTTCACTTCCTGCACATACTGGGAAATGGAAGCAGCCTGCAACAATGCGGAAACCACGACCACCCGGCGCGCGCCGGCTTGAACGATCTCAGGCAGGCGTGGCAAGTTGACGCCGCCGATGCAAAAGATGGGGAGCTTTACCTGCTGATGCACCTGGCTGATGTCATGAATCCCAATAGGCACGTAATCAGGCTTGGTGCCGGTGGCATAGAGCGGCCCAAAGCCAATGTAATCGGCATCCTCTTCCTGTGCCGCAGCGGCTTGGACCAAGCTGTGAGTGGACTTCCCGACAAAGATCTTGGGCCCGACCACAGCGCGGGCCTTGGCCACGGCATCGTCGTCCTGACCGACATGCACGCCTTCAGAGCCAATCTCAGCAGCGATGGCCAGATGGTCATTGATGATGAAGGGAACCCCATGCGCACGCGTGATGGGTAACATGAGTCGGGCTAGTTTTTCGATCTCTTGAAGCGTCAGCTTCTTAGCCCGGAGCTGCAGTAGATCCACCCCGCCGAGACAGAGAGATTCCGTCATCGACTCGACCTCCGCAGGCAAGACATAGCCAAGGTCAAGGATGCCGTAAAGGCGTGCGGCTTGCAGAGTGGGGAAAGAAGGTCGGTCGTCAGACATGGAGAGCGTATCAAAGGATGGTTCTAGGCCAATGTCCACTGCGGGCCTGCGAGAAACGCCTGAGTCAGCTGTCTGCTCAATCGTGATTTAGAAAAGCTTCTTCGATTCGACAATGCGATGACTCCAGTAATAAGGGTTACGCGACCCATGGGCTACAGCCAAGATAATCGGCTTATCCTTCCAGATCATGTACGCAATATAATAGGCTCCGAACCGTGGCGTTAGATTAACTCTCCGGATAGGAGGTCGGCGAAGGCTAAAACGCAGCGGGTCAGCTACAATCTCATTCCGGCACGTCGTGTAGTGCTCATCAAAGGAATAGGCCAAATTTTCGTCAATGGAGAGATAATTGGCAATGGCTTCCTCGAGCTCTAACTCAGCTTCTGGATGAATATCCCAGTTCTTCATGCCGTGCGCCGCTGGAGCCCATGTTTGGCGAACAATGCATCTATTCTGCGCTCGGATTCTTCGCCGGAGATGAGGGTGACTCTGCCCTCCTCAACATCCTTGACTCGCTCGGCAATCTCGGCGTCCCATGCTGCTTCGACCGACGCTTCATCATCAGGCAACGGCATAACGTACTCGAATTGAAGATCACGAAGCAGCGCCTCAACCTCGCTTGGCTCAAGGCTTCTGATTTCCTTTTTGATGCGTTCAAGAGTAGCTGTCATGATTTGATTCTAGGATGAAGTTTGAGATTTGTCGAGCGCCTGAATCAGCGTCAGGAGTCGTGGTTGGTAATGAGTGGCCCAGTGGCGATCGTGCCTTTGGCCAGCAGCGCATCACGACTAACGCCGCCTTGACGATCCCAAACCACAGGACACCGTTGGTTCATGCTACTGACCATCGCCACTCTCGCCCTCTTTGGCGTGCTGCTCATGATGTTGGAAACGTTTCTTCCAGGCTGGATTGCGGGTATCTTTGGGTTTGTCTGCCTGGTGACGGCTCTGGCTCTGACGCTCAGCTCGGAGGAACTGGCGGGCTGGCCAAGCTGGAGACGCACCGGTTTAGCGGCTGGGATCATCCTTTTTGCAGTCGTGAGCTTACTGCTCTGGATGAGGTATTTTGCCGTGAAGTTCTGGAATCGCACGCTGACACTGACGACGCAGATTGAATCCCCAGATACCAGCCATCGACCTGCCCTGGATAGCGTAGGTGTGGCAGTCACCGACCTGCGCCCACTTGGCCGCGCTGAAATCGGCGGAAAGCGCTGGGAGGTGCGCTGCGAGGATGGGTTTGCTCCCGCAAAAACTCAGATTCGAGTCACTGGAAGCGAATCAGGGAATCTAATCGTGCGGGTTGTGTCGTAAAAGGTCACTCTATGAAACCAAATCCCGCTCCTGGCAGCAAAGCACCTTCCTTCTCAGCACCCGTTGTTGGTGGCGATTATCCTGTCTCCCAGACACTCAGTCTGGCAGATCTGAAAGGCAAAGTCGTGGTGCTCTATTTTTATCCGAAAGACGATACACCGGGCTGCACCAAGCAGGCCTGTGCCCTGCGTGATGGCTGGTCGCAAATTTCAGAAAAAGCCACGGTCCTAGGCGTCAGCATTGACTCCATCAAGAGCCACGAAAAGTTCATCAAAAAGCATTCCCTGCCCTTTGCCATTCTAAGTGACGAAGACCACGAGATTGCCAATGCTTATGGCGTCTGGGTCGAGAAAAGCATGTATGGCAAAACCTACATGGGCACCGAGCGGACCACGTTTGTGATTGCGCCAGATGGCAAGGTGCGCGCCGTCTTCCCGAAAGTGAAGCCGGATGAACATCTGGATCAGGTGATGGCGGTGATCTAGAGGATCAGCATGCAGTCTCCATAACTGAAGAAGCGGTAACGCTCGCGGATGGCTTCCTCATAGGCCTGCATGATGAGATCCTTGGTGGCAAAGGCGCTCACCAGCATCATCAGGGTGGACTTTGGCAGATGAAAGTTCGTGAGCAGTGCGCCTACAGCGCGGAACTCGTAACCTGGATAGATAAAAATGTCCGTGCTGCCAGAGGCCGCCACAACACGGCCATGATCACGCGCCACAGTCTCTAAGGTGCGCATGGCTGTGGTACCCACCGCGATGACTCGGGAAGCTTTGGCCACGGACTCAGCCGTTTCTGCTGTGACAAAATAAGACTCGGCGTGCATCTGATGCTCTTCGATCTTCTCCACCTTCACTGGCTGAAACGTACCGACACCGACATGCAGCGTGACAAAGGCATGCGGCAATCCCGCCAGCAACTCGGGGGTGAAATGCAGGCCTGCGGTCGGTGCTGCGATCGCGCCTTCAGTCTTGGCATAGACCGTCTGGTAGCGCTCGCGGTCAGAAGGCTGGTCATCCCGGTTCATGTAATGTGGCAGTGCCAGATGGCCATGCTTGGCCTCATCCACGATCTGATCCCACTCGATCACACGATCCCCATTTTCTAAAACATCCTTCACCGTTCCTGTGCAGCCACCAATGCTGACGGTATGGCCAAGTTTGAAGCGCTTGCCCGGCTTGACCATGCAGCGCCAGAGGGTGGGTGTCAGAGGCTCGACTCGCAGCACCTCACGGGTGCCGTCATCAGAAAAGAAGCGTGCTGGCACGACACGGGTGTTATTCAGCACCAGCAGATCGTCACTGCGAATGAACTCAGGCAGATCACGGAACTGCCTGTGCTCAATGACTCCGCGATCCCGATGCACGACCAACATGCGTGAGCCAGCCCGGTCCGCTAGGGGTTGGCTGGCAATCAGTTCGGGCGGCAAAGGATAATCAAAGTCAGTGGTAAGCACGGCGGAAAAAAGGTGAAATCTGCCTGCATTCTTGACACAAGGATGCCCCTTCGTCATGCGACTCCTGCAACGAACGGAAATTTGGACGCAGGCATTTGTCACAAAGGAATTGGCCTTCGGCACACAGTTTCACTTTTCATCCCCGAGAATGCCCCCATAATCGCGGCCCTTACATGACTACGGAACGCCGCACAAAAACACCCCCTTGGACCATCGAAGATAGCGCTGAACTCTACGGCATCCGTGAGTGGGGCCACGGATACTTTGACGTCTCTGCTCGGGGCGAAGTGGTGGTGAACTTAAAGGACGGCAAAAAAACCAAGCCTGTGTCACTGGCACAAATCGTCAAAGGTCTGCGTGATCGCGGCACTCAGCTGCCTGTTTTGATTCGCTTCGGCGATCTGCTGCGCTGGCGCATCGACGAGCTGAACGAAGGCTTTGCCAGCTCCATCCGTGAAGCCAAGTATCAGGGCGCTTACCGCGGCGTCTATCCGATCAAGGTGAATCAGCAGCAGGAAGTCATCGACGAAATCACGCGTTATGGCCGCAAGTATCACTACGGACTCGAAGCCGGCAGCAAGCCAGAACTGATCGCTGCCTTGGCCTACATGCATGACCCAGAGGCCTACATCGTCTGCAATGGTTACAAAGATGAAGAGTTCATCGACTTAGCACTGTATGCTCAAAAAATGGGCCTTCAGGTGATCCTGGTTCTGGAAATGCCCTCTGAGCTAAAACTCATTCTGGAGCGCAGTAAGAAGATGGGTGTGCGCCCAACTCTCGGTGTGCGGTTTAAGCTCAGTGCTGAAAGCGCAGGCCACTGGGCCGGCTCAGGTGGCGATGCCAGTGTCTTCGGCCTGAATATCTCTCAACTCATGAACGTGGTCGATACCCTGCGTGAGGAAGGAATGCTCGATTGTCTGCGCATGCTTCATTACCATCAGGGCAGTCAAATCCCGAACATCCGCGCCATCCGCCAGGCTGTGACAGAAGCAGCCCGAGTGTATTGTGGTCTGGTCCAAGAAGGTGCCCGCATGGGCATCCTGGATCTGGGCGGCGGCTTGGCCATCAGCTACGACGGCTTCAAAGGCACCACCTCAGCCTCCAGCAATTACGGCACCAAAGAATACTGTGCTGACGTGATCGAAGCCATCAGTGAAGTCACCGCTGAAGCTGGCGTGCCACACCCAGACATCATCACGGAGTCTGGCCGCGCCATCGTGGCCTACTACTCCGTTCTGGTGATCAATATCCTCGACGTGAATCGCTTTGAGCCGCCAACAGGCAGCATCGAGCTGGCAAAAGACGCCCCTGCCCTGCTGAAAAATCTGGCGGAACTTCATGAGGAAAGCCTCAAAAACAACAACAAGCTGACACGCGAGCGGCTTCAGGAAATCTACAACGACGCCGTTTACTACCGCGACAAACTCCGCACTGAATTTAGCTACGGCAAGATCGGCCTGCGTGACCGCTCTCTCGGTGAAGAAATGTATTGGGGCGTCATGACCTGGGTTTCTGGCAAGCTGGAATCCGTAGGCCACGACGGCAGCCAGATGGACCGCATGTCGGCGGTCATGACCGATTATTACTACGGGAACTTCAGCGTGTTCCAGAGTCTGCCTGACCTTTGGGCCATTGATCAGATCTTCCCAGTGATGCCGATTCATCGCCTGAAAGAGAAGCCCACACGCAATGCCGTGCTTTCGGACATCACTTGTGACAGTGACGGCAAGATCGACAAATTTGCCCATGGTGGCCAGATCTGTGAGAGCCTGCCCCTGCACGATCCTGAGATCGAGTCCGGCGTCGATTACATGCTCGGCATCTTCCTGGTCGGTGCCTATCAAGAGACCCTCGGAGATCTGCACAACCTCTTGGGTGATACCAATGTCGTGAGCGTTTCCATCGAAAACGGCAAACTCAAATACCGTCGTGAACAAGAAGGCGACAGCGTCTCTGAAGTGCTCAGCTACGTCGAGTATGATCCGAAAGATCTAGCCACACGCTTCCGCAACCTCGCGGAGAGCGCCGTCGTCTCTAACCGCATCACACCAACTGAGCGCCGCGAGATCATGGGTGCCTTTGAGGCTGGCTTGCGTGGTTACACTTACTTTGAAAGTTAAGTTCAGACGCCTTCCAAGAACCAGCTGATTCATTCATGGCATGATTCATCGGCATTTAGCATTATTGGCCCTGCTTCTTCTTGGGACAGGGTGCTCGATGCTGCCAGCGGATGAGATGGGGCGGGGTCGGGTGTATGAGCGGCGATTGAGTCGACTGGAGTTCCCGGTGACTCGGGAAAGGCTCTATCGATCTCTGCCGCCGAGGTCGCATCCTGCGCGGGTGGGAACGGCGGCTGGCAGTCTAATGGGAAGCACTGAGGTGTATCGGCTGGACGACTGGTATGTCGTGGAGATGTCCGTGGTCTATCAGATCATGACAGGCGGATTGCTGCCGAACTCGGGAAGTGTGGGCAGCCAAGTGCGGGCGATTTTGGACACCACGCAAAGCATTCAAAATCTCATGAATCAGGGAACGCCGGAACATCGAGCAGACATCATCCAAAAGGCTCGGTTGCTGAGACGACCTCTGCGTCGAAGCGATCGGTATTGAGATCAGCTGACTTTCGCCATGGCAGGATCAAGAATCGGCATCGTTTTATGCTAGGCTAAGTTTAGGATCTGTGATTTAACCAGTTCATGACGAATGATCATCCCACCACTTCTCGTACCGCTTGGTTGATCGTGGCGCTGCTGTTTCCGGTGGCGCTGCTGAATTACTTGGATCGGCAAATGATTGCGTCGATGAAGACGTCCGTGATGGGGGATGTGCCGAGTATCGGCTCTGAAGCAAACTGGGGCTACATGTTGGGTCAGTTCAAATGGGTGTATGCGTTTTTTAGCCCGATTGGCGGCTATATCGCGGATCGTTTCAGTCGAAAATACGCGATCTGTGGCAGCCTGATCGTCTGGTCAGCGATCACTTATCTCACGGGCCATGTGCAGGATTATCATGAGCTGCTTTGGGCAAGAACAGCGATGGGAATCAGTGAGGCCTTTTACATCCCAGCGGCATTAGCGCTGATTGCGGATTATCATACGGGAAACACAAGATCCCGAGCGGTGGGGATTCATCAGGCAGGGATTTACTGCGGTGTCATGCTGGGTGGCTTTGCTGGGTATGTGAATGAGTGGCCTGACTTTGGTTGGCGGGGTGCCTTTGATTACACGGGGCTGGTGGGCATTTTGTATGCTCTGCCATTACTGCTGCTCATCAAAGACGCTCCAAGAGCGGTAGGCGCGCCGCAGACGAAAAAGCCCTCTGTGCTGGTGGCGTTGCGTGAGCTTTTGATGAACCGTTCCTTCTTACTACTGGTGCTTTATTTCACGCTGCCTGCCGTCGCGGCCTGGGTGGTGCGGGATTGGATGCCGGCGATTTTGCAAAAGGAATTCAATATCAGTCAAGGCAAGGCGGGGGTCTCTGCGACGCTGTATTGGCAGGCGGCTGCCCTTGTCTCGGCAATGGTCGGCGGCTGGTTAGCAGATCGCTGGATGCGCAAGACTTCCAGAGGCCGGATCTATGTCAGCGCTCTCGGAATGATGATGATTGTGCCAGCCCTTTTTGGTGTGGGGAATGCGCCTGGCTGGCATTCGTTTGAGCTGGCGATCGCTTCCCTGATACTCTTTGGCATTGGCTGGGGATTCTTTGATGGCAATAACATGCCGATCCTCTCTCAAATCACGCGCCCAGAGCTGCGAGCCACGGGTTATGGACTGATGAATCTGGTGAGTATGACGAGCGGTGGGATTGCTGACTGGGGCTACGGGACACTCACCGATAGGAAGGTGCCCATGAATGTCACCTTTGGCTTTTTTGCCTGCTTCTGCATCCTTTCCGTAGCTCTGGTGCTGATGATTCAGACAAAAGAGCAGGATAAAAACGCTGCCTGATAAGATCGTCCTCGACAAAGCTAAGCAGCATGGGTTCTATCCAACCCCATGCCTCTCTCTCTCGACGATATTCTTCAAGCTGCCGACGACCATAAAGCCAGCGATGTTTTCCTCATGGAAGGCGAGCTGCCACGCATGAAGATCAATGAGCAACTCATGCTTTTTGGGGATGAGCCGATGCAGCTGAATCAAATGGTCGGCCTCTGGCAGGCCTGTGGAGTGAATCCTGAAGGAGAGATGGATCGTGACTCCGGCCTGGTCTCCACCAGCAAGACGCGCTACCGCGTCAACATGCATCGCGCCCTGGGCCGACTAGGGGTGGTCATGCGCCGCATCCGCACCGATCTGCCAGTGCTGGGAAATCTCGGAGTGCCTGATTGGCTGCTGACGAAATGGGCCATGAAAACACGCGGGCTGATCTTGGTCACAGGTCCTACAGGCATGGGCAAGAGCACGACGATGGCTGGCCTGCTGCAATGGATGAATGAGAATATGGCGCGGCACATTGTGACGATCGAAGATCCAGTGGAATTTATCTACCCGAGCAAGAACAGCATGTTCACCCAACGTGAAGTCGGTCGTGATACCGCCAGCTATGCCCGCGGTGTGCGCGGGGCGATGCGACAGGCACCCGATGTGATCATGGTCGGTGAGATTCGTGATCTAGAGACAGCTCTGACGACGCTCCAGGCGAGTGAAACGGGACACCTAGTGCTGGCTTCGATCCATAGTGATAGTGTGGTGGATGCGGTCGATCGCTTAGCGCATTTATTCCCGCCAGAGCAATCAGGCCTGGGACTGCATTTACTTTCCCAACAGCTCATTGGGGCCATTTGCCAAAAGCTCATTCCTAAAAATGAAGGTGGTTTGCATCTGCTGGTGGAGCATCTGGAAAACGGCGGCGCGGTAAAACAATGGATCGCTAAACAGGACATGGATAACATCCGCAATTACATGCAGCGCGGCAATGATCCAAACTGCTGCACCTTCCTGACCAACATCATCCGCGCCTATGAAGCTGGACTGATCACTGAACCTGAGGCCATCGGTGCCTGTGGCAACGAGGTCGAGTTCAAGCGTGCAGCACGCGGCATTTCCTAAACTGAACGCAAGCCGTTAAGCGACCAGTGGCAAAGTCTTCTTTGCCGCTGCGCTCAAAAATGCCGTGTCCACGATCTGTTGACCGATTCGGCTAATGTTCAAGGTCAGTGGCCCAATGAGAGGCTCCCCTGATTCTAAATGATGAATGAAGTGCTCAATCGGATTACGATTGGGTTCAGCAATCACATCGACCGGAACATCAAAGCCCTCAGGCTGACTGCGCGTTTGCACACGCACAGTCTTTTCATAATCAAAGCAGGAAAGCGTACCGTCCGTGCCACGAATCACAAAGCCACATTTAGGCTGAGGTTGCAGCGTCCAGGGATCCGTGAAGGTGCCCCAACGCGTTTCACTGCGGCTTAAACCATGGGAGTAACGAATAATGGCGACGCTATGTTCATCGACCTCAAGACCAGGAGTGCTATGCCAGGTGCAGGTCACCTCCAGCGGCACGGCACTGCCGAGATGCCAGGTGCCAAGCGTGGTGCCGTAACCCATGTAGTCTAGCAATGCGCCGCCGCCCTGTGCTTTACTATAAAACCAACTGGCGGCCTTTTCCTCGGCGGTGGGTTCGACCTCGATCTTATCAGCTCCATGATAAAGCGGACCACGATTGCCCCCACAATGCTGGAACTCGAGCGGCTGGCCGATGAGACCCTCCTGGATCATGCGATGCGCTGTCTGCTGTCCAGCATCCCAAACAAGAGGCCAATTGATGGCCAGCGTTTTCCCTTGATCCTGCATCGAGGCGATCATGGCATCTGCCTCAGCGAGACTTCCCGCAAAGGGTTTCTCCATCAAGATGTGCGTGCCATAGGGAGCGATCTTGGCCACCCACTCGCCATGCTTTGAGGCAGCAGGACAAAGCACCACAATGTCTGGCTTGGTCTGATCCATGCATTCCCGATAATCCGTAAATACCTGTGTCGGCCTGAGCCCGAAGTTCTTTGTGGCACTGACCATCCTCTCAGGTTGCTCATCGGCAATGCCGACGATGTCCGCGAGTGGATGATCAAAGATCTGCCGCAGCAGGTCTCCCATATGGAAGTGATCAAAATTGATGCCTGCAATGCGCCAGCGTTTCATCGTGGATGGATAAGTAGGCTGAATTAGAACCTGCCGCCTGGACGAGCACTTGGCTCATCACGCAGGAGATACTGCCCATTGAATTTTTCATTGGGCTTAAAGAGCCAGCCTGGAGATTCGTTTTTCAGCTCATAGCGCTGAAGTACAAACTCAGGCAACATGAGATCGCTATTCGGATCATAGACCCTGCGTCCTGAGAAATAGCCCCAGAGGCGATACTCACGATTGTGATCACTGCCGTAGGCTGGGCCGTCTCCCGATGGAATTTCGGGATAGCGATCTGGCTGCTTGGCAAATTTTTCATTGATGACCACGAGCTTGGATTGATCCCAGCTTTCACCTGGGCGGCGAACATAGCCCCAGAAATGTCTCTGCGATAAATGAAAGCGCCGTCCTACGAAGTAGTTTCCAGGCGTCTCTGAGGCGATGGACAGTCGGCGATACTCAAGCTGCATCGGATCACCGCTGCCACCACCCGTGGTTTCGCAGGCAGCGAGAAAGAGAGAGACAAGGACGATAAGGAAGGAGAGAAGATGTCTTTGCATGACAATCAAGTTTGGAAAGCTCCGCTAAGCGTGCAAATGGAAAGCCTGTCAGACCTCAACATGCAAAAGCCCGCCGTCCTCGAAGCCCTGATCTCCCACCTCGATTCTGAACTCGAGGGTTTATTGCGCGGTGCACGTGCCTCTTATGCCGCAGCCACAGATCCTGATAGCAAAGCCGAAAATAAATACGACACCCGCACCCTGGAGGCTAGTTACGTGGCCCGAGGTCAGGCGCAGCGTGTGGCAGAAGTGCAAGAAGCACGTCACAGCTTCATGCAACTCCGTGAACTACCCGCAGGGCCAACGGTTAAGTTAGGCGCACTCATCACCTTAGAAATGGGCTCTCATCGGGATCACTACTTTCTCAGTCCGGCAGAGGGCGGCATTGAGGTCATCGTCGAAGGCCAGGAAATCATGGCCATCACGCCAGCTTCCCCTCTTGGCGCGCAGCTCATGGGGTTATCGATAGGTGAACGGGTGAAGCTGCCTTCAGGTCATTCAGCTCAGCTGATCGCGTTGCTTTGAGGTCAAAACCGGCAAAAAAACCCAAAAATCGACTCAGTAAATGTGAATAAGCCGAGTTTCTGATTGACACAACGCCCTAGACTTCTATCCTCGCGACCCTTCTTTCCCCGTGGTTGATGACGTTCATCTGCCACTCGCACCAAGAACCTTATATGAAGACATTCTCAGCCAAAGCTCAAGACGTGACCCGCCAATGGTGGATCATCGACGCCAAGGATCAAGTCCTCGGCCAAGTCGCCGTGGCCGCCGCCAACCTGATCCGTGGTAAAAACAACCCGATCTTTACCCCGCACGTCGATACCGGTGATTTCGTGGTCGTCATCAATGCTGACAAAGTCCGCCTGACTGGTAAGAAGGAGCAACAAAAACTCTACACCAGCAAGCGTGGTGGTTACATCGGTAATCAAAAAGTGGAGACCGTGGAAAAAGTCCGCCAGCGTCGTCCAGAGCTTCTCGTTCACCGCGCTGTTAAAGGCATGGTTCCACACAACAGCCTAGGTGCCGCTATCGTCACCAAGCTCAAGGTTTACTCGGGTGAGGCCCATCCCCATGAAGCACAGAACCCTAAGTCTGTCGTTCTCGCCTAATTTCCAAATCATCTGATTTAACTTAATGAGCAAGCCCCTCAACAATTCTACCGGTCGCCGTAAAACAGCGATTGCCCGCGTTCATATCCTCGCCGGTTCCGGTTCCATCACGGTCAACGGTCGTGACTTCGAAGAATACTTCCCAACCATCGCGTTGCAGAACCAAATCCTGACTCCTTTGGCTTTGACCAACACACGTCAGAGCTATGACTTTAAAGTCAACGCTTGTGGCGGTGGTATCTCCGGTCAAGTCGGTGCTGTGAAGCTGGGCATCTCCCGCGCTCTTATCGCCGTCAATCCTGAACTCCGTGGCACACTCAAGAAGGCTGGCCTTCTGACCCGTGACTCACGCGCTAAAGAGCGTAAGAAGCCAGGTCAACCAGGAGCCCGCAAGCGCTTCCAGTTCTCCAAACGTTAATCGTTGGTTGGTATCGTGTGTTTTTCAAAACCCTCGCCTTCAATGGCGAGGGTTTTTTTTGGCAACTGACTGATTCAAAGAATCAGCGAACTCAGATCTAAGTTGCTTGATGAACAAGCCCATATGCAGGAAGGATGAGGTTCATGCCACGCTCCATCTTTAAGCTACTTCAGGCCAGCCTCTTCCTATCGGCCCCTGTCCTTTGGGCCCAACCAAATGCGGACAGCTTTCCTCAGCCGCCATCCATCAAAGGCCTACAGGTGCAGATGACAGATGATGCTGTGGCGCTCGGCATCCATCATGCGGGCCTGAACATCAATATCACGGCTCTCATTGACCTGAAATCTAAGCCGGGTAATCCGACGCGCACAGTCGATGGACAAACTTTCAGCTTCAATGAGCATTACCTGAAGGCTCTAGACTCCCAGATCAAGCCCCTATCAGACAAGGGCATCATGGTCTATGCCATCGTCCTTTCCTATCCATCCAAGAAACCAGAGATCGACGAGATCGCCCTGCACCCAGATGCACGAGATGACTACAAATACAGCATTGCTGCCTTCAATGTCAAAACTCCCACTGGCCGCGCCTGGCTGCGAGCAGTGACTGAGCTAATGGCCGAACGCTGGAGCGGCAACCATCCTGAACATGGCCGCATCTGGGGCTGGATCGTCGGCAATGAAGTGAACTCCCACTGGCTCTGGTATAATCTAGGCCGCAAGCCGCTCTCTGAAACAGTGACGGAATACGCCAAGGCATTTCGCATCGTGCATGAATCCGTGCGGAAAGCCTCTCTCCATGCCCGACTCTACATCCCTTTTGACCATCATTGGGCTGACTCCATGAATGGCATCAGCGCGGAAGAAGCCACGCCCGGCAGAGACTTCATGGACAACTTCGCCAAACAAATTCGCGAATCTGGCGACCTGGATTGGAATGTGGCCGCGCACCCCTATCCCGAAGATCTAGGCAACCCGAGAGCCTGGGCAGACAAAACCATCAAAAGTGATGACAACACCAACAAGGTGACCTTTAAAAATCTGGAAGTACTCAGCCACCACCTGCATCAGCCTGAACTGCTGTGGCAGGGAAAGCCGCGTCGGATTATTCTCTCTGAGCAGGGCTTTCATACTCTGCTGAAGCCTGAAGGCGAATCACTGCAAGCCGCAGCCTATGCCTACGCCTGGGAAAAATGCCGCAGACTGCCATTAATCGATGCCTTCATTTATCATCGCCACGTTGATCACGCCAAAGAAGGCGGCCTACGCCTTGGCTTATGGAGGAATGCCCCCAACTCGATTTCTGAGCCACATAGCAAAAAGCAAATCTGGGAACTCTTCAGACTCGCGGGAACACCCGAGTGGGACGTCGAGGCGGCTAAGCTTCTTCCGGTCACGGGACTGAAGTCCTGGGCTGAACTGAAGGGTGATGAAAGCCCATGAAGCAATTCGTTGGCCTCGTGGACATCTTCGGCTATTGTGGGGCTCATGAGTGACCTTCCTAAAATCTTTGAAGCCAAACCTGTCGGACTTGAACTTGAAGCCGGAGACCATTGGTGGTGCGCCTGCGGATTGAGCGGTCACCAACCCATGTGCGACGGGAATCACAAAGGCACAGGCTTTGGTCCCAAGAAATTCACCTTGGCAGAAAAGCAAAAAGTCTGGCTCTGCAACTGCAAGCACAGCAAGAACCCGCCCTTCTGCGATGGCAGTCATAAAGGGCTTAGTGTTGAATCCGTCGGCTAAAAAACGAGGAGCACCGCCCCCTCAGACATCTCCATAGGATCTGAAACGTGATCCTTCCTGGCTGCTGTCCATGAGCAGTTGAACTCGATCACTTTCGGAATCATCCCTCTTTTGGCTTCGAAAATGCTTTTTTTCAGGTGAGTGTCACGACACCCACTCTATTACGGAAATTGTGATTTTTTGCATTTTTCATGAAACGTTACTTGTCTAAAGGCTGTCTATGAACGAAACTAAAGACCTGTTAGGTATTTTTTCCGTCAATTTCGTATGAATCCAGACATCATCCAGTTTCAGTGCAGCGCGTGTCAAAGCGTGCTCACAGTCCCTGCACATCTGGCCGGTGTCAGTGGCCCATGCCCGACGTGTGGTCAGACGGTAACGTCCCCAGCAGCCATGCCATCATTTGGCGGACAAGGTTTTGGAGCACCTAGCTATAGCAACACGCAGGCGCCCGTTCAGCAGCCGCAGCCAACTTACGAAGCACCTGCACTGAATACAATGCCAGCCCAGCCAATGCCAGGCTCCGTGATGGGCACCATTCAGCCAACCATGAATAGCGGATTGCTTGGCGGCGGAGCAACTTTCCCAAATGCCCCTCAGCAGCCGCAACCAGCACCTAGCTGGCAAACTCCCGGTCTTGGTCAGACCATGATGGCGGTAAATCAGCCTGCTCAATCTGGATTCACGCCCCCCCCTTTAGCACAGCCATCTTTGTCTGGAAGTTTACTCCCGCCTCAACGCAACGAAGGTCAATTTCCAATGTCTGGTGGACTGCCCCAGGCTTCTGGAAATCCGATGGCTTGGGGCTCAGGCTTAAATCCAGCCGCGCCACCAGCGGCACTCCAGGAGCCATTGGGTATGCCTCAGCGTAACTCGGGCCAAAGTTCCTTGATCCCTGGTTCATCCTTGCCCGCTATGGGCGGATTCGGAGATCGGCAAGAGCCTAGCTCTCTTTTGAGTCAAGCCATTCCTTCGGCTCCGCTTACCCCATCTAAATCTGATTCTTTTGGCGGAGCACCACCTCCGCTTCCCTTTCAGCAGCCTGCCAACTCCGGCGTTCGTGCGCGTAGCCTCAAAAAGCCTAAACGCAGCGCTAACGTAGCCATGATTGGTCTCGCTGTTTTATTGCTTGGTGCCGTGGTAGCTGCAGCAGGTTGGCTTTTCCGTGAACCAATCCTCCAGCTCGCAGAGCGATTCATGCCAAAGTCTGCGCATGCTGAACTAGCCACACTTCCAGATGGCCAAAAGCCAGCAGCACCAGTCATCGATATCGTGCCCTCCGATCCTAAGATGGCAGAAAGCGCACCTGTCGAAACAACAGCGTCCTTTGATCCGTCAGAGGTTGCACCAGCCTCTTTAAAGGCAACGCCAGCCACGACAGAAGAGATTGCCAAAGCAACCGTTCCCACCTCAGAAACGGGCACGCCTGAGACGACTACAGCCTCAGCTCTACCAGTCGCCACAAAAGGCAGCAGCCTCATGGAGGCACCAACCGTTTCTAATAACAATGGCACCAAACAGGCCACGCTAGACGGTTCCGCTTTGACAGCTTCGGATCGTGGAGAGATCATTCTTGACGTGCCCCCAGAGGCTAAGCCTGCAGCGGATGCCCTGCAAAAATTCCTGGCTGCGACCACCTTGGAAGAGCGGCTCAAATACACTTTAGCGGTCGATTCGATGAAGCCTCTGATGGAGGAATATTATTCGAAAGAGCCCAGCCGCCCGATTCCTGTAGATGCGATTGGACTGGTGCGGCTTGATCCAAAGCCACAGCTTGGAGGCGGTGCCCATGCCGTTTTTGGTGTCGAAAGCAAGACTTGGAAGTTTGCCATTCCAGTTATGCTCGAAGAACGCGATGGAAGCTTTAAAGTGGATTGGCTCAGCTTTGTCGAGTTCAAAGATCGTCGCCTGGAAAACTACCTGACAAACTTCCAAGAAGGCCAGGCACTGTTCCATGTCAGCATGACACGCACTCATTACTTTGAAGATAAAGTTCCTAACTCAGGCAATAAAGAAGCGTTCAGAATCAATCCAGCTCCGCCAAACCCCTTCTCTGCTACGGTTTTCGTTGATAAAGATTCTGCCCTGAGTCGAGACCTTCGAGATAAGATCCCCTGGGGAGCACAGGTTTTTGCGATAGTTGGCTTAGAGTGGATGAAGTTAGGCAACCAAGCTTGGGTGCAAATGTCTGCTGTGCCACAACTGAATTGGTACTCAGTTCCAAATGCTCCAAAGGCCGTCAAAGCTAGCTCATCTATACTAAAAAGCGAATCGACTGAGGTGCCCACAGAGACTCAAAAAGCGGTTCCAATTGGACGTTGATCGCCCTGATCTAGGATCATCAATCCCTGAGAGCAACAGCGGGATCCACCCGAGCAGCCACCCAAGCAGGTAGAAAGCCTGCTACGATGCACAGCAGGATCGATGTGCTACAGGTCATGACCACATCCCAAGGCTGAAGAAACGCAGGTATCGAAGAAAGGAAAACTCCGTCCACAGCATGGACCTCCCCGCCAGCGATCAGGGTGAGTAGATCACGCAGATCATTTCTAAGCCACAAGGCCAGCAGACTACCTACCAGACCAAGCCCCGTGCCAAGCACCCCGACAATCACAGCTTGAAGGAGAAAGACATTGATGATCTGCCCAGGACGCCCACCTAGAGCAGCGATGACACCTATTTCGCGCCGTTTCTGCATCGTGATTGTAATTGTCGTGTTCATCACCGAAAAAGCCGCCACCAGAGCAATGATCGAAAGCACAAATTGCATCATCGTCTGCTCATTCCCCATTGCAGCCAGTCTAGCACTCTGATCGTCCGACCACAGCTTGGCTTTCCACCCAGGTAATGAATCACTCAGTGCCTTGGCGACTTGATCTGCCTTTTTTGGTTCCGAAAGTTCCAAAGCAATCCCAGTCACACCATCTCCTAAATGAAACAGAGCCTGGGCTGTCGTCAGACTCATGTAGCTCAAAAAGCCAGCTGTTTCACTTTTCAAGATGCCTGTGAGTTTGAGCTTTTGAGGATTCAGGCGGATCTTATCCAAGATCGCCTTTTTTTGCGCCTCCGTATCCTGATCATTGGCATCACCATATTGCCTGACAGCCTCATTCACATTTTGAGAAGCATAAACGCTGAGCTCATCTCCGACCAGCCAACCCAATTCTTGCGCCTGCTGATCGACGAGTACAATACCGCCATCGACTAAATCCAAAGAGCCTGCGATTAAGTGAGCATTGATTTTTCGCAGGTGACTCGGCGCATCTGCTGAATTTATCCCAAACACTTGAGTGTAGGTCTGAAGATCTCCGTTTGAAAGATACAAGATTCCGCCGGCATAAGCTGTGGCTGACTGAACTTGCTCAGTTGCCTTGACCGCCCGCAGCGCCTCTGGCCAAGGCTTTGATTTAACCGCTGAATCTTGGCTGAAAAGCACGTGGGGAGTAGCTCCCATCAGAGTATCACGAAAATCTGCCTCAAAACCCATCATCACGGCACGCACCACAATCATCATGAGCACCCCAACCGCGATCCCAAGAACTGAGATGATGGTGATGACTGAGACAAAGGACCGTTGAGGTCGGAGGTACCTTAGGGCTAAAAAGAGTGCTGCGTTTTGGATCATTGATCACTTCACCATGGCCGAGGACTCTCCTTCTGCCAAAGGCAAAGTAAAGATCATCTCCACGACTAACTTAGAATGTGAGCTTGGTAGGCTCTGAAGGCAGATAAATCAGTTCGCTATTGCGAATCTTTGCATAGGCACTGGCAGCTTTAATCTCAGGCTCGTTAATGTTCGGCAGTTTGAAAGTGCGACCTTTCAGGGGGCCTTTGGTAATCGTCACTCCATCCGCGATCCGCTTAAAGGCAACTTCGACACTGGTCGTTCCTGCGGTCACATCGAATCCCGCCACACTGGCAGAATTAGCCAAGGAGCAAAAATTCTGGGCATTACGTTTAGCTGCGGCCTGCTGCACTTCTTTGGCGTTTCCAAACAAAGGAAGAGCCAAACTGATCATGATCCCAAGGATGGCCACGAAGGTCATCATCTCAAAGAGACTGAAGCCAGCTTTGCTGGTTTTGGGTGCTGTTTTGCAGGTTTTCATAAATTCTCGATTACTCCTCTAAATTATGGTAAATCACAAATTACAGCAACCCCCTTTTCATCTAAATTGAGAAAAACACCAGGGGCGGCTATCAGAACTGAGATGAATCACCTTACTTCCTCCTGACATTCTTAGTCCATTAGACTATCATTAGACGAAAACGGGCAAAAGTGAAGCTCGTCTAACCAAATCATGGATAGGTCAGGCTAGAATCAGCCAACTGGCCAAGTTTAAGCTTGTCCACACCTACCAAGTCACCGCATCCTTCGTACCATGATCAAACTCTGTGCTGCCCTTCTCCCGCTTGGCCTAGCTGGGCTCTTCTCCATGGCAGCTGATCTACCGTCACCGACCAATTTCGGCATCAAGGATGATAACCAGGTTCCTGAGGACCCCCGTCAAGCAGGGCGCAGCGGTCAATTCCTAGATTTCCCCACCTGGCCTGTCTCCAAAGAATTGCCCAATGACCTATTCACCTTTTGTCGCCTACGCCACAATTCACAGAAGTCTGGGCGCAGACGACAGGGGGGCGGAGACTGGCTGACAGACTACCCAGACGCGGACCTGAATTTCAGTTATCGCCTGCAGCAACTCACCTCCCTGCAAGTCAGTCCTAAAGGGGCCGTAGTGGACATCGATCCTGAACAAATGCGGCATTACCCCTTCATTTACATGATCGAGCCCGGCCACATCACACTCACGGAGGAGGAGGCCAAAACCATGCGCGATTACATGATGAATGGTGGCTTTATCATGGTGGATGATTTCTGGGGGGAAGAGCAATGGGACAATTTTTATTCCGCGGTGAAACAGATCTTTCCAGACCGAGAAGCTCAAGAATTACCCTTAGAGCATGAAATTTTTCACATGGTCTTTCCCCTCAAAGTGAAACCACAAATACCCAGCGTTAACGCTGCCCTTGAAGGGCGATCTCAAGGCATAACGTTTGAGAGAGAGGACGCCCAAACGCCGCATTACCGCGCCATCTTCGACGACAAAAAACGCATCATCATGATGATTTGCCATAACACCGATCTGGGAGATGGTTGGGAGGAAGAGGGAACAGACCCGTGGTACTTCCGTGAGTTTTCGGAGAAGTATGCCTATCCATTAGGCATCAATATCATTTTTTACGCGCTGACCCATTAGCCGCACTTCTGAGTCCAAGCCTTCCAGCAGCTGATAAAGCCTTTGGCAAAGTCTTGGGGGCGAGCCTGAATCCACTCCGAGATTGTTTCAGGCATGAACCATTCACCGTAAGCGATCTCTTCGGGGAAACACTTCATGGGTCCGTTGTGACGGGCGATGTGTAGCTCGACGAATTCATGATCCGTGTGAGTTCCGGCTGGCAACTGGGCTGCTAGCTCTGTGCTGGTGATCTCAATACCGACTTCTTCGCGGGTCTCGCGTATGGCACAATCAGCGTAGCTTTCACCGACATCGAGATGCCCAGCCGCGCTGCTATCCCACTTCAGCGGAGACACGTCCTTCAAATGAGAACGACGCTGAAGATAGACCATGCCCTTTGCATTGATCACAAACACATGAACCGCGCGGTGCAGCAGACCTTTGGCGTGAACTTCACCACGAGTCAGCTGACCGGTCACTTCATTCCGCTCATTCACGACATCAAACATCTCACTCGATTTCTGGCCTGCGTCCTGGTCTTTGCGACCTTCATACCAGCGTGAAATCTGCACCCATTCCGCCACGGACAACTCTTCAGCACGCATCGCGACCGATTTCCCCAAAGAATCCGCCAAGGCCTGCCAGCCACCCGGTGCCTCGGGCAAAAGATTCTTCATCTGCTTCCGGCGCTGGCTAAAACCCGCCCTAACAAGTCGCTCAAACATGCGGCGATCGCAGACTGGCAGCGTGCTCGGATCACGCGGCGTGAAGCGAACGATGGCACTGTCCACCTTGGGCTTTGGTTGAAAGACCTCAGGCGGAATGATGCGCAGCAGTTCCACGTCCCAGTCACGCTGAATGAGCACGGAGAGCCCACCGTAACCATCCTCTCCCACACGGGCTGCCAACCGCATACAGACCTCTTTTTGCAGCATGAAAACTGCCATCGTGACTGGAGTTGGTGGTGTCAGCAGATGCTTCAGGATCTCACCTCCCACCGAGTAGGGGAGATTGCCAATCACACGAACATCGCCATGGCGATACCAACCACTGACATCGATCCTTGTAGCGTCTTCATGCAGCACAGTGACGGTGGGATCTTTGGCAAAGCGCTTCTCCAATTCGGGTGCCAGTGCATTGTCCTTTTCGATCAACACAAGCTGCTTAGCGCGTCCAACCAGATGCTTGGTCATAGCTCCTAGACCAGGTCCAGGCTCCACCACAAAGTCTGCACCATCCGGCTGAATCTGATCGGCGATCCACTGCGCCACCGATTCATCCACCAGGAAGTTTTGCCCCATGCTCTTGCGTGGTGCCACCTGCTGGCCGCTGATGGTTCGTGTTTGACGATGTGAAGTGCCCGTAAATTTCATCTCAGCAGATGCATGGAAGCAGACTAGAAAGCAATCAGGTTATCGTGTCATGAGTTACAGACGCACGCCACAGGCAGACACCCATTTGCCTTTCGCGACGATTCGATCCCAGCGTACACCGTTGGCGGTCGCCACTTCCAGACAGGCTGCCTGCTTCTTTAAAATACCCGATGCCATGATGACACCACCAGGTTTCACAGCCCGGACGATCTGAGGAAAGGCCACCTCTAAAATGTCGCTAAAGATATTAGCGGCGACGATGTCCCACTGCTCCTTCGGCTCCCATTCCAGCACATCAACTTCGGTAAAACGGATCTTCGGAGTGCCATTACGCTCCGCGTTTTCTTTGGAAACTGAAACGGCCTTGGGATCAAAGTCACAGCCCCACACTTTCGCCGCGCCTAGCTTTGAAGCAGCGATGGCCAAGATACCACTGCCGCAGCCAAGATCAGCCATCGTCCAGCGCTTGCCAGCCAAAGGCTCGGCGGCATCGACAAGCATCCTCAGTACCGTGGAAGTGGTCGCATGATGCCCTGTACCAAAGGCCATATCGGCGGGGATGGCGATGATCTCACGGCCTTCATTGGCCTTCTGAGCCTTCTTGATCTCCTGAGGAGTCCGCGCACTGCAGACGACCATTTTTCCACGCACCTGGATCTCTGGCATCGGTTCTTTGGAGAGAGCCGCCCAGTTCTGATTCTTGACCTCGCGCACAGTGCCACCCCATTCTTTTTGAATGGCCACGACGTCCTTCTTTTTCTCAGTGTAGATCTCGGTGGTCGCCGTATCATTAAAAAAAACAGTCGTGATGACGAGGTTGAGCGCTGGATTGACTGCGAATCGCTCTTCCCAAGCATCCGCCCATTTTTCTGAAGACAATTTTGACCAAAGGTACATCACGAAATCATGGGACAGCATCGGAAGATCGCCAATGTAAAAAAGACGCGACAAGCAAGTCTCCCCGTCCTTTCATCCATCACCTCCCCTACCCCATGTCACACATAGCCCTTCTTCCCTTTGGCAGCGCCGGTGATGTACTGCCCTTTCTCTGGTTGGGCAGGATGCTCAAAGAGCGCGGACATCGCGTCACCATGATCGTGTCCTGTGTTTTTGAAGAAACCGCCAAGTCTGCTGGGATAGAGGTCAGTCCACTCGGGCAGCCAGAGGACTTTGACCGCTTCATTTCCGACCCACGCGTTTGGCAGCTTTATCATGGCACGAAGATGGTCTTTGAGTTTGCGGGTGAAAGCACGGCGACCTTCTTTGAGCCAATTCATGCGCGCCACGGCACAGCCGACCAGTTTGATCTGCTCCTCGCACCCTGCACCGTTTTTGGGGCTAGGCTTGCACGGGAAAAGCTCGGCATCCCACTCGTCAATGTGCATCTCCAGCCAGCAGTCATGATCAGCGCTCATGAAACGCCCCTGCTGTTTCCTGGAATGCAGCATTTTAGAAAACTCCCGCTTTGGCTAAAACGCTGGATCATCCGACTGCCGAACCCCGCAGATCGCTTTTCAGCACCCGCCGTGAAAATGCAGTGCGCCAAGCACAACGTCGCCCCGCCAAAGAGCCTCTGGTGGGATTGGGCCCACTCACCCGATGGCGTCCTCTGCCTTTTCCCCGAATGGTTTGCTCAGCCTCAGCCAGACTGGCCTCAGCCTGCCTTGCAGTGGGATTTCCCGCTGGAGGACTTATCCACTGAGCGTCCCCTGAAGGGTGAACTCGCCACATTTCTAGCTTCTGGAGAAAAGCCCATCGTCTTCACCCCAGGCAGCGCCAACATCCAGGCCAAACGTTTCTTTGAGGTAGCTCTGCAAGCCGTCACTCAAATGGGTAAACGAGCCGTCTTTGTCACCCGCAAGCTGGATCAACTACCGCCCAATCTCCCAAAGACCATCCTTCCTGTCGAATACGTTCCCTTTTCCACACTCCTCGCCCAAGCCGCGGCCTTTGTGCATCATGGCGGTATCGGCACCCTTTCCCAAGGTATTGCCGCAGGCATTCCACAGCTCATCATGGCCATGGCACACGATCAGCCAGACAATGCTTATCGCCTGGAAAAGCTCGGTATCGGTCTCAGTCTCAGCCCACGAACCTTTACCGTCGAAAAGGTCACGGCAGCGCTGAATCATCTCCTCAGCGATTCGACCGTTCAGAAAGCCTGCCAAAACTACGCCGCCCGCATTGCTGTGCGTCTGTCACCCAGTGATCTCATCCGGTGGATCGAGCAAAGACTGCTTTCTTAAAATCGATCACAAACAGCACTTGCCAATTCAAACAAGAGAGACATACTCACGCCCCGCTTTCAAAACAAGCGGACGACCTCGCCGGGATAGCTCAGTGGTAGAGCAGTTGATTTGTAATCATCAGGTCGTCGGTTCAAATCCGACTCTCGGCTCCATTGAAAATCAATGGTCCACGCATCTTTAAAAGACTCTTGGAAAAATCCCTTCCAAGTCTTTTTGATAAGCAACAAGACCAGGACAGCCTAGGCCCTCGCTGCGAGTTTTAGTTTAAACTTCTCGACGGCGCTTTTGATCAGGGGATCGTTTTGGAATTCTTCACTGATTTCGGCAGAAGTAGGGGGCGCGGGTTCCTCGGATTTTGCCGCAGGTTCAGGAGTAGCCTTAGCCACTGGGGCGGCGGCAGGCGCTTCTTTGACTGGCTTGACCGGTGGACTGGAGTCACCTAGATCAAAGTGAAGCTCTGTGACGGCTGGGGGCTTGAGAGAAGGGTCAAGTGAGAATTCGAAACGAATCGGGCTGCCGAGCAATTCTGTAGCGATACCTTCAAGGAAGCTGCGTTGATTATCGCGATTCAGGCTGTCTTTGGCATGAGCTTCGGTGGTCGGAAAACCGACTTTGACCGTGCCTCTGGCAATAGAAAGGACAGTACCTAGCTGCACCCAACTATAGATAAGCCCACGACGCTCCTGAACGATTTCAAGTAAGGCTGGCCAAAAAGCTTCTTCAGAGATGGCTGACGCTGCTTCGACATGAGGTGCAAGGATTAACTCTGGCTCTGGTTCTGGCATCGGTTCTGGCGCAGGCGCCTCGACCTTTGGCGCAGGTGCCTCGACCTTTGGCGCTGGGCGGACCTCTTCAACAGACAGCAATGGCTGCGGTGCCGGCACAGGTGAGGGAGTAGGGCTAGGCTCGATCAGGGAAGGCTCGCGAACGACCGACGTTGCCACGGGCGCTTCCACTGGAGCCGCTTCGACTGCTGGCAAACTTACACGCTCAACGGCTGCTGGCCTGGGAGCACGAGCTGTGGTGCTTGGCACGCGAGCGGCGGGCTTGGGCAGAGTGCCGCCGCTATCAAGAGCCTCGATCACATCACTCAGACTGACTTCATTGAAATTTTGCACGGCCTGGATGACGCCGAGCTCAAAATGCAGCCGCTTGTTGGTAGCCCAACGCATACGGGCATCGACCTCGGCAAGTCCGTCCACGACGCGGAGCAATTGCTCGGTGCTGGCCATCTGGCTTTGCTCGATGACTTGCGCCGCGATGTCAGGTTCGAGATCCTCTGCACCAGCTTTAAGATCGGCTTGACTGACTAAAAGGGTGCGGAAGTGCTGAATGAGGTCGGTGAGCAATTTGCCAAGGTCTTTGCCGGCTTCGCTCGTCTCGTGGACGAGCTGGAGCGCTCCCACGGTGCTGCTTTCCAGGATGCGATAGGCCATCTCGGAGACCGTTTGCACGGAGGTGAAGCCAAAGATCTCCAGGACATCTTCTTCGCGGATTTTATTGCCACAGAAGGCCACAAGCTGGTCGAGCATGGACTGGGCATCTCTCATGCCCCCGTCGGCGCCTTTTCCAATGGCAAAGGCAGCTTTTTCATCGAGATCCACGCCTTCAATCTTGGCAATGTGCAGGAGATGATTGGCGATGATCGTCAGGGGGATACGGCGCAGGTCAAAGCGCTGGCAGCGGCTGATGATCGTGGGGAGGATTTTGTTAGCCTCGGTGGTAGCAAAGATGAATTTGACGTGGGGTGGCGGTTCTTCCAGGGTCTTCAGCAGCGCGTTGAACGCGGCTGTGGAGAGCATGTGGACCTCATCAATGTAGTAGATTTTATAGCGGCATTTGGACGGTGCATATTTGACGCTTTCACGCAGATCACGGACCTGATCCACGCCGTTATTACTGGCACCGTCGATTTCCAGCACGTCTAGGCTATTGCCCTCAGCGATCTCTTTGCAAATGGGGTCGTTATAGTCAAACTCGATGCTGGGGCCATTAGGGCAATTCAGCGCCATGGCAAAAATACGCGCGGTGGACGTTTTCCCCGTGCCGCGTGGACCGACAAAGAGATAGGCATGCGCCAAGCGATTCTGCGCGATGGCGTTCCTCAGTGTACGGACGACGTGCTCCTGGCCGAGAACATCAGCAAAGGTTTTAGGACGATATTTGCGGGCGAAGACCTGATAACTCACGCGCCGACGCTAGCGCGCCCAGAGTCAGAGGCGAGGGGATTTTTTGACACAATTACTGTTCATTAGCAACTTGGCTCAATTCATGGAAATCAGTCCCTGTTCTATTCCGAGCCTGGATGGATCAACAGGCCAAGCCAGTCCAGCGTTTACGGCTTTCTTGTTTAGTAATGGCCAAAGTTAGAGCTTTGGGATCACCGACAAGAATGACAAGTTTTTTGGCCCGGGTAATGGCGGTATAAATGAGGCTACGCTCCAGCAGAACATAGTGCTGCGTGCTGATCGGGATGATGACGCAGGGAAACTCGCTGCCCTGACTTTTATGAATGGTCATGGCGTAAGCGAGCTGGAGTTCATCAAGCTCTCCGGGCTCGTATTCGACGAGGCGATCTCCCTCAAAGCGAACACAGACTTTCAGCGGCTCGGCCTCGATACTGACGATGTGACCGAGGTCACCATTGAAGACATCTTTGTCATAGTTGTTGTGGGTCTGGATGACTTTGTCACCGACCCTATAGGTAATACCAAAGCGATCGATCTCATACTTCATCTCGCTTGGCGGATTGATGGCCGATTGAAGAGCTTCATTCAAGGCGCGTGTGCCGAGAAGATGACGATTCATGGGAGTCAGCACTTGGATGTCTTTCACCGGATCGAGCTCATAGCGCTGAGGCAGACGACGCTGCACCAGATCCACGATGGTGCGGCTAATCTCCTCTGGAGTGGTGGCTTCCAAGAAGAAGAAGTCGCTCTCGCGGCTGGGCTTCAAATCAGGCATCTGACCACGATTGATCTCGTGGGCGCTGATGATAATACGGCTAGTAGCAGCCTGTCGGAAGATTTCGGTGAGATGCACGCAAGGCACTTTGCCACTGCGGATGAGGTCATAAAGCACCATGCCTGGGCCGACAGAAGGCAACTGATCGGCATCGCCAACCAATAAAAGTCGCGCCCCCTCTGGTAAGGCTGCGAGAAATTGAGCCATGAGCGGCGTGTCGATCATGGAACATTCATCCACGACGAAAAGATCCCCTGTGAGTGGCCGTGCACGGTTGCGGCCCCAAGTGCCCGAGCCCTGATATTCGAGAAGACGATGAAGTGTCTTGGCTTCCAGGCCCGTGCTTTCATTGAGCCGCTTCGCCGCACGACCGGTGGGTGCAGCGAGAACGACTTTGATGTCCTTGGACCGCAAGAGCGTGAGAATGGTATGCAGAATGGTCGTCTTCCCGACCCCCGGCCCGCCAGTGATGATTAAACAACGACTCTGCAAGGCAGCGATAACGGCACGCTGCTGACTTTCAGCTAGTGGTTTGCCGGTCTTTTCTGCGGCCCAAGAAATGACCTCAGGCAGATTCATCGGTGGATAATCGGGCGGGCTAGAAACGAGTGCGCGAAGATTCTGGGCGATGCTCTGCTCTGCAGCTCGGAGATGAGGCAGATAAAGCACGGATTGCTCGCCCAAAATATGACGCTCCATTTGGGATGCGACTATCAAAGCTTCAATTTGATCCGACAACAAGGTCTCTGCGCCCTGGAGCAAGTCTGTGGCTTTTTGTAAGACCTGTGATTCTGGCAAACAGCAATGACCACTGCTAGCCCCTGTTTCCAAAACGTGCAGAAGTCCGGCCCGCAATCTCTCAGGCGCGCACTCGGCAATACCCATCTGATAAGCAATGTCGTCAGCCGTTTTAAAACCAATGCCATGAATATCTTGCGCTAGCCGATAGGGATTGGTGGTTAGCACAGACAAGGCTTCATCCCCATAGGTCTTATGAATGCGCAGGGCTCTGCTGGAGCTGATGCCATGCTGGTGAAGAAAGAGCATGATGTTATGCACACTCTTTTGCTTCATCCAGGAATCCTTGATCTCGAGGCGTCGCTTTCGCCCGATACCTTCCACGTCCTCCAGCTTCACGGACTCATTTTCGATGATCTCAAAAATGCGTTTCCCAAACTTAGAGAGCAGTCTTTTGGCGTAGGCCGGGCCGATGCCTTCGATCAATCCGCTGCCAAGATAGCGCTCAATCCCAGCGGCTGAATCAGGTCGTGTCAGCTTGAGTGTATCGGCCTTAAATTGCTGCCCGTAATCCCGCGTGGATTCCCATTGACCAACCGCCTCAAACTGCTCCCCTGCCACAACTCGCGGGGCTTTACCAATGAGGCTGACAGGCTCACGCTTGCCCTCAGGGATGACCTTGAGAACACAATAACCCGTCTCCTCGGTGTGAAAGGTCACACGCTCGACGAGGCCGTGAAGGGTGATCCTATGAGCTGAAGCAGACATGTGACGAGGACTTGCTTTGTTTACTCTTCGTTAGGCAGATCCCAGGCTGTGAGCCACTCGGTCTTTTGGAGCTTGTAACCTTGCTTGAGCAAGCGCTGCTCCATGTCTGGAAAATGGGCAGCACCATAAAAGACGGCTAGCTGCTTTTTGCCTGCATCAATCTGCTTTTTTAAGACCTCCAGAGCATGGCGATTTCGCTCACCGATGATGACGGTGCCGTCACCAGACTCGATGCCGGCCATGAGATTCTCGACGCGGTCAAATTCGCGACCGACCATAAGCTTCAGCTCGCTAGCGTTGTCCTCACGCATGAGCACCGCGAGAAACTCGACCATGCTGGGCTCTTCCTTGTCAGGATCAGCGGTCACGCTGCTTGCGATGGCGGCCTTCATCCAGAGTGTGAGGAAGTTTTCTTTCTTGTCCTTCTGAGTATCGAGAAAACCTTCCGTACTCATGTCGGCATGGACAAAGTTAGGCGCTTTGTAGTCGATGCATTGAAGTTGGCTTTCCAGCGCTAACTTTTTACGCATCGTCTCCTGCATCTGCCCAAGCCACTGGAGCTTGGCATTGCCATCAGCCACTTTCATTTCTGTCCGCTGCTCGATCGGCCTTCCGACCAGTTCGTAGAGAACCGCATCATAGCTTTTAAATCGCAGGTTCAGTGCATCGAAGTACTTTTTATCTGCGATGTGAACAGCGCCGATCAGATCAACGATGACGCCTGTGGGTGAGACATAACTTGCGATAGCAGTCTGCAAAGAGGCACCTTGGTCGTTTTCAACAAAGCGAATGAAGTCAGTTTTTGAAGCCGCTGGTTCAGCACCCGAAGCGGTTTTGATATCTGCCTCACTCGTTCCACAGAATAGGCCCGCTAGAAGGAAAAATAGGGTTCGTGATTTCATGATTGGAAGGAAGCCGTGTGATTCCATCGTATCTGGTCCATGACCGTGATCAAACTCAGTGTTTTCTTTTTCCTTATTCTGGCAGCCACCATCGAGGCCCAAGTCAGCGTGATGAGTCTCGGAGCCCAAGGAGACGGCAAAACGGATGATGCGGCAGCGATCGAAAAGGCCCTACTCTCCCATGGCAGTGTCAGTTTTCCAAAGGGGATTTATCGCATTTCCCGCACGATCACGATTCCTCTGAGCGAGTCGGGCTTTACAGCGATCTCTAGTGACGGCACGGCACGCGTCGTGATGGCTGGCGCAGGTCCAGCCTTCTTTTTCAAAGGAAGCCACGAAGGCACTGCCGCGCCATCGACGGTGAAACCGGGTGTTTGGGAAAAAGAAAGAACACCCATGATCAGTGGGATCGAGATCGTCGGAGATCATACCGAAGCTGATGGGATCGAGGCAGCGGGAACGATGCAATTGACGCTATCACGAGTGGTGATCCGTCAATGCCGACATGCAGTACACCTGACAACACGGAATCGTAACGTGCTCATCACGGATTGTCATTTTTATGACAACCGCGGCATCGGTGTGTTTTTGGATCAAGTGAACCTGCACCAAATCAATGTGGTGGGCAGTCACATCAGCTACAACGGCGGAGGCGGTATCGTTTCGCGCGGCGGAGAAGTGCGGAATTTACACATCGGCACCTGCGACATCGAAGGTAATCATTCTCTTGAAGGAACACCGGCGGCCAATGTGGAACTGAACTCGACCGGTGGCTCCATCGCTGAAGTGGCCATTACGGGCTGCACCTTACAGCACACCAGCAAGGCTGCAGGCTCAGCCAATATTCGCATTCTCGGAGCAGGCACTGATCCTAGCCTAGAGCGGCGAGTCGGCAGGGCGCATACTCGTGAAGGCAATGTAACCATCAGTGCCAATGTGTTTAGTGATGTGAGAACAAACATCGAAATCCGCGAGGCGAGAGGTGTCACCATCACCGGAAACACGTTTTGGGAAGGTTTTGATCAAGATCTGCTGGCTGAAAACTGTGAGCACCTCGTCATCAGCAATAACAACTTCGATCGCAATCCGAGGTATGCCGTGAATGGCTTCAAAGATGCCGAGAACAATGGAATCCGTCTCATTCACTGCACTGACAGCTCTTTGACCGGTAATGTGATCTCAGGTGTTTGGCGTCAACGTGCCGCAGTCGATGTCCTGGGTGGCAATCGGCTCATGATTGCGCAAAATCACATCCTCGATTCCGACGGCGTAGGCTTACGCTTGGAAGAGTTGCGGAACAGCCTCGTGAGCCAAAATCTCATCCGCGATGACCGCTCTGAAGAAAAACGCAGCAAGCAGCCCTCTATGATTGTGATCAAAGGCAACGGAAATCAGATCAGTGCTAACCTGCTGGATAATGCAGCCAAAGAGGAATGACATGCTTTGTCTGAACTTTTCCGATTCGTTCGTCGAGTGTTCATATCAAGGGAGGCCCCATTTTAAGTTCTAAGCTAACACCGTCATTAATTCGCCCTGATCCAAGAGAGTAGATCTGCAACAAATTGCGGCGTGAGCACGCTTTCCAGGCCCTCCGGCATCAGGGATTTCTTCCCTGATGTGATTCTGACTAGATTCGTGCGGAGTATCACTTCGGTGCCAGTGGCCAACTTCATCGTGATGCTATTTGCCGTTTCTTCAGAAACCATGCCGATGAGTTCCCTGCCATGCTTGGTCGTCACGGTCTGGGTAAGGTAACGCCGCTCGACCGCACGGTTGGGATCGAGAATTGCTTCGACGAGCTGCTCCGTTGGCTTGCTTGCGACAGTCCCAAGGTCGGGACCGATCTCAGAGCCTTCATTTTTCAATCGATGACATGCAGCACAGAGCGCTGTATAAAGTGTGTGTCCGCGAGCTGCATCGCCAGTTAGTTTAGCGACGGCGGCATAAGCTTTCACGACATTATCGCGATTAGGATTTGAGTTAATGATGATTTTTGGCGATGAAGTGTTCGTGCCTTTTGGACCACCTTTGAGCATAGCCTGCCAGTCTTTAGCCTCTTCGTGCTTGGGTGATGAGGACAAAAGCGCAACAAGCATTCCTGGTGTGGCGGCATCTCGTTTGGCAAGTCCACTCAACACAGCTGCGATCCGCGGATCATCGCTCTCTCCAAGCGAGAAAGCCGTCTGAACACGCACGCGTATATCATCATCATTCGCGAGCTTCATCACACTCGTTAGCAGGGTGCTGTCTTTGAGGTAGTTCTCTGAGATGCGCACAGCATGTTCGCGAATGCGCGCCTCAGTATTGCGGAGCGCGTTTTGCAAGTGTGCTGGACTCAGGGTGCCAAGCGTATGCATCGCCCATAGCTGTTGTATCTGTGCGGCACTGTTACCAGACAAAACGTCGGAGCTCCACTTTGCGCCCAGTTCCATGAGCAATCGCTGGGCCGCATCCCGCGTCCATCCGTTCGGCGATTCCAGCATTTCCCCGAGTTGATCATGGCTCATTTTCGTCAGATTCGGCACTTCGCGGCGCTTTGAATGCAGTGGCGAAATTCGGTAGATTCGTCCCTTGTCATGGCCAGCACGAAGGTCGAGATGCTCGATCATTTGTTTAGGAATCCACTCCGGATGTTCCAAGATGAGCCGATAAAAATCCACAACATACAAGCAGCCATCCGGCCCTGTGCGCGCCTGCGTAAAGCGGCTCCAGTTGTCCTCACTGGCCAGGAACTCCCTTTCTCTTTCATCTTCAGCGCGACGGCTCGCAAAGGTGATTCCATCAACTTCAAGCACTTCGCGATGCACCAGATTGTTCGCCGGCTCGCAAATGAAAACACTACGAGCAAAATCCCCTCCAAACAGCGTGTCACGATACGGCATAATGCTACAGCCCGAAGTGAGCAAGTTCACCGAGTCCGGTTGATTGAGTCTGCGAATCGGTGCACTCACCGGGAAGAGCTTTTTTCCGCTGCTGTTCAAGTCACGTTTCAACGAAGGCACTGCGAGCTGAGGATTCCGCGCAAGATAGCGATCCTCGAGAAAGTAATGCCAGCCAAGGTTGCTATTGTTGTTGGCGAACCAATTGCCAAAGTCATCTCTCCAGCGCCCATACTGCGCCTTGCCTGCCTGCAACTGAAACTCACCCGTCATCGGATTAAAGCGAAAATCACGCCCGCTTAGGTCATGCTTTTTACCTGTGCTCACATCCGTAATTATGCCGCCGCTGTCACCATTGCCCCCATACAGCCAACCATCAAGCCCCCAGGCAAAACCATTGACCAAATGCTGCGGATTACCCTTGGTGAAGCCTTGCAGAATCGGCGTTCGCTTGTCAGCTTTTCCATCGTGATCAAGGTCTTCAGCGAAGAATACATCCGGCACGCTTGCGATGAATACCCCACTCTTCCAGCACGCTAGGCCAGTGGGATAAACCAGATCTTCCAGAAATAGCGTCGCCTTGTCGTAAATGCCGTCTCCATTTGTATCCTGCAGAACTTTCACCCGACCTGGGTAGGCCTGTCCTTTGTGCTCATGAAAGGGATAGTCTGCCATCTCCACGACCCACAGACGACCCGATGCATCCCAGTCCACGAAGATGGGATCCTGCACCAGAGGCTCATGAGCGACGAGTTCCGCCTTGAAGCCTGGTTTCAAATGCAGCGCCTTGAGTGAATCTTCCGGTGTGCGCGGCGGCGGTGCGGGTGGTCGGCACAGTTCTTGGAAGCTAATCGCCCGTGCTCCTTTCACCCACATGGCCCCCTCTTTGAAGATCACATCATTGCCCGTGGTCAGCGGCAGAGCATTCGGCTCGCCAGCCTTGCCCTCGCGGATCATGTGCGGCCAACCCAATGACCAGCCGAGGTTCTTCTTCTCCACATCGTTAAAGAGATAGACACCGTAACTTTTTGTATTGGAGAAAACAATATCCTCATGTCCGTCTCCATTGATGTCCACAAAGCGCACACCGTTGTCCCGTCCCTGCTCATCAACAAGACTCACTCCAGCAGGCAGCGGCACATCAGGATGCTGACGGCGAGTTGTCGCGCTTGGACGATCTTCAGCGATAACAGGCGTAATGAGCGCAAGAAAAATGAATAGGTCTTTCATGGTGGATGTTTACTTCGACAGTCGATCTAGCACATTCTTAGTGATGCGCATCACCGTGGGATCATTGCCCTGCAGGCCGTGAGCCCAGTCGGTCGTAGCAGCAGTGAAGACGGTGCCCCCTTGAATGTAAATCCCCATGCAAGCAGCACCAGTTCGACCCATCTGCCATTTCTCATACCACTCCACATCATCAGGATGCCAACGGACGGGGCAGGTGCTGAGGACTTCAAAAGTCTTCGGTGTGCCGTCTTGAGTCGTGGCAAAGGGTAAACCGTTGCGCCATTCAAGTTCGCATCCGTCACACTCATAACCAACGATGCCGTCCTTGGCACCGAACTTGTCTCCACGCTTAAGGCTAGTGCCCTCAAAGATCCAATGTTGAGGTCGGTGTACTTCATATTCAGAAGGTTCCTCCATGAATTGACCGTGGCTTTGACGATATCCACCCCAAAGGAAGCCAACACCTGTGAGTTGGTTTTCGGGACGCTGCACAAGGTAATGACTCCAAAGAGTGCTGAGCGTCTTAAAATCGCGTGACGCATAAATGGGATCGAGATGGTAGTTCTGTTTGCAGCAGGTAAAGGCACGTCCGTTATCCTCAGTGCGCACCTGCCAGCAGCAGGTATTTCCACTGAAGAAGGCCACATTCCCGCCTTTATTGATCCAGGCTTCGAGGTTATCACGCATGGGAGCGCTCCAGTATTCGTCGTGACCGACGCTAAGAACGAGCTTGTAGCTGCCGAGGAGCTCAGGGTGGAATTCCAGATCTTCATTCGCAGCGAACTCCAGCGCATAGCCATTCTTCTCAGCCCAGATGACGAAGGGCAGCTCCCACTTGGCAAACTGCGACGCGCTAGGGCGCTCGAAGCTGACTCGATGCCCCTGATTATTCGAGCGGCTGTTGTAGGCATACACTGAAAAGCCACCCCAGTTGTTGTAGGCGTTGTAAGTATTCGTGGAGAGCTGGAGCAAGATCTTTGAGGTCTGGCCCGGCTTGGCCTGCCGCACGATGAAGAACGTGCTGCTTGTGGCCGTGCGACTGCCACGATGCGTCCACTGACCGCCCTTGTCTATGGCGCGGAAGATCACCTCATAGTAGCCTGACTTCCACTCAGCCCCCACCGGCACACGCAGGGATTCAGGCCAGCGACAACCATTCGCAGATGCATCATCTGGCACAGGATGAGCCTGCCCAGGCACGTCGGACTTCTTCCAAACGACCTCGCGTGTCGAACCGAGACGGCAGACTTCGATCTCAAATTTCGCCGCCGTGGTGCTGACGTGAATCGGCATCACCTCCCCTTGAGCCACGCTACGCAGACCCGCATATCCCTCGATGAAAAGAGAGATGGGATCCGTTGCATGGACCTGCGTGGCGAGGAGAAGAAGCGCGAGTGAGCGTAGCATGAGATGGCTACGCAATTATAACCGAGGGGCTTTCACCCAGCATGGGTGAAAGAAGGCTTGGCCAACACGACCCAGCGCCGCCAATGAGGCCCTGCTACAACTCGCAGTAGAGTTTCATGAATAGGTCAGGTTAAAATCTTGATTGGCACAGCAATAACTCACTGGCGATCAATGCCTAAATCATTCACCTGACTTTCTACCAAACCATACTGAACTCATATTTACCTTGAGTGGTGTGGGCATTGAGTGTGCCGCGCACTGCGGTTCATCCTTTTGGTTCAGGCCAAAAAATGGCCATTCAGCGGGTAAGGATTCCGGCAATACTTGCCGTGCAATAACAGGCCAAGACGCCACCGATCATGGCCTTGAAACCCAGACGGGCCAGCTCTGCACGTCGGCTTTCAGCCAGGGCACCGATGCCACCGATTTGAATGGCGATGCTCAAAAAATTGGCAAATCCACACAGCGCATAGGTGGTGATGGTGATGCTCTCTGGTTGCAGACCCTGAGCTTTACTCAAATTCAGGTAACCGATAAACTCATTAAGCACGATGCGCTCCCCCAGAATACTGCCGACAATTTTGCAATCCTCCCAAGGCACGCCCATCAGCCAGGCAAAGGGTGCATTCAGCCATCCAAGCACGGTTTGCAACGGTTTGGCATCCTGAACACCGACCCACTGCAAACTGAGCGACAATAGGTAATTCGCCAATGCCACCGTAGCGACAAATGCAATGAGCATGGCCATGACGTTGATGGCAAGTGTCATGCCATCACTGGCACCTCGACAAAGCGCATCGATCCCGTTAACTGTCTCCCTTTCCATCTGGCGCTGAGTACCGCCGGCGGTTTCGCTAACCTCAGTCTCTGGCAGGAGAATTTTGGCCATCATGAGAGCAGCTGGGGCACTCATCACGGAGGCTGTCAAAAGATGTCCTGCAGATATACCAAACGAGACATAGGCGGCTAAAACACCTCCGGCGATGGTGGCCATACCTCCGACCATAAGTGCCATGAGTTCACTGCGTGTCATGGTGGTTAAATAGGGCTTGATGACGAGCGGTGCCTCGGTTTGCCCCATGAAGATGTTTGCCGCAGCTGCAAGGCTCTCAGCGCCGCTGGTTCGCATCAGTCTTCGCATAATCCAAGCAACAGCACGCACAACGATTTGTAGAATGCCATAATGATACAGCAAAGATGACAAAGCCGAGACGAGCACGATCGTTCCCGTCACTGTGACAGCAAACAAAAACGAATGATCTGAACCCCACTTAGAGGTAAGCAAATCCTTATTGGCCAGGGGTCCGAAGACCATTGACACCCCTTCGTTAGCAAAACCGAGTAATCGGCGGAAGATACCATCCAGCTGACCGAAGAACAGTGAACCAACTTCGGTACCCAGAATCAGCCAGCCTAGCAAGAATTGAAGTGCGATCCCGGCAACAACCGTTCGCCAAGGAAAAAGACGGCGGTTTTCAGAAATCGCCCAAGCAAAGGCTATGAAAAGGGCAAGACCAAGGAAACCAGACATACAATGGAAGCTTCAGCTGAAAGTATGCCTCAAATCAAATCAATTAGGGTGCTGGCCTTCTTGAGTCTGGAGCAGTCTGCTGAATCTTATTTTGCTCTTGTAAGTGATAGAAATCATCAGCAGACATATCGCGTGCATGCATCCTGTCTTTGTAAGTAACCATGGCTACAAAACAGGCCACATCTACGACCAATATCAACATGGCCACGCGTATACCCCAAGTTTTAAGGATCTCGTCAATGACCTTATTCTTATTGACCGAGAATTGCTCCGTCCTGTAGAAGGTCGATTGAAAAAGACGTCTCCACTGGCGAGGCTCGCGAGCAACACTGAAAGACCACACAAAGAGTGCGGTCAGCACGATGCAGGCGATTTGATAGCGAAGGGGGAAACTTTCTTCCATTAGTGTAGGCTGGTCAGGACCTATCTCACTTAAAACGAGGAGATGACATTGGCAATCACAGAATCACTTAGACTCGTAAGAATTGATCGGCAGAGGGAGTTTCTCCCAGAGCGGCAATCTTCACCCGGCCATTGGCAGAGAGGTGACTGAGCATGTGCCAGGCGTCCTCGGGGTCGATACCGATCTGCCCAGCAAGCGCGTCCGCAGTGACACCCGATCCAGAAGCTGGCAATGAGGCAAGAACCTGACCCATCTGCTTCAGGAAGTCTGTGGCGGCCTTTTTTCCAGCCTCCACGCCAGGCTGATGATAGGCATTCACATTCACCAACGTCGCGTAAAAGCTCACCGTTCGCTCAAATAGACCCACAAGGACCCCCAGGCTGTAAGCACTGACTTCATCAATCGAAAGAGTAACGGACTCGCGGCCCTTGTCCGCTAGCGCTTTGCGGGTGCCACGAAGGAAGCCCTGAAGGTAGTCACCGCTGGTGAAGCCTGGCTCGACTTCAAAGCCCGCCGTATCGCGGTCTTTCCGGACTTCAATAAAGGTGGCAAAGAAATTATTCACGCCATCACGAAGCTGCTGCACATAGGCGTGCTGATCGGTGGAACCTTTGTTCCCATAAACAGCAATGCCTTGATTGACCACGTTGCCATCAAGATCATGCTCTTTCCCCAGAGACTCCATGACGAGCTGCTGGAGATATTTACTGAAGAGCACGAGGCGATCTTTATAGGGCAGGACGACCATATCCTTGGCACCCTTCCCTTTCCCTGCGCTGAACCACATGAGAGCTAGCAGCATCGCTGGATTTTGACGTGCCGGGCGGGTGCGGGTTTCTGCATCCATCGCAGCCGCCCCAGCAAGGAAGCCACGAACATCCACCCCCTGTAGGGCCGCAGCAATGGTACCCACGGCACTCATCACACTCGTGCGGCCACCCACCCAGTCCCACATCGGAAAACGGGCCAACCACCCCTGAGCAATGGCATATTTATCTAATTCACTGCCCACACCGGTCACGGCGACAGCATGTTTGGTAAAATCGACCCCCTGGGCCTGATAGGCCGCAGCAGCCTCCAACATGCCATTGCGGGTTTCCTTGGTGCCACCCGATTTGGAGATGACTAGAGTTACCGTTGTGGCGATTTCCGCGCCGATCTGAGCCACGACACGGTCCATGCCATCGGGATCAGTGTTATCAAAAAAGCTAATTTGAAGAGGTGGATTTGCCGGTGTTATCGACTGCGCCACGAGCTGGGGCCCCAGAGCAGAACCGCCGATACCGACCACAAGCACACGGGTAAACTTCTGACCATTGGCTGCTTTGATGACGCCACCATGCACGTCTTCCGCAAACTTAAGGGTAGCTTCAAGCGTGTCGTCAATCTCAGCACGCAGATCAGCGGGGGCTAAGGAGGAATTGCGCAGCCAATAATGTCCGACCATGCGGCCTTCATCAGGATTGGAGATCGCACCAGCCTCCAAGGCCTTCATATCCGCAAATGCCTTTTCGATGGAAGGAGCCATGGCATCAAACAAATCATCCTCAAAAGTCATGCGACTGATGTCGATAGCGAAGCCAAGCTTTGGCAAACGGACAAAGTATTTCTGAAAGCGAGGCCAGAGAGAAGAGGTGTTGCTCATACTCAGCCAAGAAGCATGGACGATGCCACGGTGCAACTCACGAGTGCATTTCCGCCCCTTGATGAGCATGAAAAAATCCCTCTCGATGGATGAATCCCGTCGATAACTGCCTGAAGTCCGACGCGTTTGATTGCAATGACACGCATCATCCTGCTTTCCTTCACCTTCCTCATCTTGATCACCCCATCTTTTGCTGGCCCCCAAACAGAGCAATCCTTTTCAGGAGAGGCCAAACTGCAAGTCGGCTACCGCTATCTTCTCTCACTGCCTGAGGGCTACGACACAGATCCCACCAAAAAATGGCCCCTCCTCGTCTTTCTCCATGGTGCTGGAGAGCGTGGCGACAACCTGCAACTGCTCAAAAAGCACGGCCCACCCAAGTTGATCGAAGCAGGAAAAAAGTTTGAAGCCATCGTCATCAGCCCTCAAGTCCCGGAGAAGAACATTTGGAATTCGCACGCCGTCAAAGCACTTGTCGATGAACTCATCAAAACACATCGAGTAGACACAAGTCGCCTCTATCTCACGGGCATCAGCATGGGTGGCTTTGGCACATGGGACACCGCTTTAGCCTATCCAGACACCTTTGCAGCCATCGCTCCGATTTGTGGCGGAGCAGGAGTCGGGTTCGTCATGGCTGAGCGCATCAAAGACTTACCCTGCTGGATCTTTCACGGGGATAAAGACGGTGCAGTTCCCGTGGATTTCTCTCTCAAAATGCACGGTGCTTTGCAGAAAGCTGGCAGTCAGGCCAAGCTCACGCTTTATCCAGGAGTGGGACATGATTCATGGACCCAGACCTACGATAACCCCGATCTGTGGGCTTGGATGTTTGGTCAGAAACGTTAATCCTGTTGGGCAATCCATTCGCCAATCGCCGAGATGATCTCTAGACGCTGAGACTCAATCAGCTCACCGTAAATCGGGATGCTCAACACCTCTCCCGCAACACGATGAGAAACCTCACAGCCAGTGCGTGAGCTTTCCGGCAGGGTCTCGAAGCACTTCTGCTGATCCAATGTCACAGGATAATAAATGTCACAGCCGATCTGCTTACTCACTAAATGATCGCGCAAAGAATCGCGCTTGCCGCCCAGCACTCGCAGCGTGAACTGGTTCCAAATATGCTCATTATGCGCGTAGCTCACAGGCAATACGATCCGCGCATTTTGGGCAGCCAACCACGCATCTTGTGTGCTGAGACACTTGCAATGACTCGGGTCCGCCTGCACCACTCCTGACAGTTTCACCAACTCCGCGATGTAATGCGCCGCATTGCGCTGGCGATCAGCTGTGAACTGAGCATAACGCTTCACCTTCACGCTGAGCAGGGCACATTGCAGCGTATCCATGCGGAAGTTTCCGCCGACAAAGTGATGATAATACTTCGGTTTTGACCCATGATTGCGCAGCACCTTAGCAAACTCAGCCAGAGCATCGTCATTCGTCACCAACATGCCGCCATCACCAAAGCCACCAAGGTTCTTGCTGGGGAAAAAGCTATACGTGCCAAAATCACCCATCGTGCCGCTATCGCGCCCCTTATATTTTGAGCCGATGGACTGGGCCGCATCTTCGATCACGCGCAGACCCTTTTCTTTCGCCAAAGTCAAAAGTGGATCCATATCCGCGCACTGTCCGAAAAGATGCACGGGCATGATCACCTTCGTCTTCGCGGTGATTTTCGCGCGGGCATCATTCACGTCCATGTTGAAGCAGATCGGACAGACATCTACAAAGACCGGCGTCGCACCCAAGCGGGAAACCGCGCCTGCTGTGGCAAAGAAGGTGAAAGCCGGACAGAGCACCTCATCGCCTGGACCAATGTCCAGCGCCATCAAAGCCAGCAACAGAGCATCCGTTCCCGACGAGACCGAGATCGCATGTTTCACGCCGACCATCACGGCCACCTCTTTTTCAAAAGCTTCCATCTCTGGCCCCATGATGAAGCGTCCATGCTTCAGCACTTGGTTAAATGCTGCCTGAAGTTCGGATTCAAGCGGATGGTTTTGGGCGTTAACGTCGAGGAGTGGGACTGGCATGAGAAGGTAATGGGTGCTGTAATGAAAAAATCAGGTTCTGACAACTACATCCGCTCAGTCGTCTGGATGCCGAGAAGGCTGAGGCCTGTCTTCAAAACGCGGCTAGTGGCCTCGCAAAGAGTCAGTCGGGTATTACGGATGGTGCCTTCAGATCGCAGAACATTGCAGGCCTCGTAGAAGCCGTGATAGGTATTGGCGACTTCGTACAGGTAATTGGCCAAGAGATTTGGGCGATGATCCTCCAGAACATCGTGGGCATTTTCGGCAAACTGAGCCAACTTCATGGCTAGGGCGCGCTCGGCTGGTTCGGTGAATTCGAGATCAGCTGTGAGCTCGACGCTGCCTTCCAGTTTTCTGAAAATACTGCGCGTGCGCACATAGGCATTCAGCAGATAAGGTGCGGTGTTGCCCTGCAGGCTGAGCATTTTATCCCAGCTGAATTTGTAGTCCGTGAGGCGGTTTTGACTGAGTTCAGCATACTTCACCGAGCCGCTGCCGATGATCCGGGCGATCTCGTCTTTATCAGCATCACTGAGGCCCTGCTCTTTCTCCTCAGCCGCAGCACGAGCACGCTCGATGGCTTCGTCGATCACTTCGAGAAGTCCGACCGTTTCTCCGCTGCGGGTTTTAAACATCTTACCATCTGGCCCAAGGATACTGCCAAAAGCGATGTGAGTCATCTCGGTCGTAGCACCACGACGCTTCGCCGCAGCAAAGACCTGGCGGAAGTGCAGCTGTTGCGGCGCACCGACGACATACCAAATTTCATCCACTTTCCATTCCTTCACACGATAGTCGATGGTGGCTAAGTCCGTCGTCGCGTAAAGGAACCCACCATCCGTTTTGCGGATAATGCATGGAGCCGCTTTCCACTCGTCTTTGTCACTGATGAGGAAGGGGTCATTATCAGGCTTGACGCTGCCGTCACTGAACACCGCCGTGGCACCTTCACTGACCTTGGCGATGCCTTTTTCTAACATATCCGCCACCAGCGGAGCCAGTGCGTCATTGTAGAAGCTCTCACCGAGATAATGGTCAAACTTCACATCCAGAGCGCCATAGACCTTCTCAAGCTGCTCCAAGGTCAGGCGTACACATTCCTTCCAGATCGCCAGATTTTCAGCATCCCCTTGTTGGAGCTTCACCAGCTCGGCTTTGCAAACAGTGAGCACCGCTTCATCCGCCTTGGCCGCTGCATTGATCGCTTTATAAACCGTCACTAACTCCTGAATTGGGTCCAGCTTCAATTTAGCCTGATCCAGCTGCGTCTTCCAGCCGTGAATGATCATGCCAAACTGCGTACCCCAGTCGCCAACATGATTATCTGTGATGACCATGTGCCCAATGAAACGGGCCACCCGAGCCAACGAATCACCAATAAACGTGCTGCGGATGTGCCCGACATGCATCGGCTTCGCGATATTGGGCGCAGAGAAATCAATGACGATACGCTTCGGTTGAGTTACCGGTGGCACCCCCGCATGATCGTCTTTGAGGATCACTGAAAGCCGCTGGATTAGCGCCGTCGGACTCACGGTAAAATTGAGGAATCCAGGCCCATCAATGCTGATCTTTTCACAAAGATCCGTCACTTGCAGTTGATCGACAATCTGCTGAGCCAGCGCACGCGGGTTTTGCTTCAGCTGCTTACTCAACACCATGGCCGCATTGCTCTGGTAATCACCATAGCGCGTATCCGAAGCGATGACGACACTCGGAACAAAGCCCTCAGGCAAAGCAATGCCTGCGGAAGTAAAAGCAGCTTGGAGACGATCAGTAAGGACAGCACGAAACATGGGCGCTCACTGTGAATGATGAATATCGAAAGTCGAATGCGGAGTCACAACAAAAAAGCGCGGACCGTTGCGGGTCCACGCTCTGTGATTAGGTGACTATGCGTCAGTGATTATTCCTGAGAAGCGGCTTCTGGAGCACCGCCGGCTTCAGCCTTGGCGGCGTCGTCCTTCTCTTTCATGGCGGCCTTGCGGCTCACTACGCTTGTCGCCGAAGCAAGATGCTGCGGATGATTCGAGGATCACGGCGCATATCAAGCACTGCAGCGACAATGCTTACGTCAGGTTCGATGATGTAGTAGATTCCAAAATAAGATTTGCGAATGATTGCACGTCTGAATTGACGGTGCTTTTTCGGAAACATCTCTGGATTCCATTCGATCCACGAGATGCAATCGTGGAATTTCTTCATGAAATCTCTACCACCATTGAGTAGCCAGGATTCATAAAAGTCTCGGGCATAGCGGAGGTCATGCTCCACTGACTCCAAAAACTCTACGGGCTGACTTTTCATGACTTGGCCAAACGCTGTTCCAGCTGCTTCAGAGTGAGGCGTTTTGATTTGCCGTTTTGGTAGTCGCTCCAACGCTGATCCAATGTTTCCTGATGCCAGCGTGGCACCTGACTTGAGTCGCCAACACTCGACATCCAAAGTTCATCAGCAAGCTTCATGCGTTTGGCCTTGGAAAGGCGGGCGAGTTCAGGGAAATCTGTCAGGCTCATGAACGAAGTTAGAGGTAGCATGAAACTCGGCAAGTCGGGATTTGCCGCTCAAACAAAAAAGCGCGGACCGTTGCGGGTCCGCGCTCTGTGATTAGGTGACTATGCGTCAGTGATTATTCCTGAGGAGCGGCTTCTGGAGCACCGCCGGCTTCGGCCTTGGCGGCGTCGTCCTTCTCTTTCATGGCGGCCTTGCGGCTCATCTTCACTTTGCCTTTGTCATCGATGCCGATGCACTTAGCGGAGACCATGTCACCAACTTTGACGACGTCTTCGGTCTTATTGACACGGAAGTCGGCGAGTTCGCTGATGTGGATGAGGCCGTCTTTGTTACCAAAGAGACGCATGAAGGCTCCGAAGTTCGTCGTGCTGACGACTTTACCGGTGTAGATCTTGCCGATCTCGACCTCTGCCGAGACGCCGCCGATCATTTCAAGAGCACGCTCCAGACCTTCCTTGCGGGTAGCATAAACGTACACAGTGCCGTCGTCTTCGATGCTGATTTCAGCGCCGGACTCAGCCTGGATGCCTTTGATGTTTTTACCGCCAGGGCCGATGAGTTCACCGATCTTGTCTGGGTTGATCTTGATGATCTCGATGCGTGGAGCATGCGGGCTGAGAGGCTTGATCTCACTGATGGCAGAGGCCATGGCAGCCAGCACTTCCGTGCGGCCATTCTTGGCCTTAGCGATGGCTTCTTCGAGGATGCTCAAAGGCAGACCTGGGAGCTTAAGGTCGAGTTGGTAACCCGTAACGCCTTCGCTAGTACCGCAAAGTTTGAAGTCCATGTCGCCGAAGTGATCTTCAGAACCGAGGATGTCCATCATGGTGAGGTAACGCTTCATCTGGTCATTGGCATCAAACTCAGTCACCAGACCGACAGAGATACCAGCAACAGGACGGATGAGAGGGACACCTGCATCCATGAGAGCCATAACGCCCGAACATACAGAAGCCATGGAAGTAGAGCCATTGGAGGCCATCACTTCACTGCTCACGCGAATGGCGTAAGGGAATTGGGACTTCGGCGGGATCACAGGCTCGACCGAGCGCTCAGCGAGAGCGCCGTGACCGATTTCACGACGGTTCTGACCACCGAAGCGGCCACACTCACCCACGGAGAACGGAGGGAAGTTGTAGTGAAGGATGAAGCGCTTGGAATCAACACCACCTGCGTAAGTGTCCATTTCCTGAGCTTCGTCCGCTGGGGCCAGCGTGGCGATGGAAAGAGCCTGAGTTTCACCACGAGCAAAGAGGGCTGAACCGTGAGTGCGTGGCAGCACAGAAACTTCACCAGTGAGCTGGCGGATCTGATCGATACCACGGCCATCGCAACGGCTCAATTTGTCCAGGATGGAGATACGGAAGGCTTTCTTCTGGAGGTAGTCAAAGGCTTGGCCAATGGCGTAACCAGTAGCATCTGGGAACTTCGCTTTGATGGCGGCTTCCACTTCGTCTTTAAGTGCACCAATGGCTTTACCACGGGCAACTTTGCTTGGCTGATAGATGGCACCTTCGATGCGATCACCTGCAACTTGATAAGCCACTTCAAGGAGATCGTCCTGGACGAGCATGAGGGGCATGACACGCTTCACTTTACCAGCGAGGGCAGCGAGTTCTTCCTGAGCCTTGACGAGGCCCTGGATGCTTTCTTGAGCAAAGCGGAGAGCGGCGATGAATTCAGCCTCTGGCATTTCTTTGGCGGCACCTTCGATCATGATGACGTCGGTCTTGTTACCAACATAAACGAGGTCGAGATCGCTATCGTCACGCTGATTGTGGGTAGGGTTGACGATGAATTGACCATTCACACGACCGATACGCACAGCGCCGATTGGGCCTGCGAAAGGAATGTCGGAAACGCAAAGAGCGGCGGAAGCACCGTTGATGGCAAGGATGTCAGAATCGTTCTGACCATCAGCGCTAAGCAAGAGAGCGACGATTTGTGTTTCGTAGAGGTAGCCTTTCGGAAACAACGGACGCAATGGGCGGTCCGTCATACGGCAGGTCAGGATTTCCTTCTCCGTTGGGCGACCTTCGCGCTTGAAATAGCCACCAGGGAACTTGCCGGCAGCAGAGGCTTTTTCTTTGTATTCCACAGACAGTGGGAAGAAGTCGAGACCTTCCTTGATCTTGGTCGCGGAAACTGCAGTGACGATGACGATGGTGTCACCCAGGCGGACAGTCACGGCGCCGTCGGCGAGGTGAGCGAGTTTGCCTGTTTCGATTTCGATGATCCCTGAACCGCAGGGAGTTGTTACTTTATGGATTGCCATAGCTTGTATTTTATCTTGTTTTGTTTTTGGGGAATGGTTCAGCGACGTGCTGAGAAGTTAGTGGCTAGGGTAATAAGCCGAAGGGAGAACCCGGAGATCAAATAGATCGCGGTTCTGTGGCTCCTAGCCGGGAGAGACTCCGGTTAAATGCCAAAAGGGGCGATGCATCGTGGCATCACCCCTTAAGGTCGGAAATGGATTAGCGGCGGAGACCCAAGCTCTTGAGGAGCGTCTGGTAACGGTCACCGGCGGTGCGCTTGAGGTAATCCAGCAGCTTACGGCGGCGGGAAACCATCTTCAAAAGGCCACGGCGTGTGCTGTGATCTTTGCTGTGCTTGGTCAGATGGTCAGTCAGTTCATTGATGCGCCCGGTCAAAATCGCGACTTGGACATCGGCACTGCCTGTGTCTTTAGCGTGGAGTTTGAATTCTGTGGGGCTGGTAGTAGCTTCGCTCATGGTCTGTTTGGGGAACCCGACACCTTGTCAGGCGGGTTGGGAATGTTTAAATTGAGGGGCGCGAAGGAACCACCGAAGTCCACTTTGGCAAGGAGTTTTTCACAGGAAATCAGGGTATTTGCAGGGCTTACGCACCAAAACCATGGAAAATGTGTTGGGTGGCTTCGGTCCTGAAGGCGGGGTCGAGGCAGCAGCGCTTGCGCTTGCTGCGGATGGAGCCTTTGACCGGGCTGCTCTTG